>NZ_QHCP01000003.1:0-725013 GCF_003182415.1 Actinokineospora spheciospongiae | reverse complement strand
GCTCGAACCGGGAGATGATGTTCAGGCTGACCAGGGAATCCACCCCGAAGTTCTCGAACGTCGCGTACTCGTCCAGCGACGCGGCGTCGGACTTCAACACCTCCCCGAACACCGACCGCAGGTAGGTGCGCACGAGTTCGTCGGTCACCTCGCCGGGCAGGCTGCCCGCGTCGGTGTCCGGCGCGGAGTCCTCGACCGGCAGCTTCTGCGCGACCAGCAGGCACTGCTCCAGGTCGTCGGCGGGGGTGCCCGGGTAGCCGTCGACGCGGACCACGCGGAAGCCCGCGGCGGCCAGCACCTCCCGCCACTTGGTGGGGCTGAGCAGTGGGGCGTGCTCGATGCGGGTGTCGTCGGTGTAGCGCCACCAGCCGCCGGTCTGGCCGAAGGTGAGGGTGAGGAAGTCCGAGCGCCGGGTGACCTCGTTGACCAGCACGACTCCGCCGGGGCGCAGCATCTTGGCGATGTTGGTCATGGTCCGGGTGATGTCCTGGGTGGCGTGCAGGACGTGGGTGCCGAAGGCGACGTCGTAGCCGCCCGCCTCGAACCCGTGCGTCGCCGGGTCGTCCTCCACGTTGAGCAGCCGGAACTTCGCGAACGGGTTGTCCGCGCCGTAGGTCCGCTCGCCGAGCCGCAGGAACGACGCGGAGATGTCGGTGTAGTGGTATTCGACGTCGGCCCCGGAGTTCCGCAGCGCGGGGAGGACGAACACCGAGCTGGCCCCGGTGCCCGCGCCGATCTCCACGACCCGGGCGGTGCGGTCGCCGGCGCCGCGCACGGCCTCGGTGACGCCGGTGGCGAGCAGGCCGTTGTAGTAGTCGGACACGGCCTGGCCCTTGTAGATGGCCTCCACCAGCTCGGCGGAACCCTTGGGGAACAGCACGTCCATGGCGTTGCGGCGCCCGTCGAGGACCTCGGCGAGGGCGTCCACGCAGGTGCGCAGCAGCCGGATGTGCCCGGCCAGCTCGGGGAACTCGGCGGTGAACGCGGTCGGGTCCGCGGAGCCGGGGGTGCCGTCGAGCAGGGTGAACACGTCGCCGGTCTGGGTGGCGTGGCCGTCCTGGACGAGCATGGCCAGCACGGCGCGGAACAGCCGCTCGTACTCGGCGCGCACGCCCAGGGAACGGATCAGCGCGGGGACGGCGACCGGCGAGCCGACCTCGGGCCGCCCGGTCCACTGCGCGAACGCCTGCCGGAACAGCGCCCGGGACAGCGCCTCCAGCCGGGTGTAGCCGGTGCGGGAGTGGGACAGCCCGGTGTCGGGCGTCGCCACGGCGGGCACCACCGGCGCGGGCACCGCCTGCGCGGGAGCCCGGGTGCCGACGACCTTCGCCAGTGCGTCGGCGCGGGTCTGCAGCAGGTGGGTGGCGAGTTGGTCGATGGTCAGGTGCTCGAACAGCAGCGTCGAGGGCAGATCGCCCAGGTCCTGCTCGAACCGGGAGATGATGTTCAGGCTGACCAGGGAATCCACCCCGAAGTTCTCGAACGTCGCGTACTCGTCCAGCGACGCGGCGTCGGACTTCAACACCTCCCCGAACACCCGCCGCAGGTAGGCGCGGACGGCGTCCGCCTCGGCGGGCCCCTCCACCACCGCCTGCTCGACCACCGGCGCCGGGGCCAGCCCGGAGACCTGGATGCCCATCTCCGGCAGCCGCGCCCGGTCGCCCTTCATGACCAGCACCTGCGGCAGCCCGGCGTTGATCACCCGGCGCAGCGCGGCCATGCCGTCGGCGGGCTCGATCGACTCCACGCCCAGCCCGGCGAAGACCGCCCGCATCCGGTCGGTGGCAACAGCGCCCACGCTGCCCCAGAACCCCCAGTTGACAACGGAAACGGGGTGGTCGCGGCGCAGGTTGAGCCAGTGGGCGAAGGTGTCCTCGAAGGTGCTGGCCGCCGCGTAGTTGGCCTGCCCGCCCGCCTCCACGAACGACACCGCGGAGGAGAAGATCAGCAGGAAGTCGAGCGGTTCCCCGGCCAACACGTCCGCCAGCGCGGTGCAGCCCGCCACCTTGGGCGCCAACCCGGCCTCGAAGGTGTCGACGTCCATGTTGGCGATCGTGCGGTCGCGCAGGTCGAGCGCGGCGTGCACGGCGCCCCTGATGGGGCCGAAGGTGGCGCGGGCCTCGGCGACGGCGGCGCGCAGGGCGGTCGCGTCGGCGACGTCGGCGGACAGGTAGAGCGCCCGGCCGCCCAGGGCGGCGATCTCGTCGACCTTGCGCCGGTGGTCGGGGCCGAACGGGCTGCGGCCGATCCACACCAGGTTCGCCCCGGCGATCCGGGCGAGCAGCCTGCTCAGCGCGAAGCCGATCCCGCCTGCGCCGCCGACCAGCAGGTACGTGCCGCCCTCGACGAACGGGGTGGCGCCGACCGGTGGGGTCAGCCTGCGCGGCTCGAACTCGCGGACCAGCCTGCGGCCCCCGCGCAGCAGCACGACGTCCTGCGCGCCGGGTTCCGCGACGACCCGCTCGGCGGGCACCCCGGCGAGGCCGACGTCCACGCACCCGACGGTCCAGCGCGGGCACTCGGCGGCGACGGCCCTGGCCAGGCCGAGCAGCCCGGCCGCGTGCGGGCGGACCTGCTCGTCCGGCGCCGCGCCGAGCGCCCCGCCGAGCACGATCTTCACCGTGATCCGGTCCTTGCCGCGACCGGCGTCGAGCAGGCGCTTGACCAGGCGGAACAGGCCCAGCGTGCTGCGGTCGGCCTCCGGCGCCACCCCGGGTTCGGCAACGCGGGCGACGTAGTACAGCGTGTTGAAGGGGGCGTCGAGCGCGGACAGGTCGGGGTCGCCGACGTCCGGGACGACCACGGTGACCGCACCGCGCAGCCCCGCGGCGAAGGCGCCCGCGTCGGCGGTGTGCACGACGGCGACCCGACCAGGGTCGACGGCCGGGGCCGCGGGCGCGTCCCGCCAGACCGGGACGTAGAGGGTGTCCTCGATCGGGTTGCGCTGGGCGCGCAGGGCGAACCCGGTGTAGCGGACCAACACCCGACCGGTGCTGTCGATCAGCCGGACCGTGTAGGTGTGTTCGCCGCCGGAGCGCACAACATGTGAGTACGCCGGGACGACGTGCGGGTGGAACACCTCGACGGTGTCGATGGCGAACGGGATCAGCGGCGCGTCGCTGCGCGCCTCCAGCGCGGCGACGGTCTGCTGGGCGCCGTCGAGCAGGTTGGGGTGCAGGGCGAAGCCGAGGTCGGTGCCCGCCGGGAGGGCCAGCGCGCCCAGTGCCTCGTCGGCGCCGAACGCCACCTCGGTCAGCACCTGGAACGCGCGGCCGTAGTCGATGCCCGCGGCGGTGAAGTCCTCGTAGTGGCGGTGCGCGGGCACGCGCCCGGCGCAGCGGGCGCGGATCGCGGCGACGTCGACCGTCTCGGTGGTGCCGGTGAACGGCGCGACGGTGCCGCGGGCGCTCGGGGCGGCGGGATCGTCGGCGTAGAGGGAGAAAGCGGTGCCGTCGACGCGCAGGCGCAGGGTGCGGGTGGTGTCGGCCTCGATCAGGCGCAGCCACCGGACGTCGGACAGCCGCACCTGCTCGGCGCCCGCCCGGAGCGCGGCGGACACGGCGAGGTCGATGCCCGCGGCGCCGGGCAGCACGTTGTGGCCGCCGATGCGGTGCTCGCCGACGACCCAGTCGGTGGGGCCGAGGGTCAGGGTGAACACGCCGTCCACCGGTTCGCCGAGGTAGGGGTGCGCCGATCGCGGCGCGTCGAGGACCCAGTGGCGGTCGCGGGCGAACGGGTAGGTGGGCAGCGGGACGCGGCGGCCGGTGGCGGGCCACACCGGGTCCCGCCCGGCCACGTACTCCTGGGCCAGTGCGCTGGTGCGGGTCGGGCCTGTGGACAACTGTTCGCGCAATTCGGCGACGCTGCCTACGGTGAACGCCGTCCGGACCGCGAAGTGCGTGCGTCCGGTTTGGAGGGTGAACGCGAGATCGGCCAACGACAGGTCTTCGGTCAGGGCTGCGCGCAGCCGGTCGAGCGTTTCGGCCAACGCCCGCTCGGTGCGGGCGGAAAGGGGGATGACGTGATCGCCAAAGGACGGGGTCTTCGCCGCGGCCGGTGGTTCGGCGACGACCAGGTGGGCGTTGGTGCCGCTGAAACCGAAGCTGGACACGGTGGCGACCCGCCTGCCGTCGACCGCCCACGGGCGTCGGTCCGACACCACCTCGAACGGGCTGCTGTCCAGGTCCGCCTTGGGGTTCGGCTTGTCGAAGCCCGGTGCGGGCGGCAGCTCGCCGTGCCGCAGCGCGAGCAGGACCTTGAGCAGACCGGCGATCCCGGCGGCCATGGTGGTGTGGCCGATGTTGGCCTTCACCGAGCCGATCGCGCAGTAGCCGACGTCGGCGGAGGACCGGCGGTGCACCTCGGTGAGCGCCTTGACCTCGATCGGGTCGCCCAGCGCGGTGCCGGTGCCGTGCGCCTCGACCAGGCTGATCCCGCGCGGGTCGAGCCCGGCGCGGCGGTAGGTGTCGGCGAGCAGCGCGGCCTGGGAGGCGGCGCTGGGGGCGGTGATGCCGTTGGTCTTGCCGTCGCCGTTGACGCCGGAGGCCAGCAGCACCCCGTGCACGGTGTCGCCGTCGGCAATGGCCCGGTCGAGCCGCTTGAGCACGACCACCCCGACGCCCTCGCCGAGCACGGTTCCGTCGGCGGAAGCGTCGAACGGGACGCAGGTCTGACTCGGCGAGAGCATCCCGACCCGGCTGCCCCGCACGTGCAGTTGCGGGGTGACCATCAGCGCCACCCCGCCCGCGACGGCCATGGCGCACTCGCCGCGGCGGATCGCGTCGGCGGCCAGGTGCACCGCGACCAGCGACGACGAGCACGCGGTGTCCACGGCCATGGTCGGGCCGTCGAGGTTGAGGAAGTAGCCGATGCGGGCGGGCAGGATCGAGCTGGTGGTGCCGAGGAACGCGTGGCCGCTGTCGGCCCGGCCCGCCTCGGCCAGCAGCAGGCTGTAGTCGCCGGGCGCGCAGCCCACGAACACGCCGCAGCTCGTCTTCTCCGCCTTGCCCACCGCGTAGCCCGCGTCCTCCAGCCCGGCCCACGCCTGCTGCAGGAACAGCCGCTGCTGCGGGTCCATCGCCTCCGCCTCCAGCGGCGAGAGGTTGAAGAACGCCGCGTCGAAGCGGTCCACATCGGACAGCATGGCGCCGACCCTGCTATAGGTGCGGCCCTCGGCGAGCCGGTCGGTGCTGTGCACCGCGTCGACGTCCCAGCGGTCCTTGGGCACCGGGCGGAAGCTGTGCCTGCCCGCGACCAGGTTCGCCCAGAACTCGTCCAGGTCCTCCGCGTCGGGGAAGCGGCCGGACATGCCGATCACCGCGATGGGCGCGTCGGCGGCCGCGGGCCCGGTCGGCACCGGGGCCGGGCGGGGGGCGGGCCCGAGGTCGAGCACGTGGGTGGCCAACGCATCCATCGTCGGGTGGTCGTAGACGGCGACCGGGTCGACCTCGACGCCGAACCGCTCCCCGACCTCCCGCACGACCTCCACGGCGCCGACGGACTCCAGGCCCATCTCACTGAAGCTCAGCCGCGCGTCCACCTCGTCGCGGCGCAGGTACAGCCGCGCGCACACGGCGTCCTCGATGGCGGCCAGCACCTCGACGCGCGTGGCGCCCGCCACCGACGGCGAAGCCTCGGATCGCGGCTCCGCCACGGGTTCCGGCTCGGGTTCGGCGGCGATTTCCGGCTGGGGGGCGGCGGCCTTCCACTCGCCGAGCCAGTAGCGCTCCTCCTTGAACGGGTACGTCGGCAGCGGCAGCCTGCGGACCTGCCTGCCCGCGTGGCAGCGCGACCACGGCACGTCGGCCCCGCCGACCCAGCGCTCGGCCAGCTCGGCCAGCTCCCCGGCGGCGAACAGGTCCACCAGCTCGTCGGCGGTGGAGGCGTCGTCGCCCGCGCGGGCGGTCCACAGGCCGGGGGCGCGTTCACCCGCCAGGTAGTCCTCCAGCTTGCTGCGCAGCTCGCGGGCGGTGGTGGCCACGACCGCCACCCGCTCGGCCAGCATCGGGCGGCCGGTCTGCACGGTGTGGGCGATGTCGGCCAGGCTGACCGAGGGCGTGGTGGCACCCGCGTGCGCGGTCAGCTCGGCGCAGGTGCTCGACGGGCCCAGTTCGGCGACGGTCCCCGGCGCCCGCTCGGCCAGCAGCGCCCGGACCCGGTCCAGCCCGAGGGCGTCGACCCCCAGGTCGGCCAGGGACTCGTCGGCGGCGACCGCGTCCTCGGGCACGCCCAGGACGTCCGCGACCAGCGTCGTCAGGGCCGCGACCAGCGCCGGGTCACCCACGGCGTCGCGCTGCTCGATGGCGGCGAACAGGTCGACGAACTGCCCGGCGTAGGTGTGCAGGACGTCGCGGTCGCGGGCGCTGAGCACGAACAGGTGCGGCCCCGGCGTGTGCTCCGGCGGCGCGGGCGGCGGCGCGCTCTCCAGCACGACGTGGGCGTTGGCGCCCCCGGCCCCGAACGCGCTGACCCCCGCGCGCAGCACCGACTCCCCCGCCACCGGGTGCCAGGGGGCGCGCTCGCGCTGCACGGCGAACGGGGACGCGGCGAAGTCGATGTGCGGGTTGGGGGTGTCCGCGTGCAGGGACGGCACCAGCTCGCGGTGCAGCATCTGCATGACCACCTTGCTGATGCCGGCGATCCCGGCGGCGCTCTCCAGGTGGCCGATGTTGGACTTGACGCTGCCGATCGCCCGGCCGCCCGGCTCCAGGTCGCCGAAGGCCCGCCGGACGCCCTCGATCTCGATGGGGTCACCGAGGGACGTGCCGGTGCCGTGGGCCTCCAGGTAGCCGATGGTGTGCGCGGGGACACCGGAGTCCTCGACGGCCCGGCGGATGACCCCGGCCTGCGCGGTGGGGCTGGGCACGGTGTAGCCGCTGCCCTTGCCGGTGTGGTTGAGCCGGGTGCCCTTGATGACCCCGAAGACGAAGTCACCGTCGGCCCTGGCCTGGGCGAGGGGCTTGAGCAGCACCGCGCCGACGCCCTCACCGGGGACGTAACCGCTGCCCCCTTCCCCGAAGCTGCGGCACCGGCCGTCGGCGGAGAGGAACTGGCCCGCGCTGAGCTGGACGTACTTCTGCGGGTGGACCGACACGTTGACCCCACCGGCGATGGCCATGGTGGCCTGCCCCGCGCGCAGCGCCTCCACCGCCAGGTGCACGGCGGTGAGGCTGGAGGAGCAGGCGGTGTCGACGGCCATGCTCGGGCCGCTGAGGTCCAGGCAGTAGGAGACGCGGTTGGCGACGGTGCAGTGCATGGCGGTCGGGTGCACGCCGTCGGCCTCGAGCAGTTGGTAGTGGTTCCACATCACCCCGACGTAGACCCCGACGGTGTGCCCGGCGATGGCGTCCGGCCGGTACCCGGCGTTCTCGACGGCGCGCCACGCGGTCTTGAGGAACAACCGCTCCTGCGGGTCCATCCGCTCCGCCTCCCGGCGGGAGATGCCGAAGAAGGGCGCGTCGAACCGGTCGACCCCGTCGAGGAACGCGCCCCAGCGGCTGTAGCTGCGCCCGTCGGTGCCCTTGTCCGGGTGGAAGAAGTCGGCGTGCGCCCACCGGTCGGCCGGGATCTCGGTGACGCTGTCGACGCCGTCGGCGAGGTTGTGCCAGAAGGTGGTGAGGTCCGGCGCCTGCGGGTACTCCCCGGCGATCCCGATGATGGCTATGTCCTTGTCCTGCCCGTCCCGGGAGTCCGCGACGAGCCGCGACCCGGGCGCCTGCCCCGCTTCCCGGCCCGGCTCGGTGCCGTGGCTGTGCTGCTCGCCCTGTTCCTGCTGGGCTTGCGGCTGCGGGAACAGCGCCAGGACCCGGTCCGCCTCACCGTGGGAAACGACGAGGCGGCCGGTGCCGCCGAGCGCCGACCAGAGCAGGTCGAGGCCGACCTCGGTGGGCAGCGGCCAGGTGCCGGTGGCCTTCCCCGCCCGGAGCAGGGTCTCGTCGTCGACGCGCATCCCACCGTCGGCCCAGAAGGGCCAGCCGATCGCGAGACCGCCGTGCGCGGCGGTGAGGTGCTCGGCGTAGGCGTTGCCGTAGGCGTAGTCGCTCTGCCCGATGTTGGCCAGCGTCGCCGAGACCGAGGAGAAGGTCACGAACGTCTCCACACCGCCCGCCGCCTCGAGGAGGTTGCGCGTCCCCGCCGTCTTCGCGGCCAGGACCCGGGCGACGTCGGCGTCGTCCTTGCGGAAGAACAGCCCGTCCCGCACCAGCCCGGCGCAGTGGAAGACCCCGTCGACGGCACCGAAGACGGCCCGCGCGGTGGCGATGGCCGCCCTGGCCTGGGTCGCGTCGGCGATGTCGGCGCGCAGGTACTGGACCTGGGCGCCGGTGTCCTCCCAGCCCGCGATCCGGGTCGCCAGCTCCGGTGTGATCGACCGGCGCCCGATGAGGACGAGCCGGGCCTGGTACGCGGTCGCCAGCCGGTCGGCGAGGTGCAGCCCGAGCCCGCCCGCGCCGCCGGTGATGACGTAGACCCCGCGCTGCTTCGGCGTTCCCGGCGTGGTCGCGGCGGGCGCGAACCGGACCACCTCGCGGCGCCCCCGCACCCAGCGGACCTCGGAGTCGGCGAAGCCGTCGGCCAACTCCGCGAGGACGGTCTCGGCCGTGGGGTCGGCCTCGACCACCTTCGTGGTGAGCAGGGAGGTCTCGGCCGTCACCGTGCGGGCGAGCGCGGCCACAGCCGCGTTCTCCGGCCCACCCGGGTGCAGGAACACCACCCGGGCAGGCACCTTGGCCTCCACCAGCGACTTGGCCAACTCGGTGAACGCCCGGTACGCACCGGGAATCCCGGCGCCGACCGCTGCGGTGGTGCCTGCGGCGCCAGTGCCGGGGTCGGGGTCGGTCGGTGAGGGGGCGATGAGCACGTAGTCGGTCGCACCCCCGTCGACCAGGGTGAGGTGCCTGCCCAGCTCGGCCTTGAGCGCCGGGGTGGCCCCGAGCACGGTGACCGCGGTGGGCGTGGCGCCCGGGGTGGTGTCCTGGCGGGACCACACCGGGGTGAAGGCGTGCACCGTCAAGTCGGTCGGGATCGTCGTGGTCTCGGCGGTTCCCGGGGCGGCACCCGACTCGGGCGCCTGTGGGCTCGCGGCGGGTTTGTATGTGCCATGCAAGTGCTGTGCCAGGGAGGCGATGTCGGAGAACTCGAACAACAGGGTGGGGTAGAGCGCCGCCCCCACGTACGCCTCCAGCTCGCGGCTCATCCCGAGCATCGCGACGGAGTCCAGGCCCAGGGCGTAGAAGCCCGCTTTGGTGTCGACGGTGGACTTGTCGACACCGAGGGACGCCGCGACCATGCCGCGCAGGTGGTCGACGACCACCGCCAGCGGGGCAGGCCCCTCGGCCTGCGGCTGGGACTGGGGCTGCGGCTGCGACTGCGGCTGGGGTTGCACGGCTGCCTGCTCGGGCGTGGTGCGCGGGCCGGGTGCCGGCTGCGGGGCGGTGGGCTCGACGTCCAGCAGGCGGGTGATCAGCCCGGGGAAGCGGATGCGCTTGCAGGTGAGCTTGCCGAACGACGCCAGGAACCGGCCGTGCTCGTCGACGATCGTGTAGTCGTTGTGCATGACGTCACCGGACTCGGCGATGACCTCGGGGTGGGGCACGTAGGCGAACACCCGGCCGGTGATGGGGCGGGGGGCGCGGAACTCGCCGATGTGGACGGGGATGAAGGGTTCCTCGTTGAGCGGGGCGATCTGCCCGAACGCGGCGAGGGTGGAGCAGTCCAGCTTCGCCGGGTGGGCGTGGAACGCGCCGTCGGTGGCGGCCGTCTCCGCGTCGAGGGACAGTTCGGCCAGCAGGTGCCCCGGGCCGAGGTGCAGTTCGCCGAAGCAGCGCATGGCGTTGCCGTGCCGGATCTCCTCGGCCCTGGCCCTGGCGTACAGCTCGTCCATGTCGACGACCCTGGTTCCCGCCCGCAGCGCGGCCAGGTCCACCGGGGCGGGCTCGGGCAGGTCGGCGAAGACCAGTTCGGCCTGGAAGTTGTCCCGGTACTCCGAGACCGGCTCACCGCCGCGCAGCCACCGGCTCGACGCCGTGACGTGCCCGGCCGGGTCGATGCGAATCCGCACGTCCCGGTCGTGGCCGTCCTTGGTCACCATCGCCTCGTGGAACAGGACGTCGCGCACCACCGCCCGGGTGGTGTCGACGCCCTGGGCCGCCAACACCCGGAAGACGATGTCGAGGAAGGTGACCCCCGGCATCACCGAGACCCCGTGCACGCGGTGGTTGCGCATGACGAAGTCGGAGTGCGCCAGCACCAGGTGGCATTCGATACCGGTCGACATGGTCATCCCTCGGCTCGTGGGTGGGCGAAGGTCAGCGTGAGCAGGGAGGCGGTCAGACCCCCCTGGGCAGGCAGCTCGACCACTGGACTGTCCTGCGCGGAGGCCCCTCCGGGCTGCACAGGATTGAGCGGCGCACCCCCGACCTGCCCGACCGCTCCCGCGAACACGACCGCCCCACCCGGGGGCGACCCGCCGTCGGCCCCACCCACCCCGGGCGTCCAGCTCGCCGCCCCGGAGGTCGGAGCCGCCGACGCAGAGGCGCCCACCGGAGCAGTCGGGAACCCGACCGGCGAAGTCCCCTCCACCAGCCCGCTCACCGGGGTGACCGGTGCCTGCGGCCAGGCTGCCCGGGTTTGCGCCTCCTGCCGCCCGACGACCGGACCCGCCTGCGCCGTCCCCACCTGCCGGCGGGGCGTCGGCGGGTGGGGGCGGTCGAGCCAGTGGCGGGTGCGGCGGAACACCGGGGCGGGCAGGGGTTCGCGGGTGGGCGGGGTGGTCGGCACGTGCTCGGTGGCGATGAGGTGGGCGTTGGTGCCGCCGAGGCCGAAGGCGCTGACGGCGGCGGCCCGCGGCCCCGCGCTCTCCCAGGCCCGCAGCTCCGTGTTCGGTGTGAACGGCGACGCGGCGAAGTCGAACCGGGGGTTCGGGGTCTCGCAGAACAGCGTCGGCGGGAGTTGGCGGTGCTTGAGGGCCAGGACGACCTTGAGCACGCCCGCCATCCCGGCCGCGGAGAGGAGGTGGCCGATGTTGGACTTGACGCTGCCGATGGCGCAGAAGGCGGTGTCGGCGGTGGTGCGGCGGTAGACGTCGGTGAGGGCGCGGACCTCGATCGGGTCGCCGATCATGGTTCCGGTGCCGTGCGCCTCGACCAGCCCGATGTCGCGGGCACCGAGTCCGGAGGCGTCGAGGGCGCGCTGCACCACCTTGGCCTGCGCGGCCGGGTTGGGGGTGGTGAGCCCCATGGTGTGCCCGTCGTTGTTGACCGCGACGGCCCGGATGACCGCGTGGACGCGGTCGCCGTCGCTCAGGGCGCGGTCGAGCGTCTTGAGCAGGAGCACGCCGCAGCCCTCACCGGGCACGAACCCGTTGGCCCGCTCGTCGAAGGTGAAGCACCGGCCGTCCGGCGACAGGGCGCCCGCCGCGCTGAACTCCAGGTAGGGCTGCTCGTCGAGGAGCACGTCCACCCCACCGGCCACGGCCACCTCGGACTCCCCGTCGAGCAGGCTGCGGCAGGCGAGCTGGATGCCGACCAGCGACGAGGAGCAGGCGCTGTCCACCACCATGTTCGGCCCGTGGAAGTTGAACTGGTGCGACACCCGCGCGGCGACGAAGTTCTGGTCGGTCCCCATCCCCGCGGCCCCGCCGCGGGCACCGGTCCGCTCCCGGTAGTTCGACATCCGGGCCCCGACGAACACCCCGACGTCGCGCCCCCACAGCTCCCGCTCGCCGTACCCGGCGTCGGCCAGCGCGGCGGCGGTCCCCTCCAGGAACAGCCGGATCGTCGGGTCGAGGCACGTGGCCTCCTCGGCCCCCATGCCGAAGTACTCGGCGTCGAAGTCCTCGATCCCGTCGACGAACGCCCCCCACTTGCTGGTGGCCGTCCCCGGGTAGAACTCCGCGGCGTCCCACCGGCTGCCCGGCACCTCGGTGACCGAACACCTCTTGGCCGCGAGGTTGCGCCAGAACGCCCCCAGATCGGGCGCGTCCGGGAACCGGCACGCCATCCCGATGACCGCGATCTCCCGTCCCCCCGGCGCCCGCCCCGGCCGGGGCAGGTCCGGGGCGGGCGCGGACGGTCGCTCCACAGTGGAGACCAGGGGGTCACCCCCCACCACCGCGGCCGATCCGACACCGGCGACGCCCAGCGCACCGGCGAGTTCGCGGAGGGTCGGGTTCTCCAACAGCGTCCCGGGCTCCAACCGCCGCCCGAGCCGCCCCTCGATGGCCGTCATCAACTCGGCCAACATCACCGACTCGACCCCGAGGTCCTCGAACAACGCGGTGGAATCCAATTCCTCCGCCGCGATCCCCAGCAACTCGGAGAAAACCCCCACCAACCACGCGGGCGGCTCCCCCTCCCCCAAGATCATCCCGCCCTGGGAACCCCCGATTTCCACGCTACCCGAGGGAACCGACACTCCAGAAGCCCGCGCGGACAGGCTGTGGACAACCTCCGCACCGGCGTCCACGAAGGACGGAACCACACCGGTTCCCGCCGCCTCCCCGACCACTTCCAAGATCATCCCGGCCTGGGGACCCCCGATTTCCACGTTACCGGTTGGGGGTGACAGGGCGGGAGTGGTCGCGGCGGAGCTGTGGACAACTGCGGCGGGAGTGTGGATGGGCATGCCGGGGCTCTGGGTGTCGGAGCTCGGGTTGCCGGGGCTCGGGTTGTTGGAGCTGGGGTTGTTGGAGCTGGAACTGCCGGGGCTGGAACTGCCGGGATCGGGCTTATCGGCGCCGGGATCGCCGAGGTTCGGGTTTCCGGGGGCGGTGGGGCTCGTGGCGGTGGGGATGGGCTTGTGGGGTGGGTGGATCAGGGTGGTGGGGTCGGTGGTGGGGGTGAGGGGGCGGGCGGGGACGAGGCGGGGGTGGGTGGGGAGGGCGAGGATGCGGTCGAGGGCGGCCAGGCCCTCCGCGTCCGTCAGCGCGGCGATGCCCGAGGGCGCGCTGCTGTCGGGGGCGGTGGCGCCCATGCCGGTGGTGCGCCAGGTGGGCCAGTCGACCGCGCGGAACCACGGGCGGCCGGTCAGGGACTGGTGGTCGGCGTAGAGGTCGAGGTAGGCGTTGGCGGCCGCGTAGTCGAGGACTCCTCCCGCGAGGGCGGGGGCGATCGCGGAGAGCGAGGAGAAGAGGAGGACGAAGTCGGGGGTGTCCGGTTGGAGGTTGGCCGCCAGGGTGTGGAGCAGGTCGACCTTGGGGGACAGCACTTCCGCCAGGTCTTCGGTTTCCTTGTGGATGAAGGACGGGCGGCCCGCCGACGCCCGGCCCGCGCAGTGGATGACGCCTGCGATGGGGGCCGCGGCCCGGGTGGCGGCGAAGAACGCGGGGGTGAGGGGTCCGGTGTGGAGGGTCACCCGTGCGCCCTGGCGTTCCAGGTCCGCGACCAGCGCCCGGGTCTCGGGGGTGGGTGGGCGGGTTCCGGTGAGGACGAGGGTGCGGGCGCCGCGGGTGACGAGGTGGCGGGCGACCAGGGCGCCGATGCCCCGGGTGCCGCCGGTGATGAGGTAGGTGCGGTCGGGGTGGATCTTCGTGGGGGTGGGTGGGGTGGTGATGGGGTGCAGGGTCTGGGTGAGGCGGGTGCCCGCGCGGACGGCCACCCGGCCGGAGGGGCCCGCGGTCAGCTCGGCCAGGACCGCCTCGGGGGCGTCGGTGTCGATGTCCAGGACCGAGGAGGTGACCCGTTGGTACTCGGCGCCCAGGAGGGGGACGAAGGCCGCGACCACCGCGCCGGTGAGGGTGGGTGCGGGGCCCGCGGGACCGAGGAGGCCGCGGGTGACCTGGAGAATCCGGAGGTCTCGGCCGCGGGCCCCGGCGATGAGCGCGCGGAGTGCGGCGAGCCGGGGCTGCCAGGGGCGGTCGACGCCGTCGAGGTCGGTGAGGTCCAGCAGGGCCTCGGCCTCGGTGGGGACGTCGGCGGTCTCGGGGACCAGCCAGGCGCCGCCCGCCAACTCGGCGATCCGGTGGGCCAAGGCGGCGGTGGCCGCCGTGTGGCGGATGGCGAGCCGGGCTTCGGACGGGCGGGGGGTGAGCGGGGTGGGGGTCCAGTCCGGGCGCAGGAGCGGGACGGGCTCGTCGGCCAGCCAGTAGCGCTTGCGGTCGAACGGGTAGGACGGGAGGCCGGTCAGGCGCGGGCGGGTCCGGTGCAGGGTGGACCAGTCGACGCGGCCGCCGGTGACCCAGTGGCGGGCCAGGGCCTCCAGGTCTTGCGCGGCGTCGGCTACGGGGCCGGGTGGGACGGAGCCTCCGGGGGTGCGGCCGGTGACCCAGGGGTGCCCGGCAGCGGCCGGGCCTTGGCCGGAACCCGGGAACACCGGGTCGCCCGGAGTGCGGCCGGTGACCGGGAAGCCTGCCCCGGACGCCACGCCCTGGGCGGCGCCGACGACAGAGCCGGGCGGGACGGGGCCGCCGGGGGTGTGGTCGGGGGTTGACAGGTGTGGTTGGGCCACCGGGGCCCGGCTCGCACCGGTGGTGGGGCCGGATGGGGCGGCGGCGCCGGTGGCGGCCGGGGGGTGGGCGGGGGTGGCCAGGTAGGCGTCCAGGGTGGACAGGAGGTGGGTGTGGTCGCGGGCCACCAGGGCGAGGCGTTCGCGCAGGGGTTCGCGGCCGACCTGGAGGGTGTGGGCGATGTCGGCGAGCGGGGGCAGGGCGGGGGCCGTGGCTCCGGTGCCGCCGAGCAGGTAGGCGCTGAGTTCGGGGCCGGTGAGGTGGATCTCGCCGTCGGCGAGGCGGTGCAGGCGGCGGACGAGGGTGTCGTGGTCGGGCTCGGGGGTGGCGGGGGCGCGGAGGAAGTCGGCGAGGCGGGTGGCGACGGCGCGCAGGGTTGGGGTGTCGCGGGCGGAGAGGACGATGAGTTGCGGCGTGGTGTCCGCCCGGGGTGCCGGGGCGGGGACGAATTCCTCCACCACGACGTGGGCGTTGGCGCCGCCCGCGCCGAAGGAGCTGACGCCCGCGCGGCGGGGCAGGGGCCTGCCGTCGGGGGTGGTGGGGGGTTCCCAGGCGGCGGCGGTGGTCTGGACGCGGAACGGGGAGGACGACCAGTCGATGTTCTGGTTGAGGTCGGCCGCGTGCAGGGAGGGGGCGAGGGTGCGGTGGCGCAGTTGGAGGATCACCTTGGTGAGGGCGGCGATGCCCGCGGCGGCCTCGGGGTGGCCGATGTTGGACTTGACGCTGCCGATGGCGCAGGAGCCGGGGGGCAGGTCGAACGCCCGGGACAGGCCGGCGATCTCGACCGGGTCGCCGAGTTCGGTGCCGGTGCCGTGCGCCTCCAGGTAGCCGACGGTGGCCGGGTCGACGCCCGCGCGGCGCAGGGCGTCGGCGACCAGGGCGCCCTGGGCGACCGGGTTGGGGACCATGTAGCCGTTGGTCTTGCCGCCGTGGTTGATGGCGGTGCCCTTGATGACCGCGTGCACCCGGTCGCCGTCGGCGAGGGCTCGGTGCAGGGGTTTGAGCAGGACCGCGCCGACGCCCTCGGCGGGGACGAAGCCGTCGCCGCCCGCGCCGAAGGCCCGGCAGCGGTGGTCGGTGGAGTTCATCCTGAGGCGGTTCTGCTGGATGAACTTGTTGGGGTGCAGGGACAGGTTGACCCCGCCCGCCAGGGCGGCCTCGCACTCGCCGCGGCGCAGTGACTCCACGGCGAGGTGCAGGGCGGTCAGCGACGACGAGCACATGGTGTCGACGGCGAGGCTGGGGCCGGTGAGGTCGAGGAAGTACGACACCCGGTTGGCGATGCCCGCGACGGCGGAGCCGGTGTCGGTGGGGGTGCCGAGCTGGGTGCGCTCGACGCCGAAGAACGGGTACTCGTTGTACATCACGCCCGCGAACACTCCGACCTTGGCGGCGTGCCGCTCGGCGAGCCGGGCGCGGGTGTAGCCGGCGTCCTCCAGGGTTTCCCAGGCGATCTGGAGGAACTGGCGCTCCTGCGGGTCCATCAGTTCCGCGTCGCGGGGGGTGATGTTGAACAGCAGCGGGTCGAAGGTGTCCACGTCGGACAGGAAGCCGCCCCACATGAGGTCGGTGGGCCAGCCGGGGCGGGCCCGGTCGGGCGGGAGTTGGGTGACGCAGTCGCGGCCGGAGACCAGGTTGGCCCAGAACGACTCCAGGTCGTCGGCCAGCGGGTAGCGGCCCGCGACGCCGATGACGGCGATGTCGCCGGAGGGGGCGCCGCCGTGCCAGGGCCAGTCGCCCTCGGAGCCGGAGCCGGACTTGGTGTCCTCGTCGTCGTCATCGGGGCCGTCGCCCGGGGGTTCCAGGGCGCCCGCGACGCCCGCGAGGTCGGCGTGCTCGAAGAACAGGGTGCGCGGGGCGTCGGGGAACTCGGCCCGTAGGAGGGTGTTGACCTTGGCGATGAGCTGGGAGTTGAGCCCGTAGTGCTCCAGCGGAACCCTCGGGTGCAGGCGGGTGACGGGGATGCCGGAGGCCTCGGAGTAGGCGCGTTTGACGAACTCGACGGTGTCCTCGCTGGCCTCGCGGGGCAGCGGCCGGACCACCTCGCACACCTCGGGTTCGGGTTCGGGCTCCGGTTCGACGACCGCGGGCAGCCCGTCGTCGAGCCAGTGCGGTTCGACGGCGAACGGGTAGGTGGGCAGGGAGACCCGCGACGACGGCGGCAGCCAGTACCGGTGCCACTCGACGTGGTAGCCCTCGATCCAGCTTGCCAGGGCGTCGTACTTGTCGGCGGGTTCCACCCTGGCGGCGGCCAGGGCGGCGTCGACCTCGGCGGTGACCATGCCCTCGACGGGGCGGCCCGCGAGGTGCCCGCGCAGGGCGGTGAGCAGTTCCGGGATGTCGGCGACGGTCAGCGCGAGCCGGTGCGGCAGGTGCGCGCGGCCCGTTTGCAGCGTGTAGGCGATCTCGGCGAGGATCGGGGCGGTGCCGGAGGCGTGCCGGTCGGCGAGGAAGTCGTAGAGGTTGCGGGCGGCGGCCTTGAGCGCGGGGGCGGTGGCCGCCGACAGCAGCACCGGGTAGCGGCGGGCGCCGACCGGGCCGGGTTGCGGGGTGCGCGGTTCGGGGCCGCGCAGCAGCACGTGGCCGTAGGTGCCGGTGGCGCCGACGGCGTTGACCATGGCCCGGACGCGGCCGTCGGCGGCGGTGGCGCGCAGCGGCTGCGGGGCGTCGACCAGGGTCAGCGGCAGGTCGTGCCAGGCGACGAGGGCGGAGCGCTCCTCGGCGGCCAGGGTGGGGGCGATCTGGCCGTGTTCGAGTTGCAGCAGCACCTTGACGAGCTGCGACAGGCCGGAGGCGGCCTCCAGGTGGCCGATGTTGGGTTTGACCGTGCCCACCGGGACGGGTTTCGGGGTGTCGGCGAACACCGTGCCGAGCGCTTCGAGTTCGGCGGCGTCGGCGACGCTGGCCCCGGCGGCGGCGCACTCCACGTAGTCGATGTCGGCCGGGTCGCGGCCCGCCTCGGCCAGCGCCCTGGCCATGGACTCGGCGAGGGCGTCGGCGTTGGGGGCGCCGAAGCGGCTGGAGCGGCCGGAGTGCCCGACCCAGGTGCCCTCGACGATGCCGTGCACCACGTCGTGCTCGGCGGTCGCGGCGGCGGCCGGGCGCAGCACGACCACGCCGCAGCCCTCGCCGGGCGCCCAACCGGAGGCGGTGTTGTCGTAGGCGTGCTGCTCGCCCGCCACGACCAGGCCCAGGTCGTCGAGCAGGCGCAGGTGGTAGGGGTGGGCGAGCAGGTTGGCCGCGCCCACCACCGCCGCGTCGCACTCGCCGCGGCGGATGCTCTCCACGGCCAGGTGCAGGGCGGCCAGCGACGACGAGCAGGAGGTGTCGACGGCGAGGCTGGGGCCGCGGAAGTCGAAGAAGTAGGAGATGCGGTTGGCGATGTCGGAAGCGGTGGCGGACACCGTCGCCGCCTGCCCGCGCTGCCACGCCTCGGCGCCGACGTGGCGGTAGTCCTGCCACATGGTGCCGATGAACACCCCGACCCGGCCGGACTGGCGGCGCAGCGAGTCGGCGGTGTGCCCGGCGTTCTCCAGCGCCTCCCACACGGTTTGCAGCAGCAGGCGGGCCTGCGGGTCGAGGGTGCGGGCCTCGTCCGGGGAGGTGTGGAACAGCAGGGAGTCGAAGGAGTCGATGCGGTCGAGGAAGCCGCCGGTGAGGCCGCTGTCGCCGCCGGGGGTCAGCGCGGCGCGGCGGGCCGGGGGGACCGGGCCGGTGGCGCGCTTGCCCGCGCGCAGGTTGCGCCAGAACTCGCCGAGGTCGGAGGCGCCGGGGAAGGTGCCCGCCATGCCGATGACGGCGACCTCGCCGGGGTCCTTCCGGTCACGGCGGCTGCTGTCGCCCGCGGCTTCGCCCGAGTTCGCCGGGGTGGCGCCGAAGGAGCCGAAGGGGAACCGGGTGCCGTTGTGCGGGGGCTCGTGCTCGGCCGGGCCGCCCAGGAAGCCGTGCAGGAACACGTGCCCGTCGTCCAGGGCGAAGTCGGCGGTGACGCGGTCGTGGTTGACCGCGCCGATCGGGCACAGGCCGATGCCCGCGGCGGCTTGGCCGAGCAGCAGGGTCTGGCCGAGGTAGCCGGCTTCCAGGGTCAGGTAGCGGAGGGTTTCGTCCTGGTAGAGGGGTTTGATGCCCGCGGTCTGGCCGATCAGGTAGATGCCGAAGCCGGAGGCGTCGAAGAGGGGGCGGTTGTAGAAGAAGTGGTGCGAGCGGTCCAGTTGCGGGAACGCGTTCACGAGTCGTAGTGCGTTCGCGGTGGGGTCGTAGTAGTAGGCGCCCGCGGCGAGGCCTTCCACGGCGTTGGGGCGGATGTGGACGTAGACCTGCACCGAGTAGGTGTCACCGGCCGACGGGTAGAGGAACCGGGTGCGGCCCTCGACGGTGGTTTCCGCGAGCAGGCCCAGGAAGCGGCCGAACGCGTCGAACCGGACCGGGCCGGGGGCGAACTCGCGGCGGCTGGCCCGCCAGCCGAAGTACTCCGGGGCGACGGCGGCCCCGGGCAGCGGCACGACCGGTTCGCCCGCGGCGGGCCTGCGGTTGTGCCGGGCGCTCTTGAACGCCTTCTGCTGCTCGGGGGAGAACAGGTCCACGACCTCGTCGGCGGTCAGCGGGTCCGCGGCAGTCGCGGGAGGCGCGACGACGGCCGGGACGGGCGTGACCGGGAGCGCGGGTGAAGGGATCGGCGCGGCGGTCGGAGCGGGAGCTGCTGCTGCGGCGGTCGGGATGGCGGCGGTCGGGGCGGCGGCCTGGGTGCCCGCGAGCTGGCGGGCGATGGAGGCCACGGTGGGCTCGTCGAGCAGGGCCGAGACGGGGACGCGGGTGCCGTAGCGCTCGTGCAGGGCGTTGGAGACCTGGACCATGGTGAACGACGTCGCCCCCTGGTCCCACAGGTCGGCCTCGGGGTCCACGGTGGGCAGGCCCAGCCGCTCGGCGAAGATCGCGGTGATCTCGGTGACCAACTGCTCCAGCGACGGCCCGGCGGCGGGCTCCGGGGCGGGGGCGGTGGGCTTGGGCCGGTCGGTCACCGGCCAGGGCAGGGCGGCGCGGTCGAGCTTGCCGTTGGCGGTGGCCGGGAACGTGTCCACGAAGCCGATGAAGTTCGGCACCATGTACTCCGGCAGCGCCTGCCCGGCGTAGGTGCGCAGCTCGCGCACCGACGGCACGGCGTCACCCGCCGGGATGACGTAGGCGACGAGCTTGCGGTCGCCGGAGTGGTCCTCGCGGGCCAGCACCACGACCTCGGTGACGGCGTCGTGCTGGCGCAGCCGGTGCTCGATCTCGCCCAGCTCCACCCGGAACCCGCGGATCTTCACCTGGTTGTCCGCCCGGCCCAGGAAGCACAGGTTCCCGTCGGGGAAGTAGCTGGCCCGGTCGCCGGTGAGGTACAGCCGCTCGCCGGGGTGGAACGGGTCGTCGACGAACCGCTCGGCGGTCAGGTCCGGCCGGTTGACGTAGCCCTGCGACAGCACGGCGCCGCCGATGTAGAGGTCGCCCTCGACGCCGACCGGCACGGGTTCGCGGTTCTCGTCGAGCACGTGGTAGCGGGCGTTGTCGATCGGCCTGCCGTAGGGGATGCTGCGCCAGGCCGGGTCGACCTCGCCGATGGGGAACCAGTTCGACCACACCGTGGCCTCGGTGGCGCCGCCCAGGCTGATCATCTCCGCGTTGCCGAACACCGGGCGCAGCTCGTCGGGCAGCGACAGCGGGGTGTAGTCGCCGGAGAGGAAGACCAGCCGCAGGTCGCGCGTTCCGGGGTGCCCGGACTTGGCGGCCAGCAGGGGGGCGAGCTGGTTGAGGGTGGTGGGGGCGGAGTTCCAGAAGGTGATCGGCTCGTCGAGCAGCACGTCGAGCAGCAGCTCCGGGTCGCGCTGCTGGGCGGCGTCGGCGATGTAGAGGGAGGCGCCGACGCCGAGCAGGCCGAAGATGTCGAACACCGACAGGTCGAAGCCCAGCGAGGTCACGCACAGGCCGACGTCGGACGGTCCGAAGTGGAACATCCGGTGGCACCAGTTGAGCAGGTTGTGCACCGGCCGGTGGGTGACCGCCACGCCCTTGGGCTTGCCGGTGCTGCCGGAGGTGAAGATGATGTACGCGCGGTTGTCGACGTGCCCGGTGGGGACCGGGTTCACCTCCCCGCCGGTGGCCGCGGCGGTGTCGGTGTCGATGACCTCGATCGACGACGCGGCGGGCCAGCGGGTGGTGTCGGAGGTGGACAGCACGATGGAGCAGCGCGCCTCGGCCAGCATCACCGCGGCGCGCTCGGCGGGCAGGCCGGGTTCGACCGGCAGGTACACCCCGTCGGCCTTGAGGATGCCCAGGGCGGCGGCGATCATCCGCGGGCCGCGGGCCATGGAGATGCCGACGACGGTCTCCGGGCCGACCCCGCGCCGCTTGAGGGTCCAGGCGATGCGGTTGGCCTCGGCGTTCAGCTCGCCGTAGGTCTGCGTGCCGCCCGCCCAGCGCAGCGCGACCGCGTCCGGGGTGGCCGCGGCCTGCCGCTCGATGGGCAGGTGGATCGGGCCGTCGCAGGGGAAGTCGCGGGCGGTGTCGTTCCACTCGACCAGGATCTTGTGCCGCTCGGCGGCCCACGCGTCCACGGGGTCGTCGGTGGAGCCCGCGGTCCAGGCGGCGTCGTCGGATTCCAGGGCGGCGACGAGGCGGGCGAACCCGGCGAACAGGGCGGGGGCGTCGGCGAAGTCGGCCTCGACGACGTCCCAGCAGAACCGGGCGCCGGTCGCGTCGAACTCGCCGATGCAGTCCAGCGACACACCCGGGGTGCAGGTCAGCCACTCGCCGGTGCGCGCGCCCGCCGGGGTGTCGGTCAGGTCGAACAGGGAGGTGTAGACGACCGGGAAGCCGTACCCGCTGTCGTTCTTGCGCTCCCGCAGCACGATCTTGCGCAGCTCGGTGAGCCCGCTGACCGCGTCGGCCTCGGCGTCGGCGGCCAGCTCCGCGTCATGGGCCCGCGCCGCCTCCACGATGGACCGGCCCTCGGGCCCGCGGCGGACCCAGCTCAACGCGGTCAGCTCAGCGGGCCGGAACCGCCGCGCGTGCTCCGGGAACCGGACCACGGACACGGTGAAGTCCTCCGGGTGCGCGCTGCTCAGCGCCTTGCCCAGGGCCGCGAGCAGGACCGCGTCCGGGCTGACGCCGTGCCGCTCGGCGCGGGCGCGGAAACCCGCCCAGTCGGTGAAGGCGCCGGTCAGCCGGGTGCGGGGTGCGGCGGCGCGCGGCCGGTCGAGGACGGTCGGGCCCGGGGGCAGGTCGGCGAGGCGGTCGCGCCAGTGCTGCTGCCTGCGCACGAAGTCCTTGGCCAGCCGGGCGTGCTCGCGGGCGGCCCGCTGCTCGGCGTAGGGGACCTGCGGGCGCGGGTCGCCGCCGTCGAGGTAGACGCGGACCAGTTCGCGGGCGATGGCGTGGATGCTGACGGCGTCGGCGAGCAGCAGGTCGACCGCGAGGTGGATGGTGGCGCCCGCCCGGGAGCGGGTGGCGCGCAGGTCGAAGTGGTGCCAGCGGGCCAGCGGGAACGCCGCCGACACCATGGCCGCGCGGGTCGCCGCGTCGACCGCGGCGTGCTCGGCCGGGTCGGCGACCTCGGTCACCGGCACCCGCCTGCGCGCCGGGGTGTCGCGGCGCACCCGGATGCGGCCGTCGCCTGACACGGCGCTGCGCAGCACGTCGTACTCGGCCACCACCTTCAGCGCCGCGGCCTCCAGCCGGGTCCGGTCCAGGTGCGGCACGTGCAGGCTGGTGACCACCTGGCAGCCGTCCGCGGCGGCGTCCCCGGCGCGGGCGACGAAGTAGGCCTGCTGGAGTTCGTTGAGGCCGCGGATCTCCAGGTCCGGCGGGGTGGCCAGCTCGCGCAGGTCGTTGACCAGCGCGGCGAACGCGGCGTCGGCCACCCCGGGGGCGACGAACGCGTCGGCGACGTCCCACTGCAGGTGCAGCTCGCCGTGCTGCTGCCACATCTGGTGGTCCAGGGCCACCCCGGAGGTCTGGCTGACGGCGTAGTCCACCGACGCGGCGAACCCGCTGTCGGCGTCGGCGGGCAGGGCGTCGAACATGCTGGTGAACACCACCGGCAGCGCCACCTGGCGGCGGATCGCCCGCCGCGACCGCAGCTCCCGCTGCACGGTGACCCCGCAGACCGACGAGTGCTGCACCGCCTGCCAGAGCTGCTTGTGGGTGCGCGCGCAGGCGTCGTCGAGGCGGACCCCGGCGGTGGAGTCGGCGAGGAACACCGCGCTGGCGGTGAACGGCCCGACCAGGTCGGCGACCGCGCTGGGCAGCCGGACCCGGTTGTTGGTGGTGACCACGAGGGAGAACGGGGCGCGCGCGGCGTACCGGGCGAGGACTTCGGCGAAGAGGGTCAGCACCAGGGAGGTGGGCGAGACGTCCCACGCGCCCGCCAGCTCGCGGATCGCGGCCCACTCGCGGGCGCTGAGGGAGTCGCGCAGCGCCCGGCGCGGGCCTTCCTGGCCGGTGCCGCCGAGGTCGGGGCCGTCGGGCATGTCGCGCAGCAGCTCCACCCAGTAGTCCAGGTCGGCGGCGTGGGTGGCGCTGTCCTCTTGGGCCTTGAGCGCGGCCAGGCTGTCGCGGACGCTGACCGCCGGGGCGGGCAGGACGTGGTCCGGGTCGGTGTAGAGGGCGGCCCACTGGGTCAGCAGCAGGGCCAGGCCGTGCCCGTCGGTGGTGATCGCGTCCAGGCTCAGGTGCACCCGGCCGGTGCCGTCGGCGCGCTTGGTCACCTCGACGGTGAACGGGGTGTCCCCGGCGGCGTAGCGCTTGTGCGACAGGCGGGCGCGCACCTCGGCGGCCTGCCGCTCCTGGGCGGCGTCGTCGCCGGTCGGCTCGTGCACCCGCAGTGTCCACTCGGGGGCGTCGGGGCGGATGTACTGCTGCCCGGAGGCGGTGATGCCCAGCCGCAGCACGTCGTGGTGGCGCACGAGCCGCCGCCAGGCGCCGTCGAGCCGGGTCACGTCGAGGTCGTCGACCTCGAACTCGCGGTAGAGGTGGCAGCCCACGGCGTCGGCGGTCAGCTCGGCCTGCCTGCCGAGCAGGTACGCCTGCTGCATCGGGGTGAGCGGGAACGGCTGCCCGGCGTTGGCCGGGTCGGCGGTGACCAGGACCCCGGCGGCCCGCGACACACCGGTGGTCGGCCCCTCGGCCAGGTGCGCGGCGACCCGGTCGGCCAGCTCGGCGAAGCTGCGGCTCTTGCCCACCCAGTCGATCGGGATGTCGACGGCGTACTCGGTCTGCAACACCAGCCACAGCCGGGCCGCGGCCATCGAGTCGAGCCCGTAGGCCCGCAGGGACGCCGCGAGGTCGGGGGTGGTGCCCGCGGGCAGCAGCTCCGCGAGGACCCCGGTGACGGTGTCCCGCACCCGGGCGAGGACCTCACCGGTCCGGGTGGTGCTCCCCGCCGTGCCGTCTGCTGGCGCCATTGCAGTCTCCCGCGTGCGAAGGGTTGCCGTCTTCTGCTGGGGCGTTCCGGGGGATTGCTTTTGCCACGCAAGCATTTCCCCGGTCGGCTGCCGCGGTTCCGACGCTAATGCGGGGTCTGCCGGATGCCTGCTCACGTTTGAGCAGGGCCCGGACGCGCCGAAAGGGGCCACCGGTGTCCGGTGGCCCCTTTCGGCGGGTCGCGTCAGAAGCGGTCGGGCCGCAGCGGGGTGAAGGCGACGTCGCCCATGCTGCCCTCGACGAAGATGCGGTTCCAGGTGCCGCCGCCCTTGGCCGGGGCGATGATCTCGTTCAGGTAGATGTCGCGGGTGGCCTGGTCCATGCGCTGGTGCATGTCGATCAGGTCGTAGTAGGAGTCCAGGTCCTTCATGTGGATGAGCCAGTGCACGTGGTCGGCGCCGCCGAAGGCCTCCTCGAACAGGAAGGAGGTGCTGACCCCGGGCAGGTGGGTGTTGATGTCCTCGGTGATCTGGCGGGCGAACATGCGGGCCTCGGCGCGGAAGGCGTACTTGGTGACCGCGCTGCGGTGGATGACGATCTCGGAGTTGCCGGAGTGGACCAGCGAGTCGGCGGGCAGCGAGGTCTGGCCCGCGGCGGGCGGCACCACCAGGTTCGGCTTGGCGGTGTCGATCCCGGCGCCCTCGGGCAGCGCCTCGTCGGTGCCGTACATGCCCCAGTGCTGCGGGATCAGCAGGGTCTCGGTGACCGAGCCGTCGACGTACATGGGGTCGGTGCCCGCGCCCTCGCCGGTGCCCTCCAGGCCGTCCTCGAACAGGTCCGACACCGCCGCGTAGTCGTGCAGCGAGCGCAGGTGCAGCAGCCAGTGCAGGCGGTCGCGGCGGCCGAACGCCTCCTCGTAGACGAAGACCGTGGCGGCGCCCTGGTGCTTGTGGTTGATCTGCTCCGCCAGCTCCAGCGCGGTCTTCTTGCCCACCGAGCGGAACTGCGCGCGCAGTTGGGCGGTGCGCTCGACCACCACCCCGGAGTTGACCGAGTTGAGCAGGTCCTCCGGTGCCAGCGTGGTCTGGGCCTGCGCGCCCACGGCGGTCTCGGTCACGGTCGTCCTCCACACATCCCGGCGAGCACCTCGGCGGCGCCGCTCATCAGTCGTTCCGCGATGACCTCGACGTGGCGGGCCCGCCAGTCCTGGAGGTCGGTGCCCGCGGCGAAGCGGTTGAACGCGCCGATCGCCGGGCCGCACTGGATCTGGTAGTTCACCCGCTGGTCGGGCACGCCGTCGAGGCCCCAGCGGACCGAGCGGGCGAAGTACCACTGGAAGGCCAGGGCGAGCTTCTGCTTGCCGCTCAGCCTGCTCAGGTCCTTGCCGCGCCCCTGGTGGTAGGCCGCGGTCTCCGCCCACACCTCGGCGTAGGGGCGCTTGAAGTAGGTGTCCTCGATGCTCTTGCGCGTCCGCTCGTCGATCTCCTCCCAGGAGTCGTAGCGGCGGTAGAGCTGGTGGAGCTTGTTGCCGCGGGCGGCGAACAGGGTGCCCTTGCGGACCACCTGCACCCGGGCGCCGATCTCGAACATGTCCCCGGCGGGGGCGTACGCGGTGTCCTGCACGTCCAGCGACGCCAGGATGTCCTTGACCGCGTCGGAGGTCCCGCTCTCCGGGGTGCACTGGTTGACCGACCCGGTGAGCACGAAGTCCGCGCCCAGCACCAACATCGCGGCCACCGCCTCCGGGGCGCCCACGCCACCGGCCGCGCCGACGCGCAAGCGCTTGGCGTAGCCCTCCTCGGCCATGACCTCGTCGCGCAGGCGCAGCATGGACGGCATCAGCGTCAGGGCCGCGCCGCCGTCGGTGTGCCCGCCGGAATCGGCCTCGACGCAGATGTCCTCGCTGACCGGCAGCACCAGGGCGACCCTGGCCTCCTCGTCGGTCAGCAGGCCCGCGTCGCGCAGCTTCGCCACCACGGCGGGGGCTGCCGGGCGCATGAACGCGGCGGCCACCTCCGGGCGCGACACCTTCGCCAGCACCCGGTGCGGGGCGTGGCAGACGCCTGCCGCGTCGATCCGCGCACCGTGGTAGCGGAAGCGGACCACGGCGGGGGTGACCTGGGTGAAGCCCGCGGTCTCGACCGCGCGGACGCCGTGGCGCAGGTACAGCTCGACCACGGCGTCCTCGAACGCCGGGTCGTCCAGGGAGTGCAGCAGGTTCATGCCGTAGCGGCCGTCCGGGCCCAGAGCGGACTTGATCTCCACCAGGGCCGCCTCGACCCGGTCCGGCTTCAGCCCGCCCGCGCCGAAGAAGCCCAGCAGCCCGGCCCGGCCCAGCCGGATCACCAGCTCGGTGGAGGCGATGCCGCGGAACATGGCCCCGGCCAGGTAGGCGTACCGGACACCCCAGTCCCGGCGGAACTCCGCCGACCCCAGGTCCTCCGCGCGCAACCCGACCGGTCGCGTGGGCACGGCGGTCGTGGGAATGGCCGCCGTGGGAGCGGCCATCGCGGGAACGGCGACTGTGGAGGCGGCCATGGCGGGAGTGGCGGGCCGGGGAGCGGGGATCAGCGGCGCCGCGGTCGGGGCGGGCACCGGGTCGGTGACCGCCGCCTTCCACAACCCGGCCAGCACCCGCCCCGGACCCAGCTCCTCGACCTCCTCGACACCGTGGTCGATCAGGTGGCGCATGGACTCCGCCCAGCGCACCGGCCTGCGGATCTGCTCGGCCAGCAGGGTCGCGACCTCACCCGGCCGGTACGGCTGGGCGGTGACGTTGGAGATGACCGGCACCATCGGGTCGGTGAAGGTGACCCCGGCCAGCACGGCGGCGAACTCCTCGGCCGCGGCGGCCATGTACCGGGAGTGGAACGCGGCGCTGACCTTGAGCGGCACGCAGCGCGCGGCCTTGTCCCGCTCGATCAGGATCGTCGCCGCCCGGATGCCCTCCGGCGGGCCGGACAGCACCACCTGGGTGCGGGAGTTGTGGTTGGCGATGTCCACGCCGGTGTCCGCGCCGCCCGCGAGCAGCTCGACCACCCGGTCGAGGTCCACGCCGATGACCGCGGTCATGCCGCCGCCACCCGCCCGGCCCATCAGCTCGCCGCGGCGGCGCACCAGCTCCACGCCGGTGGAGAAGTCGAAGCAGCCCGCGGCGAACAGCGCGTCGTACTCGCCGAGGCTGTGCCCGGCCAGGAACTTCGGCGCGGGCAGCTCGCGGGCGCGCGACAGGTGCGTCAGCGCGTTGACCACGAACAGCGCGGGCTGGGCGAACTCGGTGCGCCGCAGCCGCCCGTCCGGGTCGTCGGCGCACAGCTCCCGCAGCGACCAGCCGAGGACGTCCTCGGCCTGGCGGGTCAGCTCCGGGTAGCGGTCGAACAGCCCGGCGCCCATGCCCTTGCGCTGCGAGCCCTGACCGGGGAAGACCAACGCGACCATGGTGCTACGCCTCCCAGGGGAACTTCCGGTGCGTGGTGAAGTCGGAGATGCGCCTGGCCACGGTCTCGTCGGCCATCAGGCGCGCGAACTCGCGCAGCGCCAGCTCCTCGCCCGCGGCCGAACCGGACCACTGGGCGCGGCAGTACCGCTTGAGGTCGGCCACGGTCGCCGCGTCCATGCGGCGCAGCCGGGCCAGCAGGGTGCGCAGGGCCGTGTCCGGCCGCTCGGTCAGCTCGTCCACCAGGTGCCAGCGCTCGGCGGCCTCGGCGGGGACCGACTGGGTGGACAGCGACATGGTGTAGGCCTTCTGGAAGCCCACCCGGCGGATCAGGAACGGCAGCACGCAGCACGGCAGCAGCCCCCACAGCGCCTCCGGGAGGCCGAACTGGCTGCGCGCGGTGGCGAAGACGAAGTCGCTGGCGGCGACCAGGCCGACCCCGCCACCGGAGGTCCAGCCGTCCACCAGGGACACCACCACCCTGGGGGCGAGGGTGAACCGGCGCAGCAGGCCGAGGAATTCCTCCCCGCCCACCCTGGCCAGCTCACCCCCGTCGCCCAGGTGCTCGGAGGCGTCGGCGAAGTCCATCCCGGTGCAGAACACCCCGTCGGCCCCGTGCAGGGCGACGACGCGGCAGTCCGGGTCGGCCTCGGCCAGGTCCAGGGCGGCGTGCAGCTCGGTGAGCACGGTGCCGCCGATGGCGCCGCGGGTGAGGCCGACCCGCAGCAGGCCGGGGGCCCGCTCCAGGCGCAGCGTGCTGAACTCCGCCGTGGTCATGGCGTCAGAAGCCGGAGGCGGTGGTGCCGGACCGCAGCGGGGAGAGCACCAGGTCCTGGATGGTGCCGTCGACGAAGGTCTTCTCCCAGGAGCCGCCGCCCTTGGCCAGCGCGACCCGGCGGGCGCCGAGGATCTGCTTGTAGGTCTCGTCCTTGCCCAGCTCCACCAGCTTGAGGTAGTCGTTGAGCGTCTTGAAGTGCAGGGTCCAGTGGATGCGGTCCTGGCGGCCGAAGGTCTCCTCGAACAGGAACGCCGACACCGAGCCGCGCAGGGTGTTGTTGATGTGGTTGGCCCACTCGTAGGCGAACTGGCGGGCCTCGTCGCGGAACTCGTACTTGCAGTGCGCGGTCCGCATGATCGTGATGCCCGCGTTGCCGGTGTGCAGCAGCTCGCCCTCGGGGACGGTGGTCTGGTGCGAGGCCGGGTCGGCGAAGTACGTCGGGTCGTCATCGTCGTCGTCGTGGTCCCCGACGCCGTGCTGGGGGACGATGACGCGCTCGGAGAAGGTGCCCTCGGTGAACATCCGCTCCCAGTTGCCGCCGCCGCCCTCGGCGAGGCGGTCGCGCTCGGTGATGTCCTTGAAGGTCTTGTCGTGGTCGACCAGGTCCAGGATGACGTGGTAGTCGTTGGGGTTCTTGAAGTGCTGCACCCAGTGCACCCGGTCCTGCTGCCCGAACAGCTCCTCGAACACGACGATGGTCGCCTTGCCCGCCAGCGGCTTGTTCAGGAAGCCCGCCAGCTCCAGGGCGAACTCCCGGCCCTCGCGGCGGAACTCGTGCCGGATCTGGCCGGAGCGGTGGATGACGAACCCGCTGTTCGAGGTGTTGAACGCCGTCGGGGCCTGCGTGGGCACCCCGGTCTCGTCGGTCTCCGCGAGCACGGGGCGCTCGATGATGTCGGTCATGGCCACGGTCCCCTTCGGTGGTCTGCTGTGCTGCTCGCCACCCTCACCCCGCCGGCGGCGGGGGTCTGCTCAGTACTGCGCAGAGGGTCCGGCGGCGGCTGCCTACCTTCGTGGGGAAGGCAGAACTGCGCAGGAAGCTTGTTCGGGGTGAGCGTTCCGGGAACGAGGTGCGCCTGAGATGGCGGAAACCCAGCGGGTGCACGTGTACCCCTTCGGCGAGGTGACCGGACTGGAGGTGCACCCGGTGTTCGCCGAGCTGCGGGAGTCCGAACCACTGGCCCGGGTGCGGCTGCCGCACGGCGGCGAGGGGTGGCTGGTCACCCGGTACGCCGACGTCAAGCTGGTCAACTCCGACCCCAGGTTCACCCGGTCGCCGGTGGGCGGGGGCGTTCCGCGCACCACGGCGCTGCCGCGCCGGGCCGACTCGATCCTGGGCATGGACCCGCCCGGGCACACGCGGCTGCGCGCCCTGGTGTCGAAGGCGTTCACCCCCCGCCGGGTCGAGCGGCTGCGACCGCGGGTCGAGCAGGTCGTGGCCGCGCTGCTGGACCGGGTGGAGGAAATCGGGCCGGGGGCGGACCTGGTGGCCGGGCTGAGCCTGCCGCTGACCATCACCGTCATCTGCGACCTCCTCGGCGTCCCCTACCGCGACCACGCCGAATTCCGCCGCTGGTCCGACGCGATGATGTCCACCACCGCGGTCGACCCCGCCGAGGCCGCGCACAGCGAGGCCGCCCTGCGCGCCTACCTGGCCCGCCTGGTCGCAGAGCGCCGCGCGCACCCCCGCGACGACCTGCTCGGCCACCTCGTCGCGGCCCGCGACCGCGGCTCCCGGCTCACGGAGCCGGAACTGGTGTCGTTCGGCGTGACGCTGCTGATCGCCGGGCACGAGACCGCCGCGAACCAGCTTTCGAACTTCGCCTACGTGCTGCTCACCACCCCGCCCCTGCTCGCGGCGCTGCGCGCGGACCGGGGCCTGCTGCCGGGGGCGGTCGAGGAGCTGCTGCGGTTCGTCCCCCTGGGCAACGGCATCGGCAACGCCCGGGTCGCCCGCGTCGACGTCGAGCTGAGCGGCGGCGTCGTCCGCGCGGGCGAACACGTCTTCGCCGCCGGGGTCAACGCCAACCGCGACCCCCGCGCCTTCCCCGACCCGGACACCCCCGACCCGCGCCGCACGCCCAACCCGCACCTGGCGTTCGGGCACGGCCCGCACTACTGCCTGGGGGCGCAACTGGCGCGGATGGAACTGACCGTCGCCCTCGGCGCCCTGCTCGACCGCTTCCCCGCCCTGGCCCTGGCCGTGGACCCCGGGGACGTGCCGTGGAAGCGGGGCAGGCTCCTGCGCGGCCCCGACCGACTGCCCGTGCGCTGGTGAGGAGAAGCCCGTGACAACCCCGTCGACCACCCCAGACCTGCGCGGCCACACCGCAGTGGTCCTGCACGCCCACCCCGACGACGAGGCCATCTTCACCGGCATCACCATGCGCCGCCTCGCCGACGCGGGCGCCAGGGTCGTCCTCGTCTGCGCCACCGACGGCGACCTGGGAGAAGCCCTCATCCCCCTGCGCCCGCACGAGACGCTGGCGGGCCGCCGCCTCCTGGAACTGGAACGGGCGGGCGACATCCTCGGCGTCGACCGCCTGGTCCTCCTGGGCTTCCGCGACTCGGGGCTGCCCGGCTGGCCGCAGAACCACCACCCGATGGCCCTCATGCGCCAACCGGTAGGCACCCTGTCCCGCCGGGTCGCCGAGATCATCGAAGCCGAACAGGCGGAGATGATCCTGCACTACGACTGGCGCGGGATCTACCGCCACCCCGACCACGTCGCCGTCCACCGCATCGGCCGCCAAGCCGCCCGCCTGGCCGGGGTGACGTCGTACGAGGCCACAGTGGACAGAACCCACCTCACCCGCCTCGGCGACAACGCCCACCTGGTCCACGCCGCAGCCCGCTCCACGGACGTCCCGTTCGGCCTGTTCCCCTCGGAGATCACGGTGACGCTGCGGGCGACCTACGCGGAGCTGTCGGCGAAACTGGCCGCCATCGTCACCCACGCCAGCCAGGTCACCGGCGAGGCGGTCGCCCACGCGACCTTCCCCGACGCCTACCGCTTCGAGTGGTACCAGCGCATCGGCCCCCCGACGGTGCTGGAAGCGCTCACCGCGGAAGGAATTGCCGTGGGGTCCGCCCCAGCTCGGCCTTGAACGCCACGACGAAGGCGGACGGGGTCGTGTACCCGGCGGCGACCGACGCGGCGGTGACGGAGGCCCCGGAGGCCAACAGGTCCAGGGAGGCCAGGACGTGCGCGCGCCGCCGCCAAGCCCCCAGGCCCAACCCGGTCTCGGCGACGAACAGCCGCTCCAACGTCCGCCTGCCCACCCCGACCCGCCGGGCCACGGCGTCGAGGTCGGCGGTCGCGTCGGCGAGGATGCCGGTGGCCGCCGCGGTGGCGCGCGGGTCGCGGGGCCAGGACAGGCGCAGCGGCTCCGCGGGCAGCATGCGCAGCTCGGCGGTGAGCACGGTCAGCAGGGCGGCGTGGACGGGGTCGGCCAGGTCGAGGGGGCAGGTGCGCACGGTGTGCAGCACCAACGCCCGGGCCCAGTCGGTCACCGTGACGACCCGGACGTCACCGGGCAGGGTCCCGAGGGTGGAGTCGAAGTAGAGGGTCCGCACCGCGACCCCGGCCCGGTTGCCCACGGTGGCCGGAGCCCCGTCGGGAACCCACAGCCCACGCCCCACCGGCACCGCCCACACCCCGGCGGGCGTCGACACGGTCATCGCCCCGGCCTCCGCGCAGATGAACTGGTCCCACCCCGCCTCGACCGGCAGAACGGCCCGCCCGGCCGGGTGCGTCACCGCGTACCCCCGGACGGCGGGCTCACCACCCTGTCGTGATCTCAACATCTTCCGGCGGAGAATAGAAGGCCCGCCACCCCACCGCAATGCCACGATCCCCGCATGAACCTCGCCCACTTCGCCCTCAACGCCGACGACGTCCCCCGCAGCAAGGCCTTCTACGAGTCGGTGTTCGGCTGGAAGTTCACCCCCTGGGGCCCACCCGGCTTCCACCGCATCCAAACCGGCCCCGACCACAACCCCGGCGTCCCCGGCGCCCTCCAACAGCGCCGCCTCCTCCTCCCCGACACCCCCACCACGGGCGCCGAGTGCACCTTCACCGTCCTCGACCTCAACGCCACCGCCGAGACCGTCCGCCGCGCGGGCGGCACCCTCCTCACGGACCGCTTCACCATCGAGGGCGTCGGCCACCTCATCTTCTTCGCCGACCCAGCGGGCAACCCCATCTGCGCCATGCAACCCACCCCCGGGTCCCCCTGATCACGACATCGACGATCCACTGCCCCGTCCCACTCGAAGTGGAACACACTGGAATCACTCCGCTTCCGCGCCTTCCGGTGGCGCGGGAGCGACAGAGCGGCGATTCCTGATCGCGTCGACAACGGGCAGGGCCACGAAGATCGCCAACGTCGAACCAAGAACGACGAGTGTCACGTACATCGGAACATCGCGGTCTTGAGAGCTGAGCATCGGGAACACAAAAGGCGATCCCGCAAAGAAGATCGAGAACACGATCGGCAAGAAAAGCCAAGGGTGCAACACTTGACTGGGGGGCGCCTTCTTCTGCGCGAAAGATCGAGGATCGCGGCCGTACAAGCGCATCCGAGCCCGCCGAACTTCCCGGGCCTGACCGTCGAGGGTGTTCCACTCTTCAACCAGAACCAAACTCGCATCCCTCAGCGCCACAGTCGCCCAGAAATTGGAGAACAGACATGAAGCATTGCTGAGCGCTCCGAGAGTGGCGATCACCAACAAGCAGACACCGAGGCTGTGGCCTCCCCGAAACTTGTCCGAGTTCGCAATCAGGACAGCCATCGCGCCCACGAGGAAACTGTTGAGCGTCATCAACCAGCCCATCCTGTGACCGATGACGTCGTGCTCGAACTTCAACCGCTCCGCAAACACCTCTTCCAGAGGCTTCGCAGGTTCGCCGTCCATGAGCACCATGGTAGCCCCGTCAACCCAACCGTTGCGCCCACTTCTCCAGATCAGGCAACACAAGCGGGTCCATCGGACCATCGATGCTCAACACCAGGATGCGCACGGAAACTCCCGAGGAGAACGCGGCCACAGTTCGATGTGAACCATCGAGCAGAAGTTGCCTGTCGTCGACGCGGTAAGCCGGTACCGCCAGCACAAGTTGCCCGCCACTTCCACCAAAGCTGTGCGCCAGCGTTTTCAATCGCTCTCGCCGTTCCGGAGGCCAGGCAGTCGGTGTGGATGCAGCCTCGGCAACCGTCATCGGTACAGCTTGCCCGTCTCGCCAATCTCCCGGAGTCCGGTCAGCCGTCATGTACCACACTGTCAGCAAATCCCCGTGCTGCTCGCGCTGCGAGATGACCTGAAGGCCGACAGTCGCATCGCTGAGTGCGAGTCGATCCCAGTCGATCCACACCCTCATGCTTTCCGCGAACAGTTCACGGAACTCAACAAGGTCCACCAGGCCTCACTTGGCAATCCGAGATGGGGTTCGATCTTTCGATCGACAGATTACCGAAGGCGCATTGGGCCATTCCAGGCGGAGACCTGCGCCCACCTCGTGCCGTCCAGCGGGGAGCGGGCTCGGCGGACCGCCGACACGGTCTTCCAACCGCGGCCTGGCCTTCGCTCAGACGGCCCGACGACGGCCTGATCACGGAACCACCCGTGGCAGCCACCACGCAGAGCAGCGCCCGAGTCCACAGGGGACTCGGGCGCTGCCGTGTCAGAACTGTTGTCACCGCATCACTTCAGCTCAGACGACGACTTCCCGAGCAGGCGGCGGGCCACGATGAGCTGCTGGATCTGCTGGGTGCCCTCGAAGATGTCCAGGATCTTCGAGTCGCGGGCCCACTTCTCCAGGAGCGAGTTCTCGCTGTAGCCCAGCGATCCCGTCAGCTCCACGCAGCGCAGGGTGACGTCCGAGCCGGTGCGCCCGGCCTTGGCCTTGGCCATGGAGGCCTGCAGCGAGTTGGGCTTGCGGTTGTCGGCCATCCACGCCGCTTCCAGGGCCAGCAGGTACGCGGCCTCCCAGTCGGCTTCGAGCTGGAGGAAGGTGGCGGCGGCGGCGGACTGGGTCTGGGCGGGGCGGTCGTAGTCGATGACGACGCCCGACTCCTCCAGGATGCGGCGGGTTTCCTCGAGCGACGCCCGGGCCACGCCGATGGCCATGGCGGCCACCAGGGGGCGGGTGTTGTCGAAGGTCTGCATGACGCCCGCGAAGCCCTGTTCGGTGTTGACCTCGGGGCTGCCCAGCAGGTTGTCCTTGTGGACGCGGACGTTGTCCAGGCGGAAGTGGGCGGTGTCCGACGCCCGGATGCCCAGCTTGTGCTCCAGGCGCACCAGTTCGAAGCCGGGGGTGCCGCGGTCGACCACGAAGGACTTGATCGCGGCCTTGCCCAGGTTGCGGTCGAGGGTGGCCCAGACGACCACGCAGTCGGCGCGCTCGCCGGAGGTCACGAAGATCTTCTCGCCGTTGAGGACGTAGTGGTCGCCGTCCTTGACCGCCGTGGCGCGGATGGCGCCGGAGTCGGAGCCGGTGTCGGGCTCGGTGATGGCCATGGCGGCCCACTTGCCCTTGTAGCGCTCCAACTGCTCGTCGTTGGCGACCGAGGCGATGGCGGCGTTGCCCAGGCCCTGGCGCGGCATCGACAGCAGCAGGCCCACGTCGCCCCAGCACATCTCCATGGTGCCCAGGAGGAGCTGGAGGTTGGAGCCGTTGCGGTTGCCCTGCTCCTTGTCCTTCTTGCCGTCGCCGCGGCGGACGCCGCCCGCGCCGGTGCCGTTGCCGGAGGCCGAGAGGCCGTCCAGCAGGGCGGCCAGCATGTCGAGCTCCTTGGGGTAGGTGTGCTCGGCCTGGTCGTACTTGCGGGAGTTGGGCCGGAAGAACTCGGCGGCGGCGGCGTGGGCCTGCTCCACGAGCTGCTCGAACTTCTTGGGGATCTCGAGGTTGATCGTCATTTCCCTGTGTTCCTTACGCCTCGTGTGGGCCCTCAGACGAGGACGATGCCTTCGACCAGACCGATGGCCCGCAGGTCGCGGTACCACCGCTCCACGGGGTGCTCCTTGACGAAACCGTGGCCGCCGAGGAGCTGCACGCCGTCGTTGCCGATCAGCATGCCCTTGTCGGCGCACAGCTTGCGGGCCAGCGCGGCCTCGCGGGCGTAGGGCTTGCCCTGCTCGGCGCGCGAGGCGGCCTTGTAGGTGAGCAGGCGCATGCCCTCGAGCTCGATGCCGATGTTGGCGACCATGAACGCCACGCTCTGCCGGTGCGAGATGGGCTCGCCGAACGCCACCCGGTCGTTGACGTAGGGGATGACGTAGTCGAGCACGGCCTGGCCGGTGCCCAGGGCGAGGGCGCACCAGCCGATGCGGGAGAGCCGCACGCACTCGGCGAACACGTCGGCCTTGCCGCCGCCGAGCAGGGCGGTGGCGGGCAGCGCGACCTTGTCCAGGCGCAGGCGGCCCATGCCCGCGGCGCGCAGGCCCATGGCGGGCTCGGACTCGACCGTGACGCCCGCGGAGCCGGACTCGACCAGGAACAGCGCCGGGCCGCGGCCGTCGAGGTCGGCGGCGACGATGAACAGCTCAGCCTGGTTGGCCCGCGGCACCAGGGACTTGACGCCCTCGATGACGAAGCCGCCCGCGGTGCGGTAGGCCTTGGTCTTGAGCTTGAACGGGTCGAACAGCGGCGTGGGCTCCTGGATGGTCAGGGCCGCGGCCGGGACGTTGTCGCCGACGAAGGCGGGCAGGTAGGTGGACTGCTGGGTCTCGTCGCCCCACTGGACCAGGGCGGTGCTGACCGCCGAGGGCGCCAGGCAGGCGACCGCGAGGCCCATGTCGCCGTGCGCGAGGGCCTCGGCGACCAGGACGTTGGTGACCGCGGAGCGCTCGGTGCCCAGGCCGCCGAGCTCCTCGGGCACGCCCACCAGGGTGACGCCGAGTTCCTGGATCTGCGAGAGCAGGCCCTGCGGCGCCTCGCACTTGGCGTCGGCGTCGGCGGCGATGGGGCGGATCTGCTCGGCGGCGAACTCCACCACCGTCTCGCGGATCATGCCCTGCTCCTCGTCGGGCGTCAGGTCGAACAGACCGCGCTCCGGGGCCGAGGGCAGGCGCTTGGGCTTGCTCTGCTTGGTGGCCGAGGCGAACGTGCGGCTGGCCGCGCCGACCGCGGTGAAGCCGCTCCTGGTCGCCTCGTAGAGCCCGCGCTCCACCGGCTTGCGCAGGCCGAAGCGGTCGAGCACCTCCGTGCTCGCCAGCTTGTTCAGCGCCGCGAGGACCGTGCCCATGGCGTCCCGCCTGGGCTGCGCGGTGCCCGTTCCCTCTTTCGTGGCCATGGTGCTCCCACCTCAGTGTCGAACCGTCCGATCTGGCTTACCTACTCTAGAGTAGCAACCGGGTTCGTTCGACCTCTGTGACCGGCGTCACCTGTTTGCCGCAGTGCCCGAACTATCCCCCACCAGAGTGAAAAGTGCAGGCCAAGACCGATTTCCGCCGACTCCGGGGGCGCGGCAAATCGACGTCACGAACCGCCGCGCACGTACCCGCGGCGCTTGTCCACCAGGTTCACCAGCGGCCTGCCGTCGCGGAAGCGCTCCAGGTTGTCCTGGAAGCGGCGCACCAGTTCCTCCCGCCAGCCGACCACGTCACCGGACATGTGCGGGGAGATCAGCACGTTCGGCATGTCCCACAGCGGCGAGGACGGCGGCAGCGGGTCGTCGCGGAACACGTCGAAGGCCGCGCCCGCGATCTCCCGCGAGTCCAGCGCGTCGATCAGGTCCGGCTGCACCACCAGCCCGCCGCGGCCGACGTTGACCAGCCGGGCGGTGCCGCGCATGGCGCGCAGGGCGGCCGCGTCGATCAGTCCGGTCGTCTCGGGGGTGAGCGGGGCGGCGAGGACCACCCAGTCGTGGTGCGGCAGCGCGGAGCGCAGCCCCGCCATCGGCACCACGTCCCCCAGGTCGGGGTCGGCGGCCCTGGCCACCCGGCCCACCCCGGAGACGATGACCCCCGCGGCGCCGAGCTTGCGGCCGATGGCGCGGCCGATCGGTCCGGTGCCGACCACCAGCGCCCGCGAGCCCGCCAGCCGCTCGGTCTCCCGGTGGCTCCAGTGCCTGCGCTGCTGCAGGCGGATGGTCGTGGGCAGGTCCTTGGCGAAGGCGAGCACCAGGCCGAGCACGTACTCGGCCATCGGCTCGTCGAACACGCCGCGGGAGTTGGTCAGCAGCACGTCGCTGTCGCGCAGCCCCGGGAAGAGCAGGTTGTCCACACCCGCGCTGGCCGCGTGCACCCACCGCAGCGAGTCCGCGGCGTCCCACACCCGGGCCAGGACCGGGGTGCGTGAGTCCCACACGAACAGTGCGTGCGCCCCGTTGAGGGCCGACCACAGCCCGCCCGCGTTCGTGTAGCGGACCCGCGACAGCGCCTCGACCGGTCCCATCGCGGGTGGGCGGTCGGCGCCGTGCAGGACCACGACGATCGGCTGGCTCATGTCCATGGCGAAATGCATCCCCGTTCGGGTGGGCCGGGTTCGACGACGCCGCGCCAGGTGCCATTACTCCATTCGAGCAAGGCATCACTCGTTCGGCGTAGCGCCGCTCACGCTGCCGGAAGCACGGCCGCACTGTTGTCCACCGTTTGCCCCGGAACGGGGCAGGCTGTGGTCCCCGTCGCGCACCTCAAGGGTACGTCGGTTGTCGGGATTCGAGAGATGCGCAGGTGAGGGGCCGGGCGGGGCGGCCGGTGGGGGCTGGGCCCGAACTGCGTACGGCCGTGTCCGCATAGGGACCTTGGACCCTAACCATCCTAAGGTTGAATCCAGAACCATCCCTCGTATGCAGCAGTCGCGCCTCTGGTGCGGAGCCAAAATCCCGGCTACCATCACTCTCCGTCAGGGCCACCATCGAATCCGACTGTCACGCGGACGGGTGGAGCGGTGAGCCGGGACAGCAGCGCCGTCGCGGATTCCGACGGCGTGTCCTCTCCTCTTTCGGCGTGCCGCTATCTCTGGGGGCTCAAGTGAGTTCAGCTACCCCGTCCGTTCCGGACACAACCGCCCGTCCCGGCCGCTCGGCCTCGACGGACGCCGTCTTCACCCGGCTCAAGAGCACCGCGTTCCACGAGCTGGTGGCCGCCTCGCTCGCCGGGGACAGGGAAGCCCAGGGCACGCTGTTCACCTGGATCAACCCGGCGATCATCCGCTACTGCCGCGCCCGCATCGGCCGCACCGGCAGCGCCTTCTCCTCCGCCGACGACGTCGCCCAGGAGATCCTGCTCGCCGTCCTCGGCGCCCTGCCCCGCTACTCCGACGACCGCGAGTCCTTCCTGCCGTTCGTCTACGGCATCGCCTCGCACAAGGTCGCCGACTACTACCGCCGCTCCGGCCGCGACCGCTCCGACCCCGTCGCCGACGTCCCCGACACCATCGACCACGGCCTGGGACCCGAGCAGACCATGCTGCGCGGGGAGATGCGCGAACGCCTGGTGGGCCTGCTCGACACCCTCGCCCCCCGCCAGCGCGAGATCCTGGTCCTGCGCCTGGTCGTCGGCCTCTCCGCCCAGGAGACCGCCACCGCCATCGGCCTCACCGCCACCGCCGTCCGCGTCGCCCAGCACCGCGCGCTCAACCGCCTGCGCGGCAGCCTGACCGCCGGTGAGTGGCTGTAGGACTGCTCCCGGTTGCGGAAGGGGCCCGGCGGTCGACGCCGGGCCCCTTCCGCTTCCCGACCGGACGGGCTCCAGGCAGGACACGAACAGGACACGGCGGCGGCCCGGTCCCGCGGAACCGGGCCGCCGCCGGGGTCACTTCGCGGTGGCGCGCAGGTAGAGCTGGACCTCGATGCGGCCGGGCTCGGCCTCGGCCTCGAACTCGCGCAGGTCGAGCACGTCGAAACCGGCGTCCGCCACGACCCGGCGGAGCTGGTCCGGCGGGTAGGCGGTGACCGTGGTCGGCGAACCGAGGAAGTTCACCGGGAACGCGTCGAAGTCGCCCTGCACCATGCTGATCACCAGCAGCTTCGGGCCGCGCAGCAGCCCGCGGAGGGCGCGCAGGGTGGCGGCGATGTCGGCCTTGGGCAGCATCAGCAGGGCGAAGAAGGTGGCCACCGCGTCGAATTCGCCCAGGTCGGCCAGGTCGCGCAGGTCGCCGTGGACGAACGTGGCCCCCGGGGCGTGCGCGCGGGCCAGGTCGAGCATCACCGACGACTCGTCGACGCCGACGACCTCCAGGCCCGCGTCGACGAACTGCTTGACGGTGGGCAGGCCGCTGCCGCAGCCCAGGTCCAGCACCCGCGACCCGGCGGGGAGCTGGTCGATCAGCCACTGCGCCTCGGCGATCTGGACGTCGCGCTCCACGAAGGACTCGTCGTAGCGGCTGCCGATGAGGTCGAAGGCGGGGACGGGGGGGTTCTCGGTCACGCCGCACAGCATGCCTGTGGTCACCGCACCGGTCTAGGCCGTGTTTCGGTAGGTCCACTCCAGGAACCGGGCCACCCCGCGCAGCACGTGCGCGCTGCGGATCGAGGGGAAGACGTCGAACGCGTGCTGCGCGCCGCTGATCTCCGCGTACGCGACCGGGTTCGCCGACACCGCCCGCAGGCGGCGCACGAACTCGCGCGCCTCCGGCACCGGGACCAGCGTGTCCGCGGCGCCGTGCACCACGAAGAACGGCGGCGCGTCGGCGCGCACCTGCGCCAGCGGCGACAGGCTCCGGTACAGCTCCGGGTACCGGCGCGGGTCCTTGCCGACGACGTAGCGGCTCAGCAGCAGCGACAGCCGCACGGTGGCGGCGCGGGTCTCGGTCTCGGCGGCGAGGTCGTAGACGCCGTAGTGCGGCGCGCAGGCCTGCACCGAGGTGTCGGCGTCCTCGAACCCGGGCTGCCACCGCGGGTCGTTGCCGGTCAGCGCCAGCATGGTCGCCAGGTGCCCGCCCGCCGACCCGCCGGTGACGGCGATGAACCCCGGGTCGCCGCCGTACTCGGCCGCGTGCTCGCGCACCCAGGCCACCGCCCGCTTGAGCGCGACGAGCTGCTGGTCGACCCGGGTCTTCGGGGACAGCGGGTAGTTCGCCGAGACGCACAGCCAGCCGTTGGCGGCCAGGTGCAGCATCAGCGGGATGCCCTGCTGGTCCTTGCGACCGGTCAGCCACGCGCCGCCGTGCACCTGGACCAGCACCGGCCGCTTCGCGCCCTGGTCGCGGTGGTGGTAGACGTCCAGCTCGAAGCGCCGCCCGCCGGGGGCGTAGGGCAGGTCGCGGCGGCGCACCACGGTCGGGTCGGCCAGCCGGAACGGCAGCAGCACCTGCCGCCACGGCACCGCCAGTTCCGCCCGGGTGGGCACGTGGTCGAGGCCGTCGGCGTAGTCCTCGCCCAGCGCCTCGCGCAGCCCGGCCTCCACCGCCGCCGCCGCCTTGCGCCCGGACAGCGCCAGCGCGGCCAGCCCGGCGACGGACAGCCCGCCGAGCACGGCGGCGACCCGGTCGTCCCGGTCGCGCAGGCCGCGGCGGGCGAGGCCGGTGAGCGTGGCCGCCGTCTCCGCGGCCAGCAGGTGCGGTGACAGCTCGGCGGTGAGCCAGCCCGCGAGGAACGTGGGCAGCGAGGTCCACGGGTTCCGCAGCGGGCGCAGGGCGTTGACCGTCAGCGCCAGCAGCCCGGCCTTGCGCAGCACCCGCTTTCGTCCCATGAACCGATGCTAAGCCGGGCAGGCGGTTTCGGGAGTGGTCGGGTGGCGTTGAAGACAGCCCTAGGCCCAGCTCAGTTCCACGTCGTCGAGGGCGGGGGCGTCGTCGCGGGCGGGGACGGTGGTGCGGGCGCGCAGGGACGACTCCGACAGCCAGGCTCGGGTGCGCAGGGTTTCGCCCGGGTAGACGACGCCGGTGAAGCGGGCGCCGAAGTCGGTGACCGGGTCCGGGTCGCCGTCGAGGACCGCGCCGATGAGGGCCTTGCAGACCACCCCGTAGGTGCACAGGCCGTGCAGGATGGGGGCCGGGAAGCCCGCGGCCCTGGCGAAGGCGGGGTCGGCGTGCAGGGGGTTGCGGTCGCCGCACAGCCGGTAGAGCAGGGCCTGCTGCGGCAGGGTCACCGAGTCGACGGTGAGGTCCGGCGGGCCCGGTGGGGTCCACCGCTCGGCCTTCGGGCCGCGGTCGCCGCCGAAGCCGCCCAGGCCGCGCACGACCAACGTCGACCTGCTCGTCCACAGTGGACCGGCCTGCGCGTGCGCCACCGAGTCGACCACCAGCACCGCGCTGGAACCCTTGTCCCAGAGCTGCGTCAGCGACCGCTCGACGCGCACCTCGCCCTCGGTCGGCAGCGGCAGCCGCACCGACACCGTCTGGCCGCCGTGCAGCACCCGGGACAGGTCGGCGCGCACCCCGGGCAGGGTCAGCGCGGGCGGGTCGAACATGCCCAGGCTCGGCACGAGGGCGCCGTAGGTGGGCAGCACGCGCAGACCGTCCTCGTGGGCGTAGTGCAGTTCCCTCGGGTCGAACGGGTCGCTGCCCGCGCCCAGGGCCAGGTGGTAGCGCTGCACGTCGACCGGGGACCAGCGGTGGTCGACGTCGGGCAGCCGGGCACCGAGCGCCGCCCCGGGGTCGATCGGCATCGGGGCGGTCCTCACTCGTAGGCGATCTCGACCTTCTCGGTCAGCGGGTGCGACTGGCAGGCGAGCCGGTGGCCGTCGGCCTTCTCCTCCTCCGACAGCGGGTCGTCGGCGTCCATCCGCACGTCGCCGGAGACGAGCTTGTAGACGCAGCTCCCGCAGGAGGCGGCCTGGCAGGAGTAGGGGGCTTCGATCCCCGCGTCCAGCAGGACGTCGAGCAGGACGTCGCCCACCGGCCAGTCCACGGTGTGCGTGGCGCCGTCGAGCTGCACGGTCACCACGGCGGTCTCCAGCGGCTTCACCTCGGCCGCCGCCTTCGCCGCCGCCTTGGCCGCGGCCTGCTCCAGCCGCTCGAACGGGTTGGCCGCCAGGGACACGAACCGCTCCATGTGCCTGCGCTCGCGCGGCACCCCCAGCTCGGTCAGCGCCTCGGTCACCGCGGTCATGAACGGCTGCGGGCCGCAGGTGTAGACGTCGTGGTCGGCGTGCGGGCGGGCCAGGTCGACCAGGTCGGCCAGGGCCGGGATGCCGCGCTCGGACTCCAGCCAGTGCGCCACGGTGAGCCTGCCCGGGTGCGCCGCGGCCAGCTCGGCCAGCCGGTCGGCGAAGATCACCGACCGGGGGTCGCGGTTGGCGTAGACCAGGGCGACCTCGCGGTGGCCCTGGTCCAGCGCGGACTTGATGATCGACATGATCGGGGTGATGCCGGAGCCGCCCGCGAACAGCAGCAGGTCGTGGTCGTAGTGCTTGGGGCCGAACACGCCCGAGGGTGCCAGCACCTCGATCGTGTCGCCGGGGGCGACGTTGTCGCAGACCCAGTTGGAGGCGTAGCCGTCGGCGGTGCGCTTGACGGTGACCTGCGGGCGGTCGCCGGTGTGCGGGGAACTCGACAGCGAGTAGCAGCGGGCCACCGAGCCGCACTCGTCGCTGGGCACCCGCAGCGTCAGGAACTGGCCGGGCCGGTAGTCGAGCTGCGCGTCGAAGACGATCGAGCGGGCGTCGGGCGTCTCGGCGATCACCTCCGCCACCGTCAGCAGGTGCGTCGTGAGTGCGGCCACCGCGGAACCTCCTCGTTGTCTCACCGCGCGCCGCGGGGGCGCACCGTCCGTGCTCGCACCGCATCATCCCGCTCACGCACGGTCGCGCGATACCCCTGGGCGGGGGTCGCACCGACGAAGGGTGCGCCCCCGCCCGCGTCACCACTCGCGGCGGACCAGCGCCTCCTCCCGGCCGAAGCGCTCGTCGGCGGGGCCGCCGGTGCCCGCCACCGCCTCCCGGATCGCCTGCGCCTGGACCAGCGCTCCCGCCGACTGCTCCAGCGCGGTGTCGAGCATCGGGCACGCTGGCGGTGCCTGCTTCCCCACCACCTGGTCGTTCCCCGCGCAGGAGCGGGCCAGCAGGACGGTGCGCCGCGCGCGCAGCAGGTGCCGTTCGACGCGCAGGTCGATCCGCGCCCGCTCGCGCCGCATCCTGGCGTCGATCGACCGCGCGTCGGCGATGGCCCGGTCGGCCCGGCGCAGGCCGCGGGCCCGCTCGACGTCCGCCCGGTGCACCACGGCGGTGAGCCCGGCCACCAGCCGGGTCGTCGGCGACCCGTCGAAGGCGTGCTGGAGCACCAGCACCCACGGCGCCGCGACCGCGCAGCCCGCGAGCACCAGCCCCACCACCGACGCCACCCCCACCTGGTCGACCGACTGCCCCTCGTACCTGATCCGCAGGAAGACCGACGCCGCCGCTCCCGCGCTGATCGACCCCAGCAGCAGGCACAGCAGCACCAGCACCGGGCCGCGCGGCGGGAACTCCTCCGCCGGGTCGTGCTCGGTGTCGGGGCGGGCACTGGCCACCCGCCAGGCCCAGACCCGCTCCCCGACGGCGACCGCCAGCTTCGCCTGCACCCCGGCCCCGAACAGGGCGAACGCGCAGGCCGTCACAAGCTCCGGGACGCCGGGGTCGGTCCAGTCGAGGTTGAGCAGCAGGCCGAACACCACCAGCAGCGCCACCGCGTCGACCAGCAGCAGCAGGTGTGCCAGCACCGTCGCCGCCCGGCCGCGGGCGTGGTCGTGGACGGCCACGCCCCGCTCCCGGTCGGCGCGGATCGCGGCCCTGGCCGCGGCCAGCTCGCCGCGCGCCGCCCGGGCGGTGGTCGACCACCCCGACCAGGCCGTGGCCCGCTTCCCCCCGACGACCCGGTCCCGGTCCTCGGCCGCGACGACGTCCGCGCAGCGCAGCTCCGCCGCCAGCGCCGCCCGCTGCGCCCTGCCGCTCCACCGCAGGACCCGGCGCCCGCGCCGACCGAACACCCGGTTCGCCGCCGACTCGGCCAGCGACCCGTGCGCCGCCTCGGCCGGACCGCCCCCGCCACCCCGCCGGGCGAGGGAGGTCGCGGTCGAGGACCGCCACGGGTGCCGCAGCCACTCCGCGGTGCTCAGGTGCCGCCTCACGACCGCCCACCCCCCGCGGTCACCTCGACCACGACGGCGCGGTTGCGCTGCGCCGCCACGGGGTCCAGGGCGCCGTCGGGTCCCACGTCGACGGCAAGGGGTTCGTCGAACCCCACCCCGAGGACGGTCACCGCCGACCCCGGCACCCCCAGCGCCACCAGGGCGTCGCGGACCGCGGTGGCCCTGGCCAGGCTCAGCCGCCGGGCGGTGTCGGCGGGTCCGACGGAGGCGGTGTGCCCGGTCAGGGTGATGCCCGCCCCCGGCGGGAGGTTCCCGGCGAGCTGCCGCAGCACCGGCCCGGCCGATTCCAGCAGCACGGCGGAGTCGGGTCCGAACAGCACGTCGCTGGGCAGCGCGATCGGCGCGGCCTGCGGGACCGGCTCCGAGATGACCGGTGGTTCGGGGACCGGGACCGTGGGCACCGGTGTGGTCGAGACCGGCCGCCCGCCGGTCACCGGGTCGGGGTCCACCGCGCACTCCGCCGCGCCGCCCGCGCGGCAGAGCCCCGTCCAGAAGTCCACCAGCCGGTTGCGCAGTTGCGGCGGCAGCGGCCGCTGCGGTGCCTCGGTGTCCCCGATCCCGCTGAACACGACCCGCTTCCCGGTCAGGTCCGGGACGAGCCCGAGCGACCGGGCGCGTTCCACGGTCGCCCCCGCCCCGACCCGGTCCCAGCCGAGGACCGCGGTGGCCAGCGGCCCGGTGGTCTGCAGGCCGGAGCTGAGCAGCACCCCGGTGACCCGGCCCGGGGTGCGCCCGATGTGGTCGAGTAGGGCGAGCGGGTCCGACCGGGCGGCGCCGCTCCCGGTCCCGGCCAGGAGCGCGCCCACCCGCTCCACCTCCTGCCGGGTGAGCGCCGCGCGCCGCGCGCCGTCGTGCTCGACCTGCGCCCCGCGCCGCAGCCGCAACTGCCCTTCCTCGACCACCCTGGGCCGCTGGTCCCCGGCCACCACGACCCGCAGGCTCGCGTGGTCGCCCCGCAGCGCGGCGGTGATCTCCTGCCGCGCCCGCGCGGTCAGCGCGGGCGCGGGCTCGTTGGCCCCCGCCGTCATGGCGAGCACGAGGACGTCGTCGTCCCCCGCCGCCTCCCGGGCGCACCCCACGACGAGTGCGCCGAACAGCACCGTTGCTGTCAGAAGAGCTGTGACCTGCTGGTTCTCCCTCATCGAGCACCTCATTCCCTGGCCGGGGGCGGCTCCCGAGGCCGCCTCCCGTGTGGCGTACGCCACCGGTACTCAGATTGCGTGACAGAAGTGCCTAAAACAAGTTCCTCATGCAATTGCACAAGGTGGCACCACCCGTTCGGAGCAGCATCAGGACCCCGGGTGTCAGCCGAATGGCCCAACGATCGCACGAACCATCCGAAGGTGTGATCCCGCCGAAAAGCTCCCTGGTGAACACTGGATTTCAAGCCCGGCAACAAGTTGGGCGGCGCGGCGCGCGCCGCGCTCCCACTGGCGCCGACCCGGGACGCCGGTGTTAACCTCGACGGGCTCTCGCCATGCAATTGCACCACGCTGCGCGGCGACTCCGCCCGGGTCGGCCACTTCGCGACGCGTTGAGCCGTCCGGAGAGCCGCCACGACAGCCGAGGCAGCAAGATCGACACCGTCCGGGGTCACGCCGCCGAGTAGGAGGGGACATGCCCAGCCAGGGCCCGCTCATCCCCCGACGCCGCCTGGGCGCCGAACTCCGCAGGCTCCGCGAGGCCGCGGGCCTGCACCTCGAGCACGCCGCCGCCCACCTCGAGTGCAGCACCAGCAAGGTCTCGCGCCTGGAGACCGGCCAGGGCATCCCCAAGACGCGCGACATCCGCGACCTGCTCGGCCTCTACGGCCTCACCGACCAGCGGGCCCAGGACCGCCTGCTGCGCCTGGCCGGGGACGGCCGCCGCCAGGCCTGGTGGCAGGACCTCAACGACGCGCTGACGAGCAACCTCGACCAGTACATCTCACTGGAGTCCGAGGCCTCGCTGCAACGCGACTTCAGCATCTCCTACATCTACGGGCTCCTGCAGACCGAGCGGTACGCCCGCGCACTGCTGCGGTCGATCGCCCCGCACGAGCGGGAGAGCATCGTCGAGGACCGCGTGGGCCTGCGCATGAAGCGGCAGCAGGAGTTCGGCGCCCGCACCGACCTGCCGCGGCTGGACATCATCCTGGACGAGGCGACCCTGCACCGCCGGGTCGGCGACGCGGGCGTCATGCGCGACCAGCTCGAATCCCTGTTGGCGGTGAACGAGACCACCGGCAGGCGGCTGCGGGTCTTCCCCTTCTCCGCCCAGCCCGACATGGGCGCCCAGTGCTCGTTCGTCATCTTCACCTTCGACAGCGACTACGACCGCAACGCCGTCCACATCGAACTGCCGGGAGGTGACCGCTGGTTGGAGGTGGAATCCGACATCGAGCGGTACACCTTGTTCTTCCAGGCCCTCGCCGGGAAAAGCCTCAGCGAGGATGACACCGACGCCCTGATAAAGAAAATCATGGCCAACAACCAGTAGGACAACCCGTGACAATCGATGCCGAATTCCGGCGGAGCAGCTTCTGCTCGAATGGCAACTGCGTCCAGGTCGCCATGCTCGCCGACGGCAGGGTCGCGCTGCGCGACTCGAAGAACCCCGCCGCCCCCGCCCACGTGCTCCCCGCGCGGGCGTGGACCCGGTTCAACGCCGCGATCAAGGGGGACGCGGTGGGCTGTCCGGCGGGCTGAGCCCGCTGTCCGCTTTTCGTCCCTGGTGATCACCTGTTATCGACCGCTAACCTGAAGGTGAAAGTCCTGTCACATCGCTGACTGCCGGACACGGGGATTCCTCCGCGATGTGGCTCCGGAGAGGGGTGGCGGAGTGGAACGGTTCAGGCGGAGCAGTCACTGCTCCAACGGCAGTTGTGTCGAGGTGAGCATCGCGGCGGACTCGGTGGCGGTTCGGGGAGTGGAACCGCGCACAGTCCTGCGGGTTCCCCTCGTCGGCGGCTGGCGGCGATTCCTGGGCGTGGTCAAGGCATCCGGGCCGGAGGACGACCGGGTCGCGTGAGACGGGGGTCTCATGCGGCCCGGCACCCGCCGGTTCGCGGGCGGACGAATGGCCGCCGCCGCGGTGCGGTTCGCTAGTCTCGGGTACTCAGGTCGGGGCCTGCAACCACACACGCGAGGAGTACCTGGTCATCGAACAGGGTCAGTTGGTCGCCGGTCGCTATCGGTTGCTCGAGACCATCGGCGGCGGCGCCATGGGAATCGTCTGGCGGGCCAAGGACGAACGGCTCGAGCGGGTCATCGCGATCAAGCAACTGGTGGTGCGGCCCGGCCTGTCGCAGACGCAGACCGACGAGGCGCGCAGGCGGGCGATGCGGGAGGCGCGGATCGCCGCGCGGCTGCACCACCGCAACGCCATCGCCATGCTCGACGTGGCCGAGCACGACGGCGACCCGTGCCTGATCATGGAGTTCCTGCCGTCGCGCAGCCTGTCCGCGGTCATCGCCGAGCGCGGCACGCTGCCGCCGGAGCAGGTCGCCGCGATCGGGTCGCAGGTGGCGGCGGCGCTGGCCGCGGCGCACGCGGCCGGGATCGTGCACCGCGACGTCAAGCCGGGCAACATCCTGCTCGACGACGCGGGCACGGTGAAGATCACCGACTTCGGCATCTCCCGGGCCATCGACGACGGCACGGTCACCGAGACCGGGATGCTCGCGGGCACCCCCGCCTACCTGGCCCCGGAGATCGCCCGCGGCCAGGACCCCAGCCGCGCCTCGGACGTGTTCTCCCTGGGTGCCACGCTCTACCACGCCATCGAGGGCACCCCGCCGTTCGGCCTGAACCCGAACGCGCTGGCCCTGCTGCACGCGGTGTCCTCCGGCAACATCCAGCACCCGCGCAACGCGGGCCCGCTCACCGACACGCTGATGGCGCTGCTCAGCGTGGACCCGGCGAACCGGCCGACGATGGAGCAGGCGGTGAGCGCGCTGACCGTGCCCACCGCGCCGCTGCCCGCGCAGCCGCTGCCGCAGCCGGTGCCGGTGCCGTTCACCGAGCAGCGCACCGTGCCCGCCCGGCCCGCCGCCGCGCCGCCGGTGCCGCCGCGGACCAGCTTCCTGCCCCCGCCCCGGCGGGAGCAGCCCGCCGCCGCCCCGGCCCCGCGCCAGCAGCCGGGTCCCAAGCGCGGTGTCCTGCTCGGCGCGGTGCTCGTGGTGGTCGCGCTGGCCGCCGCGGTGGTGACCGTGATCGCCGCCAACTCGGGCAAAACGGACGCCACCCCGCCCGGGACGGTGACCAGCTTCGTGACCGTGCCGGGGCAGGCGCCCCCGCAGCAGCAGCAACCGCCGACCACCACCACGACGACCCCCGCGCCCGCGGCGGGCGACGGCAAGGTGTCCGACTTCAGCTCCGCGGGCAAGCTGGTGATCGACTTCTACGGCGACGGCTCCGCCGCCGCGCACTGGGCCATGCTGGGCCCGAACGCCCGCGCCGTGTTCGGCGACGAGGCGGCGTTCACCGAGTACTGGGAGGGCTTCCGGTCGGTCAGCTCGCGCAACGCCAACGGCGTCACGGCGAACGCGAACGGGTCGGTCAACGTGCCGGTCGACGTGACCACCACGACGGCCGCGGGGGCAGAGGAATCCCGCAAGCGGCAGGTCGTGGTGATCTCCAGCGGGGGCAGGCTGCTGATCGACTCCGACCCGCGCTGACCGGCCGGTCCACCCCGGACTGTGATTGCGGCAACCCCGATCGGGTGGCAGCGTGGGGGGTCCGGGTCCACTGCCCGGGGTCGAGGAGGACCGCCATGCCCGTGATGCCGGTGACGGATTCGGTGTTCCTGCTCGGCGAGACGCGGGAGCACCCACTGCACGTGGGCGGCCTCCAGGTGTTCCGGCTCCCGGACGGCGCGGGCCCCGACCACGTCGGTGAACTGCACCGGGAACTGCTCACCCACACCGACATCAGCCCGCTGTTCCGGCGCAGGCCCCGCGGCCCGATCGGCACCCTCGGCCAGTGGGTGTGGTCCGACGACCACCAGCTCGACCTGGAGTACCACGTCCGGCTGTCGGCGCTGCCCACCCCGGGGCGGGTGCGCGAACTGCTGGAGCTGGTGTCCCGGCTGCACGGCTCCCTGCTCGACCGCCACCGCCCGCTGTGGGAGTGTCACCTGATCGAGGGCCTGGAGGACAACCGGTACGCGGTCTACACCAAGGCCCACCACGCCCTCCTCGACGGCGTCTCCGCTCTGCGCCTGCTGGAGCGTTCCCTGTCCACCGACCCGGCGGACACCGGCGTCCGCCCACCGTGGTCCCCGCGCCGGGGCGCGGTCGAGCCGCCGGAGCGGACCGCCCCGACCCCGTTCGCGGGCCTCGCCTCGGCCGCGAGCGTGGTCCGCGACGTCGTCGGCCTCGGCCCGGCGGTGGTGAAGTACGTCAACCAGGCGTTCCGCGAGCAGTCGGCGACCCTGCCGCACGAAACCCCCAAGACGATGTTCAACGTGCCGATCACCGGCGCCCGCCGCTTCGCCGCCCAGGGCTGGCCCCTGGCCCGCATCCGCGCGGTCGGCGCCGCCGCGGGCGCCACGGTGAACGACGTGGTGCTGGCGATGTGCGCGGGCGCGCTGCGCGAGTACCTGCTGGAACTCGGCGCCCTGCCCGACAAACCCCTGGTCGCCGCCGTCCCCATCTCCCTGCGCGAGGGCGCGGCCGTGGGCGGCAACGCCGTCGGCCTCATCCTCTGCACCCTGGCCACCGACCTCGACGACCCGGCCGCCCGCCTCACCGCCATCGCGGAGTCCATGCGCCGGGGCAAGGCCTTCTACCGGGGGATGTCCCCGCTGCAGATCACGGCCCTGAGCGCCATCCCGTTCGCCCCGCTGGCCCTGTCCCTGGTTCCCGGCGCGGTCCGGATCACCCCACCGGCGTTCAACCTGCTGATCTCCAACGTGCCCGGCCCGTCCGCCCCGCTGTACTGGAACGGCGCCAGGATGGAGGGCGTCTACCCCGTCTCGGTCCCGTACGAGGGCCAAGCCCTCAACATCACGGTGACGAGCTACGCGGGCAGCCTGGAGTTCGGCCTCACCGGGTGCAGGCGCAGCGTCCCCCGCCTGCAACGCCTACTGACGTTCCTCGAGGACAGCCTGGCCACCTTGGAGAAAGAACTCCTCTGAGCAGGTCCGCCACCGAGCGGGAACGAAGCCCGCTCCCCCACTGCCGAACCGCCGGGACACCTCGCCGGGCGATTCGCACCGACCCGACGATCCACACCGACCGGGCGATCCCGCACCGACCCGACGATTCGCACCGACCGGGCGATCCCGCACCGACCCGACGATTCGCACCGACCGGGCGATCCCGCACCGGCACCCCCGAGCACCGCACGCGCACCCGCGAACGGACGACCCGCCCCGCCGGCCCACACCGACACCGGGTCCTCGATCAGCACCCACTGCTCCGCCTGATCAACACCCGGAGCCCCGACGCACCCACCTGCCGAACACGCCCCAGGCCAACCGAAGTCAACTCCCGCCCCACCAACTCCCCGCCCCCGCCTGCCCTGCGCCCCCACCTGCCCCGCGCTCCCACCAGCCCTCTGCTCCACTCAGTCCTCTGTTCCCGCTGGCCCCCGAACACCACGCCCATCCCGCACCCGGCAACAGCACGTGAAGCACCGACCACTCCCCCGCAGCCCCAAACCCCAAGCAGCCCCAACTCGAAGCACCGCCCCGAACCCGAAGCCGCGCACCCCACTCCGAAAACCAAGCACGCGCGCCGCTTTCCCTCGCGCGCGCGTTGCCATCCACAACCCCCACCCTCCCTGGGGATTGGCGGCCCTGGGGCCATTCTACCGGGGTGGGAGGGCGGGAGCGGTGGTGTTGATCTTGCCTGTGGACAACTCCTGTCGCCCGGGCGGGTGGTTCCGGGGTCAGCCGCTCTTGCGGCGGTGCTGGCGCTTGGCGCCCGCGCGGCCGTGGGCGTCGTGGACCTTGGAGTTGCCGGTGGCGTTGTCCTGGCCTGCCTGGGACTTCGCCTGCTTGCGCTGCAGGGCTTCGCGGAACTTGCTCTTGAGGTCCTGGGGCTCGGCCGTCTCGTCGGTGGCGGGCGGCTCGGGCTGGTCGGGCATGAAGGACCTCCAACGGGGGGCGGACGGGCAGTCAAGCCTGGCACGGGTGCTCCGGCCGGGTCGACTCGGTTTCGAGGTTACCGCGCTCCGGACCCGGCTCCGCGCCCCTCGGCCCCCGGCGCCGGGTGGCGGGCGGGGCGGGCGCGCCGAACCGCATCGGCCCAGGGTGGCGGCGAAGATCGCTCCCACTACCCTCTCCGGCGGAGGAAGAACGGTGAACCTGCTGGACCACATCGCGTCCGTGGCGGCACTGGCCGGCCGCGCGGACCACGACCCGCGCGCGCTCGCGGCCGACGAGCACCTTCGCTTCGAGTGGTACCGGGCCGCCGACCCGGTGGACGAGCGGGCGTTCCTGGAACTGGTGCTGCTCGACCCCGACCGGGAGATGGCGACCGCCGCGGTGGTGGCCAGGATCGACGAGCGCGGCCGGGCCCGCGGCGACTTCCACGCCTGGGCGGCCAGGGTCGGTCCCGTGGTCGAGCACGTGGAGTTCCTGCGCCGCAGGCTCGCCGAGTGGCGGCTGCTGCGCGACGCGCTGGCGGGCAGGCCGGTGCAGGCGACGGCGGTGCTGGCGGCGAGCGACTGGGCGCAGCGGCGGCTGGCGGCCGAGGTCGACGGGGACCTGCTGGCGCTGCTGGCGGTGCACGGCCGCACCCGCCGGGTGCGGGCGCTCACCCGGGTGCCGCGCCCGGTGCGCAGGCCGCGCGAACCGGACAGCGGGTACTGAACCGGGCGCGCATGACGGTCGACACGCCCGCCGGGACTGGACCGGGCCGCCGCGGTCGCGGTCTACTCGGATTCCGCACGGGTGTAGGGAGTTCGATGTCGTACCTGGGGACCACCGGCGAGCACAGCGCGCGCTTCCGGCCGGTGGACGAGACGATCGTGTTGGACCGGCCCACCACCTCGGCGCACTTCGTGGCGCCGGGTTCGGTGACCGACGGGCAGTTCGGCCTGTTCCGCTGGGACATGGCGCCCGCTTCCGGCGGCCCGGCCCGGCACTTCCACAAGACGTTCTCGGAGTCGTTCTACGTCATCGACGGCACCGTCCGCCTCGATGACGGGGAGCGCACCGTGGACGCGACGGCGGGTGATTTCCTGTACGTGCCGATGGGCGGCATCCACGCCTTCGCGAACGTCTCCGACGAGCCTGCGTCGATGCTGATCCTGTTCGCCCCCGGCCCGCCGCGCGAGCAGTACTTCCTGGAGCTGGCGGAGATCGCCGAGTCCGGGCGCGAACTCAGCGCCGAGGAGTGGGCCGAGTTCTACGCCAGGCACGACCAGTACATGGTCTGAGCGGTTCAGCCGGGCAGCTCGTACTCCAGCTCGAAGAAGTGCTCCTTGTCCGGGGTGATGGTGATGGTGGCGGTGCCGCGCAGGCCCGCCAGCCCACCGGTGCCCGAGCCGGGCACGACGAAGTAGCGCGAGCTGAGCTGCCCGCGGTCCTGGCTGGAGCTGTGCGAGAGCACGAAGGTGCCCTCGCGCCCGTGCACGGTGCCCTCGAAGAACTCGATGCCGACGTAGGTGGCGGACTTCTCCTCGGTCGTCTGCGCCATGATCATCTCGGTCCAGCCGCGGCCGGTGATGTCGCCGCCGTCGAACTTGCGCGAGGACTTCCCGTGCAGCAGCTTCGCGCCGTCGGTCACCCGGTACGGCTGGTCCGCCTCTTCCCAGACGTCGAGGTCGAACTGGCTCTTCGCGGTCGGCACGGCGACTCCTCCTGGCTCGGTTGGACCACACCCTAGCGCCGCACCGGCGCGGGCGGGCCGCTCAAAGTTGAGCGGCGCCACCGGGTCGCCCCGGCGCAGCATCGGCGGGTCCGAAGTGCCCGACCCCCCGGAGGGCCCGCGATGCCCGTTCCGCAGCCGCCCGCCCGGCCCGCCCGGCCGCGCCGCACCGAGGCGGCCGGGGTGGCGATCGGCGCGGACGAGGCGCACGTGTGGGTGCTCGACCCGCAGACCCTGGCCCTGTCGGACCTGGTGTCGGCCTGCCACGACCTGATCTCCGACGACGAGCGAGCCAGGGTGCGCCGCCGCCGGTTCGACCGCGACCGGCACACCGCGCTGGCCGCGCACGCGCTGGCCCGGACCGCCCTGAGCTGGTGCTCCCCCGAAGTTCACCCGGACGAGTGGCGGTTCGCCCGCACCGAGCACGACCGCCCGGAGGTGGCCGACCCGCCGTCGCCGCTGCGGTTCAACGTGTCGCACACCGACCGGCTGATCGCCTGCGTGGTGACCCGCGACATCGCCTGCGGGGTGGACGTGGAGGTCGCCGACCGGGACACCGACGTGGCGCTGCTGGTCCGCGGCACCTGCACCCCGGCCGAGTGCGCCGCGCTGCGCGGGCTGCCCGAGGGCGAGCGACCGGGCCGGTTCTTCCGGTACTGGACGCTCAAGGAGGCCTACAGCAAGGCCCGCGGCCTGGGCATGTCGGTGCCGTTCGAGCGCTACGGCTTCGACTGGGACTCCGGCCCGATCCGGGTCAGCACCCCGGGGGACGCCCCGGAGGAGGACGACCCGGCGCACTGGCAGTTCGCCCAGTGGCCGGTGACCGACCGGCACATCCTCGCGGTCGCGCTGCGCACCGGCCTGGCGCCGGACCTGCGCATCGTCCGCCACCCCACCCCGACCGGGCGCGACGGCGCGGGCGGCCCGGGGGTCTTCGCGCGTTGGAGGTTCGAGAACCATGGCTGACACCGTCCTGATCACCGGATCGGCCGTCCTGCTGGGCGCGCACCTGGCCGCGCGCAGGCTGGCCGCCTCGGACGACTACGTGATCTTCGCGCCGTGGGGCACCGACCAGCCGGGCCGCGCGGACCTGACCGCCGCCGTGCGCCGGGTGCTGCGCGCCTCGACCGGCGCCGGGCCGGGTCCGGCCGTGGACATCGGGCGGATGCGCTGCCTGCCGTACGGGGAGGGCCTGGCCCGCGCCCTGCCGGAGGGCTGGGAGACCGCCGAGGTGTGGTGCGTCACCGGGACGCCGAAGGTGTCCGGGGCGCAGTTGGCGGCGGCGGACCTGGTCGGCACCCGGCGGCTGCTGGAGGAGCTGGGGCCGCTGGGGGTGCGGCGGCTGAACTACGTCGGGTCCGGGTACGCGGCGGGCCTCGACGCCGGGCACGTCCCCGAGGAGCCGTGGGCGGTCGACGACGGCCTGGGCGACCCGGTCACCGAGCGGTACACGGCGCTGGAGCGCGAGGTCGTCGGCGCCTGCGCCGCGGCCGGGGTGGAGCACCGCGCGTTCCGCACCGGGCTGGTGGTGGGCGAGGACCTGGGGCTGGCGGGGTTCGTGCGCGAGGGCGCGGTGCCGCTGTTCGCCGCGGTGCACGACCTGGTGCGGGAGGTGCGGGAGCGGCTGCCGGAGTACTTCGGGCACCAGCCGCTGCGCTGGTTCGCGCCGGGCGGCGGCTCGCTGGGGCTGATCGAGGTGGGGGCGGCGGCCGACGCCCTGCTGTGCCTGGCGCGCAACGAACCCCCCGGCGGGGTGCACAACGCGCTGGCGCCGTCGAACCTGGCCGTGGAGAAGCTCGTCGACCAGGTCGGCGAGGCCTACGACATCCCGATCACCGCCGTGGCCGACCGGGCCGACCTGACCGCGGTGGACCGGCTGTTCGAGGCGCGGCTGGGCGCGTTCGCGGAGTTCTTCACCGCCCGCACCACGTTCCGGCCCACCGCGCGCTGCGGCCCGGAGTCGGCGGTGACCCCGGAGCTGCTGCGCTCGCTGCGCCGCGCCCAGGACCTGGCGGCGCGCGCGGGCGCCCGGCACGTCGCGGAGACGCGGATGGGCGCGCGGCGGCGGACGATCGACGTGCACGGGCAGCCGCTGACCTACGAGGTGTGCGGCGGCGACGGCCCGGTGCTGGTGGTCCTCAACGCGCTCGGGCAGGGCCCCGGCTTCTGGTACCGGCTGGTGGACCGGCTCGCCGACCGCTACCGGGTCGTCCTGTGGGAACCGCGGGGCACCGACTCGCCGGTATCGGTGGTGCTGGGCGACCAGGTGAACGACCTGGCGGAGGTGCTGCGGCACGAGGGCGTCGAGGAGTGCGACCTGCTCGGCTGGTGCACCGGCCCGAAGGTGGCCGTCGAGTTCGCCCGCCGCCGACCGGGGGCGGTGCGGTCGATGGTGCTGCTCAACGGCTCGTTCCGGGCCACCGGGCGCGTCGGCGACCCGGACACCCCGTACGAGCGCAACCTGGAGGCGCTGTGCCGGATGGTCGGCGGGCAGCCGCAGTTGGCGCGGTCGATGCTGCGCATGTTCGGGATGCGCGAGGAGTTCGACCCGTCCGCCGACCCGCACGAGCTGGCCGCGCAGGTGCTCGCCCTGCCCAACACGACCCTGGCCGAGGAGCTGCGCCACCCGTTCCGCTCGCCGGAGGCGCTGGTCAACTACGCCCGCCAGCTCCTGGACTTCTGGGCGCACGACTCCCTGGCCGACGCCGGGTCGATCCGCACGCCGATGCTGTTCGTCGGCTCCGAGCTGGACACGGTGGCCTCACCGGAGCGGTTCGAGCTGTCCGCCGCGGCCTTCCCCAACGCCCGGCACGTGCGGATCGACGGCGCCACGCACTACGTGATGCACGACCGCCCCGACCTGGTGGCCACGATCGTCGACGGGTTCCTGCGCGGGCACGAGCGGCCGCTGGACCGCGCGGGCGGCGTGCACTGGGCGGGTTCGCCCGCGCTGGTGGGCGACCGGTCCTGAACCGCGCGACCGCTCAGTCGATCGGGTTGTGCCTGGCCAGGAAGTCGTCGACGTGCCGCCACGTGGTGGCCCGGGCGGCGCGACCGGCCAGCACGCCCAGGTGCCCGCCGGGGCAGGTGTGGAAGGTGACCTCCGGGGCCCCGCCGAGCACGTCCACCAGGTGCCGGACCGCCCGCGCGGGGGCGATGGCGTCGCTGTCCCCGGCGACCACCAGCACCGGCACCGACACCTCGCGCAGCGCGATGCGGCGGCCGCCGAGGTCCAGCTCACCGCCCGCGAGGTCGTTCGCGCGGAAGAAGCGGTGGTAGATCTGGCCGAAGGTGCGACCGGGGTAGGCGATCATGTTGTCGGTGAACCGGTCCACCGCCTCCAGTTGCGCCAGGAAGTCCGCGTCGTCGAGGTTGCGCAGGATCGCGTACGGCTTGGTGACCACCTTGTCGATGGCCGAGATCTGGAACGCCTTCTTCACCAGCGCCCGCGGCGCCCCGCCCAGCAGCCGGTAGGCCGGGGTGAGAATCCAGCCGTTGGTCAGGTCCGCCAGCGGTTTGATCGGGGCGACCAGCGGGATGGCGGTCATGTCGATCGGCGCGGCGATCGTGGTCAGCGAGGCGATCGGCAGGTCGTGCCGGTCGGCGGCGGTGAGCAGGGACAGGATGCCGCCCAGGCACCAGGCCACCAGGTGCACCGGCCGCCCGCCCGCGTCCCGGCTGACCGCCTCGATCGAGCGCGGCAGCACGTCGTCGACCCAGTGCTCCAGGCCCAGGCCGCGGTCGGCGAAGCTCACCTGCCCGTAGTCCACCAGGTACACCGAGCGCCCCCGGTCCACCAGGTGCTCGGCCAGGCTGCACCCGCGGCGCAGGTCGAAGCACAGCGCCGGGGCGGCCAGCGGCGGCACCAGCAGCACCGGGTCACCGGCCCCCGCCGGGGTGAAGCGGTGCACCGCGCGGGTGCGACCGCGGTCGACCAGGGCGCGCGGCATCGGCCGGAGGTCGGCCAGCCCGCCCCGGAACACCTTCGCCACCACGTTCGCGGTGGCCGAGGACACCCAATCCGGTGCCGCTGCCAGTCCCGACGCCACTGCCGCTCCCCACGTTCGGTTCACCCACTAGTATCCATGCGGGCGGAGGGTCACCGGGGAGGTACACATTGTCAGGACCGGCGGCGGACCCCGACCGGCCCAGCGCCGCCCGGGTGTACGACTACCTGCTCGGCGGCGCCTGCAACTTCGAAACCGACCGCCGCTTCGCCGAGCGGATCGTCGCGGCCATGCCCGAGGCCCGGTCCGCCGCCAGGGAGAACCGCGACTTCCTGCGCCGCGCGGTCCGGTACTTCCGGGCCCGGGGCATCACCCAGTTCCTCGACCTCGGGTCGGGCATCCCCACCGTGGGCAACGTGCACGAGGCGGTCCCGGACGCGCGGGTGCTGTACGTGGACCTCGACCCGATCGCGGTCGCGCACAGCGAGGTCGAACTCGCGGGCTGCCCCCGGGCCGAGGTGGTCCTCGCCGACATGCTCGACCCGGACGCCGTCCTCGGCTCAGCGGCGGCGCGCAGGCTGCTCGACCTGGAGCAGCCGATCGCGGTGCTGATGGTGTCGGTGCTGCACTTCGTCCCCGACCCGATGCCCGCCATCCGCCGCTACGTCGAGGCGATGGCCCCCGGCAGCTTCCTGGCCATCACCCACGGCACCCGCGACGCCCGCCACCCCAACAACGACAGCGCCGTCCGCCTCTACGACGAAACCGGCAGCGCCAGCGTCTCCCGCGACCGAGCCCAGGTCGAAGCCCTGATCGACGGCCTGGACCTGGTCGAACCAGGCGTGGTGTGGACCCCCCAGTGGCACCCGGACACCGCCCCCGGCGACGGCGACCCGCGCGAGTCCCTGATCTACGCGGTGGTCGGCCGCCGCCGATGAGACCCCTGCGCGACGAGTCGGAACTGACCACCCTGTGTTCGCACAGACCCGACGCGGAAGCCTGGCGCCGGATGATCACCCACGGCCTCGGCACCGGCCTCAACCGCCTGGAGTGGTGCTGGCTGGCGGAGGAAGCCGGGGAGGTCACCGCCGCCCTGGCCTGGTGGGCCCCGATCGGCGCCACCCACCCCCACATGCTCGACCTCCTCGCCACCCCCGACCCGACCGCCGCGGTGGAGCTGATCACCCACAGCCGCCGGGCCCTCGACATCCCCACCGCCGAGTGCAACGTGGTCACCCCCGACGACACCACCCCCGACCCCGTCATCCCCGACATCCTGCGCGCAGCGGGCTTCACCCCCGCGGTGGACCGGGTCCGCGTGGAATGGACCCCGACCAGCCCACTGGCGACACGATCGGGTGAACAACCGCAAAAGTTGTCCCCGATCCACCCCGCCGGCCCCTCTCCCGTATCGAAGAGGAGAACGCGGCCCCGGACCCCCCTGGAACTCCGCCAGGCCCGCCACGTGGACGAGGACACCCTGATGACCCTGTTCGCCCAGGTCGGCGACGGCACCCTGGACCACCACTCCAGCCGCGCCCGAGCCACCCGGGGCCGCACCGCCGAAGCCGCCGACCGCCTGCACAAGTGCTTCGCCTACCCCGGCGACCCCACCTGGTTCACCATCGGCTTCACCCCAGACGGCCACCCCGCAGGCTACGTCGTCCCCGCCCTCATCGACGGCGACCACCCCGTCCTCGCCGAGATCGGCGTGGCCCAACCCTTCCGCGGCCAAGGCCACGTGGACCACCTGCTGACCACCGGCACCCGAGCCCTGACCACCGCCGGAGCCACCCGCGTCCACTCCGACACCGACCAGGCCAACCACCCCATGCGCGCGGCCTTCGCCCGCGCGGGCTACCGCGAATTCGCCACCCGCCGCGACTACGCGTGGACCCGCCCGCACTGACCCGGCTCGACGGGCGCGCCTGGCCGGCCTGCGCGGCGGTGGCGCGCCGGGTGGGGTCTGGTGGCGAGGTTGGGGGAATCGTTGCGGGAGCGGTTTTTCGCATCGCCTGGGCGCAGTTTCGGGGTTTCAGGCCGAACGGCCTGTCGCGGGTGCCAGGCCGGTCAGAGTGCGGGAACGTGCGGCAGTCCGATGAGTCGCGCGGCGTGCCACTGGGCCGGGGGGACAAGCCAGCGAGCCACCCGGGCCGGGTGACGAGCCACGGGCCGGGTGGCGGATCGGCGGCTCCGCAGGCCACCGAAGTGGACCCACGGAGCTGTCACCCGGTCAGCCCGCCAACCCCAGTTCGCGGGCGATCAGCATGCGCTGCACCTCGCTCGTGCCCTCGCCGATTTCCAGGATCTTCGCGTCCCGGTAGAACCGCCCCACCGGGTACTCGTTCATGAAGCCGTAGCCGCCGAAGATCTGCGTGGCGTCGCGGGCGTTGTCCATGGCCGCGTTGGAGGCGACCAGTTTGGCGATGGCCGCTTCCTTCTTGAACGGTTGGCCGCGCAGCATCTTCGAGGCCGCGGCGTAGTAGGCGAGGCGGGCGGTGTGGGTGCGGACCTCCATGTCGGCGATCTTGAACTGGATGGCCTGGTAGGAGCCGATGTTGTGGCCGAACGCGGAGCGTTCGGCGGCGTAGGTCAGTGACTCGTCGACGCAGCCCTGGGCCAGGCCGACCGAGAGGGCGGCGATCGCCACCCTGCCTTCGTCCAGTGTGGACAGGAATTGGGCGTAGCCGCGGCCTTCGGTGCCGAGGAGGTTTTCAGCGGGGACGCGGACGTCGGTGAAGGACAGGCCGCGGGTGTCGGAGGCGTTCCAGCCGACCTTGGAGTATTTGCGCGAGACCTCGAAACCGGGGGTGCCGGAGGGGATGATGATGGCCGAGATGCGCTTGCGGCCGTTGTCGTCCGTGCCGGTGACGGCAGTGGCGGTGACCAGGCTGGTGATGTCGGTGCCGGAGTTGGTGATGAACGACTTGGAACCGTTGACCACCCACGAGTCGCCGTCGCGGACGGCGCGGGTCTTGGTGGCGCCCGCGTCGGAGCCGCCGCCCGGTTCGGTGAGGCCGAACGCGCCGAGGGCGGTTCCGGCGGCCAGAGGGGGCAGCCAGCGTTCCTTCTGCTCGGCGGTGCCGAAGCGGTACAGCGGCATGGCGCCCAGCGACACGCCCGCCTCCAGGGTGATCGCCACGGACGAGTCGACGCGGGCGAGTTCTTCCAGGGCCAGGCACAGGGCGAAGTAGTCGCCGCCCATGCCGCCGTGCTCCTCGGGGATGGGGAGGCCGAACAGGCCCATCTCGCCCATCTTGGCCACGAGCGCGTACGGGAACTCCTCGCGCTCGTAGAGGTCGCCGATGACCGGGGCGACCTCCTCGCGGGCGAACTCGCGCACGGTCGCGCGCAGGGCGTCGTGCTCCTCGTCAACGCTCAGGTCGATCATCGCTCGTCCTCCGGTGGGGTGACCACGGCCAGGGTTTGGTCCAGCGCGACCTGTTGGCCGGGCCGGACGGGCAGTTCGGTGACGACGCCGTCGACCTTCGCGGTGACGGTGTGCTCCATCTTCATGGCCTCGACGACGAGCAGGGGCTGCCCGGCCACCACGTGCTCGCCCGCCGCGACCTTCACCACGAGGACGGTGCCGGGCATGGGGCTGGTGACGGGGCCGCCCGCGGCGGTGGTCCCCCGGTCGCCGTCGAGCGCGGAGTGCTCGGTGACGGCCCAGGTGTGCCCGGCGGAGGCCAGCCACAGGGTGTTCCCGGACAGGGCGCGGGTGTGGCGGGTGACCCTGCCGCCCAGGGTGACCCGCAGCGAGTCGTCCGCGTGGGACGCCGAGGCGCGCGCCGGGGTGCCGTCGCCGACCGTGACCTCCGCAGCGGCCGGGGTGCCGGTGACGCGCACGGTTTCGGCGCGGTCGCCGCAGGTCAGGCGCAGGGTGAGGGGGGCGGGGCGGCCGAGTCGCCAGCCGTTGGGGACGTCCCACGGGTCGATCGCGGCGCCGTCCGGTTGCAGGGAGAGCAGCCGGTCGAGCGCCGCCGCGGCGAAGACCCCGTCCGGGGCTTCGGCGGTTCCGGTGAGCCGGTCGAGTGAGCGCTCGACGAGTTGGGTGTCGAGCCTGCCCGCGCGCACGTCCTCGTCGGCGAGGAGGGCGCGCAGGAAGGTGGTGTTGGTGCCGACGCCGAGGACCACCGTGTCCGCCAGGGCCGAGGAGAGCCTGGCGAGGGCTTCGGTGCGGTCGGCGCCGTGGGCGATGACCTTGGCGAGCATGGGGTCGTAGTCGGAGCCGACGACGGTGCCGACGCGCAGGCCGGAGTCGACCCTGGCCCACTCGGCGGTGGGTTCGCGCAGGTGCAGGACGGTGCCGCCGGTGGGGAGGAACCCGGCGGCGGGGTCTTCGGCGTAGACGCGGGCCTCGATGGCGTGGCCGTGGAGTTCGACCTCGTCCTGGGTGAGGGCCAGGGGTTGCCCGGCGGCGACGCGGAGCTGCTGTTCGACCAGGTCGAGGCCGGTGACCAGTTCGGTGACGGGGTGTTCGACCTGCAGGCGGGTGTTCATCTCCATGAAGAAGAACTCGTCGGGCCGGTCGGCGGAGACGATGAACTCGACGGTGCCCGCGCCGGTGTAGTCGACGGCCTTGGCGGCGTCGACGGCGGCCCGGCCCATGCGGGCGCGGGTTGCGGGGTCGAGCAGCGGGGAGGGCGCCTCTTCGATGATCTTCTGGTGTCGCCGCTGGAGGCTGCACTCGCGTTCGCCGAGGTGGATGGCGCCGCCGTGGGTGTCGGCGAGGACCTGGATCTCGATGTGCCGGGGGCGCTGCACGAACCGCTCCACCAGGAGCGTGTCGTCGCCGAAGGAGCCGCGGGCCTCGCGCCGGGCCGACTCGATGGCGGCGGTGAGCCCGGCGGCGGACTCGACGAGCCGCATGCCCTTGCCGCCGCCGCCCGCGGACGGCTTGAGCAGCACCGGGTAGCCGACCTCGGTCGCGGCGGCGACCAGGTCGTCGTCGGTCATGCCGGGTTCGGTGCGGCCGGGCACGACCGGGACGCCCGCGGCGGTGACGGTGAGCTTGGCGCGGATCTTGTCGCCCATGGCCTCGATGGCGCCGGGGGGCGGGCCGATGAAGACCAGTCCGGCGTCGGCGCAGGCGCGGGCGAAGGCGGCGTTCTCGGCGAGGAAGCCGTAGCCGGGGTGGACGGCCTCGGCGCCGGTCAGCCGGGCGGCGGCGATGACCTTCTCGATGGACAGGTAGCTGTCGCGGGCGGCGGCCGGTCCGATGTGGACGGCTTCGTCGGCTTCGCGGACGTGCCGGGCGGACGCGTCGGCGTCGCTGTGGACCGCGACCGAGCGGATGCCGAGGCGGCGGAGGGTGGCGATCACCCGGACCGCGATCTCGCCGCGGTTGGCGATGAGGACCGTGCTGAACACTGCGATCACATCCGGAAGACGCCGTAGCGGACGGGTTCGAGCGGCGCGTTGGCCGCGGCGGAGAGGGCCAGGCCGAGGACCTGGCGGGTGTCGGCGGGGTCGATCACGCCGTCGTCCCAGAGCCGGGCGGTGGAGTAGTAGGGGCTGCCCTGTTCCTCGTACTGGCGGCGGATGGGTTCGCGGAACGCCTCTTCCTCGGCCGCGGACCACTCGCCGCCGCGGGCCTCGACGCCGTCGCGGCGGACGGTGGACAGCACGGCCGCGGCCTGCTCGCCGCCCATGACGGAGATGCGCGCGTTGGGCCACATCCACAGGAAGCGGGGTGAGTACGCCCGTCCGCACATCGAGTAGTTGCCCGCGCCGAAGCTGCCGCCGATGACGACGGTGAACTTGGGCACGCGGGCGCAGGCGGTGGCGGTGACCATCTTGGCGCCGTGCTTGGCGATGCCGCCCGCCTCGTAGTCGCGGCCGACCATGAAGCCGGTGATGTTCTGCAGGTAGAGCAGGGGGATGCTGCGCTGGTCGCAGAGTTCGATGAAGTGCGCGCCCTTCATGGCGGATTCGGCGAAGAGCACGCCGTTGTTGGCCACGATGCCCACCGGGTGCCCGTGGACGCGGGCGAAGCCGGTGACGAGGGTGGCGCCGTACTCCTTCTTGAACTCGCGGAACCGGCTGCCGTCGACGACGCGGGCGATGACCTCGCGCACGTCGTAGGGGGTGCGCGAGTCGGTGGGCACGGCGCCGTAGAGGGTGGCCGGGTCGACGGCGGGCTCCTCGGTGGGCAGCACGTCCCACGGCTTGGGCGCGCGCGGGCCGAGGGTGCTGACGATGGAGCGGACGATGCGCAGGGCGTGCGCGTCGTCGTCGGCGAGGTGGTCGGTGACGCCGGAGGTGCGCGAGTGCACGTCGCCGCCGCCGAGTTCCTCCGCGGTGACGACCTCGCCGGTGGCGGCCTTCACCAGGGGCGGCCCGCCGAGGAAGATGGTGCCCTGGTTGCGGACGATCACTGCCTCGTCGCTCATGGCCGGGACGTAGGCGCCGCCCGCGGTGCAGGAGCCGAGGACGGCGGCGATCTGCGGGATGCCGCGGGCGGACATGGTGGCCTGGTTGTAGAAGATCCGCCCGAAGTGCTCCCGGTCGGGGAAGACGTCGTCCTGGGCGGGCAGGAACGCGCCGCCGGAGTCGACCAGGTAGACGCACGGCAGGTTGTTCTGGAGGGCGACCTCCTGGGCGCGCAGGTGCTTCTTGACGGTCATCGGGTAGTAGGTGCCGCCCTTGACGGTGGCGTCGTTGGCCACCACGACCACCTCGCGCCCGGACACCCGCCCCACCCCGGTGATCACCCCGGCGGCGGGCGCCTCGTCGCCGTAGAGGCCGGTGGCGGCGAGGGGTGAGAGTTCCAGGAAGGGGGAGCCGGGGTCGAGGAGCGTGTCCACCCGCTCCCGGGGCAGCAGCTTCCCCCGGGCGACGTGCTTGTCCCTGGCCCGCTCGGGGCCGCCGAGCGCCGCGGTGTCGAGGCGCCGCCGCAGGTCCTCGACCAGGGCCGAGTGCTGCTCGACGTTGTCGGCGAACCCCTCCGCGCCCTCGTCGACCCCACTGCGCAGCACAGGCGCGTCCATCGCACATCCCGCCGTTAGTCGCCGTTAACTACGGCTCCGATGTTAGCGCTGACTAACAATTCCGTCCACCCGATCGGCTCCAGCCCCACAACCCACCCGAACGGCTGAACGCGGCCTGTCCACCGCCGGTTCGCTAGCATCTGTGCGAAATTCGCACAACACTGGCGGCATGGAGTGGTCGTTCCTCGGCGAGCGCGTTCGGGAAGCCCGCCTCGCGGCCGGGTTGTCCCAGGACCAGTTGGGGCACCTCGCGGGGTTGGAGCGCAGCAAGGTGGCGAAGATCGAATCCGGGGATCGGCGAGTGGACGCGCTGGAACTGGGAAGACTCGCCACCGCGCTCGGTGTCCCCATGAGCCATTTCCTGGAGGCACGGCCGCCGGCGATCTCGCGCCGCGCACCGCTCACCGCCGACACGGACACCGCGGGCGCCCGAGACGCCTACCGGTTGGACGCACGCCTGACGGCGTGGCTGCGTGACGTGCGCCAGGTCGTCGAACTCGACGACTTCCGGCCCGCAGCGGCGATCACCAGCCCGGTGCCGGTCACCGACGCGGCCGGAGCCCGCCGCGCAGCGGGCTGGTTGCGGACGCACCTCGGCCTGGGTGACGAACCGATCCCCAGCCTCATGTCGATCTGCGCGCGGGCGGGGCAACTGGTGCTGGTCACCGATCTCCCCGGAGACGGTGCGTCACTGGTCGACGGGGACATCGCGGTCGCCGTGGTCGGCCTCTCCCAGGACCCCGGCAGGCGCCGGAGCACCGCGGCACACGAACTGGGCCACATGGTGCTCGGCGACGCCTACTCGACGGACCTGCACCTGGGCGTCGACCGGGAAGACCTCGTCGACGCCTTCGCGGCCGAGCTGTTGCTGCCGGTCGACTCGGTCCGCGCGGTCGGGGACGCTGTCGGACGCCCGGCCCTGGTCGAACTCGCCGCCCGCTACCGGACCTCGTGGTCGCTCGCGGTCCGGCAGGCAGAGCAGGCGGGCGTGGCGACCAGGCAGGAAGCGGCGAAGCTGCGGTCGAGCACCCCGACCCGCGTCGAGTTCCAGGAAGCCCTGGGGTGGACGCCCCAACCCGACCTGGACGGGGTGCGCGTGCCACCGAGCTACGCGACCGCCGTGGTGAAGGCGTGGCACCGGCGGCTGATCACCTCATCCCGGGCGGTGGAGCTGATGCACGGCCAGATCACCGGGGAGGACCTTCCCGAGGCACCCGGAGCGTGAGCGCGAAGGGCGTCGCGCGCAGCCACGGCCTCGATGCGCACGGGACGCTGTGGCTGCTCGCCCGCGCCCATCGGGCGGGCAAGCTGACCGCAGGAGGCGCGGGCAACATCGTGGACGTGCCCCGCGACACGGGAATGCGGCTTCCTTGCGACGGCTCGGGTTTCGACCGCTGGGCGCGCAGGACAGGCCTGCTCTGACACCAGGAGGCCACCTCGACCGGGGTCGGGGCGGCCTCCTGGTGTCGTGGTTCAGCCCGTGACGGCGCGGAGCGCGGCGTAGTAGCCGCCGTTCTGGCCCGCGCTGTTCGGGTGGTAGGACTCGGCGATCGGGAGACTGACGCTGTTGATCCAGCGGGTGCCGGAGGCGCAGATCTCGTGGCCCGCGAAGGCGTTGCGGCCGTCGACGAAGGTGAAGCCGTGTGCGGAGGCGGCCGAGGAGATGACGCTCGCGAGCACGTCGGAGGACTGGTTGATGGCGGCGCGCTTGGTCTCGCTGAGCCCGATGGCGCAGGAGCCGCCGAGCTTGTAGATGCGCGGGTAGCCCATGACGACCACCCTGGCCGAGGGGGCGCGGGTGCGGATCTGGGAGTACACGGTGTTCAGCCGCCCGGGCAGGGTGGTGCGGGCGAAGTTCTGCGCGGCGTTGTTGCCCGCGACGCAGGCGGAGTCCGACCCGAGGTTGCAGTCGGTCATGACGTTGGCGAAGCCCGCGTCGTTGCCGCCGACGGAGATGGTGACCAGGGCGGTGGTGGAGGTGAGGGCGGAGAGCTGGTTGTTGGTGACGTCCGAGGTGACGGCGCCGGAGCAGGCGACGAACGCGAACGACGACGGCGCGTGCGCGTTGGCCCACAACTGGGCGTAGGAGTTGCTGCTGCGCTTGCAGTTGCCGCTGCTGCCGTAGCTGCCCGCGCCGAGGCCGGAGGAGTAGGAGTCGCCGAGGGCGACGTACCTGCCCGCGGCGGTGGGGGCGGCGAGCGCGGGGGACGCCAGCCCGAGGATCGACAGGGCCGTGAGCAGGGCCACGGCCCAGGAACGAGTGATGCGCATCTTCTGGCCTCCGACTCTGGAGGAATTCCCGACGGTTCACATCACTACCAGCGGAAAAGCGCTCACGGTACCTCTCGGCAACGAGTTAACACTTGCCACTTTAGGGGGGTGGGCGTCCGGTTAGCGGGCGCTAACCGGGCCTCCGTACGATGTGCCCGTGCCCCCCGCAGCCGACCCCGCAGGCGCCAAGCCGTCCCGCCGCGAGCAGATCCTGGCCGCCGCCGCCGAGCTGTTCGCCCGGCACGGCTTCCACGGGGTCGGGATCGACGACATCGGCTCCGCGGTGGGCATCTCCGGGCCCGCCCTGTACCGGCACTTCCGGTCCAAGGACGCGATGCTCGGCGAGATGCTCACCTCCATCAGCGAGGTGCTGCTCACCGGGGGCCAGGCCCGGGTGTCCTCGGTGGCCGATCCCGACGTCACGCTGGGGGAACTGGTCCGCTTCCACGTCGACTTCGCCCTGGACAACCCGGCGCTGATCACCGTGCAGGAGCGCAACCTGGGCAACCTCACCGACCCCGACCGCCGCAAGGTCCGCGCCCTGCAGCGGCGGTACGTGGAGACGTGGGTCGAGGTGATCGTGGCGGCCGTCCCCGAGGTCGCCGAACCCACCGCCCGCGCGGCGGCGCACGCGGTCTTCGGGTTGATCAACTCCACCCCGCACAGCAGGCACCTCGACCGCGACCAGATGGCGGACCTGCTGACCGGCATGGCCCTCTCCGCCCTGGTGCACACCCCTACCGCCCAGCCGAGTCTTCAACCGCGCTTAAGCGGCCGTTAGCGCACCGGCCCCCGGCGCAGGACCGCGGAAACGCCCACGGGACAGCTCCGGCGGAGCTGTCCCGTGGCGAGTGCGAGCCGATTCGAACCGGTTAGAGCTTGTAGACGTCGGCGACGAAGGTGTACGCGCCGGTGGCGTTGGCGATCAGCCCGACCCGGACGAGGTTGATTCCGCCGACCGGACCCGGTTCGGTGAAGTGGAACGGCTTTCTTTCATTCGTCGCGGTCCGGGTCTGCGTGCTGTAGTAGCCGTTCGCGGTGTAGAAGTCGAACACGGCGGTCGTCGATCCGGCGTTCCGGTCGTCGAACACGTTTCCCACGACCGTGGCGGAACGGTTCGAGAACGAGATGTCCGCGGTGACACAACCGCTGGTGCCGTTGCAGATCTCGGCGAACGCGGGAGTCAGCGGGTCCGCGCCTGCCACCCCTGCCGAAAGGCCGATTCCGATGAAGCTGAGAAATGCGAAAACAAGAGCCGTCAAGGAACGTCTCACTTTTGCCCTCCCCTGAAAAATGATCCACTCCCGACAATGGCACGGATGCCGGGCACCGGTACCGCCGACGGAGTGAGCCGACCCCGGTCGAACCCGATCGCGAACGGGTGAGCGCGACCCGGCGGCGGCACGGCTCTGACAGGCCCGGATCGACAAGCGGGCACCGGGGTGCGAATGGGGTGAATGGGATGCGTGCGCCCGGTTTGCGGAATCCACGGTCAAGCGGGGGTGGACGGCTCCCGGCCACTCAGGTGGTCGTCCCGGGGTGACCGTGAGTGTGAAATCGAGGTCTCGTCCAGGTGATGGCGGCGGGGAGTAACGTGTCCGTCACGCTACCGAGTCGGAAGAGGGGTTGGCCGTGGCGGAGTTGGCAGGCTGGGTGCCCGAGGGGATCGACCTGGAGCGACCGAGCGCCGCGAGGCTCTACGACTACCTGCTCGGCGGTGGGCACAACTTCCGCCACGACCGGGAGCTGGCCCACCGGTTCCTCGAGGCCCAGCCCAACGCCAGGGAGATCGCCCGGCACAACCGCGCCTTCCTGCGCCGCTCCGTGCTGCTGATGGTCGAGCAGGGGGTCCGCCAGTTCCTCGACCTCGGCTCCGGCATCCCCACCGTGGGCAACGTGCACGAGATCGCCCAGGACGCCGACCCCGGTGCGCGGGTGGTCTACGTGGACTACGAGGAGGTGGCGTACGCGCACAGCGTGTTGATGCTGCGCGACAACCCGCTGGCCACGATCGTGCAGGCCGACCTGACCCGGCCGGAGCAGGTGCTCGACGCCCCGCAGACGCGGGAGCTGCTGGACTTCGACCGGCCGATCGGGCTGCTGATGGCCGGGGTGTTCCACTTCGTGCCCGAGGACAAGGACCCGGCGGGGATCGTCGCCCGGTACCGGGACCCGATGGTGGCGGGCAGCCACCTGGCGTTCTCCCAGTTCACCCGCGACCTGATGCCCTCGGCGATGGACCGGGTGGTGGAGGTGATGAAGACCAGCCGCGACCCGATGTTCCCCCGGTCGCACGCGGAGATCACCGCCCTGTTCGACGGCTACGAGGTCCTCGAGCCGGGCATCGTGCCGACGGCGCTGTGGCGCCCGGACGCGACCCTGGACGACGGGGACGACCCCGACCGGGCGGGCATCTACGCGGGCGTCGGCCGCAAGGCCTGAGGCCGCGCGGATGCCGACCCGACCGGTCGCCCCCGACGGGGACCAGGAGACCCTGGTCCGGTCGTGGCTGCGGGTGGTCGCCTCGACGGCGTACGTGCCCCGGTCCGCGCAGGACCTGGCGGCGCTGCTGGCCTCGATGCTGGCGACGCTGACCGCGGCGCTGGTGGCGGAGCCGTTCGACACCGGGCCGGGGTCCGAGGTGGGCGCGCGGATGGTCACCGGCGCGCTGACCGGTGAGGAGACCCTGTCCCGGTCGCTGGCTGTGCTGGCGGGTGGGCTGCTCGCCGCGGGCCACCACCCCGAACGGGTGGTGGTGCTGCTGGCCGCGGTGTCCTCCGGGTACGCCGCCGCGCTGCGCGCCCGGACGCTGGAGCAGCAGGAGGACATGAAGCGGGCGATGCTCGGCGCCGCCCGGTTGGCCGAGCAGGGCCGCAAGGACACCGAGTACCGGTTCCGCGAGGTGTTCACCGCCTCCGCCATCGGCATCGCCATCACCGGGGTGGACGGCCGGTTCCTGGAGACGAACCCGGCGCTGGCGACGATCCTGGACCGCGAGCAGGAGGACCTGCGCGGGCACCTGCTCGGCGAGTACTTCCTCGACCAGGAGGCCGACCGGCCCGACCCGGCGTCGAGCGCGCCGGACCGCAGGCGGGTGGTGCGCCCCGACGGGGACACCGCGTGGGTGCTGGTGAACAACTCCGTCGTCCGCGACGACAGCGGCGAACCGGTGTACCGGGTGTCGATGGTGCAGGACCTCAGCGAGCTGGAGCTGCTCGGCACCCGGCTCACCCACCAGAGCCTGCACGACGCGCTGACCGGGCTGCCGAACCGGCTGCACTTCCAGTCCCGGCTGGAGGTGCTGCTCGGGCAGGCCCACCCGGCGGCCGGGGTCACCCTGCTGTGCCTGGACCTGGACGCGTTCGGGCTGGTCAACACCACCCACGGGCACGCTGCGGGCGACCGGCTGCTGCGCGCGGTCGCGCACCGGCTCGCCGCCATGGTCGAGGACGAGCCCGCGGCGCTGGTGGCGCGGGTCGGCGGGGACGAGTTCGCGGTGTTCGTCGTGGACGGGCCGTCGACCCCGGACATCCCCGGTCTGGTGGCGCTGGTGCGCGCGGAGCTGACCGAACCGGACTACGACGGGAAGATCGGCCTGGCCGCGACGGCGTCGATCGGGGTGGTGCGGTGCGCGGCGGCCGACGTGGACAGCGCGGAGCTGTTCCGCGCCGCCGACGCCGCGCTGCACCGGGCGAAGGCCGTGGGCCCGGACCAGTGGGCGGTGCACGACCCGCACGTCGACCGCCGGGCCCGCCGCGTCGGCGCCGCCGCCACGTCCCTGCCCTCGGCGTGGGAGCTGGGCGAGCTGGTGGTGGCCTACCGGCCGGTGGTGCGGCTGACCGACCGGGCGGTGGTGCGGGTGAGCGCGGTGCCGCACCTGCCGGGCGCCCGGGGCGCGCTGCCGCCGCCCGCGGAGCTGGCCGAGCAGACCGGCCTGTCGGTGGCGCTGGCGCCGTGGCTGCTGCGGGAGGCCGCCGGGCAGCTCCCGGTGTGGCAGGAGCTGTTCCCGGGCGCGGGCCCGGTGCTGCGGGTGACCCTGACCAGGGCGCAGACGGCGGACGCGGACCTGGTGGGCGCGGTCAGCCGGGCCCTGGCGCAGGCGGCGCTGCCCGCGCACCTGCTGGAGGTGGTGCTGGACACCGCCGCCGTCCGCGACGCCCACGGCGACGCCCGGGACAACCTGCGCACCCTGGGCGACCTGGGGGTCGGCCGCGGCCTGCACGGCTTCACCGGCGGCCCGGCCCTGGTCGAGCTGGTGGAGCGGTTCGGCGTGGGCGCGGTGCTGCTGGCCGACCCGTTCGACGGCTGGCGCCCCGACTGGTTGCCCGGGAACGCGGTGGCGGTGCGGGCCACCGCCGAGCTGATCGCCGCGGTGGGTTCGGTGGGCGCCGAGGTCGGTGTGGTCGGTGTCCGCGACCAGGCCGAGGCGGCCTGGTGGGCGGCCCGGGGCGCGAGCACGGGCGAGGGGCCCGCTTTCGGCGGTCCGGTGGGGGTGCCGGACGTGGTGCGCGCCGTGCGCGGCGGCAACCCGCCGCCAAGTGAGCGAATCGCCCCGACCTGATCTCCCCGCGCGGGCCGGCCCTGTTGCAGGATGGGGTCCGTGGACGCCGACCCCGACCGCAGGCGCCGCCTCACCGAGGCCGCCGCCCAAGCCATCGCCGCCATGCGCGCGGGTGCGGACGACGGCGCCCTCGACCAGGTCGCGGCGGCCGTGCGGGACACCCGCGACAGCCACACCGGGGCCAGGGAGCTGATGCTGATCCTGTTCCGGGAGTGCGGCACCATGGTCGCCGCCCTCGGCTCGGGTGGCACCGCCCCGGTGAAGATGCAGGTCTACGACGACGACGGCGAGGAAGTCCCGATCGACGAGGCCGACCCCCCGGTCCGCACCGCGGTCCGCACCCTGCTCGCCGAGGTGCACGGGGACACCGAGGCGGCTGAGGCCCAACTGGACATCGCGCTGCACGAGGCCGCCCCGGAGGAGATGACCACGCTGATGGTGCAGGCGCTGCGCTGGACGCTGCGCCTGTCGGAGGAGTGCGCGGCCCGCGACCTGCCCGTCCCGCCGTGGCTCGCCGACGGGACCGCGTGAGCGGGGGCCTACCCCAGGAGTTCCTTGACCAGCCCGGCCAACTGCGGGATCTCGGTGAGGAACCCGTCGTGCCCGGAGGACGAGGTGATCACCCGGAGCCCGTCCGCCCCGGCGATGCCCGCCGCCAGTTCCTCCTGCTGCGCCAGCGGGTACAGCCGGTCGCTGTCCACCCCCGCCACCACCGCCCGCGCGGTCACCGACGACAGCGCGGCCGCGACGCCGCCGCGCCCCTCGCCCACGTCGTGGTCGTTCATGGCCTCGGTCAGCACCACGTAGCTCCCGGCGTCGAAGCGCCGCGACAGCTTGTCGGCGTGGTGGTCCAGGTAGGACTCGACGGCGAACCGCCCGTCGGCGGCCCGGGCGCGCCCGAACCGCTCCTGCAACTCCGCACCGCTGCGGTAGGTGGTGTGCGCGATCCGCCGCGCGACCCCCAACCCGACGTGCGGCCCGGTCTCGGCGCCGTGGTAGTCCCCGCCGTTCCACATCGGATCGGCGCGGATCGCCGCCAGTTGCGGTGCGGCCCAGGCGATCTGGTCGGCCGAGGCCGCGGCCGGGCAGGCCAGCAGCAGCACGGCCGAGACCCGCGACGGCAGTCCCACTGCCCACTCCAGGGCCCGCATCCCGCCCATCGACCCGCCCAGGACCGCGGCCCACACCGGGATGCCCAGCGCGTCGGCCAGCAGCGCCTCGACCGCCACCTGGTCGCGGATGCCCACCCGGGGGAAGCGGCTGCCCCAGGGGGCCCCGTCCGGGGCGGGCGAGGCGGGCCCGGTGGTGCCCTGGCACCCGCCGAGCACGTTCGCGCACACCACGAACCACCGGTCGGTGTCGACGGCCCGGCCGGGTCCGATCAGGCCGTCCCACCACCCGCCGTCCGGTCCGGCGTGCGCGTCGCCGGTCAGCGCGTGCTCGACCAGGATCGCGTTGTCGCGCCCGGGGTTGAGCGCCCCCCACGTCTCGTAGGCGACGGTGACGTCGGGCAGGACCCCGCCCGCCGCCAGGTCCAGCGCGCCGAGCGCGCGGAACCGGCGGCGGCCGGGGGAATCCCCCTCCCGCCACGCGGCGGTGGCGGGAGGGGGAGCGGCACTCACAGTTCTGCCTTGGCCGCCCGGAAGCCCGCCTCCAGGTCGGCCTTGAGGTCCTCGACGTTCTCGATGCCCACCGCGAGGCGCACGAGACCGGCGGTGACGCCGCTGGTGAGCTGCTCCTCGGGGGTGAGCTGGCTGTGGGTGGTGCTGGCCGGGTGCACGATCAGGCTGCGCACGTCGCCGATGTTGACGAGCTGGCTGTGCAGCTCGGTGCCGTCGACGAACCGGCGGCCCGCCTCGACGCCGCCGCGCAGGTCGAAGGAGACGATGGCGCCCGCGCCGCGGGGCAGGTACTTCTGCGCCGCCGCGTGGTACGGCGAGGACGGCAGGCCCGCGTAGTAGACCTTCTCCACCTCGTCGCGCTGCTCCAGCCACTCGGCGAGGGCCTGGGCGTTGGCGACGTGGCGCTCCAGCCGCAGCGACAGGGTCTCGATGCCCTGCAGGATCAGGAAGGCGTTGAACGGGGAGACCGCCGCGCCGGTGTCGCGCAGGAGCTGCACGCGGGCCTTGGCGGCGAAGGCGCCGGGGCCCAGGGCCTCCCAGAACTTGAGGCCGTTGTAGCTGGGGTCCGGCTCGTTGAAGCCGGGGTAGCGGGCCGGGTCCTTGCCGAAGTCGAAGGTGCCGCCGTCGACGAGGACACCGGCGATGGTGGTGCCGTGGCCGCCGAGGTACTTGGTGGCCGAGTGCACGACGACGTCGGCGCCGTGCTCGATCGGGCGCAGCAGGTACGGGGTGGGCACGGTGTTGTCCACGACCAGCGGCACACCCGCCTCGTGCGCGACGTCGGCGACCTTGCGGATGTCGAGGACGTTGCTGCCCGGGTTGGCCAGGGTCTCGGCGAAGAACAGCTTGGTGTTCGGGCGGACCGCGGCCCGCCAGGCCTCGGCGTCGTCCTGGTCGTCGACGAAGGTGACCTCGATGCCCAGCTTGGGCAGCGTGTAGTGGAACAGGTTGTACGTGCCGCCGTAGAGCGACGGGCTGGAGACGAAGTGGTCGCCGGAGTTGGCCAGGTTGAGGATGGCGGCGGTGGTGGCCGCGCTGCCGGAGGCGAACGCCAGCGCCGCGACACCGCCCTCCAGGGCGGCGACCCGGCCCTCCAGGACCTCCTGGGTGGGGTTGTTGATGCGGGTGTAGATGTTGCCCGGCTCGGCGAGGCTGAACAGGTCCTGCCCGTGCTGGCTGTCGCGGAACACGTACGAGGTGGTCTGGTAGATCGGGGTGGCCCTGGCACCGGTGGCGGGGTCGGGGGCGGCGCCCGCGTGCACCTGCTTGGTCTCGAACGACCAGGCTGCGGATTCGGTCATGGCGGTGGTACTCCTTCGTCGCTGGGGGATGGGTTTCGCGCGGCCGGTCAGCGACAGGCGGCGCTGGTGACCCGCAGCAGGTCGACGTGGAGCCGAACGGTGAGAACGGCCATGCCCAGCACGGTAGTGGGAACGGTGCCACCCGGTGCCCGGTTGTCCACACCCTGGGAAATCCCGAATTGACCGTTCCCTCTTCCGCGTGAAGCATCAGGCGCATGCGCCTGCGCGCCCTGCTCGCCTGCGCGGTGGCCGTCGCCGCCGCCGCACCCGCCTCCGCCACGTCGCGGCCCGCCGCGGAGCCCGCCTACCAGCGCTACGTGGCGCTGGGCGACTCCTACGCGGCGGGCCCGCAGATCCCCGAACCGGTGCCGGGGTCGGTCCCCGGGTGCGGCCGGTCGACGGCGGGCTACCCGGCGCTGCTGGCCGCCTGGCTGCGGGTCCCCACGTTCGTGGACGTGACGTGCAGCGGCGCCACGACCGCGCACCTGACCGGTCCGCAGGCGGTCTCCGGTGGGGTGAACCCGGCGCAGTTCACCGCGCTGACCCCGGACACCGACCTGGTCACGCTGACCATCGGCGGCAACGACATGGGGTTCGGCCGCATCGTCGAGACCTGCGCGCGCGAGGGCCGGGCGGACCCGGGGGGCGCCCCCTGCCGGGCGTACTTCACCCGATCGGGCACCGACGTCCCGGCCGCGGACGTCGCCGCGGCCGGGCGGCGGACCACCGCCCTGCTGCGCCGGGTCCACGAGCTGGCGCCGAGGGCGAAGGTGGTCGTGGTCGGCTACGCGCGCATCCTGCCCGAGGGTCCGGGGTGCTGGCCGCTGATGCCGTTCGCCGCCGGGGACACCGCTTACTTCGACTCGGTCGAGCGGCGGCTCAACGACTCCCTCGCCGCCGCGGCCGCGGCGACCGGCTCCGAGCACGTCGACCCGTACCGGTACGGGACCGGGCACGACGCGTGCGCCGCCCCGGAGCGGCGGTGGGTGGAGCCGCTGCTGCCCGCGAGCCCGGCCGCGGTGGTGCACCCGAACGCGCGCGGGATGGCCGCGGTGGCGGCCCTGGCGTGGTTGGCCGCGCACCGCTGACCTTTACTGGGGGCGGGTGAGCGGAGGTCGGGCGATGGTCGGCGTGCGGGACGTGGTGGGCCGGGTCGGGCCGACGCTGCTGCGGTTGGTGGCCGCGGGCGGGGGCGGCGCGGTGGGCGACGTGGTGATCGCCGACGGGGGCGTGGTGGCGGCCGGGGACCTGGTGCTGGGCGTGGGGGTGGACGCGGCGGGCGCGGTGGGGCTGGTGGGCGAGTGCGGGCGGCGGGACGCGGCGGCGGTGCTGGTGAAGCCGCCGCTGGCCGAGGACCCCGCGGTGCTGGCCGAGGCGGAGCGCGCCGCGGTGGCGGTCGTGGAGGTGCGGGCGGACACGTCGTGGGCGCAGTTGGTGTGGCTGCTGCGGTCGGTGCTCGACGCGGCGGCCGACGAGTCCGGACCCGCGGACCCGTTCGGCGACCTGTTCGGGCTGGCGGACGCGGCGGCGGCGGTGGTGGACGCGCCGGTGACCATCGAGGACGCGAACTCGCGGGTGCTGGCGTACTCGGCGCGGCAGGACGGCACCGACCCGGCCCGGGTGTCGACGATCATGGGCAGGCGGGTGCCGCACGACGTGCTCGCCCGGTTCCGCTCGCACGGGGTGTTCCGGGAGCTGGTCAAGGGGCGCACGGTGGTGTTCGTGCCCGCGCAGCCCGACGGCACGCTGCCGCGGCTGGTCGTGCCGATCCGGATGGGCGGGGAGCTGCTGGGTTCCATGTGGGCGGTGGTGTCCGGGCCGGTGCCCGACGAGCGCGCCGCCGCCTTCGCCGACACCGCACCGGTCGTGGCGCTGCACCTGCTGCGCCGCCGGGCCAGGGAGGACGGTGCGCGGGGCCGGTCGGCGGACCTGGTGCGCGCGGCGCTGCTCGGCGAGGGCAGCGGCAGGCTGGCCGCCGCCGAGCTGGACCTGGGGCCCGGCCCGCACCGGGTGGTGGCCATCGACGCGCACGACGAGGGCGGCAGGCTCGCCCTGGCCGCCCGGCTCGGCGAGGGCATCGGGAGGCGCACGGCGATGGGCGAGCTGCACGGTGTGCTGTACGCGATCGTGCCGGACGAGGGGTGGCCCGCGCTGCGGTCCGCGCTGGGCGACCCGGCGGGCCCGCAGGCCGCCGCCGGGACCGCGGTGGGCGCCGGGGACCTGGCCAGGGGCCGGGCGGAGGCGGACGAGGCGCTGGCGCTGCTGCGCGCCGGGCTGGTCGGCGGGCGGGTCGCCGCGCACGACGACGTGTGGGTGGTGCTGGTGCTGCACCGGGCGGCGACGGCGATCGCGGGCGCGGTGGCGGGCATCGGCCCACTGGCCCGGTTGGACGGCAGCGACGACTGGTACCGCGACACCCTGCACGAGTGGCTGCGCCACCCCGGCGACCCGAGGGCGGCGGCCGCGGCGCTGCGGATACACCCGAACACCCTGCGGTACCGGATGTCCCGGGTGGCCGCGCTGCTCGCGGTCGACCTCACCGACCCGGACACCCGGGTCGCCCTGCTGTGCCAGTTGGTGGCCGAGCGCTGGCACTGAGGTGTCGGCACCGAGCGCAGGCGTCGGGCCTGGTGCTGTTGTCGCGGCAGCACCACCCGGTCGACTGATTCTCGTGCCCGGCGCACGATGACAACCGGGGTCGGCGGGGAGACCGTGGTACAGGACACCCTGAGCCACGAGCGAGAGGACCACCCCGGTGAAGATCGCTGTTCCCCGTGAGATCAAGAACCACGAGTACCGCGTGGCGCTGACCCCGGCGGGCGCGCACGAGTTGACCACCCGCGGCCACGACGTGTTCGTCGAGGCGGGCGCGGGCGAGGGGTCGGCGATCACCGACGCCGAGTACACCGGCGCGGGCGCCAAGGTGCTGCCGTCGGCGGAGGAGGTGTGGGCCGAGGGCGAGCTGGTGCTCAAGGTCAAGGAGCCGATCGCCGAGGAGTACCCGAGGCTGCGCGCGGACCAGGTGCTGTTCACCTACCTGCACCTGGCCGCCGACGAGCCGCTGACGAGGGCCCTGCTGGCGGCGGGCACCACCGCCATCGCCTACGAGACCGTCCAGACCCCCACCGGCGCGCTGCCCCTGCTGGCACCGATGTCGGAGGTGGCGGGCAGGCTGGCCCCGCAGGTGGGCGCGTTCGCCCTGATGCGCCCCTCCGGCGGCCGGGGCGTGCTCCCCGGCGGCGTCCCCGGCGTGCTCCCCGCCCGGGTCGTGGTCATCGGCGGCGGCGTCGCGGGCGTCAACGCGGCGACGATCGCACTGGGCATGGGCGCCGAAGTCCAGGTGCTCGACACCAACGTCGACCGCCTCCGCCAGATCGACGCCCAGTTCAACGGCCGAGTACGCACCCTCACCTCAAACCGCTACGCGGTGGAAGAGGCCGCGAGGGAAGCCGACCTCGTCATCGGCGCGGTCCTGGTCCCCGGCGCCAAGGCCCCCAAGCTCATCACCACCGACCTGGTGGCGCACATGCGCCCCGGCTCGGTCCTCGTCGACATCGCCATCGACCAGGGCGGCTGCTTCGAGGACTCCCACCCCACAACCCACGACACGCCCACCTACCCCGTCCACAACTCCCTCTTCTACTGCGTCGCCAACATGCCCGGCGCAGTCCCCCGAACCAGCACCTACGCCCTCACGAACGCAACCCTCCCCCACGCCCTCACCCTCGCAGACCAGGGCTGGCACAAGGCCCTGACCACCAACCCCACCCTCACCCCCGGCCTGAACACCCACGCAGGCCACCTGACAAACCCCCCCGTAGCCCAAGCCCACACCCTCCCCCACACCCCCCTAAACACCCTCCTGGAGAACTAGCCCCACTCCACCCCAAATTCATCCAACCACCGGACGACCCACCCCACTTCCCTTACCCACCAAGACACGCTGGTCCAGCAACCAACCACACCGCGGTAAGCCCAACCGAACCACGCTGGTTCAGGAACCAACCGCACCGTGGGGGTCCGGGGGGTCGCCCCCCGGGGGGAAATGACGAGACCCCCCGGCGAAGCGCGAAGCGCGAGCAGGGGGCCTCAGGGTCGAGGGCGGCCCGCTCAACCAGCCTGGGGGTCACTGGGAGCGGGCCGCCACCTACAGCTTAGGCATAGAACCCCGGCTGTGCCTACGCGGGGGTGCCGATGAGTCGCGATTACTTGTTCACCGACCACCGACACTTTCGAGTGAGAAACCTGGCAATGGGGTGATGGGCGGGTCGGGGACCTGTGGGGTCGGGGGTGTGGCGCCGATGTCGGGTGGGTGATGGAGCCTCGGTGGTGTGTCGGTTGTCATGATCCGTTCGGCCGGGATCGGGCGCTGACGGTGCTGGTGGAGGACGACCTGGTGCTGTTGGTGCCGCCGCCGGGTGCGTCGGCGGTCTTGTCGGCGCAGCAGACCCGGTCGTTGGGTGTGGTGTTGGCGGAGGTCGCCGAGCGGGTGGGTGCGCCGTGACCGGCTTCGGCGACCCGTCCCCGGACGGCCCGCCTCCGATCGGCTCCGACCCGCCCGGTCCGGTTTCGGCGGGCGGCGGCCTCGACGGCGACTCCGACGGCGCGCTGCGGTCGGCGGTGCTGCGCAGGCTGGCGCTGCTGGACGAGGCCGCGGACACCGCGGACGCCTCGACCTTGCTGCCGTTGGCGCGCAGCGAGATCACCCGGCTCGCGCAGGGGTGGCGGTTGCTGCTGACGGTGCACCAGCCGGACGAGGGCGGCCGCTGCCCGGCGTGCCCGGCGGTGGCCTGGCGCGGCGGCCGGGGGCGCAGTTGGCCGTGCCCGGTGTGGCGGATGGCCCACGACCACCTGATCGGCGAGGGCATGGTGCTGCGCCGGGGCAGGCGCCGCCGGGCGGAGCTGCCGGTGGACGGTGTGGTGCGCGGCGCGGGCGGCGAGGTGGTGGCCCGGCTGTACCCGGCTCCCCGCGCGCACCCGGGCTGATCCGGCACGGGTTTCCCCATGTGCCCGGCGCGGGACCACCCGCATGGGGCAAGATGGCCGCCACGACATGCCAGGCGAGCTGGAGGGGTCCGTGCAGGACGGCAGTGGCCGCATCGTGGTGCAGAACCTGAGCAAGAACTTCGGGCCGATACCAGCGGTGCAGAACCTCAGTTTCCAGGTGGAACCCGGGTCGGTGACCGGGTTCCTCGGTCCCAACGGCGCGGGCAAGACCACCACCCTGCGGATGATCCTCGGGTTGGTGACACCGACCTCGGGGACCGCGACGATCAACGGCGAGCCGTTCGCGCGGCTGGGCAACCCGGGTCGGATCGTGGGCGCGGTGCTGGAGGCCCAGGGCTTCCACCCGGGGCGCACCGCCCTCAACCACCTCCGGGTCTACACCGCCGCCATGGGCATCGCGGATTCCCGCGCCATGGAGGTGCTGCAACTGGTGGGCCTGGGCGCCGCCGCGAACCGCGCGGCGGGGGCGTTCTCCCTCGGCATGAAGCAGCGCTTGGCGCTGGCGACCGCGCTGCTGGGCGACCCGCAGGTGCTGGTGCTCGACGAGCCCGCGAACGGGTTGGACCCGGAGGGCATCGCCTGGCTGCGGCAGTTCCTCAAGGCGTACGCGGCGGCCGGGCGCACCGTGCTGATCTCCAGCCACCTGCTGGCCGAGGTGGAGCAGACGATCGACCAGGTGGTGATCGTCAGCCGCGGCCAGACCATGTTCTACGGGCGCCTCGACGACCTGCGCGCCTCCCAGCAGGCCCGGGTGCTGGTGACCCCGGCGGACCCGGGTGCGCTGGCGAACGCGTTGCAGGCGGCGGGGATGACGAACCTGTCGCCGCTGCCCGACGGCCGGATCGCGGTGGTGGGCGCGAGCGTGCAGCAGGTGGGCGACGCGGCGGCGAAGGCCGGGGTGGCGCTCTACGGCGTGCAGGAGGAGCGGGTCGACCTGGAGCAGTTGTTCTTCCGGCTGACCAACGGCCAGTATTCGGCTCCCGGCTTCGCCCCGCCGGGCGGGCCCTACCAGCAGCCGGGCGGCCACCAGCCCCCCGGCGGGTTCGCCCAGCCCGTCTACCAGCAGCAGCCGCCGCAATACCAGCAGCCCCAGTACCAGCAGCCCCAGTACCAGCAGCCGTACCAGCAGGCGCCGTACCAGCAGCCGCAGGCGCCCTCGCCCTACCAGGCCCCGTCGCCGTACCAGCCGCCGCAGCAGCAGGTCCAGCCGGTCGTGGTGCCGCCCGCGCCGACCGCGCCGGGCGTCCCCGGGGAACCGGCACCGGCACCGCCCGCGTCCGACTTCGGCGGTGACGCCGACGTGACCCAGACGGTGTCGGACCCGACCGCCGGTCCGTCGGGCGCGACGGCCGACCCGAAGCAGGACCCGAACGGCCAGGGGGGCGGCAACTGATGGTCAAGCTGATCAACGCGGAGTTCCGCAAGATCTTCACCACCAAGCTGTGGTGGGCGCTGCTGATCCCGGCGCTGGTGCTGTCGCTGCTGTGGGCGTGGGCGGCGTCCGCGCTGACCTCCGGGATCGCCGACGAGGTCAACCGGTCGACGCTGTTCCAGCAGGCCGACATCAGCTTCGAGGAGGTGTCCTGGTCGGTGATCGCGCTGGCCCGGGGCATGAACATCTCCTCGATCTTCCCGATGGTGTTCGGCGCGCTGGGGATGGCGAGCGAGCTGAGCCGCCGCACGATCACGACCACGTTCCTGACCGCGCCGTCGCGGGTGTCGGTGCTGGGCGCGAAGGCGGTCACCTACCTGGTGTGGGGTGTGGTCTTCGGTGTGGTGATCAGCGTCGGGGTGAGCGTGGGCACGCTGTTCGGCTCGGACTCCAACTACCTGCCCAACGCCGCGGACTGGATGCTGACGCTGGTCGCGGGCGTGCTGATGTGCGTGCTGTGGACGCTGGTCGGCCTCGGGTTCGGCGCCCTGGTGGGCAGCCCGGTCGGCGCGCTGGTGTCGCTGCTGGTCTACGCGCTGATCATCGGGCCGGTGCTGGAGGTGTTCCTGGCGAACTCGGGCGCGGCGGGCCTGGAGGCCCTCGCGGGCCTGATGCCCAACGGCTCGGCCAACGGCCTGACGAGTTCGACGGCGGCGGCGCTGCTGTTCGACCAGATCCAGACGCTGGTGCTGGACCAGGGCGGGGTGCCCGCCTCCGCGGACGTCAAGGAGAACTTCGACGAGGTGATGCGGTTGGCCGCGGGGGCGCCGGGCGCGTACTCGCTGTGGGTCAGCGGCCTGGTCTTCCTCGGGTGGACCGCGATCTTCTTCGGGACCGGGATGCTGCGGAACAAGAGCCGCGACATCACCTGATCCACCGCCGTGCCCGAGTTGTCCCGCTGAGTTGTCCCCCTGAGTTGTCCACAGGGCGGTTCGGCACTGTTCCACCAGTTGTCCACAGGCGCGGGCAGCTCCCCACCACGGGGGGCTGTCCGCGCCTACTGTTGTTGGCGTGCCCGAGAACAACGCCCCCGGTTGGATTCGCAAGCTCTGGACCGCCTGTTGGCGGCACCGCAGGCTGGTGCTGCTGTCGATGGTCGCGTCCGTCGTCGGCGTCGGCTTCCAGGCCGCCGGTCCGCTGCTGGTGAAGTTCGTCGTCGACGACGCGGTGGCGGGTGGGACGGCGCGGCTGGCCTGGCTGGTGGCGGCCATGGTGGGGATGGAGGTGCTGTCCTTCGGCAGCGCGTTCCTGCGCCGGTACCTGGGCGGCAGGCTGGCCCTGGACGTGCAGCACGACCTGCGCCAGGCGGTGTTCGGCGCGGTGCAGCGGCTCGACGGCGGCAAGCAGGACGCGCTGCGGACCGGGCAGGTGGTGTCCCGGTCGATCACCGACCTGCAACTGGTGCAGGGGCTGTTGATGATGGTGCCGCTGTCGGTGGGCACGGTGGTGTTCGCGCTGGCCGCGCTGGGGGCGATGCTCTACCTGTCGCCGTTGCTCACGGTGGTGGCGCTGGTGGTGACACCGGTGGTGGCCCACGTGGCGGCGCGCAGCCGCAAGACGCTGTTCCCGGCCACCTGGTCGGCGCAGCAGCGGGCGGCCGACCTGGCCCAGCACGTGGAGGAGAGCGTCACCGGGGTCCGGGTGGTCAAGGGCTTCGGGCAGGAGGCGCGGGAGGTCGCCCGGCTGGAGAAGGCGGCCAGGGTGCTGTTCGGCGAGCGGATGCGGTCGGCGCGGCTGACCTCGCGGCCCGCGGCGACCCTGGTGGCGATGCCGTCGGCCGGGCAGGTGGCGGTGCTGGCCCTCGGCGGGTACCTGGCGCTGGACGGGCAGGTCACGCTGGGCACGTTCCTGGCCTTCGCCAGCTACGTGGCGAACCTGGTCGGCCCGACCCGGCTGCTGGCCGGGCTGCTGGTCAACGCGCAGTTGGCCAGGGCCGGGGTGGAGCGGGTGTACGAGCTGATCGACTCGCAGCCGGACGTGGTGGACAAGCCGGACGCGGTCGACGTGCCGGACGGGCCGGTCGGGGTCGAGCTGGACGGGACCTCCTTCGGCTACACCCGCAGCGAACCGGTGCTCGACGGGGTGTCGCTGCGGGTGTCCCCGGGGGAGACGCTGGCGCTGGTGGGCACGGCCGGGTCGGGCAAGTCGACGGTGTCGCTGCTGCTGCCCCGGTTCTACGACGTGCAGGCGGGTGCCGTCCGGGTCGGCGGGGTGGACGTGCGCGACCTGCGGCTGTCGTCGCTGCGGCACGCGGTCGGGGTGGTGTTCGAGGAGGCGTTCCTGTTCTCCGACAGCATCCGGGCCAACATCGCCTACGGCAGGCCGGACGCCACCGGCGCCGAGGTCGAGGCCGCGGCGCGGGCGGCGCAGGCGCACGACTTCGTCACCGCCCTGCCCGAGGGCTACGACACGGTCGTCGGCGAGCGCGGGCTGACCCTCTCCGGCGGGCAGCGGCAGCGGGTCGCGCTGGCGCGGGCGCTGCTGTCGGACCCCAGGGTGCTGGTGCTCGACGACGCCACCTCGGCGGTGGACACGGCCACCGAGGCCGCCATCCACGACACGCTGCGGGAGGTCACCGAGCAGCGCACGACGCTGCTGATCGCGCACCGGCGCTCGACGCTGTCGCTGGCCGACCGGATCGCGGTGCTGGACGCGGGCCGGGTGGTCGACGTGGGCACGCACGCGGAGCTGACCGCCCGCTGCGAGCTGTACCGGGCGCTGCTGGCCGGGCCGGACGACGCGATCGAGGACCCGACCCGGCGCGACCGGCGCGAACTGGTGGCCGGGCCGGACGGGACCACCCCGGCGCTGTGGCCGGAACCGGTGGCCGACGCGGTGGGCGCGGGCAGCGCCCGCGCGGCCGCCGACGTCGGCGGGCGGATGGGCGGCATGGGCCCCGGCGGGGCCGCGCTGGGCGGGATGCCGCCGACGGAGGAGCTGCTGGCCCAGGTCGAGGCGCTGCCACCGGCCACGGAGGAGCCGGACCTGGGGGGCGAGGACCCGACCGCGCCGGACCCGGGGTTCCGGCTGCGGCGGTTGCTGCGGCCCGCGCGGGCGGCGTTGCTGGTGGTGCTGGGCCTGGTCGTCCTGGACTCGGTGACGGCGATCGCCCTGCCCGCGCTGATCCGCACCGGGGTCGACTCCGGGGTGCTCACCGGGACGGCGGGCGCGCTGTGGGTGGCGACCGCGGTGGCGGCGGTGCTGGTGGTGGTGATGTGGCTGAACACGGCCGCGACCACCGTGCTCACCGCCCGGGTCGGTGAGCGGCTGCTGTACCTGCTGCGGGTGCGCAGCTTCGCCCACCTGCAACGGCTGGGGCTGGACTACTACGAGCGCGAGCTGGCCGGGCGGATCATGACCCGGATGACCACCGACGTGGACGCCCTGTCGACGTTCCTGCAGACCGGGCTCACCTCGGCCGCGGCGGGTCTGCTGACGGTGGTGGCGGTGACGGGGGCGCTGCTGGTGACCGACCTGGAGCTGGCCTGGGTGGCGCTGGCGGTGCTGCCGGTGGTGATCGCGGCGACGGTGGTGTTCCAGCGGCTGTCGTCGCGGGCGTACGCGGAGGCCCGCGAGCGGGTCAGCGCGGTCAACGCCGACATGCAGGAGAACGTGTCCGGGCTGCGGGTGGCGCAGGCGTTCACCCGCGAGGGCCGGTCCGCGGAGGTGTTCGCCGAGCGCAGCGACGCCTACCGGCGGAGCAGGCTGCGGGCGCAGCGCTACATCGCCACCTACTTCCCGTTCGTCACCATGCTGTCCGGGCTGGCGCAGGCGGCGGTGCTGGTGGTGGGCGCGCACGCGGTGGCCGACGGGTCGCTGACCCCGGGGGTGCTGCTGGCGTTCCTGCTGTACCTGGGGCTGTTCTTCGCGCCGGTGCAGCAGCTCTCCGGGGTGTTCGACGGCTACCAGCAGGCCAGGGTCGGGTTGCGGCGGATCTCCGAGCTGCTGCGCACGCCGACGTCGGTGGCCCCGCCCGCCGATCCGGTGCCGGTGCCGGAGCGGCTGGACGGCGCGGTCGAGCTGCGCGGGGTGAGCTTCCGCTACCCGGGCACCGACACGCCCGCGGTCTCCGACATCGACCTGGTGGTCCGGCCCGGTGAGACGGTGGCGCTGGTGGGTGCGACCGGTGCGGGGAAGTCGACCGTGGTGAAGCTGATCGCCCGGTTCTACGACCCGACCGGGGGCAGCGTGCTGGTCGACGGGGTCGACCTGCGCGAGTACGACCTGTCCGGCTACCACCAGCGGCTGGGCGTGGTGCCGCAGGAGGCGCACCTGTTCACCGGCGACGTCGCGCGCAACGTCGGCTACGGCGACCCCGGGGCGCCGCCCGCCCGGGTGGAGGCGGCGGTGCGCGCGGTCGGGGCCCTGGACATGGTCGCCACGTTGCCCGCCGGGTTCCGCCAGCCGGTGGGTGAGCGCGGGCAGGGCCTGTCCGCCGGGCAGCGGCAGCTCGTGGCGCTGGCCAGGGCGGAGCTGGTGCGACCGGACATCCTGCTGCTCGACGAGGCCACCGCCGCGCTCGACCCGGCCACCGAGGGGCAGGTGCTGGCGGCCAGTGAGCGGCTGGCGCGGCGGCGGACGACGTTCGTGGTGGCGCACCGGCTGGCGACCGCGGCCAGGGCGGACACCATCGTCGTGCTCGACGGCGGGCGGGTCGTGGAGCAGGGCGGGCACGCGGAGCTGCTGGCGCGGGGCGGGTACTACGCGCGGCTGTGGGAGCTGGGGACGGCCGAGCCCGCGCACGGCCTGTCCGGGCAGCGCCGACCGGACGCCGAGCAGATGGTGCCGCTCGTCGACGAACGGGGGTGAGCGGAGGAATGAAACGGACGAAACGGAAACTTAACCTGGGCGCCCAACCCGGTTCGACACGCCTGAACAGGGTAGACCTGCTGGGCCGAACAGCCCAGGACGATCGGTCCGGTGCGCCCCCTCCGGGAAGCGGTGCCACCCCGGGTGGCGGCCGGTCAGCCGCGTCGCAACACCGCGCCTGTCCGGGAACAACCGTCCGGCGCTCACGATCGGCCGCTCATCGGCCGGACGGCGCACGGGATCGGTCTCTCGAACGATCCAGTGCATGAGGTGCCTCACGGCCCCCCGGTTGGCTGCCATCTCGCCAACGGGGAGGACTAGCCTGGCGAAGAGTTGTGCTCATTACCAGATCGAGAATGGATAGAGGCGAGAGCCAGCCGTGTCCAGCAGCAGTCCCGCGTCACAGTTCGGTGCCAACGAGTGGCTCGTCGAGGAGATGTACGAACAGTTCCTCGCCGACCCCCAGTCGGTAGACTCCGCGTGGCACGATTTCTTCGCGGACTACAAGCCCACCCCGCGCGCCGGTGCCGCGCAGGCCGAGGCGGGGAGTGACACGGCGAGCGCGAACAGCGCGTCCGCCACGGCCACCGCCACCCGGCCCGCCCCGGCCAAGCCCGCCACGAACGGCAGCGCGCCCAAGGCCGCCGCCCCGGCCGAGCCCCCGGCCGCGAAGCCCCCGGCGGCGGTGACCCCCACCACGACCCCGGCGACCAAGCCCGCGGCACCCGCGAAGTCGGCCACCCCGCCGCCCGCGAAGCCCCCGGCCAAGCCCGCCGGGCCCGGCGCCGAGGAGCGCAAGCCGCTGCGCGGCCCGGCCGCGGCCATCGCCAAGAACATGAACGCCTCGCTGTCGCTGCCGACCGCGACCAGCGTGCGCGCGGTTCCGGCGAAGCTGCTGGCGGACAACCGCATCGTGATCAACAACCACCTCAAGCGCAGCCGGGGCGGGAAGGTCTCCTTCACCCACCTCATCGGCTACGCCATGCTGCGCGCGCTCGCGGCGTACCCGAACATGAACCGGCACTACGCCGAGGCGGACGGCAAGGCCTTCGCGGTCACGCCGGAGCACGTGAACTTCGGCCTCGCCATCGACCTCGCGGGCAAGGACGGCGCCCGCAACCTGGTCGTCGCCTCCATCAAGGGCTGCGAGGCGATGACCTTCAGCCAGTTCTGGCAGGCCTACGAGGACGTCATCCGCAAGGCCCGCAACGGCGCGCTGACCGCCGACGACTTCGCGGGCACCACGATCTCGCTGACCAACCCCGGCGGCATCGGCACCAACCACTCGGTGCCGCGGCTGTCGGTCGGGCAGGGCACGATCCTGGGCGTCGGCGCGATGGAGTACCCCGCGCCGTTCCAGGGCGCCAGCGAGAAGACGCTGGTCGAGATGGGCATCAGCAAGATCATCACGCTGACGTCCACCTACGACCACCGGATCATCCAGGGCGCGGAGTCCGGCGAGTTCCTGCGCGAGATCCACCGCCTGCTGCTGGGCGAGGACGGGTTCTACGACGACATCTTCACCTCGCTGCGGATTCCCTACGAGCCGATCCGCTGGACCGAGGACCTCGCCACCGAGGGCGTCGACAAGACCGCCAGGGTCATCGCGCTGATCGACGCGTACCGCACCCGCGGCCACCTGATGGCCGACACCGACCCGCTGAACTACCGCCAGCGCAAGCACGACGACCTCGACGTGCTCTCGCACGGGCTGACCCTCTGGGACCTCGACCGCGAGTTCCCCGTCGGCGGCTTCGCGGGCAAGGAGCGGATGAAGCTGCGCGACGTCCTCGGCGTCCTGCGCGACTCCTACTGCCGCACCGTCGGCGTGGAGTACACCTACATCCTCGACCCCGCCGAGCGGCGCTGGATTCAGGACCGGGTGGAGGTCGCGCACGAGAAGCCCCCGACGGCCGTGCAGAAGTACGTGCTGTCGAAGCTGAACGCGGCCGAGGCGTTCGAGACGTTCCTGCAGACCAAGTACGTGGGGCAGAAGCGGTTCTCGCTCGAGGGCGGCGAGTCGGTCATCCCGCTGCTGGACACCGTGCTGGACAAGGCCGCCGAGTACGAGCTCGACGAGGTCGTCATCGGGATGCCGCACCGCGGCCGCCTGAACGTGCTGGCCAACATCGTCGGCAAGCCCATCTCGCAGATCTTCCAGGAGTTCGAGGGCAACCTCGACCCCGGTCAGGCGCACGGCTCCGGCGACGTCAAGTACCACCTGGGCGCCGAGGGCAAGTACTTCCGGATGTTCGGCGACGGCGAGACCCGGGTGTCGCTGACGGCGAACCCGTCGCACCTGGAGACCGTCGACCCGGTGCTCGAGGGCATCGTCCGGGCCAAGCAGGACCTGCTCGACAAGGGCGACAACGTCGGAGTGGGCTTCTCGGTGCTCCCCGTCGCCCTGCACGGCGACGCCGCGTTCGCGGGCCAGGGCGTGGTGGCCGAGACGCTGAACCTGTCGCTGCTGCGCGGCTACCGCACCGGCGGCACCGTGCACGTGATCATCAACAACCAGGTCGGCTTCACCACCGCGCCGGAGCACTCGCGCTCCTCGCAGTACGCGACCGACGTGGCGAAGATGATCCAGGCGCCGGTGTTCCACGTGAACGGCGACGACCCGGAGGCCTGCTACTGGGTGGCCCGGCTGGCCATGGACTACCGGCAGACGTTCAACAAGGACGTCGTCATCGACCTGGTCTGCTACCGCCGCCGCGGGCACAACGAGGGCGACGACCCCTCGATGACCCAGCCCGGCATGTACGACATCATCGACACCAAGCGCTCGGTCCGCAAGGGCTACACCGAGGCGCTGATCGGCCGCGGCGACATCTCCGTCGAGGAGGCCGAGAAGGCGCTGCGCGACTTCTCCTCGCAGCTCGAGCACGTGTTCAACGAGGTGCGGGAGCTGGAGAAGCACCCGATCTCGCCGAGCCCGTCGGTGGAGTCCGAGCAGCAGGTCCCGGCGAAGCTGGCCACCGGCGTGGCCAGGGGGGTCCTGGAGCACATCGCCGACGCGCACGTGGCGGTGCCGGAGGGCTTCAACCCGCACCCCAGGGTCAAGCCGGTGCTGGAGCGCCGGGTGAAGATGGCCCGCGAGGGCGGCATCGACTGGGCGTTCGGCGAGCTGCTGGCGTTCGGGTCGCTGAACCTCGAGGGCCGGATGGTGCGGTTGGCGGGCCAGGACTCCCGGCGCGGCACGTTCACCCAGCGGCACGCCGCGGTGATCGACCGCAAGACCGGCAAGGAGTACCTGCCGCTGCAGAACCTGTCCGAGGACCAGGGCCGGTTCATGGTCTACGACTCGGCGCTGTCGGAGTACGCCGCGCTCGGCTTCGAGTACGGCTACTCGGTGGCCAACCCGGACGCGCTGGTGCTGTGGGAGGCGCAGTTCGGCGACTTCGTCAACGGCGCCCAGTCGGTCATCGACGAGTACATCTCCTCGTCGGAGGCCAAGTGGGGCCAGCTCTCCGACGTGGTGGTGCTGCTGCCGCACGGGCACGAGGGCCAGGGCCCCGACCACACCTCGGGCCGCATCGAGCGCTGGTTGCAGCTGTGCGCCGAGGGTTCGATGACCGTGGCCGTGCCGTCGACCCCGGCGAACTACTTCCACCTGCTGCGCCGCCACGCCCTCGACGGCGTGCAGCGGCCGATGGTCGTGTTCACCCCGAAGTCGATGCTCCGGAACAAGGCCGCCACCAGCCCGGTGGAGGACTTCCTGGAGGGCACCCGGTTCGAGTCGATCATCGACGACGCCGGTGTGCAGGACCCGGGCTCGATCACCAAGATCCTGTTCGTGTCCGGCAAGCTCTACTACGAGCTGGTGGCCGAGCGGGAGAAGCGCGGCGCCACCGACACCGCGATCGTCCGGGTGGAGCAGCTCTACCCGGTGCCGGAGAAGAAGTTCGGCGCGGTGTTCGAGCGCTACTCGGGCGCCCAGGACATCCGCTGGGTCCAGGAGGAGCCCGCGAACCAGGGTTCGTGGCCGTTCTACGGCCTGATCCTGCCGGAGCTGTTCCCGGACCGCATCACCCGCATCACCCGCGTCTCGCGGCGGCCGATGTCGGCCCCGTCGGCCGGGTCGAGCAAGGTGCACGAGCTGGAGCAGCGCGCCCTGATCGCCAAGGCGTTCGACTGAGTTGACCGCTGTTGTCGGGACCGCCGGGGAACGCACCACCCCCGGCGGTCCCGCCGTTTCGAGGAGTTTCGCCGTGTACTTCACCGATCGCGGTATCGAGGAGCTGGAGAACCGGCGCGGCGAGGACGAGGTCACCCTCGCCTGGCTGGCCGACCGGATGCGCGTCTTCGTCGACACCAACCCCGAGTTCGAGACCGCCGTCGAACGCCTCGCCACCTTCCTGGCCCGCGACGACGACGAGTTCGACGACTGACCGCCCGGCTCAGGGTGGGATGACCCGGGTCCCCCGTCGCCACACCGAGTGCGTCAGGGGGACGCCGGGGCGGTAGGCGAGGTGGGTGGCGCTGGGGGCGTCGAGGACGTGGATGTCGGCTCGCGCCCCCGGTGCCAGGTGTCCCACGTCCTGCCGGTTCAGGCTCCTGGCCGGGGTCCTGGTGGCGGCGGTGATCGCTTCGTCGACGGTCATGCGCATCTGCAGGACCGCGGTGGCCACGCAGAAGGCCATGGACGAGGTGTAGGAGCTGCCCGGGTTGCAGTTGGTGGCCAGGGCGACCGCGGCGCCCGCGTCGAGGAGGGCGCGGGCGTCGGGCAGGGGTTGGCGGGTGGACAGGTCGCAGGCCGGGAGCAGGGTGGCCACCGTCGTCGAGCCCGCCAGGGCGTCGACGTCCGCCGGGGCCAGGTGGGTGCAGTGGTCGACGCTGGCCGCGCCGAGTTCCACCGCCAGCCGCACGCCCGGACCGCGGCCGAGCTGGTTGCCGTGGACCCGCAGTCCCAGGCCCCGGGCCGCCGCGGCGGTGAGGACGGCGCGGGACCGCGACTCGTCGAAGGCACCGGTCTCGCAGAAGACGTCGGCCCAGCGCACGTGCGGGGCCACGGCGGCGAGCATGTCGCCCGCGGCCAGGGCGGTGTAGGCGCCCGCGTCGGCGCCGGGTGGAACGAGGTGGGCGCCGAGGTAGGTGACCTCGTCGACCTGCTCGGCGGCGAGGCGGGCCAGGCGGACCTCGTCGTCGACGGTCAGGCCGTAGCCGGTCTTGGTCTCCAGGCAGGTGGTGCCCTGCGCCAGGGCCTCGGCGACGTGGCGGCGGAGGTTGGCGCGGAGTTCGTCGTCGGTGGCGGCCCGGGTGGCGGCGACGGTGGTGGCGATCCCGCCCGCGGTGTAGGGCTCCCCGGCCATGCGGGCGGCGAACTCGGCCGTGCGGTCCCCCGCGAAGAGCAGGTGGGTGTGGCTGTCGACCCACCCGGGGAGCACGGCCCGCCCCCCGACGTCGACGCGGCTGTCGGCGGCGGGAGCGCGGGCGGCGGACCCGACCCAGGCGACGCGGTCGCCGTCGACGACCAGGGCGGCGCCGTGCAGGGTGGCGAGGTCGTCGTCCTGGGTGCGCAGTTCGGCGATGCCGGTGATGAGGGTGCTCACGGCCACAGCTCCGCGATCGCCTCGGCGAGGAGGGCCCCGACGTCGCCGAGGACGTGCCGCCCGCCGCGCACGACCTCCCGCCCACCCACGATGACCGTGTCCACATCGGACGCGGACGCGGCCAGGACCACCTGCTCGGGCAGGCTGCCTGCGGTCCGGACCGTGTCCAGGCGGAGGGCGACCAGGTCGGCGGGCGCACCGGCTTCGATGCGGCCACCCGCGTGCCCGAGGCTGTCGTACCCCGCGCTGGTCAGCGCGGTGACCAGCGCGTGCGGGCTGAGGCGCCCGCGCCGCCCGGTGCGGTGGCGCTCCCCGTGCTCCAGCGCGCGGGCCTCGGCCAGCGGGTCGACGACGGCGTGCTGGTCGCTGCCCAGGCAGAGGCGGGCGCCCGCGTCGAGGAGTTCGCGGGCGGGCCCGTGGCCGTCGGCGAGGTCACCCTCGGTGGTGGGGCAGAAGCAGACGTGGGAGCCCGCGAGGAGGCGGGTGTCGTCCGGGGTGAGGTGGGTGGCGTGGACGGCGGTGGTGCGCGGACCGAGGGCACCGGCCTCGGCGAGGAGCCGGGTGGGGGTGCACCCGTGGGCGGCGAGGCAGGCCGCGTTCTCGGCGGGCTGCTCGGACAGGTGCACGTGCAGCGGCCCGTCGAACGCGGCCACCTCGGGGATCTGGTCGCGCGGCACGGCGCGCACGGAGTGGATCGCCGCACCGACCACCACCATCGGACCCGGCCGGGCGGTGGCGCGGGCAGCCACCCCCGGAGTTGTCCACAGGCCACCCGCCACGGGTTCCGAAGTGTCGGCTGTGGACGGTAACGTTGAATTCGGGGGTCCCCCGGGGCTGATGATCTTGGTGGGGTCGGGTGCGGCGGCCTGCGGCGGCGGGGGTGCGCCCGCGCCGCGCGTGGGAGTGGCTGCCGGTGCCGGGGGGAAGCCGGCGTCGGTGGGGGGCGGGCGGAGGGCGGCGACCCGGTCGGCCCAGGCGGCGGCGGTGCCGTCGGAGAAGCGCCGCTGGGTCCGGGACAGGGGCTCGTCGATGCCGCCCGCGAGGTAGCAGGTGTCGAGGAGGGTGATGCGGATGCCCGCGTCGGCGGCGGCCTGGATGAGGGCGTTGCCCATGGCGTTGGGGTCGGCGTAGCGGGTGCCGCCGGGGGCGTGGTGCAGGTAGTGGAACTCGCCGACGGCGGTGATGCCCGCCAGGGCCATCTCGGCGTAGGCGGCGCGGGCGAGGCGGAGGTAGGAGTCGGGGTCCAGGCGGTCGGCGAGGGCGTACATGCGGTCGCGCCAGGTCCAGAAGGTGCCGCCGCCGCCGTGGGTGCGGCCGCGCAGGGCCCGGTGGAAGGCGTGGGAGTGGGTGTTGGCGAAGCCGGGGAAGACCATGCCGGGGAGCGGGCGGGCGTCGCCCCGGGGTTGCCCGGTGGTGACCCGGGTGATGGTGGCGCCGTCGGTGTCGATGCGGACGCCGGTGGCCGGGCCGGTGGGGAGCCAGGCGTGCGCGGCCCAGTGGGCGGTCATCGGGCGAGGTGGGCGAGCACGTCGGCGAGGGCTTCGGTGCCCGCGGCGCAGTCGGCGGGCTCGGCGAACTCCTCGGGCGCGTGGCTGACGCCGGTGGGGTTGCGCACGAACAGCATCGCGGTGCGGGTGTGCGCGGCGAGGACACCGGCGTCGTGGCCCGCGCCGGTGGGCAGGGCGGGGACGCCGCCGAGGGTGGCGGCCAGGTCGTCGCGGAGGGCGGGGTCGAAGTGCACGGTGTCGCCGTAGGACTCCTCGGTGACCTCGACGGTGCACCCCTCGTCCCGCGCGGCCCGGGTGGCCGCCTCGGTGACGGTGTGCACGACCGCGCGGGTGCGGGCGGTGTCGTGGGCGCGGGCGTCGAGCCACAGGTCCACCGCCGCGGCGATGACGTTGGTGCCACCGGGTACCGGCAGCAGCCGCCCCACGGTGGCGCGCGCCCCGCCGGTGGCGGCGGTCCGGGCGGCGAGCACGGTCGCGGCGGCGGCGAGCATCGGGTCGCGCCGGTCGGCCATCGGGGTGGCGCCCGCGTGGTTGCCCTCGCCCCGGAACCGGAACCGCCACCGCCCGTGCGCCAGGATCGACGACGCCACCCCGACCGGCGCCCCCAGGTCGACCAGCCCGCGCCCCTGCTCCACGTGCAGTTCGACGAAGGTGCCGATCCGCCGCAGCGCCTCCTCGTCGCGCCCCAGCCCGCCCGGGTCGACCCCGCAGGCGCGCACGGCCTCGGCGAGCGCGTTCCCGTCGGGGTCCTTGAGCGCCAGCGCCTCCTCCGGCGCGATGCTCCCGGTCAGCAACCGCGACCCCAGGCAGGCACTGCCGAACCGCCCACCCTCCTCCTCCACGAACACCACGACGGCCAGCGGCTTGGCGGGCGCGAACCCCCTGCCCCGCAGCAGGTCCACGGCGTTCAGCGCGGCGACCACCCCGAGCGGCCCGTCGAACGCACCACCCCCGGGCACCGAGTCGAGGTGGCTGCCGGTCACGACGGCCCCCTCCCCCGGCTCACCCCACCACGCCCAGACGTTGCCGTTGCGGTCGGTCTCGACCCCGAGCCCCCGCCGCCGCGCCTCGGCGGTGAACCACGCCCGCAACTCCAGGTCGACCCCCGTGAACCCGTGCCGCGTGAACCCCCCGCGCCGGTCCACCCCCACCCCGGCCAGGTCGTCGAGCGAAGTCACCGAGCACCCCCAACCCGCCAGGCTACCGCGTTCCCCTTGCCCCGCACCGAATCCATCCACAGCCCCAGGGGACCCCCCGGATTCAACGCTACCGCAGGGGTACGACACCCCGCCGCGCCCCATCCACAGCCCGCCGAAGCAGACCCCGAACCCCGGGCCACCGCAGAAAAGCCGGAACCCCCGCGCCCCCACCCCCAGGCCGCGAAGGCAGTCCTCAAACCCCACGCTACCGCAGGAAAACCGAAACCCGCGCACATCCATCCACAGGCGCCCAAGGGGACCCATGATTTCAACGTTACCCGAGGAGCGGCGGAACGCGCATCCAATTGTCCACAGGCTGCCCCGGGAACCCCCGAATTCCATTCTACCGCAGGGGAAGCAGGGTCCGCGCGCATCCATCCACAGGCGGCCCAGGGGACCCCCGGATTCAACGCTACCGCAGGGGTGCGACGGGAACGGGGGCGCGGGTTGGAGTTGTCCACAGTGGTCACGGGCGGGCCATCGGGACGGGGATGCCGTGGTCGGTGGCGACCCCGGTGGCGCGGTCGTAGCCCGCGTCGACGTGGCGGATGACGCCCATGGCGGGGTCGTTGGTGAGGACGCGTTCGAGCTTGGCGGCGGCGAGGGGGGTGCCGTCGGCGACGGTGACCTGGCCTGCGTGGATCGAGCGGCCGATGCCGACGCCGCCGCCGTGGTGCAGGGAGACCCAGGTGGCGCCGGAGGCGGTGTTGACCAGGGCGTTGAGCAGGGGCCAGTCGGCGATGGCGTCGGAGCCGTCGGCCATGGACTCGGTTTCGCGGTGGGGGCTGGCGACCGAGCCGCAGTCGAGGTGGTCGCGGCCGATGGCGACGGGGGCGGCCAGTTCGCCGCCTGCCACCATCTCGTTGAAGCGCAGGCCCGCCAGGTGGCGTTCGCCGTGGCCGAGCCAGCAGATGCGGGCGGGCAGGCCCTGGAAGGCGACGCGCTCGCCCGCCAGGCGAATCCAGCGGGCCAGGGACTCGTTGTCCGGGAACAGGTCCAGCATGGCCCGGTCGGTGGCGGTGATGTCGGCCGGGTCGCCGGAGAGCGCTGCCCAGCGGAACGGGCCGCGGCCCTCGCAGAACAGGGGGCGGATGTAGGCGGGGACGAAGCCGGGGAAGTCGAACGCGCGGTCGCAGCCGCCGAGCCGGGCCTCGGCGCGCAGGGAATTGCCGTAGTCGAAGACCTCGGCGCCCGCGTCCTGGAAGCCGACCATGGCCCCGACGTGCTCGGCCATGGACTCGCGGGCGCGGTCGGTGAACTCGTCCGGCTTGTCGGCGGCGTAGGCGGCCCAGTCGGCGAGGTCGACGCCGCGGGGCAGGTAGGCCAGCGGGTCGTGCGCGGAGGTCTGGTCGGTGACGACGTCGACCTCGACGCCGCGGCGGAGCAGTTCGGGCAGGACCTCGGCGGCGTTGCCGATGACCCCGACCGACAGCGGCCGACCGGCGGCCTTGGCGGCCAGGGCGCGGGTGACGGCGTCGTCGAGGTCGTCGGCGAGTTCGTCGAGGTAGCGGGTCCGCACGCGGCGGCGGGCGCGGTCGGGGTCGACCTCGACGCACAGGGCGACGCCGTCGTTCATGGTGACCGCGAGCGGTTGCGCGCCGCCCATGCCGCCCAGGCCCGCGGTGAGGGTGAGGGTGCCGCGCAGGGTGCCGCCGAAGCGCTTGGCGGCGACGGCGGCGAAGGTCTCGTAGGTGCCCTGGAGGATGCCCTGGGTTCCGATGTAGATCCACGACCCGGCGGTCATCTGCCCGTACATGGTCAGCCCCCGGGCTTCCAGCCTGCGGAACTCCGGCCAGGTGGCCCAGTCGCCGACGAGGTTGGAGTTGGCGATGAGCACCCGCGGCGCCCACTCGTGGGTGCGCATCACCCCGACCGGCTTGCCCGACTGCACGAGCAGCGTCTCGTCCTCGTCGAGGGTGGTCAGTTCCCGGGTGATGGCCTCGAAGCTGGCCCAGTCGCGGGCGGCCTTGCCGGTGCCGCCGTAGACGACGAGGTCGTCGGGGCGCTCGGCGACCTCGGGGTCGAGGTTGTTGTGGAACATCCGCAGCGCGGCCTCGGTCTGCCAGCTCTTGGCGGTCAGCGCGGTGCCGCGGGCGGCGCGGACGGGGCGGGGTCCGGGGGTGGTCACGGGTTCCTCCTGGTGGCGGTGTGCGCGGCGGCGAGCACGGCGCCGGAGCGGACGAGCGCCTCGGCGGTGGCGATCTCGGGGGCGAGGTGCCGGTCGGGGCCGGGGCCGGGGACGTGGGCGCGCAGGGCGACGACGGCGGCGGCCGTGGCCGGTCCCGGGGTCAGCGGCGCGCGCAGGTCGAGGGCGCGGGCGGCGGTGAGGAGTTCGACGGCGAGGACGGTGGTCAGCCCGTCGACGGCCCGGCGGAGCTTGCGGGCGGCGGACCAGCCCATCGAGACGTGGTCCTCCTGCATGGCCGAGCTGGGGATGGAGTCGACCGAGGCGGGCACGGCGAGCCGCTTGAGCTCGGCGACCACCGCGGCCTGGGTGTACTGGGCGATCATGTGCCCGGAGTCGACACCGGGGTCGGCGGCGAGGAACGGCGGCAGGCCGTGCGAGCGGGCCGGGTCGAGCATCCGGTCGGTGCGCCGCTCGGCCATGCTCGCCACGTCGGCGACCGGGATGGCGAGGAAGTCGAGCACGTAGGCCAGGGGCGCGCCGTGGAAGTTGCCGTTCGACTCGACCCGGCCGTCGGCCAGCACCACCGGGTTGTCGATGGCGGCGGCCAGTTCCCGGTCGGCCACGGTTTCCGCGTGCGCCACCGTGTCCCGGGCGGCGCCGTGCACCTGCGGGGCGCAGCGCAGCGAGTACGCGTCCTGCACCCGGGTGCAGTCCGGCCCCCGGTGGCTGGCCACGATCGGTGACCCGGCGAGGAACGCGGCGATCCGCGCCGCCGACTCCGCCTGGCCCGGGTGCGGGCGCAGGGCTTGCAGGTCGGCGGCGAAGACGCGATCGGTGCCCAGCAGCGCCTCGACGCTCATCGCGGCGGTGAGGTCGGCGGTGTCGAGCAGCAGCCGCAGGTCGGCGGCGGCCAGGGCCAGCATGCCGAGCATCCCGTCGGTGCCGTTGATCAGCGCGAGCCCCTCCTTCTCGGCCAGCACCACCGGTTCGAGCCCGGCCTCGGCCAGCGCGTCGGCGGCCGGCCGCAGCTCCCCCGCCGGGTCGCGCACCATCCCCTCGCCCATCAGCGCCAGCGCGACCGCCGACAGCGGGGCGAGGTCGCCGGAGCAGCCGAGCGAGCCGAACTCGTGCACCACCGGCACGATCCCCCGGTCGAGCAGGGCCGCGAGGGCGTCCACGGTGGACGGGTGGACGCCGGTGCGGCCGGTGGTGAGGGTGCGCAGCCGCAGCAGCATCAGCGCGCGCACCACCTCGGGTTCGACCTCGGGCCCGGCGCCCGCGGCGTGCGAGCGGATCAGCGAGCGCTGGAGCGCGGCGCGGCGGTCGAGCGGGATGTGCCGGGTGGCGAGCGCGCCGAACCCGGTGGACACCCCGTAGGTCGGGGTGGTGGCCTCGGCCAGCAGCTCGACGTGGGCCCGGGTGGCGGTGACCCCGGCCAGCGCGGGCGCGGCCACCTCGACCCCGGCGAGGCCGCGGGCGACCGCGACCACCTCGTCGCGGCTGAGCGGACCACCGTCGAGGACGACTCTCTCCATGCCCCCATTCCAGCCCCCGGCCCGGCCGGGGACGAGTGGGGATCGGGTGACACCGTCTGGTATCCCAGACGTACGCTGCGCCGATGGGCGCGAGCAGTGACGTCCCCGGGCTGCGCCGGGGGCTGGCGGTGTTGCGGTTGCTGGCCACGAAGGCCGGTCCGGTGACCGCCGCCGCGGTGGCCCGCGAGCTGGGGTTGCCCCGGTCGAGCACCTACCACCTGCTGGGCGAGCTGTGCGCGGCCGGTTTCGCCACCCACCTGCCGGAGGAGCGGCGGTACGGGCTGGGCGTGGCCGCGTTCGAGGTCGGCTCGGCGTACCTGCGGCACGACCCGCTGGAGCGGCTGGGCCGCCCCGTGCTGACCCGGCTCATCGCCCGCACCGGGCACGCCGCCCACCTGGGCGTGCTGCACGGCGGCGAAACCCTGTACCTGCTGCGCGAGCACCCCGGCGACGCGCACACCGTCACCGACGTCGGGGTGCGGTTGCCCGGGCACCTGCCCGCGTCGGGCCGGGCGGTGCTGGCGCACCTGCCCGCCGCGCAGGTGCGGGTGCTGTTCCCCGGGCGGCGCGCGTTCGTGGACCGCACCGGGCGGGGGCCGCGGCACCTGCCGGGGCTGCGGGCGCTGCTGGCGGCCGAGCGCAGGCGCGGGTGGGCGGTGGAGGACGGGTACGTGGTGGAGGGGTACGCCTCGGTGGCGGTCGCGGTGTTCGACCACGGCGGCCGGGCGGTGGCCGCGATCAGCACGACGTTCCGGCACGGTTGTTTGAGCGAGTGCGGGGCCACCTGGCCGGAGTTGGCGGAGCTGACCCGGGTGGCGGCGGACGAGCTGACCGCGCGCATCGGTGGCCACCGGGCGGGCTGACTTCACCTGGGGCGTCCTCGAAGTCCAGGAGTTCGGTGGGTGCCCGGGTGGATGTGCTCGGCGGTGGCCTTGGTTCAAAGCGCCGGTCGTTTCGGTGGTGTGCCCGGCTGGGTGGATGTGTTTGGCCGGGGCCCCTATGGCGATCATGTGCTCCAGTGTGACCGGGTGGGGCTGAAAAGATGCCCCACCGCCCAGGCAGGCTGTCACATGATCGCCACCCCCGGCCAAACACATCCACCCACCCGGGCAGTTGGCTCGCCGGGCCGGCGGTTCCCGGGGTGGTCGGCTGGGCAAGCGCCTCCACCCACTGGGGCAGTTGGCTCGCCGGGCTGGCGGTTTTCGGGGTGGTCGGCTGGGCAAGCACCTCCACCCACTGGGGCAGTTGGCTCGCCGGGCCGGCGGGTTTCGGGGCGGTCGGCTGGCCGAGCGCATCCACCCACCCAGGCATTCGCTCGCCGGGCCGGCGGTTCTCGGGGTGGCTGGTTGCCCGCTGCGCCGGTGGGGTTCGGTGTGGCTGATCGCCGGGCGGGCGGCGGGTGAGGCTCGGTCTTGGACCGGGAAAGGCCGAGGCCCGCCCCCGGGTCGGGGGCGGGCCTCGGTGGGGCGCGGTGGGTCAGATGCCCGCGGTGGCGAGCCATTCCTTGGCCACGACGGCCGCGTTGGGCTTGCTCGGTGCGGCGAGCTTGCCGTTGAGCTCGATGAGGATGTCGGTGGTCAGCTTCGCCGAGACGGCGTTGAGCGTGGACTTGACCAGGTCGCCGGCCTTGCTCTTGTTGATCAGCGGGACCACGTTCTGGGCGGCGAAGTTGGCCTCCGGGTCTTCCAGGGCGACGAAGTCGTTGGTGGTGATCGCCGGGTCGGTGGTGAACAGGTCGGCCGCCTGGACCGCGCCGGACTTGAGGGCGTCGACCGTCAGCGGGCCGCCGACGTCGAGGGACTTGTACTCCTTGAGTTCCAGCTTGTACTTGTCGGCGAGGCCGGGGATGCCGTCGGCGCGCTTCTGGAACTCCGGCGGGCCGCCGAAGGTGACCGGGCCGGTCTTGGCGAGGTCGCCGATGGTCTTGAGGTTCTTCTCGGTGGCGAAGGCCTTGGTGACGACCACCGCGTCCTTGTCCTCGGCCGCCGACTTGTCCAGGACGGTCAGGGTGTCGGGCAGCGCCGCCTGCAGGGCGGTGTAGACCTCGTCGGCCTTGGACGCGGTGGCGTCCTTCTTGACGTGGGTGAGCAGCACGCCGGTGTACTCGGGGATCAGGTCGATCGAGCCGTCCTGCAGGCCCGGGTAGTAGGTCTCGCGGCTGCCGATGTTCAGCGTCCGGGTGACCTTGACGCCCTTGGCCTCCAGGGCGCCCGCGTAGATCTCGGCGATCAGGGTGCTCTCGGGGAAGTTGGCCGAGCCGACGGCGATGGTGTCCGTGGGCGCGGGGGTGCCCGCGCCGCTGGAGCCGCCCGCGAGCGGGTCACCGGACCCGCCGCAGGCCGTCAGGGTGAGCAGCGCGGCGGTGGCCGCCGCCGCCGCGGTGAGAACGCGCTTCATCGGGGGCTCCTCATGTGCTTTCCGATGCGGACTTGACCGCCATCTGGTGGATTCTGCTGGTGGCGCGCGCCTTGCGCGCGCCGGACTTGCGCAGTCCCGGGGACACCACCAGCCACTGCACGCCGGTGAGCACCAGTTCCACGGCGATGGCCAGGGCGGCGATCAGGATCGCGCCGGAGGCCATCTGGTCGAATTCGCGGTTGGAGAAGCCGTCGATCACGTACCGGCCGAGGCCGCCGAGGGAGACCTGGGCGGCGATGCTGACCGTGGCGATGATCTGCAGGGTCGCCGCTCGCAGCGCGCCGAACATCAGCGGCAGCGCGTTGGGCAGCTCGACCTTGAGCAGGATCTCCCACTCGCGCATCCCCATGCCGCGGGCCGCGTCGACCACCGCTCGGTCGACGTTGCGGATGCCCGCGTAGGTGCCCGCGAGCAGCACCGGGATGCCCAGCACCACCAGGGCGATGGTCAGCGCGGGAACGGCGTTGAGGATGCCGAACCACAGCACGAGCAGGATGACCAGGCCCAGTTCGGGCAGCGCGCGGAAGGAGTTGACGATGCCGACGACGAGCGTGCCGCCCTTGCCGGTGTGGCCGATCCAGGCGCCGAGCGGGATCGCGACGACCGCGGAGGCGAGCACGGCCAGCGCGGTGTAGCCCAGGTGTTCCAGGACGCGCTGCGGGATGCCCGCGGCGCCGTAGGTGGTCCGCCAGTGGGCGGGGTCGGTGAGCCAGTCGACGATCTGCTGGAAGATGCTCACGTGGCCGCCCCCGCCTTGGGGCCGACCCGCGCCCACGGGGTGAGGCGCCTGCCCAGCAGCGCGAGCAGGCCGTCGACGACCAGCGCGAGCAGCACGATGATCACGATGCCCACGATGATCTGGTCGAAGTTCGGCGGTGAGGTCTGCGAGCCCTGGAGCAGCAGGAGGCCGAGGCTGGTGACGCCGATGAGCTGCCCGATGGCGACCAGGCCCATGTTGGACACCGCCGCGACCCGGATGCCCGCGATCAGCACCGGCACGGCCAGCGGCAGTTCGACGGCGAAGAACCGGCCGATCGGGCGGTAGCCCATGGCGGTGGCGGCGGTGGTGACCGACTCGGGGACGGCGGAGAGCGCGTCGGTGATCGACCGCACGAGCAGGGCCACGGTGTAGAGCGTCAGCGCCACCTGCACGTTGATCGGCTCGAGGCTCTGCGTGCCGAGGACCAGCGGCATGATCACGAACAGGGCGAGCGACGGGATCGTGTAGAGCAGGCTGGACAGCGGGACCAGGATCGCCCTGGCCACCGGCCACCGGCTCGACGCCCAGCCCAGGGGCATCGAGACCAGGGTGCCCACCACGACCGGCACGAGCGCCAGCCACAGGTGGGTGAGGATGATCGGGCCCAGCCCGTCGAGGTTGTTCAGCAACCAGTTCACGTGGGGACCTCGCCCGAGCGCCGGGCCTCGGCCAGCGCGGCGATGACGGTGTCGGCGGTGATCCCGCCGACCACGGCGCCGCCGCTGTCGACGGCGATGCCGACGCCGGACGGGGAGCTGAGCGCGGCGTCGAGGGCGTTGCGCAGCGAACCGGAGGTGCCGCCGGATTCGGCGTCGACGCTGTAGAGGGAGCCGCCGGAGATCAGGTTCTCCGCGCTCACCGCGTCGCCCGATGACGACAGCAGGTCGGCGGAGACCCAGCCCAGCGGGCGCTTCGCGTCGTCGACGACGACCGCCCAGCCGTCGGTGAGCTGACCCCGGGCGGTGTCGACCGCCGTGCCGACCGGGACGCTGGGCACGGGGCCGACCGGGACGCCGTGGCCGGGCAGGAAGCCCAGGGCGCGGTAGCCGCGGTCGCGGCCGACGAAGGAGGCGACGAAGTCGTCCACCGGGTTGGCCAGCAGCGCCGAGGGGGTGTCGAACTGGGCCAGCCGCCCGCCGACGCGCAGCACCGCCACCTTGTCGCCGAGCTTGATCGCCTCGTCGATGTCGTGGGTGACGAAGACGATGGTCTTGCCCAGTTCGGATTGCAGGCGCAGCAGTTCTTCCTGCAGGTCGTCGCGGACGATCGGGTCGACGGCGCTGAACGGTTCGTCCATCAGCAGCACCGGCGGGTCGGCGGCGAGCGCGCGGGCCACGCCGACGCGCTGCTGCTGGCCGCCGGAGAGCTGCGCCGGGTAGCGCTTGGCGAAGGCGGCGGGCAGGCCCACCGTCTCCAGCAGCTCCGCGGCCCGCTTGCGCGCGGCGGCCTTGCCGGTGCCGGTGAGCACCGGGACGGTGGCCACGTTGTCGAGCACGGTGCGGTGCGGGAACAGGCCCGCGTTCTGGATGACGTAGCCGATGCCGCGGCGCAGCGCGGACGGCGACTGCGCGCGGACGTCGCGCCCGTCGATGAGGACGGTGCCCTCGGACGGGTCGACCATGCGGTTGATCATGCGCAGTGAGGTGGTCTTGCCGCAGCCGGACGGGCCGACGAGGACGGTGATCCCGCCGTCCTCGATGGCCAGGTCCAGCGCGTCCACCGCCACCGTGCCGTCGGGGTAGCGCTTGGTCACGGACTGGAACTCGATCACTCGGGCCCCTCGTTCGAAACGGCTCCTTGCCGGCCGTGGATTCGAAAACCCTAGTCCGACGGCGCCGGGTGGGCAGGGTGTTCCAGGATGTGACCGGCGAGTCTGTGCCGGGAATCTCCCATCCGGGTCAACCGGGTGCGCCACCTTCCGTAGGCTCTCGCGGTTGTGGCCGATTCGCTGACGACCTTCCTGGACAACCGCGGTGCGCACGCCCGCCCGCTGCGCGACCTCCTCGGCACCCTCGCCGGGGGCTGGACGCCGCTGGAGGAGCTGGTGCGCGCCTCCGCGCAGCCCCGGCGCACGGTGGAGGAGCTGCTGGCCGCCTGCGGCGACCTCGTCGAGCGCGACGGCGCGGCGTGGCGGGCGGTGGGGTCGGCGGCCGGGCGGTTGCGCGACCTGGCGACCCTCCCCCCGGCCGACCTCGGCGCGGTGGCGGCGGCGGTCGAGGAGTACCTGGCGGGTGTGCCCGCCCCGCTGCGCGCCCTCGACCACGTGCAGGCCGACGCGGAGACGGTGCTGCGCCGGGCCCGCTGGCTCGACGACACCTACTGGCTCGACGGGGCGCACCTGCTCTGCGTCGGCGACCACGACCTGACCGCGCTCGCCGCCTGCACGCTGCGCCCGGGCCTGCGGGCGACGGTGGTCGACCTGGACGACCGGTTGCTGTCCTACGTGGACGGTGTGGCGCGCGACCGGGGCCTGGACGTGCGCTGCCTGCACGCCGACTTCCGCTTCGGCCTGCCGCCGCTGGCCGTCGGCTCGGCGGACCTGGTCTTCACCGACCCCCCGTACACCCCGGAGGGGATGCGCCTGTTCCTCGCGCGCGGCGTCGAGGGCCTGCGGGACCCGGACGGCCGGGTGGTCGTGGCCTACGGCTACAGCTCCCGCAACCCGACCCTGGGGCTCAAGACGCAGCAGGAGGTCCTGCGGTTGGGGTTGGTGTTCGAGGCGGTGCTGCCGGGCTTCAACCGCTACCGGGGCGCTCAGGCCGTGGGCAGCGCGAGTGACCTCTACGTGCTGCAACCGACCGCCCGTTCCCCGCGCCTGGCCGAGTCGGGCATCGGCATCTACACGCACGGGCCCCAGTCCCTGGAGTCCGGCGGCACCGACCCGGACGCCGTCGCCGCCCTGCTCCGCCTGACCCGGGCCGACGCGGCCGGTCAGCCCGCGCTGCTCGGCCCCGGGTGGGCCGAACCGGTCCGCTCCGGGGGTCTGCTCGCCTACGACCTCGCCGCCGACCCCGGCCCGTGGCTGGCCCGCACGCTGGTCGCCGCCCCGTCGGTGCGGGTGGGCGCCCTGGTGCCGAACAACCACCCGGACATCGTCGACGCCCGGGGGCAGAACGCGTTGAAGGACCTGTTGGCGGCCAAGTTCCGGCTGACCTTCCACCGCAGCACCCCCGACGGCAAGCACGCCGTGGTCACCGCCGACCCGGTCGACACCCCGGGCGTGGTGAAGGCCCTGCTGGAGCGGGCGCACGGCAAGCTGGGCAACGTCTGGCGCGAGGCGCTGATCCGGGCGACGCCGGGGCTGACCAAGCGGGAGGCCAGGGAGCGGGTCGCCGCCCTCGTCCCGGATGAGGCGGACCTGGACGCCCGGCTGATCGACCTGCCGCTGGAGCGGCTGCGGGGAGTGCTGGCGGCGGCGGGTTAGGCGCCGCTGGGGATGTGGACGGGGCCGAGCTTGAGGAGTTCCCGGAATTCCCTGGCCGGGATGGGTCTCGACATCAGCCAGCCCTGGTAGGCGTCGACGCCGACTCCGCGCAGGACGTGGAACTGGGTGGCGTTCTCCACGCCCTCGGCGACGCAACTGCGGCCCATGGCCCTGGCCATGTCGACCAGGGCGCGGGCGACGGCGAAGTCGGAGGCGTCGGTGGCGACCCCGGAGACGAACCGGCGGTCGATCTTGATGATCTGCGCCGGGAGTTCCTTGAGCCGGGCCAGCGACGAGTAGCCGGTGCCGAAGTCGTCGACGGCGAAGCGGACGCCGCGCTCCACCAGTTCGGCCATGGCCTCGCGGCTGCGGGAGGGCAGGTCGATGAGGCTGGTCTCCACCAGTTCCAGGATGACCCGGTCCCAGCTGATGCCGGTGGCCGCGACGCAGGAGGTGACGATGTCGACGAAGTCCGGGTCGCCGGGGACCAGGCCCGCGAGGTTGACCGCGATGGCCACGCCGCCGGTGAGGACGCCGCCGCAGAGCTGGGGCCACTCGGCGGCCTCGGTGAACGCGGTGCGCAGCACCCAGCGGTCGAGTTCGCCCTGCAGGTCGCCCTGCTCGGCGACCGGGAGGAACTCACCGGGCATGAGCAGGCCGCGCTCCGGGTGCGGCCAGCGGACCAGGGCCTCGGCGGACAGGACCGTGCCGTCCGGGCCGACGACCGGCTGGTAGTGCAGGACCAGTTGGTCGTTGGCGATGGCCTCGCGCAGTTGGCCCTCCAGCAGCATCTGGCTGTTGGCCGAGGCGATCAGCGCGTCCGAGGGCCATCGAGACCCGGCCGGTGCCGCGGGCCTTGGCGGCGAACATGGCCGCGTCGGCGTAGCGCAGGAGGTCGGCGCCGCTGGTCTCCGGGCCGGTGGGCACCGCCGCGCCGATCGACGCCGACACCCGCAGCAGTTGCCCGCGCACCGGCACCGCCGTGCGCAGCAGGCTCGCCACCTGGTTGGCCAGCACCTCCACCCCGCCCGCCTCGTCCACGTCGGAGCAGATGACGACGTACTCGTCGCCGGACATCCTGGCCACCGTGCAGCTCGGCGGCAGCCCGCGCTCCAGGCGGCGGGCCAGGGCGGTGATCAGCTCGTCGCCGACGTCGTGGCCGAGGGAGTCGTTGACCCGCTTGAAGTTGTCGACGTCGCAGAACAGCAGGGCGATGCGCTGGTAGTCGCGGCCGCCGAGCAGGGTGGCGAGCAGTTCCTTGACCGCGGCGCGGCCGGGCAGGCCGGTCAGCTCGTCGTGGGTGGCCTGGTGGCGCAGGCGCTCGGCGGTGCGGCGGCGGTCGGTGACGTCGGCGAAGACCACCAGCCAGAAGCGCCTGCCGTCGTCGGTGACCGACACGGTGGCGTTCAGCTCGCAGTAGACCGGTTTGCCCGCGGCGGTGCTGAGGACCCGCTGCCCGCTGTGGAAGGCCGGGGTGTCGCGGCCGCGCCGGGACTCCCGGTCGTCGGGGTGGGTGAGCTGCTCGGCGGTGGTGCCGCGCAGCCGCTCCAGGTCCATGCCCAGCAGCGAGCACAGCGCGTCGTTGGCGTCGACCAGCCGCTCGGCGTCGTCGAACAGCGCGATGCCGACCGGGGTGATGGCCACCAGGTCGGTGAACCGCTTGCTGGAGCGCTGCATCCTGGTCTCGGTGGAGCGCTGCTCGGTGACGTCCTGGCAGGTGCCGATCATGACGCCGCGGTCGGGGTCGGCGGCCTCGCCGCGCACCCGGAACACCCGCCGCTTGCCGTCGGGGCGCACCACCCGGTGCTCGCACTCCACCGGCCTGCGCGCGCTCGCCAGCTCCTGCCAGCGCTGGTCGACCCAGCCCCGGTCGTCCGGGTGCACGATCCTGAGGTAGTCCGAGTAGGTGATCGCGGTGCCGGGGGCGATGCCCGCCAGGTCGTAGAGCATGGAGGACCACACGCAGTCGCCGGTCGCGGTGTCCCACTCCCAGGTGCCCATCCTGGCCACCCGCTGGGTTTCGCGGAACAGCCGCCCGTCCTGGCTGAGCTGGCGCTCCAGGGCGCGGATCTTGGTGACGTCCTGCACGGTGCCGTGCACGGTCACCAGGGCGCCGGAGGCGTCGAACTCGGCGCGGGCGCGCACCAGGTAGGACCGCTCCCCGGTCACGTCGCGGACGTCGAGGTCGAGCGTCTCCGGGCTGCGCTGCGCCCACAGCCGGTCGCGGAACTCGCCCAGCACCGCCAGGTCCTCCTGGTGCACCAGGGCGACCAGGTCCTCGACCGTGCCGTCGGCGGGGAGCCCGCAGAGGCCGCGCAGCCCGGCGGAGAGGTAGGCGCGGCCCGTGGCGGCCTCGACGGTCCAGCTGCCCATGCGCGCGATCCGCTGGGCCTCCAGCAGCACGGCGCGCTCGGCGGCCGGGTCGTCGTCGAAGTTGGCCACGCCCGGTTCTACCAGGCCGGGGGCCGCGGATCGACCGCGCGCCGGACCCGGTACGGGTCCGGCGCCGGGGGTGTCGGGGGTGGCAGGGGTGCCGGGTGCGCGGGCGTGGGGGTCGGCCCGCACGACATGCTCGGCCACGGCGCAACCTCCACCCCTCGTGTGCGCGGGTGGGGCACCGCTGCCGAGCATCCCGCTGTGGGTCAGGCTACCCCGTCCTCCTTCGCCGCCCGAGCGACCGCCGCGGCCACCTCGGGGGCCACCCGCGGGTCCAGGGCGCTGGGGACGATCCGGTCCGGGCCCAGGTCGTCCTCGGCGACGGCGGCGATCGCGTCGGCCGCGGCCAGCTTCATCCGCTCGGTGATCCGGCGGGCGCCCGCGTCCAGCGCGCCGCGGAAGATGCCGGGGAAGGCCAGCACGTTGTTGATCTGGTTCGGGAAGTCGCTGCGGCCGGTGGCGACGATCGCCGCGTGCCGCCGCGCCACCTCGGGGTGGATCTCCGGGTCCGGGTTCGACAGGGCGAAGACGATGGAGTCCGGCGCCATGGAGGCCACGACCTCCTCGGGCACGGTGCCCGCGGACAGGCCGACGAACACGTCCGCGCCGCGCATGGCCTCGGCGGCGCCGCCGCGCAGGTTGGCGTTGTTGGTGACCTCGGCCATCCGCTCCTTGATCGGGTTGAGCCCGTCGCGGCCGGGGAAGACGATGCCCCGGGAGTCCAGCAGGGTCACGTCGCCGACCCCGGCGGCGATGAGGATCTTCGCGCAGGCCACGCCCGCGGCACCGGCGCCCGCGATGACCACGCGCTGGTCGGCGATGTCCTTCGACAGCACCTTGTTGGCCCCGCGCAGGGCGGCCAGCAGCACGATCGCGGTGCCGTGCTGGTCGTCGTGCATGACCGGGCAGTCCAGCGCCTGGATCAGCCGCTCCTCCAGCTCGAAGCAGCGCGGGGCGGAGATGTCCTCCAGGTTGACCGCGCCGAAGGAGGGCCGCAGCCGCACCAGGGTCTCGATGATCTCGTCGACGTTCGTGGTGTCGAGCACCAGCGGGATCGAGTCCAGGCCGCCGAAGGTCTTGAACAGCGCCGCCTTGCCCTCCATGACCGGCAGCGAGGCCGCCGCGCCGATGTCGCCGAGGCCGAGCACCGCGGTGCCGTCGGAGACGACCGCCACCAGCCGCGAGGTCCAGGTGTAGCGCTTGGCCAGCGCCTTGTCCTGGGCGATCGCCAGGCTGACCTTGGCCACCCCCGGGGTGTAGGCGATGGCGAGGGCGCGCGGGTCGGCCAGCGGCTTGGTCACCTCGATGCCGAGCTTGCCGCCCTCGTGCGCGGTGAAGATCTCCTCGTCGGTGATCGGCCCCGCCGTCACGTCGTCGCTCACACTTGCCTCAATCTCGTTCAAAGCGGTCATGGCGTCCCTCCTGGATCGCACTGCGCTCGACGCGCGCGGAAGCACGGAGCGGTCGTCGGGACGGCGACGGCGTGGCCGCGACGGTTCGTACGGTCCGTCGCGGTGGGCCGCGGCCGTTGCCCGGCGGGGGTTCGGTCACCGCCCCGGGGGTGCGGGGGCGACGGCCGCGGACGCTGCGGTCCGGCCAGTCTGGCAGCTCCCTTCCGGCGGTGTCTGCGGCGGGGGTCACATCGGGGCGACCTTTGTCCGCAGGTCAGACCCGCTTTCGCAAGACGTCCGTCCGGTTTTGTTGATCGAGCACAGGTGTACCTGGTGTTTTCCCCGTGTGACAGCCGAATGGCGCAACGGGTGCGTGAGGCACGTCTCTGCCCGCCGTCAAGCCCCTCTTGCGCGCCGCGGGCCGGACCGGCTCTCTAGGATCACCCCATGCAGGTACGCGAGCTGAACGTTCCCGACGCCTTCGAGTTCACCCCCCGGACGTTCCCGGACACCCGCGGCGTGTTCGTGTCACCGTTCCAGGGCGAGGCGTTCACCAAGGCGGTCGGGCACTCGCTGGTGGTGGCGCAGAGCAACCACAGCCAGTCCCGCAAGGGCGCCATCCGCGGCCTGCACTTCGCCGACGTGCCGCCCGGCCAGGCCAAGTACGTGTACTGCCCGCAGGGCGCGCTGCTCGACTTCGTGGTGGACCTGCGGGTCGGCTCGCCCACCTTCGGCCAGTGGGACGCGGTCCGGCTCGACCCGGTCGACTTCCGCGCGGTCTACGTCCCCGAGGGCGTCGGCCACGGCTTCGTCGCCCTCGAGGACGACACGGTGATCTCCTACCTGTGCTCCACCGGCTACAACCCCGGCGCCGAACACGGCATCAACCCCCTCGACCCGGACCTGGCGCTGCCGTGGGAACCGGACCTGCCCGCGGTCCTGTCCGAAAAGGACGAGGCGGCACCGTCGCTGGCGGAGGCCCTGGCCACCGGCCTGCTCCCCCGGTACGCCGACTGCGTGGCCCACTACGAGAAGCTCAAGACCGCCACCGCCTGATCCGTCGCGCGGTCCGCGGGGTTCCGCGCCCTCGGCCGAGCCCCGGCGTGGCCCGCGGGTCCGGTGTGGCCCGTGCCGTCGAGCCCCGTCCAAGCCGCCGCCCGGACCCCGGCATGGCCTCGGGTCCGGTGTGGCCCGTGCCTGCCGAGCCCCGTCCGAGCCGACCGCCCCGGCTTCGGCGTGACCCGCGGGTCCGGTGTGACCCGCGGGTCCAGTGTGGCCCGGTGCGGCCGAGACCCGCCCAGGCTGCCGCCCGGGTCCCGGCGCGGCGCACAGGCCCGGTGTGGCCCACGCCCGCCGAGCCTCACCCAAGCCGCTTGCCCGGGCCCGGCGCGGTCCGTCGTCAGGGCCGCGACCGCCCGAGCCGCCGGGGCGCGGGCGCCAGCCGCCAGAGGACCACGGCGTGCACCCGGGCGGGCCCCAACCCCCGGGAGTCGGTGGACCCGCGCGGGTTGTCCCCCTCGACGTGCCACCCGCCGCCGTCGGGCCGCACCGCCCGCTTCACCGACAATTGCCCGGGCCGGTCGTCCCAGGTCACCAGCACCACGTCACCCGGCCGGGGGTTCTTGCGCACCGCCACCACGGTGTCCCCGTCCCCCAGCGTCGGGGCCATGGAGGGCCCGCGGACCCGCACCCGGCGCAGCGGGTACCACCCCATCACCGCGTCCACGCCGCACCTCCCCCCGGCCGCTCCCGTCCCCCCGTGGCGATCATCTCCGACCACCTCCACCTGCCACCCCGCGCCCCCCGGAGTAGGGTCGATTTCGTCGGAGCATCCCCGTTTTTCCATGGAGGAACCATGCGACTGGTGTCGCGCTTTCTCACCCCTCGCCTGGAGGCAACCGCGCACTGCGACCTCCCGTGCGGTGTGTACGACCCGGCGCAGGCCCGCATCGAGGCCGAGTCCGTCAAGGCCATCCAGCAGAAGTACCAGGACAACGAGGACCCCGAGTTCCGCACCCGCGCCATCCTGATCGCGGAGCAGCGCAGCGAACTCGTCAAGCACCACCTGTGGGTCCTGTGGACCGACTACTTCAAGCCCCCGCACTTCGAGAAGTACCCGGATCTTCACGACCTGTTCAACCGCGCCACCAAGGCCGCGGGCGCCACCGGCACCAAGGGTTCGATGGACCCGGCCACCGGCCAGGCCCTCCTCGACCTGATCGGCGAGATCGACAAGGTCTTCTGGGAGACCAAGAAGGCGTGAGCCAGAGCGTCTGAAACGGCGCTGACCAGCGGATATCCTTTCGCTGGTCAGCGCCGTTTGTCGTTCCCGCCTCGGCTGCGATGAGCACACCCGCGGCCGTGTCCCACGACTTGTTGACGAGCATGATCACCGCATCGGTGATCCCCGCGCTCACCCACGCGAGGTCCACCGCGGCCGAACCGAACACGCGGACGCGTTCGACTTTCCTGCTGAGCCTTTCGGTCAGGCGCAGGCCGCCGGGGAATGGGCTGGCGCTTGAGGACAGGTGTCGAGGCTTCAAGGCGCGGAAGTCGGGGAGGTGGGGCTGCACGACGCGCATGTGGTCGTCGATCACGATGATGTTGAAGCGGACCGGCTCGTCGTAGGTGCGGATGCGGAGGTTGAGGCGGGCCTCGGGGGTGAGGCGGTCCCAGGGCGTGTGACAGCTTGCAGGTTGATCCGGGTCAGGGCGACCAGGTGGCCGGGCGGGTCTTCTTCCTCCTGCTCGCGGCGGGTGATGTTCTTGCCATCCGGATCAAGGAAGAGGGGTGCGGCGGAGTCACCTGGTCGGGGAGACGCGGATGGTGATGGTGGCTGTGGCGACCTCCTGGTCCGCGCGGTCGCGGATGGAGATCGGGACGGGGAGGTCGAACGGGGTCGGGCCGAACTCCGGGACCTCGGCGGTGGCCACGGCGGTGAGGCTGGTGGTGGCCTTGGCCGTGTAGGCGACCACCATGCCCTTGGGAATCCAGCGGTGGGTGGTGGGGACGGTGGCCTCGGCGAGCATCCCCATGGCCAGCTCGGCCATGTTGCACACGGCGATGGCGTGGAAGGTGCCGATGTGGTTGTGCACGCCCCACCACTTGGGCGCGCGGACCTCGGCGCGGCCGGGGCGCATGTCGACCACCGTGGGGAGGATGGTGCGGAAGTAGGGGACGCGGAGCACGGCCGCGGCGGAGAAGAGGCGGGGACCGAGGGGTTTGCCCGCGAGGGCCTGCCAGGCGCGGTAGGTCGTGGTGGCGGTCACGGGAAACCAAGTTACTCACCGGTAGCACAACCGACAAGGGGCTTAGGATCAGCGCATGAGCAACACCGTCTATCTGCTCCGGCACGGGCAGACCGAGTGGTCCGAGACCGGCAAGCACACCGGGCGCACCGACATCCCGCTGACCGGGGAGGGGGAGGCGCGGGCGCGGCGGGCCGGGACGGTGTTGGCGGGACTGCGCGGTGAGCGGCCTGCTGTGGTCATCACCAGCCCTCGACAGCGGGCGGTTCGGACGGCCGCGCTGGCCGGGTTGGTCGTGGACGAGACCACCGAAGAGCTGGCCGAGTGGGACTACGGCGACTACGAGGGGCTGACCACGCCCGAGATCCGGGAGACGGTGCCGGGGTGGACGGTGTGGACGCACCCCTGCCCGAACGGGGAGACCGCCGAGCAGGTGACCGACCGGGCGGTGCGGCTGGTGGACCGGGTCCGCAGGCTGGACAGCGATGTGGTGTTGGTGGGGCACGGGCACTTCAGCCGGGTTCTGGTGGCCACCTGGATCGGGCAGCCGTCGACCTATGGCGTCCACTTCGGACTTGACGCGGCGGGGATCGTGGTGCTCGGCGATGAGCGCGGGGTTCCGCAGATCAAGCGCATGAACATCCCTTCGGAGTGAGGAAGCGATGACCGACAGCAGGGTTCGCCGGGTGGTCGAGTCCGATGTGGACGCGGTGGTGGGGTTGGTGCACGAGCTGGCCGAGTACGAGCGGGCGTCCCACGAGTGCCACCTGACCGCCGAGCAGCTTCGGGCCACGCTGTTCGGCGAGTCGCCCGCGTTGTTCGGGCACGTCGCCGAGGTGGGTGGGGAGGTGGTCGGGTGCGCGCTGTGGTTCCTGAACTTCTCCACGTGGCGCGGGACGCACGGGATCTACCTCGAAGACCTCTACGTGCGGCCGACCGAGCGCGGTGGCGGGCTGGGCAAGGCGCTGCTGACCGCGTTGGCCGAGGAGTGCGTGGCCCGCGGGTACCAGCGGCTGGAGTGGGCGGTGCTGAACTGGAACGAGCCCGCCATCGGGTTCTACCGGTCGATCGGGGCGGTGCCGATGGACGGGTGGACCGTGAACCGGCTGACCGACGATGCCTTGACCGCCCTGGGCGGGGGCACCCGGGGCTGACCGCCCGGTCGGGTGCACCCGGGGGCGCTGGTCGGAAATTTTCCCGACGCGGTCACGGCGCGGCCATTGTGGACGCGCCCCCACCCGTTCGGAGCACTACTCGTCCTCGAGGCCCTCGGCCCAGGCCGTGGTGGCGGGGTGGAACAGCAGGACCAGGGTGACCAGGCAGCCGAGACCGACCGGGATGCCGATGTCGGGGCGCCCGGACGGGCCCAGGGCGTACCAGGCGGCCCCGGCCAGGAGCACCTGGAGCACGATCGACGGGCTGCGCGACCAGGTCTTCCCCAGCAGCAGGCCCGCCGAGCACGCGGCGACGCCCGCGGTGAGGACGGCGAAGTAGGCCGCTTCGCCGAGCACCGTCCCGGTGTTGAACGAGGTGTCCCCGCCGAAGGCCTGGAACACCAGGAAGACGGTGAAGCCCAGGGCCACGAGGGCTTGCAGGCCGATCAGGGCGCCCGCGCCGAGGACGGTGCGGGGGGCCGTGGAGGTCAGTCGCACAGGGGCCTCGGGGGGGTCGGGGGGCGGGTCGGTCGGGGGCGCACGTGACGGTGCGTGTGCACCGCCGATCGTATGCCACTCGGACGGCCGGTCGTGCCGGGCGAGCGCGCCAGGCAAGATCAGGGGTGTCACACCTCGCGGAGCGATGAGCAGACGGTCGTCTGGGTGCACTCGTCGGACCGGGAGGCGCCGCAGTGGAAGGAGCGTCGGACTCGGTCACGGATGAGTGAAGTGGTGCCTGCTGAGCGTCACGGTCGACCCGGGCGGCTGACACCGGTTCGGGAGTGGATTCACCCTGTGGTGGCGGGTGAGGTCCGGGGCGGTGCGGATGCCGGCTTACCCTGCGGCAATGCGAGCAGTTCTCGTGGTGAACCCGAAGGCCACCGCCACCACCCCGGCGGGCCGGGACGTGCTGGCGAGCGCGCTGGCCAGCGCGGTGAAGCTCGACGTGGTGGAGACCGACTACCGGGGCCACGCGCAGGCCGCCGCCGCGCAGGCCGCCGTCGACGGCGCGCACCTGGTGGTCGCGCACGGCGGTGACGGGACGGTCAACGAGGTCGTCAACGGCCTGCTGGCCGCCGGTCCCCGGTCGGGCACCCCGATGCTGGGCGTGGTCCCCGGCGGTTCCGCCAACGTGTTCGCGCGCGCCCTGGGGCTGCCGCGCAACCCGGTGGAGGCGACGCACGTGCTGCTCCGCGCTCTGGCGCGGGAGCGGACGCGGCGGGTCGGGCTGGGCCGGGTCGAGGCGGACGGCGACGGCGGCGCGCACCGGTGGTTCACCTTCAACGCGGGCATGGGCTGGGACGCCGACGTGGTCGAGCGGGTCGCCCGCAAGCGCGGGAAGAAGGCCACCACCTCGCTCTACGCGCGTTCGGCGCTGGCCAGGTACGTGCGCCCCGGCCGGGATCGGCCCGCCCTCACCCTGGAGATCCCCGGTGAGGCGCCGATCGAGGGGCTGCGGCTGGCGTTCGTGTCGAACACCGACCCGTGGACCTACTTCAACAGCCGCCCGATCCGGCTCAACCCCGGCTGCACCTTCGAGGGCGGGTTGGGGTTGTTCGCGCTGCGGTCGCTGAGCGTGCCGACGGTGCTGGGCGCGTTCCGGCGGGCGTTGAGCACTGCCGACAAGCAGCACGGCAAGCGCCTGGTGCGCCGCGACGACATCCCCGGGGTCGTGGTCACCTCGGCGGAGCCGGTGCGGTTGCAGTGCGACGGGGACCTGCTCGGGGAGCGGAAGCGAGTGGTTTTCACCGCTGTTCCGGACGCGTTGACAGTCGTTGTTTGAGGCTCCGGGGGCCGGGGTAGGTCCTTAGGCGTACGCAGATCCACAACTGCAGATGCTCACCGTTGCCAGACGCCCCGACCGGGGGTCCACGGCCGTGTTACGGCCGTGATCAAATCGTTGCCCTCGGTCGTCACAGGGCGCTGACGTGGATCTTTCGGGTGAGTTCACTCACCGGGGTCAGAACAACCCTTGACATCCGCTGAGTTCGTGAAACCATTCACAAGCACCCCGACGACCGGATGACGACTAGAGGCACGCCATTGCGCGCCTTGAGCGAGGAGCAAGTAGAAATGGACTGGCGCCACCGCGCGGCCTGCCGTGACGAGGACCCCGAACTGTTCTTCCCCGTGGGGACGAGTGGTCCCGCGGTCCTGCAGGTCTCCGAGGCGAAGGCCGTTTGCCACCGCTGCCCCGTCGCCTCCAACTGCCTGTCCTGGGCACTCGAGAGCGGCCAGGACGCTGGCGTTTGGGGCGGAATGAGTGAGGACGAGCGTCGTGCGCTGAAGCGCCGCAACGCTCGTACCCGGGCACGCAGCAACGCCTGAGCTTCCGCACAACACAAACGCGTAGAAGGTCGATCACCGAGAAATCGGTGATCGACCTTCTTGCCTTTTACCGGTTCTTTCCCCGAATCGGGGAAAGCCCCTAACCGCCCCGATCCCCTAATGCGATCCCTAGCGGCGGTGGGAAAGGGGAACGCGCAGCACCGCCTCGGTGCCCGCGCGGTCCCGGCGGCTCAGCGACAGCGTGCCCCGCAGCTCCGATTCCATCAGCGTGCGCACGATCTGCAGGCCGAGCCCGTTCGCCCGCTCCAGGGAGAAGCCGCGCGGCAGGCCCTTGCCGTCGTCGGCGACCACCACGTCCAGCCAGCGGGCCGAGCGGGTGGCGGTCACGACCACCTCGCCGGAGTGCCCGGCCGGGTAGGCGTGCTCCACCGCGTTCTGGATCAGCTCGGTCAGGATCATGACCAGCGGGGTGGCGGTCTCGGCGGCGACCACGCCGAACTGGCCGCTCTTGCGGACCTTCACGTGGCTCTCGGCCGCGGCCACGTCCCCGATGACCGGGATGACCTTGTCGATCAGCTCGTCGAGGTCCACCCGCTCGTCCACCGAGGTGGACAGGGTCTCGTGCACCATGGCGATCGCGGCGACCCGGCGGACCGACTCGGCCAGCGCCTCCTTGGCCTCCGGCGAGTTCGTCCGCCGCGACTGCAGGCGCAGCAGGGCGGCGACGGTTTGGAGGTTGTTCTTCACCCGGTGGTGGATCTCGCGGATCGTGGCGTCCTTGGACATCAGCGCCCGGTCGCGCCTGCGCACCTCGGTGACGTCGCGGCAGAGGACCAGCGCGCCCGCGGGCTTGCCGCCGGGGCGCAGCGGCAGCGCCCGGAACAGCACCGCCGCCCCGCGCCGCGACTCCGCCTCGGTGCGCATGCTGGGCTGCCCGTCGAGGGCCATCAGGATGCGCTGGGCGACCTCGGTGGCGTCGAACGGGTCGGCGATCAGCGACCGGGTCAGCGGGGCCAGCCGCACCCCGACCAGGTCGGCGGCGTGGCCCATCCGGTGGTAGGCCGACAGCGCGTTGGGGCTGGCGAACACGACCGCGCCGCTGGTGTCGAGCCGGATCAGGCCGTCGCCGACGCGGGGGCTGGTGTGCACGTCCGGGGAGGGTTCGGCGGTGGGGAAGGTGCCGTCGCCGACCATGTGGCACAGGTCGCCCGCGATTCCCAGGTAGGCGATCTCCAGGCCGCTGGGCACCCGGGGCACGGCGAGGTTGGTCTCCCGGGACAGGATGCCCACGACCTCGCCGCCGAAGCTGACCGGCACCGCCTCGCGGCGCACCGGCACCCCCAGGTACCAGCGCGGGTCCTCCTCGCGGCAGATGCGGCGCTCGGCGGCGGCGCGGCGCAGCTGCGGGTTCTCCCTGGCGTCGGTGTGGCTGCCCACCACGTCCTCCGGGTGGGCGGTCGGGGCGGTGGTGGGCCGCGCCTGGGCAACGCAGATGTAGCGGTCCCCGGCCTCGGGGTCCGCCGCGGCGGCGCCGTCGGGCTCCTCGGTCACCTTGACCCAGAGCAGGAAGTCGGCGAAGGACAGGTCGGACAGCAGTTGCCACTCGGCGACGACCAGTTGCAGGTGGTCGACGGCGCCACCGGAGAGGCCGGTGTGCTCGGCGAGCAGGTCAGAGAGCGTGGACACGCGACTCCGCGGGGGTTTCGGTGGGACTGGCTCCAGGACGACCACGGTGCCACCCGCCACCGCGCGCTGTCCCCCGGGTGCGACGACCGTCATCACCCCGGCGACGGGCCCCGCCGACCGGTCGGGTGGTCGCGCACGTCGTCGCACGACCGGCCCAGCCGGGGCGGGGATGAGCGGCATGGCAAAATCGTGGCCAGCGGCGTGGGAACCGGCGGCTGCCGGCGTCCCGCGTCAATCCCGAGTCAAGGAGGCACCCATGTCGAAGCGCGCCCGCAAGCGTCGCGACCGCAAGAAGGGTGGCGCGAACCACGGTAAGCGCCCCAACGCCTGAGCGGTCGCCTCAGACGGACGAAGGCCCCCGGCGCAACCGCGTCGGGGGCCTTCGCACGTCCGGGGGTTCAGTCCTCGGTGGTGGTCTCGACCGTGGTCGTCGTCTCGACCGTGGTGGTCCTGGTGACCGTGACCGACCCGCCGTGGTCGATCACCGACTGCCGGATCGAGGCGCGCAGCCGGGCGCGGAACTCGTCCGGCGCCTGGTCGCCGCCGCACTTGCGGGCCAGCAGGACCTTGAGGTGCTCCTCCACGCCGTACTGCTCCAGGCAGGGCCTGCACTCCTCGAGGTGCTTGGCCAGCAGGTCGCGCTTGTCGCTGCCGCACTCGCGGTCGAGGAAGACCCAGACGTCGGCCAGCACCTCGGAGCAGTTCGTCTCGTGCTCTCCGCCGCAGTTCACGACCCGGCCACCTCCCCGGAGCGCACGAACCCGCGTTCCCTGGCCACCCCGGCGAGCAGGTCGCGCAACTGGCGGCGGCCGCGGTGCAGGCGGGACATGACGGTGCCGATGGGCGTGCCCATGATGTCGGCGATCTCCTTGTAGGCGAAGCCCTCGACGTCGGCGAGGTAGACCGCCAGCCGGAACTCCTCGGGCAACTGCTGCAACGCCTGCTTCACGTCGTCGTCCGGCAGCAGGTCCATCGCCTCGACCTCGGCGGAGCGCAGCCCGCTGGAGGTGTGGTTCTCGGCCTTGGCGAGCTGCCAGTCGGTGATCTCGTCGGTCGGCGACTGCAACGGTTGGCGCTGCCGCTTGCGGTAGCCGTTGATGTAGGTGTTGGTGAGGATGCGGTACAGCCACGCCTTGAGGTTGGTGCCCGCGGAGAACGACTCGAAGGCCGCGTAGGCCTTGAGGTAGGTCTCCTGCACCAGGTCCTCGGCGTCGGCCGGGTTGCGCGTCATCCGCAGGGCGGCGGAGTAGAGCTGGTCGAGCAGCGGCATGGCGTCGCGCTCGAACCGCTCCGCCCGCTGGGCGGGTGTCTCGGTGTGGGGCTGGGTCTCGGTGCGGGGCACCGCACTCCCTTCGGCGGCTCGCGCTCCCGTGCTCAGGTGCGCATACGGCTGCACCGAGCTTACTCGGCTGTCGTCGCGCCTGCCCGGCCCGGAGCGTGAACTCGGCCTCCTACTCTGCCTGATCAGCTCGGTCTGCACGCCTTGCACAACGCTGCCGGGGCCGCGCGCATTCCGCGCTAGGGTGCCGCCCGTGGCAGGACGAGGAACCCCGGCGACCGCGCTGCTGGCCAAGCGCGGGATCACCCACCAGGTGCACAGCTACGAGCACGACCCGAGGGCGGAGTCCTACGGGTCCGAGGCGGCCGAGGCGATGGGCGTCGAGCCGTCGCGGGTGTTCAAGACGCTGCTGGCCGACGTCGACGGGGCGCTGGTGGTCGGGATCGTGCCGGTGGACACCCAGCTCGACCTCAAGGCGCTGGCGGCGGCGGTCGGCGGGAAGAAGGCGCGGATGGCCGAGGTGGCCGCCGCCGAGCGCTCGACCGGGTACGTGGCGGGCGGGATCTCGCCGCTGGGGCAGAAGAAGCAACTACGGACGGTGCTCGACACCTCGGCGCTGGCCTTCCCGACCGTGTTCTGCTCGGGCGGGCGGCGCGGGCTGGAGATCGAGCTGGCCTCGGCCGACCTGGTGGCGCTGACCAGGGCGGTGACGGCGGCCATCGCCGCGCACTGAACCGTGCGGGCTTCACTCGATCAGGCGATGTTTTCGCTGTGTTGCCCGGGCCGTGTGCTGTCGGCTCGGGCACCGGTCGTTTGGTGGTGGTGCCCGGGTGGGTGGATCTGCTCGGCCGTGTCTGTGTATCAAAGCCCGGGATTTTGTCGCTGGTGCCCGGGTGGGTGGATCTGCTTGGGCGGGGCCCCTACAGCGATCATGCGCCCAGTGTGACCGAGTGGGGCTGAAGAGATGCCCCACAGCCCAAGCAGGCTTGCACATGATCGCTTCCCCCACCCAAGCACATCCACCCACCCGGGCATTCGGTCACCGGGCCGGCGGTTGCGGGGGTGGCCGGCTTTCGCTGCGCCTCGGTGGGGTTTCGGGTGGCGGGCCGCCAGGGGCGGCGGTTGGTGAGGTGGTCGGCGGCTGCGCCCGGTGGGGTTCGGCATGGCTGGTGGCCGCGCAGGCGGGATTCGGGTGGTGGGTGGGCAGGCCCTAGTCCGCGGCCGGGGCGGTGTCGTCCACGCCCGCCTTGGAGCCGAGCAGGCGGCGCAGCGAGGCGAGGCGGCCGGGGGTGGCGGTGCCGTCGGCGACGACCGTGTCGAGCGCGCAGTCCGGGTCGGCGGGCGGGCCGAGGTGCCCGCAGCCCGAGGGGCATTCCTCGGCGGCCTCGACGAACTCCTCGAACGCGGAGACGATGTCGTTCGGCTCGATGTGGGCCAAGCCGAACGAGCGGATGCCGGGCGTGTCCACGATCCAGCCGCCCCCGGGCAGCGGCAGGGCCACCGCCGAGGTGGAGGTGTGGCGGCCCTTGCCGACGCCGCTGACGACGCCGACGGCCCGGAAGGCGCTCGGCACCAGCCGGTTGACCAGGGTGGACTTGCCGACGCCGGAGTGGCCGACCATGGCCGAGACCTCGTCGCCGATCAGGGCGCGCAGTTCGGCGGGTTCCTCGTCGCGGCGGGTGATGACGACCGGGAGGTCCAGTTCGGCGTACTTGCCCAGCAGCTCCGCCGGGTCGGCGAGGTCGGCCTTGGTCAGGCACAGGGTCGGTTGCAGGCCGCCCGCGAACGCCGCCACCAGGCAGCGGTCGATGAAGCCGGTGCGCGGCGGCGGGTCGGCCAGGGCGCAGACGATCAGCAGCCGGGCGGCGTTGGCGACGACGACGCGCTCGAAGGGGTCGGTGTCGTCGGCGGTGCGGCGCAGGACGCTGGTGCGCTCGGCCACCCGCACGATCCGGGCCAGGGCGTCCGGGCCGCCGGAGGTGTCGCCGACGACGTCGACCCGGTCACCGATGACCACCGGGGTGCGGCCCAGCTCGCGGGCCCGCATGGCGACCAGCAGCCGATCCTTGTCGCCATCGACCGCGCAGGTCCAGCGGCCCCGGTCCTTGCCGACGACCATGGCCGACAGGGCGTCGGCGTGCTCGGGGCGGCGCTTGCTGCGCGGTCGGGTGCCCCGGCCGGGGCGGACCCGGACGTCGGTCTCGTCGAGCCTGCTCCAGTCGCCGCGCCGGGACACCTCAGCCCCTCCCGCCGTCGAGCATGGCCGACCACATCGCGGGGAAGTCGGGCATGGTCTTGGCGGTGGTGGTGATGTCGTCGACGGTGACGCCGTCGACGACCAGGCCGACGATGGCGCCCGCGGTGGCCATCCGGTGGTCGGCGTAGGCGTGCCACCGCCCCTCCCGCAGCGGGCGCGGGCGGATGAGCAGGCCGTCCTCGGTCTCCTCCGCGTCGCCGCCGAGGCCGTTGACCTCGGCGACCAGGGCGGCCAGCCGGTCGGTCTCGTGGCCGCGCAGGTGCGCGATGCCGCGCAGCCGCGACGGGCCGTCGGCCAGCGCGGCGAGCGCGGCCACGGTGGGGGTCAGCTCGCCGACGTCGTGCAGGTCGATGTCGACGCCGCCGAGCCGGTCCGGGCCGCGCACGGTGAGGCGGCCGTCGGTCAGGTCGACCTCGGCGCCCATCAGCTTCAGGATCTGCCGGATCTCGTCGCCGGGCTGTGTGGTGCGCGCGGGCCAGCCGGGGACGGTGACCTCCCCGCCGGTGACCGCGGCGGCGGCCAGGAACGGGGTGGCGTTGGACAGGTCGGGCTCGACGACCCAGTCGACCGGGGCGATCGGGCCGGGCTCGACCCGCCAGGTGTCCGGCTCGGAGTCGTCGACGGACACGCCCGCGGTGCGCAGCATCTCCACGGTCATGTCGATGTGCGGCAGCGACGGCACCGGCTCGCCGTCGTGGTGCACGGTCAGCCCGTCGTCGTAGGCGGCGCCGGAGAGCAGCAGGCCGGAGACGAACTGGGAGGACGCCGAGGCGTCGATGGTGACCGCGCCGCCGGGCAGGTGACCGCGGCCGCGGATGGCGAACGGCAGCCCGGCACCGTCGACGTCGGCGCCCAGGGCGCGCAGCGCGTCGAGCACGGTGCCCATCGGCCGCTCCCTGGCCCGCGGGTCGCCGTCGAAGTCGACCCGGCCCTCGGCCAGCACGGCGACCGGGGGCACGAACCGCATGACCGTGCCCGCGAGCCCGCAGTCGACCAGGGCCGGGCCGGTCAGCGCGGCGTGGGCGCCGGTGCGCACGGTGGTGCCGTCGGAGTCCACCGGGACGCCGAGGGCGACCAGCGCGGCGATCATCAGGTCGGCGTCGCGGCTGCGCAGCGCCCCGGTGACGGTGCTCGGGCGACGGCTCAGCGCGGCCAGCACCAGGGCCCGGTTGGTGATCGACTTGGAGCCGGGGACGGCGACGGTGGCGTGCACGGGGGCCGGGGCGAGCGGCGCTGACCAGGACTGCGACATGCGCTGATCCTCCCGCACCCCGGCCACCACCGGGTGACCGGCTCGACCCGCCCCGGCGGGCGTGCCACGATTCGACGGGCCCCGATCGGATGGAGGACGACTGTGTGCGGCAGGTACGCGGCCTCGAAGGACCCGGCGGCGCTGGCGGCGGAGTTCGACGCCGTCGACGCCACCGGGGAGCCGGACCGGCGGCCGGACTACAACGTGGCGCCGACCAAGGACGTGGTCGCGGTGGTGCAGCGGCACCCGCGCGACGCCGAGGGCGCCGTGGACGACAGCACCACCGAGCGCACCCTGCGGGTCATGAAGTGGGGCCTGGTGCCCTCCTGGGCCAAGGACGCCTCCGGCGGCGCGAAGCTGATCAACGCCCGGTCCGAGACCGCGGCCGAGAAGCCCTCGTTCAAGAAGTCGCTGGCCCAGCGCCGCTGCATCGTCCCCGCCGACGGCTGGTACGAGTGGCGCCGCGACGGCAAGGCCAAGCAGCCGTACTACACGACCGGCCCGGACGACGACAGCCTGGCCATGGCGGGCCTGTGGACGACCTGGCGGGACCGGGCCGACCCGGATTCGAAGGTCCTCATCACCTTCGCGGTGCTGACCACGGCCGCCGTCGGCCCGCTCACCGACCTGCACGACCGGATGCCGCTGCTGCTGCCCCGCGACCACTGGGACGGCTGGCTCGACCCGGACCGGGCGGAGGTGTCCGAACTGCTCGTGCCACCGACCCCCGAGCTGGTCGCGTCCCTGGAGATCCGGCCGGTGGCACCGGCGGTCAACAGCGTCCGCAACAACGGCGCCGACCTGCTGCGCCGCGTCGACCCCGGCGCCGGGGCGGGCGAACCGGCGCTGTTCGGCCCGTGACCACCCTGCAGGTCGACACCCCGCACGGCCCGGCCAGGGCCGAGCTGCACTGCGCCGCCGAGGGCCGCGCGGCGCTGCTGCTCGGGCACGGCGCGGGCGGCGGCATCAGCGCCCCCGACCTGGTCGCCGCCACCCACGGCGCCACCGGCGCCGGGGTGCACGTCGCCCTGGTCGAGCAGCCGTACCGGGTGGCCGGGCGGCGCGCCCCCGCCCCGGCCCGCCAGCTCGACGCGGCCTGGCTGGCGGTCGCGGCGGCCCTGGGCGAGCAGTGGTTCGCCGGGTTGCCGCTGCTGTTCGGCGGTCGGTCGTCCGGGGCCAGGGTCGCCTGCCGGACCTCGGTCGACGGCGAGGCGGTGGGGGTGCTGTGCCTGGCGTTCCCGGTGCACCCGCCGGGCAAGCCGGAGAAGACCCGGCAGCCGGAGCTGGACGCGGTGCCGGTCCCGACCCTGGTGGTGCAGGGCCTGGCGGACCCGTTCGGGCAGCCCGCCCCCGCACCGCACCGGGAGGTCGTGTCGCTGCCCGGCGACCACTCGCTCAAGCGCGAGTCCCCCGAGCTGTCGCGGGCGGTGGCCGGGTGGCTGGACCGCGTCCTGCGCCCGTTGGACTGAGGTCACACGGGTCGGCGGTCACGGACGGGACCGCTCCGGCGATTCCCCCGGAAACGGGCGCGACCGGACAGAACCGATCGGCGGTTCCGTGCGTCTACCCCGTGTACAAAGCGGACGAACACATGCTGAAGGGTTTCTCCATGGGCAAGACCAGGCTGATGGTCGCAGGGGCACTGCTGGCCACGCTGACCCTGACGGCGTGCAACGCGAAGGAGTCCGGCACCGCCACTCCCGCGGGCGCGTCGTCCTCCGACACCAAGCAGGGCAGCACCGGCTTCGACAGCCTCAAGTCCCTCGCCGCCGCGGTGAAGGACAAGAGCACCAACGCCAAGAGCGCCCACGTCACCATGACCGGCAGCGCGGGCGGCCAGACGATCAACGGTGAGGGCGACTTCAGCTTCGCGGGCGCGGACACGGCCATGCAGATGACCATGTCGACCCCCGGGGGCGACATGACCATGGTCTTCGTCGACAAGGCCATCTACATGAAGATGCCCACCGAACTGACCCCCGGAAAGCCCTGGGTCAAGTTCTCCTCGGGTGGCGACGACCCCTTGTCGCAGATGCTGGGCGACTCCCTGGACTCGATGACCGGCGCGGACCCGCGCGAAGCCCTCGCCAAGATGGTCGACGCGGGTGAGGTCACCAAGACCGAGAAGGCCGAGCTCAACGGCGAGCAGACCACCCACTACTCGATCACCGTCGACGTCGCCAAGCTCACCGCGGAGTCCGGCTACGACGAGGAAACCCGCAAGCAGATGCAGGCCGCGGGCATCAAGGAACTCCCGATGGAGGTCTGGGTCAACGGTGACGACCTCCCGGTCCGCATGATCACCAGCGTGCCGGTCGAGGGCGCGGGCGAGGTCAAGATGCAGGCGGACTACACCGACTGGGGCAAGGGCGTCACCATCGAGGCGCCGGACCCGTCGCAGGTCGGCACCCTGGGCGGCTGACCCCGGGTCGATCAGGGCCCCGCGGGACTCCGGTCCCGCGGGGCCCTTCCACGTGGTGGGGCCGCGCCGGGTGGTGCACCCGGCGACCGCCGCCGGGTCAGCCCATGTGCGGGTAGCGGTGGTCGGTCGGGGGCACGAAGGTCTCCTTGATGGAGCGGGGGCTCACCCAGCGCTGGAGGTTGTGGATGGAGCCCGCCTTGTCGTTGGTGCCCGAGGCGCGGCCACCGCCGAAGGGCTGCTGGCCCACGACCGCCCCGGTGGGCTTGTCGTTGACGTAGAAGTTGCCCGCCGAGAAGCGCAGCGCCCGGTGGGCCTGCTCGATGGCGGCGCGGTCGGTGGCGAAGACCGCCCCGGTCAGCGCGTACGGCGACGAGGTGTCGACCAGTTCGAGGACCTTGGCGAAATCGGCGTCCTCGTAGACGTGCACGGCCAGGATGGGGCCGAAGTACTCGGTGGTGAAGACGTCCTGGAGGGGGTCGCTGCCGACCAGGACCGTGGGCTGGACGAAGTAGCCGGTGCTGTCGTCGGCGGTGCCGCCCGCGAGGACCTCCAGGGAGGTGTTGGCGGCAGCGGCTTGCAGGGCCTCCCGGTGCTTGGCGAACGCCCGGGCGTCGATGACCGCCCCGCCGAAGTGGGAGAAGTCGGTGACGTCGCCGTAGGAGAGGGAGGCGGTGACGTCGGCGAGGTGGTCGCGGACCCCGCCGTCCCAGAGGGAGCGGGGCAGGTAGGCGCGGGAGGCCGCCGAGCACTTCTGGCCCTGGTACTCGAAGGCGCCGCGGACCAGGCCGTTGACCAGGGCCGCCGGGTCGGCGGAGGGGTGGGCGACGACGAAGTCCTTGCCGCCCGTCTCACCGACGATGCGCGGGTAGGAGCGGTAGGTGTCGAGGTTGTCGCCGATGCGGCGCCAGAGGTGCTTGAAGGTGCGGGTGGAGCCGGTGAAGTGCAGGCCGGCGAAGTCGGGGTCGGCCAGGGCGACCTCGCCGAGGGCGGCGCCGTCGCCGGTGACCATGTTGATCACGCCGGGGGGCAGGCCCGCGGCCTCCAGCAGGCGCATCGTGAAGTGGGCCGCCAACTGCTGGGTGGGCGAGGGCTTCCAGACCACCGTGTTGCCCATCAGGGCGGGGGCGGTGGGGAGGTTGCCCGCGATGGCGGTGAAGTTGAACGGGGTGATCGCGGTGACGAACCCGTCGAGCGGGCGGTGGTCGGTGCGGTTCCAGGTGCCGGGGGCCGACACCGGCTGCTCCTCGACGATCCGCCGGGCGAAGGCCACGTTGTACCGCCAGAAGTCGATCAGCTCGCAGGCGGCGTCGATCTCGGCCTGCTGCGCGGACTTGGACTGGCCCAGGATCGTCGCGGCGTTCAGCGTGTCGCGCCACGGCCCGGCGAGCAGGTCGGCGGCGCGCAGCAGGACGGCGGCGCGCTCGTCGAAGGGCAGCGCGCGCCAGCCGGGGGCGGCCTGCTTGGCCGCGGTGACCGCGTCGGCCACGTCGGCGTGGGTGGCCTGGGCGGTGACGCCGAGGACGTGCCGGTGGTCGTGCGGTTGGACCACGTCCAGGCGGTCCCCGGCGGCCATCCGCCGCCGCCCGCCGATGGTCATGGTCAGCTCGGCCCGCTCCCCCTCCAGCTCCGCGATCCTGGCCGCCAGCGACTCGCGCGCGGGGCTGCCGGGGGCGTAGGTGCCGATCGGCTCGTTGATCGGGGTGGGCACGGACGTGACGGCGTCCATCGTGTGGCTCGCCTCCTGCTCTGGCTCGGCTGCCGGGTTTGTGACCCGCTTGCCGACATGGTGTCACGCCCCGGCGGGGTGGGCGCGCAACCATCCACAGGGCCTCAGAGCAGTTCGAGCAGGAAGGGCAGCTCCTGGGCGGCGTACCAGGCCAGGTCGTGGTCCTCGGCGTCGCCGAGGGTGAACTCGGCGTCGGGGTCGCCCAGGTCGGCGGCGTCGATGACGGCGGCGGCGGCGCGGACAGCGGACTCGGCGTCCTCGGTGTCGAAGTGGACGGCGGCGACGGCCTTGAGCGGGACCGGGCCCGCCAGCTTCACCACCGAGTGGTCCAGGTCCGGGCGCAGCACGGCGCCGTCGACGTCGGCGGAGACCACGGCGCGGCGCATCAGGGTGTCGGGGTCGGCGTCCAGCTCGGCCTGCAGGAGGCGCAGCGAGGCGCGGGCGGCGTCGAGCATGGCGGCGTACTCCAGCTCCTCGTCGCCGCCGGTGGCGTAGGACTCGCGCAGGGCCGGGGTGAGCGCGAACGCGGTGCCGCCGATGGCGGCCAGTTCGCCCCCGTCGTTGAGCGTGCGCAGCATGGACACCGTCGCGGGCAGGTAGACCCTCAAGATCATCACGCTTTCCGTCAAGCTCGTGCTGTCGTCAGCAGTTCCTCGACGGACTCTTCCAGCATCCGGGCGAGCACGTCCACGTCGGACATGGCGCTGCGGTCGCCGGTGAGCCCGAAGTACACCCCGCCGTCGTAGGAGGTCACCCCGATGGCCAGGGCCTGGTGCTTGCTCAGGGGCATGACCGGGAACATCTCGGTCATCCGCGCGGTGCCCGCGTACAGCGGGATCTGCGGCCCCGGCACGTTGGTCACCACCAGGTTGAAGATCCGCTGCGAGAACGACGCCGCCGCCCGCGCGCCCAGCGAGTGCAGGGTGGGCGGGGCGAAGCCGCCGACCCGCAGCAGCGCCGAGGCGGCCACCGAGCGGACCGAGTCGTTGTGCGCGCGCAGGGCGTGGCTGACGTGGTGCAACCGGACGAACGGGTTGGGCTCCCCGACCGGCAGGTCGACCAACTGGGCGGTCACCTGGTTGCCGAGCATCCCCGGCACGGTGCCGTCGCCCACCTCGTCGCGCACCGCCAGCGGCACCAGCGCCCGCACCACCGTGGAGGAGGTGATCTGCTCGCCGCGGGAGAGCAGCCACGAGCGCAACGCGCCCGTGACGACGGTGAGGATGACGTCGTTGACCGTGCCGCCGTGCAGGGCGCGGACACCGCGCAGGTCGGCCAGCCTGGTCCGGGCCACCGCGAACAGCCGGGCCTTGCCGACGGTGGCGTTGAGCGGGCCGGAGGGCGCGGGGCGGGCGGCGATGCCGATGGCCGACACCAGCGTCTCCACCGCCCCGGCCACCTTCTGCGTGGTGGCCACCGCGTCGGTCACCGCCGAGCGCACGTTCTCCACCAGCTCGCGCGGCCTGCGCACGGTCTCGAACACGGCGTCGAGCAGCAGCCGGGTGCCACCGGGCTCGCGGCGCGGCAGCCACGGCTCCTCGGCGTGCTCCTCCGGCGCCTGCGGCGCCGCGTCCAGGATGACCTGGCCGAAGTCGATCGTGCGGACCCCGTCGACCAGGGCCTGGTGGGTCTTGGTGACCAGCGCGACGTGCCCGCCCGCCAGCCCCTCCACCAGGTACATCTCCCACAGCGGCCGGTTCTGGTCCAGCGGCCGTGCCAGCAGCCGCCCGACCAGGTCGAACAACTGCTCGTCGCTGCCCGGGCGGGGCAGCGCGGAGCGGCGCACGTGGTAGGCGACGTCGAAGTCCGGGTCGTCCACCCACACCGGCCGGGCCAGGTGCCCCGGCACCCCGACGACCTTCTGCCGGTAGCGCGGCACCAGCGCCAGCCGCTGCTCGACCAGCGTCACGAGCTGCGCGTAGCTGAACCCGGACCGCGGGCGCCGGAACACCGCGACGCCGCCCACGTGCATCGGCGTCACCGGGTCCTCCAGGTAGAGGAACGACGCGTCGAGGGCGGACAGTCGGTCGGGCATGCCCTCGATCCTGGCACACCGGACCGCCGATCACGTGACACGTGACCGGTGCGTGGGCAGGGTCATGCCAGACTGCACGGCGTGTCGCAGGAGCCCTCCCCCAAAGACCGCTTCGTCACCGTCTACGGCCGCAAGCCGGTGCTGGAGGCGCTGGCCGACCCCCGGCTGTCGGTGGACAAGGTCGTGCTGGCCGACAACGCCCGCGGCGCCGCCGCCCGGGAGATCCTGGACGCGGCCCGCGACCGCGGGGTCCCGGTGCAGCGGGCGACCGCGCAGCGGGTGAAGGTGTTGGCGGGCAACGGCAAGCAGGACCAGGGCGTGCTGGCCGACGTGGTGGCCCCGCGGATGCGCAGGCTGGCCGACGCGCTGGCGGCGAAGTCGGCGCCCCGGTCGGTGCTGCTGCTCGACGGGGTGACCACCCCGGCGAACGTCGGGATGATCCTGCGCACGGCCACGGCGGCCGGGATCGGCGGCATCGTGGTGCCCCGGCGCGGGGTGGCCTCGATCGACCCGCTGGTGGTCAAGGCCTCGGCCGGGGTGGCGTTCACCGCGCCGGTGCTGCGCTGCCACACCGCGGAGGAGGCAGCCGCCGAGCTGCGCTCCGCCGGGTACCCGCTGTTCGCCATGGACGCCGGGGCGCGCAAGTCGGTGTTCGACGCGGAGATCCCGGAACGGGTGGCGTTCGTGCTGGGCAGCGAGACGGCCGGGGTGGGCGAGGGGGTGCGCCCGCACGTCAACCGGTGGGTGTCGATCCCGATGAGCGGCGGGGTGGAGTCGCTGAACGTGGCGAGCGCGGCGGCCGTGCTGTGCTTCGAACTCGTGCGCCGCTCGACCCGGTAGCCGCTCCGCCCGCCGACCCCGTCGACGGCTCAGCTCGCCGACAGCCCAGCCCGTTGGCAGCTCAGCTCGCCGACAGCCCAGCCCGTCGGCGGCTCAGCTCATTGTCGGCTCAGCCCAGCAACACCGCCAGTTCCTCCACTGTGGACTCCACCGACCGGTGGTGCACGCCGGTCATGCCGACCGCGGCGGCACCCCGGACGTACTCCGCGACGTCGTCGACGAACACGCACCGCCGCGGCGCCACCCCGAGCCGGGCCGCGGCGACCCGGTAGACCTCCGGGTGCGGCTTGCCGGTGCCCACCTCACCGGAGGTGACCACGGCGTCGAACAGGTCCGGCAACCCGGCGGGCGCGCGGTCCGCATTGGACACGAGCGCGGTCCTGAGCCCCCGGGCCCTGGCGTCCGCCACCACCCGCGCCATCCCCGCGTCGGTGAACGTCCCGGCGTAGTCCACGAGCAGCGCCCCGTACTCCACGGCAACCCCTTTCAGGTGACATCGGTCCCTCCGCGCGGGCCCGCCCCCTCTGTCCGGCGACATCACCGGATTCGGGGAAGGAAACACCATGGTGCGCCTGAGCATCCTGCCGGAGTACGGCGAACCGGAGGAGCCGTGGTCCACACCCACGCCTGCGCCCGAGCGGGCGGTGGCCGCCCTGGCCCGCCCACCCCACGGCCCACCCGCCCGCGACGAACCCGGACCCGACCGGGACACCCTGCGCAGGCTGCTGACCGTGCTGCTGGAGGTCTTCGACGGGAAGCGGCACCCCGAGCAGCTACGCGGGGCGGTCGTCGGCCCGGTCTACGAGGCCCTGCTGACCCGGTGGCGGGCGGCCGGGCGGCAGCGGCACCGGCTGGTGTCGCTGCACACCTGCCGGGTCGCGCCGGGGGCGATCGAACTGAGCGCGTCGGTGCGGGTGGTGGTGCCGGGGCGGGCGCAGTGGCGGGTGCGGGCGGTCGCCGGGCGGATGGAGGCGGTGGACGGGCAGTGGCGGTGCGTGGCGCTGCGGGTGCTGCTGCCCGCGCGATGAGCTGATCGGCCGCTGGGGTTCTTGGTCGGGGTGCGCGTGATCTGCTTGGCTGTGTTGCAGCCCGGGGTTTCGGTGGGGTGTGCCCGGGTGGGTGGCTGTGCTCGGCTCGGCCGTGCCGTTGTTCAAAGCCCGGTTGTTTGTTGGTGGTGCCCGGCTGGGTGGATGTGTTTGGCCGGGGCCCCTATGGCGATCATGTGCTCCAGTGGGACCGGGTGGGGCTGAAAAGATGCCCCACCGCCCAGGCAGGCTGTCACATGATCGCCACCCCCGGCCAAACACATCCACCCACCCGGGCAGTTCGCTCGCCAGGCCAGCGGTTCTCGGGGTGGTCAGCCGGGCAAACACATCCACCCACCCGGGCAGTTGGCTCGCCGGGCTGGCGGGTTTCGGGGTGGTCGGCCGGGCAAGCACCTCCACCCACCTAGGCGTTTGCTTGGACGGGCTGGCGGTTGTTGGGGTGGTCGGCTGACAAGCACACCCACCCACTCGGCTTTGCGTTGTCGGACCGCCGGTCCGAGCGCATTCACCACCCGGGGTCTGCGTAGCCGGGCCGGTGAGCCGAGCGCAGCCGCCCACCTGGGCTTCGCGTGGTCGGGCTGGCGGGTGGCTGGGCGGCCTGACTGATCAGTGCCACCGGCTGCCTCGGCCGTTCGGCGCGCGGCCGGGGTGCCGGTTGATCAGCCCTTCGGGTCAGTGTCAGCTCTTCGGGTCAGTGTTCGGGTTGGCCGTGCTGATCGGCGGTGATCTCGTGGAGGGCGGGCCGGTCGAGGTCCACCCGCCAGTCGTGGCAGCGGATCTTGGTGCCCGGGGGGTACTCGAAATCGCACTCGCCGCGTGAGGTGAAACCGGCCGATCGGCAGACGGCGTTGGAGGCGGCGTTGCCCACCACCGGGTAGGCGTGCAGGTACCGGGGGCCACCGGTCCCGCGCAACAGGTCGACGACCGCCCGCGCGGCGGCGGTGGCCACCCCGCGCCCCTGGAACCCGGGCAGCACCATCCACCCGGTCTCCCAGACGATCTCACCCCGCCACTCGGTCAACCAGTGCCCGACACTCCCCACCGCCCGCCCGTCGTCCAGGTCGACCCGGTACATCGCGCCCTTGCCCGACCAGGGCAGTTCCAGGTAGCTCTGGTGCCGCCGCTCAAGCGCCACGGGCTCGACCGGCCCACCCAGGAAGGCCATCATCTCCGCCGAGTTGCACCGGTGCAGCAGCACCAGGTCATCCTCGGCCCACGGCACCAGCCGCACACCGCTCACCCGGCGCATCCTCCCAGCGGACCCACCCCCACCACCAGCCCGTCAGCCCCTCGACCAACCCGGCAAACGCTTGCTCCGGTCATCGCGGACACCAGTCCCCACCCACCCCGGCACCACCGCCACCCCGAACCCCGTCAGCGCAGCCACCAGCCACCTCGAATCCATTGGCGCAGCGGCCAACCGCCCCGAACCGCCAGTTGCTGATCAGTCACGCCGAGCCCCACCGGCGCAGCGGGCCAACCAGCCACCCCGAGAACCGCCGGCCCGGCGAGCGAATGCCTGGGTGGGTGGATGCGCTCGGCCAGCCGACCACCCCCGAAACCGCCGGCCCGGCGAGCCAACTGCCCGGGTGGGTGGATGTGTTTGGCCGGGGGTGGCGATCATGTGACAGCCTGCCTGGGCGGTGGGACATCTTTTCAGCCCCACCTGACACGCTGGAGCACATGATCGCCATAGGGGCCCCGGCCAAACACATCCACCCACCCGGGCACCCACCGGCAAAAACCCGGACTCGCGAAGGCACGGCCGAGCACATCCCCCCACCCGGCGCTCCAACAAAACCGGGCTGTAATACGCGGCCCACCAAGAGCCCCATCGGGCCACCCGGGCGCTCAGACCGCATCGCCGGGAAGACCTGCGCAAAACAGGAGTGGCGCGTCCGGCTGAGCCGGACGCGCCACTCCTCGGTCGGGGGTGCTCAGCGGCGGGGGCCGCGGCGGCCCTTCTTGGCCTGGTCGCGGGCGGCCTGGCGGCGCTCGCGGCGGGAGCCGCTGCCGCCCGCTTCGTCGTCGGTGTTCTCCTTGCGGGATTCGACGCCGCCGGATTCGGTGGGGCCGGAGTAGTTGAGCTGTTGGGTGGCCGGGCCGTCGAGGCCCTTGCCGCGCAGTGCGGGGGGCAGTTTCTCGGTGGCCGTGCCCGCGGCGGCCTGTTCGGCCTGGGCGCGCTGCTGGGCCTCGGCGGCGCGGGCCTGGCGGGCCTGGAGTTCGGCCTGGCGGGCCTTGGCGGCCGGGTCGACGGTGGGCACGGCAGCCGGGGTGGCGGCCAACTGGACCTGCTGGGGTTCGGGTTCGGCCTGCTCGACCTGGAGGTTGAACAGGAAGCCGACCGACTCCTCCTTGAGGGCGTCGAGCATGACGTGGAACATCTCGAAGCCCTCGCGCTGGTACTCGATCAGCGGGTCGCGCTGGGCCATCGCGCGCAGGCCGATGCCCTCCTTGAGGTAGTCCATCTCGTAGAGGTGCTCGCGCCACTTGCGGTCGAGGACCGAGAGCATGACCCGGCGCTCCAGTTCGCGCATGGCGCCCTCGCCGACGCGGCCGTCGATCTCGGCCTCGCGGGCGGCGTAGGCGTCGGTGGCGTCCTTGACCAGGGCGGCCAGGAGGTACTCGTGGTCGAGTTCGGCGCCGTCCTCCTCGGCCCGCTCAACCAGGGTCTCCCACTTGACCGACACCGGGTAGAGGGCCTTGAGCGCCGACCACAGCTTCTGGTGGTCCCAGTCCTCGGCGTAGCCCTCGGCGGTGGCGCCGTTGACGTAGGCGGTGACCACGTCGACGATCATGTGCTCGATCTGCTCGCGCAGGTCCTCGCCGCGCAGCACCCGCTCGCGCTCGGCGTAGATCACCTTGCGCTGCTTGTTCATGACCTCGTCGTACTTGAGGACGTTCTTGCGGATCTCGAAGTTCTGCTGCTCGACCTGGGTCTGCGCGCTCTTGATCGCCCGGGTGACCATCTTGGCCTCGATCGGCTGGTCCTCGGGGACCTTGAGGGTGTCCATGACCCGCTCGACCATGCCCGCGTTGAACCGGCGCATCAGCTCGTCGCCCAGCGACAGGTAGAACCGGGACTCGCCCGGGTCGCCTTGGCGGCCGGAGCGGCCGCGGAGCTGGTTGTCGATGCGGCGCGACTCGTGCCGCTCGGTGCCCAGCACGTAGAGCCCGCCCGCCGCGCGGACCTCGTCCTTCTCCGCGGCGACCTCGTCGTTGGCCTGCTCCAAGGCGTCCGGCAGGGCCGCGCGCCACTCCTCCGGGGTCTCCAGCGGGTCCAGGCCCTTGGCCCGCAGCCGCTCCTCGGCGATGTGCTCGGGATTGCCGCCCAGGGCGATGTCGGTACCGCGACCGGCCATGTTCGTCGACACCGTGACCGCGCCCTTGTGGCCGGCCTGGGCGATGATCATGGATTCCTTCTCGTGGAACTTCGCGTTCAGCACGTTGTGCGGGATGCCCATCTTGACCAGCAGCTTCGACAGGTACTCCGACCGCTCGACGCTGGTGGTGCCGACCAGCACCGGCTGGCCCTTCTCGTGCCGCTCGGCGATGTCCTCGGCGACGGCGAGGAACTTGGCCTGCTCGGTCTTGTAGATCAGGTCGGGCTGGTCGATGCGGACCATGTCCCGGTTGGTCGGGATGGGGGTCACGCCGAGCTTGTAGGTGGTGTGGAACTCCGCCGCCTCGGTCTCGGCGGTGCCGGTCATGCCGCAGAGCCGGTCGTAGAGGCGGAAGTAGTTCTGCAGGGTGATCGTGGCCAGCGTCTGGTTCTCGGCCTTGATCTCGACCTTCTCCTTGGCCTCGATCGCCTGGTGCATGCCCTCGTTGTAGCGGCGCCCGGCCAGGATGCGGCCGGTGAACTCGTCGACGATGAGGACCTCGCCGTCGCGGACGATGTAGTCCTTGTCCTTGGTGTAGAGCTCCTTGGCCTTGAGCGCGTTGTTCAGGTAGCCGACCAGCGGGGTGTTCGCGGCCTCGTAGAGGTTGTCGATGCCGAGCTGGTCCTCGACGAACCGGACGCCCTGGTCGGTGACCGCCACGGTGCGCTTGCGCACGTCGATCTCGTAGTGGTACTTCGACTCGATCTCGGCGGCCTTGGTGGTGCGGTCCTGCGTGCTCATGGTCGTGGTGTCGATGCCCTTCATCATGGGCATCAGCCGGGCGAACTCCTGGTACCAGCGCGAGGACTGGTCGGCCGGGCCGGAGATGATCAGCGGGGTGCGGGCCTCGTCGATCAGGATGGAGTCGACCTCGTCGACGATGGCGAAGAAGTGCCCGCGCTGGACCATGTCGTCCAGGCTCCAGGCCATGTTGTCGCGCAGGTAGTCGAAGCCGAACTCGTTGTTCGTGCCGTAGGTGATGTCGCAGAGGTAGGCCTCGCGGCGCTCGGCCGGGGTCATCTCCGACAGGATCGCGCCGACCTTGAGGCCGAGGAAGCGGTGCACCCGGCCCATCCACTCGGCGTCGCGGCGGGCGAGGTAGTCGTTGGTGGTGACGACGTGCACGCCCTCGCCTGCGAGGGCGTTGAGGTAGGCGGGCAGCACGCAGGTCAGGGTCTTGCCCTCACCGGTCTTCATCTCGGCGACCTGGCCGAGGTGCAGGGCCGCGCCACCCATGAGCTGGACCCGGAACGGGCGCTGGTTGAGCACCCGCTTGGCCGCCTCGCGGACCACCGCGAAGGCCTCCGGCAGCAGGTCGTCGAGGGTCTCGGCGTCGTGCTCGCGCCCGTCGGCGTCGACGTACTCGCCCCGGTAGCGCAGCTTGAACTCGTCGGTCTTGGCGCGCAGCTCATCGTCGGAGAGATCGAGGAGGTCGTCCTCCAGGGTTTCGATGTGCTCTGCGATATTGCGCAGTCGCTTGAGCATCTTGCCCTCGCCCGCGCGCAGAATTCGGGACAGCACCATCGGAGTCGACCTCGCTAGCTGATAGTCGTGCACCCGTGCGGGGCGCTCTTGTTGGCCATCGTAGGCAACCCGCCGCCCCGCGCGCACCGACGCACGTCGGCGGTGCGGGGCAGGGTACCCGGGCCGCCACCATCAGGGGGTCAACGCGTGGGTGTCCCGATCGGTTCCTGGGCGCGCCGGTGCCCCGGGCGGTCGGCCCGGGGCACCGGTCTGGCGCGCTGGTCGGAGGGGGTCGCTCAGACGAGCCTGATCACGCCGTAGTCGAAGGCCCGCCGCCGGTAGACGACGCTGGGCAGGCCGGAGTCGACGTCGGAGAACAGGTAGAAGTCGTGGCCGACCAGTTCCATCTCGTAGAGGGCCTGGTCGACGCTCATCGGCTTGGCCGGGTGCTCCTTCTCCCGCACGACGTTGCCGGGCAGGTTGTCGGGCACGTCGTCCCAGCTCGGCTGCTCGGGCAGGTCGACGGCGCCCGGGTGCTCCGGCGCGTCGAGCAGGGCGGTGCGCCTGCCGTTGACCTGGCCGCTGCCGTTGATCTCCTCGGTGAGGGCCTCGACCGTGCCGGAGGTGGCCTCGGCGACGGAGGCGGGGCTGCGGCGCCCGTGGTGCACGCGCCTGCGGTCGTGCAGGCGGCGGAGTCGGTTCTCCAGCTTGGCGACGGCCAGGTCCAGCGCGGCGTAGAAGTCGCCCGCGCAGGCCTCGGCGCGCACGGCCGGGCCCTTGCCCTTGCCGGTGATCTCGACGCGCTGGCAGTTCTTGGACTGCCTGCGGTTCGGTTCATGGAACAGCTCGACGTCGAAGCGGATGACCTTGCGGTCGTAGCGCTCCAGACGGGACAGCTTGTCCTCCACGTGTACCCGGTAGTGCTCGGGCACCTCGACGTTACGGCCCTTGACCACGATGTCCATACACGACCTCCCTCGCGGCTTGCGAGTGTTGGCTCCGCTGATACTTCTCAGCGCCGGGATGGTCTGGATTCCAAGTCCAGCACAGGGCGTGACCTGCGAAGACGATCTCCACGTGGTCAGCGCGCCACCGACGCCAGGGTCATGGGCCACTCACCTCCTCGCACCGTCCGGAAACGGTGATAGCGCAGCACGTTAGCCCCGCGCGGCGCTTCGCAACAGCCCCCGGGACAGGGGTCCTCTGTCGGGGAGGGGATTTCACTGGGCGCGACGGATAAACCACGAAAAACAGGTTTGAACCCCGCGGGACCCTCGTTCGGGCGGGCAGCGTTTCACCCTGATGGCTCAGCACATGTGACCGTGCGACGGTGTACCAGCGTCCGAACCGGACGCTCGGGCTGCCGTCACCCCGACCGACGTGCTCCGTGCTGAGCCGCATACCTGGCCAACGGCCCGGAACGCCCGGGGGTTCCCACGCTGTTCACCTGATCGGTGTAGGCGCCATCCCGCCATGCGGGAACCCGATCACCCGGCCGCGGTGCAGGCGAGCACCGCGTGCACCCGGGTGCCCGCCCCCCGCAGCGCCCGGGTGCACGCCGCCGCGGTGGCCCCGGTGGTGATCACGTCGTCGAGGAGGACGACCGGGGCGCGCGGGGGCGGCAGCGCTCCCGGGAGGACGGTCAGGTGCCCGCGCAGGTTCTCGGCGCGGTCCGCGGCGCTGAGCCCCACCGAGTCGCGGGCGCCGCGGGTGAGGCGGAGCGGGTGGGCCACCCGGGCCGGGTGCAGCCGGGCCACCCGCTCGGCGATCGCGGTCATGTGTGGACCGCCGCGGCGCCTGCTCGCGGCGGCGCGGGAGGGGGCCGGGACCAACCACAGTGGACCGGGGAACAGCCGGTGCAGCGCCGCGGCCAGCGCGGCGGCCAGGACCGCGAGCAGGTCCCTCCTCCCCCGCTCCTTGGCCGCCAGCACGGCCTTGCGGGCCGCGCCCCGGTAGGCGCCCATGGCGAAGACCGGGAGGCCGGGCGGCAGCCCCGGGCGGTGGACGGGGAACGGCGCGGCGAAGCAGGGCGCGCAGTCGGGGCACCACGGGGTGCCGGGGCGGGAGCAGCCCGCGCAGCGGCGCGGGAGGAGCAGGTCCAGGACGGCGTCGAGGCCCGGGGCGGCGTTGAAGGTCATGGGAAGAGGATGGCGCGGATCACCGATTCGCGGGGGAAACCATCCACAGGCCTTTGACCTGCGAAAATACCGTCAGCCCGGGTAGAAGGGGATCGAGCCGGGGGGCTGGCCGTGCTGGTGGGTCAGCCAGACCTTGTTCGCCTCCTGCGTCGACCACAGGCCCAGGCTGTCCATCACCAGGGTGGAGCGGCTGGGCGCGGCGGTGACGGCGGTGACCGGCAGGGTGAGGTTGGCGCTGTTGAACTGCGTCAGCGAGAAGCCGTCGATCGGGAGGCTGGCCACCGGGAGCGACGGCTGCTCGGTGACGGCGATGAGGGTCTGCCGGTCGAGCCAGTCGAGGCCGACGACCTGCTTGACCACGCCCGCCTGCAGGGTCAGCGGCGAGCGGATGGCCACCGCGTCGTTGGCGCGGACCACCGAGGCCACCCGGACCTGCCCGTTGACCACGGCGGCGACCCGGACACCGTCGCGGGACAGGCGCAGCTGGGTGATGGGGCCGTCGCGGGTCAGCTCGGTGGCGTCGACCGGGAAGCCCACCCACGTGCCCTCGACGGTGCGCACGACCCGGGTGACGACGGTGCCGTCCTGGACCGTCCAGACCTCGTTGGGGGCGATGCCCTCGCCGGGGCTGAGCAGCCAGGTGGGCCTGGTCAGGGTGGCGGTCTGGGACAGGCCGACCTCGGGGAGGTCGCCGTCGACCTTGCCGACGCGCAGCCGCACCCCCGAGCCGGTGCGCTGCACGACCGCCAGCGCGCTGCCGTCGAGGGACTGGGCGGCGGTGACGACGTCGTAGGCGCCCGAGCCCGCGGGACCGTCGATCGGCTTGCCGTCGCGCAGGGAGACCAGCCTGCCGCCGGTCACGGCGAGGCCGAGCAGGTCCGGCTTGGAGGTGGTCAGGTTCTCGTACGGGGTGATGTCGCTGGCGCGCCAGTCCTGCTTGGTGGCGACCAGCGCCCGGTCGTCGCTGAGCAGGCGGATCGGGCTCGTGGTCACCTCGCTGAGCGTGGTGACCACCTGGACCGCCATCTTGCCGCGCTCCTCCGTCGTCTTCTCCACCGAGGCAAAGTTGATCTTTATCGCGCCGTCGGAGTCGGTCACCACGTTCGTGCGCAGGACGACGCCGTCGAGCGGGCTCACCACGGCGCCCTTGAGGCCGTCGGACGGGCCCTTGAGCAGCAGCTCCACCACCCGCCGCTCCAGGTTGTCGCGCGGTTCGGCGGCCATGAAGCGCAGGTCCGGGACGAGCACCTTCTCCCCCGGGTCGAAGAACACCAGGTTCACCCGGCGGTAGGAGGCGACGAACGCGGACTCGGTGATCAGCGCGAAGTCCGGCGCCTCGGAGATGCGCCACTGCCCGTCGGCCTGGCGGGCCACCTTGAACTGGAACTCGACCGGCTGCACCGAGGCGAAGAACGCCTGGCGCGGGTCCAGCCTGCCGATCTGCCTGCCGGTGAGGATGACGACCTGCTCGTTGACCCGGTCGCCCTCCGGCACCGACTGCGGCAGCGTCTTGGGCTTGTCCTCGATGATGACCCGGTCGCTGGTGCCCGACCACACCGCGTCCGCCTCGGGGGTGAGGTAGGCGCGCGCGGCGTCGGACGAACCGGTCTTGGTCACGAACTCACCGACGAGCCCGTACGGGTTCAGCCCCGGCGACGGGTTGTCCACCACCCGCGACGCCACCTGCGGCAGCTCCGTGACGAAGCGGGGCGGTGTGCTCTCCGGGATGTTCGCGCACCCCGCCGCGCAGGCGAGCACGAGCAGCACCACCAGCACCCGGGTCGACGTGTTCACGGGTGGACCTCCTCCGGGACCTGCTCCGGCTGCGCTTCCTCTACCGGGTGGGCGTCCTCCGGCGGGAGCGGCAGCGGGCTCTCCCCATACTCGACGTCCTGCAGTCGGGGCAGCGTGAGCCGGAAGCACGCGCCCTGGCCCGGCTCGCCCCAGGCGTCCAGGCCGCCGCCGTGCAGCCGGGCGTCCTCCAGGCTGATCGCCAGGCCGAGGCCGGTGCCGCCGGTGTGCCGGTTGCGCGACGGGTCGGCCCGCCAGAACCGGTTGAACACCAGCTCCGCCTCCCCCGTGCGCAGGCCCACGCCGTGGTCGCGGACGGTGACCGCCACCGCGTCGGGGCCCAGCGCCATCCGCAGCTCGACCGGCCTGCCCTCGCCGTGGTCGATCGCGTTGGCCAGCAGGTTGCGGACGATCCGCTCCACCCGGCGCGACTCGACCTCCGCGGTGGCCTCCTCCTCGGGCAGGTCGAGCACGATCTCGCTGCCCGCGTTGCGCGCGATGACCCGCACCGACTCCACCGCGCGGCGGGCGATGGCGCGCAGGTCGGCGTACTCGGAGACCAGTTCCTCCACGCCCGCGTCCAGCCGGGAGATCTCCAGCAGGTCGCCGAGCAGCGACTCGAACCGGTCCAGCTCGTCGACCAGCAGCTCGGTGGAGCGCGACAGCCCGGCCGGGAACTGCGCGCGGGAGGCGTGCAGCACGTCGGCGGCCATCCGGACGGTGGTCAGCGGGGTGCGCAGCTCGTGCGAGACGTCGGAGGTGAACCGGCGCTGGAGCTGGCCGAACTCCTCGAGCTGCCGGATCTGGCGCTGGATGCTCTCGGCCATCTCGTTGTAGGACTGGGCCAGCCGGGCCACGTCGTCCTCGCCCGCGACCACCATCCGCTCGTCCAGCTCGCCGTCGGCGAACCGCTCTGCGGCCCGGGCGGCGCGGCGCACCGGCAGCACCACCTGCCGGGTGACCAGGTTGGTGATGCCCGCCAGCAGCAGCAACAACACCAGGCCGCCGACGAGCAGGGTGTTCTGCTCGGCGCTGATCGTCGTCTGCTCGGCGGTCAGCGGGTAGAGCATGTAGAGCTGCATCTGCAACCGGCTGCTGCCCGCGTTGTTGATCGGGGTGCCGACGATCAGGTAGGTGATCGGCCCGCTGGGCCGCTCCACGGTGTGGATCTGGGTGGCGGTGGGCCCGGTCGGCCGGAGCACGAACTCGCGCAGCGACTGCGGCACCGCGTCGTAGTCGCCCGCGTAGCTGACCTGGTCGCGGGACATGTTGGGGGCGTCGTTGACCAGCACCGGTTCGAAGGCGCCCGCGGAGCTGTCCGGCGACGAGCTGGTCAGCCGGTTGCGGGCGCTGGTCAGCCGGTTGCGCAGGACCTCGGAGTCCTCGCTGGTGCCGAGCAGCTCGCGCTCGGCGATCCCGACCGCGGCCCTGGTCTGCTGGATCGCGGCTTCTTCCTTGGTGCCCAGGAGCTGGTCGGTGATCTGGTTCTGCAGCACGATGCCCAGCACGAACACCACGGCGGAACCGAGCGCGAGGGTGCTGACGACGACGCGCAACTGCAGCGAGCGGCGCCAGAGTTCGCTGAACACGACCGACCGCCGCCGCCCCGCGGCGACGAGGCGGCCGAGGGCGGCGGCGAGCCGGGTGAGGAGTGCGGCCACCCGGCCCGCCCCGGTCACGGCGGGCCCGCCTTGTACCCGACGCCGCGGACGGTCAGCACGACCTCCGGGTGCTCCGGGTCGCGCTCGACCTTGGACCGCAGGCGCTGCACGTGCACGTTGACCAGGCGGGTGTCGGCGGCGTGCCGGTAGCCCCAGACCTGTTCGAGCAGCACCTCGCGGGTGAACACCTGGCGCGGCTTGCGGGCCAGGGCGACCAGGAGGTCGAACTCCAGCGGGGTGAGCTGGATGGCCCGGCCGTCGCGGGTCACCTCGTGCCCGGGGACGTCGATGGTGAGGTCGCCGATGCCGAGGGTCTCGGCGGGCTCGTTCTCGGTGCGGCGCAGCCTGGCCCGCACCCTGGCGACCAGCTCCTTGGGCTTGAACGGCTTGACCACGTAGTCGTCGGCGCCGGACTCCAGGCCCAGCACGATGTCGACGGTGTCGCTCTTGGCCGTGAGCATGACGATCGGCACGCCGGACTCGCCGCGGATGGCCTTGCAGACGTCGATCCCGTTCATCCCGGGCAGCATCAGGTCCAGCAGCACCAGGTCGGGTTTCAGCTCCCGCAGCGCGGGTAGAGCGCGCGACCCGTCGGCCACCACGGCGGTGTCGAACCCCTCGCCGCGGAGCACGATGGTCAGCATCTCGGCCAGAGCCGGGTCGTCGTCCACTACCAGCACACGTGCCTTCATGGTCACATCGTCGCACTGTGCACGCTCTGTGCGTGCGCGTCCCCCCGATCAGGTACTGTTGAATTTTGAACCACTTTGAGGGGAGCACCCGATGGGCATCCGCAGGCTCAACCACGCCGTGCTGTACGTCCGCGACGTCGACCGGTCGGTGGCCTTCTACCGCGACCTGCTCGGCTTCCGCGTCGTGACCGAGTTCCCCGGGCAGGCGGCGTTCCTGCGCGCGGCGGACTCCGACAACGACCACGACCTGGGGCTGTTCCGGGTCGGGGCGGACGCGGTCGGACCGGTGGCCGGGCAGGTCGGGCTGTACCACCTGGCCTGGTCGGTGCGGACGCTGCCGGAACTGGCCGAGTTCGCCAGGGTGCTGACCGCCGCCGGGTCGCTGGTCGGGGCTTCGGACCACGGGGTGTCGAAGTCGCTGTACGCGAAGGACCCGGACGGGGTCGAGTTCGAGGTGTCGTGGTTCGTGCCGCGGGAGCGGGTCACCGCGGACATGGCGGCGGCGGGGGCGCCTCGGGCGCTGGACATCGACGCGGAGATCTCGCGGTGGGGGGCGGACGTGGTGGGGGCGCTGTAGGGGTTCGGTTGGGTTGTCCACATCCCCCGTTGGTGATCCACAGGCTGGCGGTGGGTGTTGTTTTGGCTGCTCAGGGGCCGATACGCTGAAAAGGGCGGTCAGCCCCCGGGTGGGCGGGGTCTGCGTGGGCGGGGTCTGCGTGGGCGGGGTCTGCGTGGGCGGGGTCTGCGTGGGCGGTCCGCTTCGCCGGGGCTGCGCCGTGCGCTTCGGCTCAAGGGCCGGGATTTTGTCGCTGGTGCCCGGGTGGGTGGATCTGCTTGGGCGGGGCCCCTACAGCGATCATGTGATCCAGCGTGTCAGGTGGGGCTGAAGAGATGCCCCACTGCCCAGACAGGCTTTCACATGATCGCTTCCCCCACCCAAGCAAATCCACCCACCCGGGCACATCCGTAGCCGGGCCGGCGGCTGCGGGGGTGGTCGCCGGCTGCGCACTGTGAGGTTCGGGTGGCGGGCCGCCAGGCCGGGGGTTGACGGGGTGATTGGCGGCTGCGCCGGTGGGGTTCCGGGTGGCTGGTCGCCGGGTAGGCGGTTTTTGGATCAGGGGGCGAGGAGGGTGGTGGCCAGGGTGTCGAGGTCGGTGGGGGTGGTGCCGTCGATGATGTGCCAGGGGGAGAGCCAGTGGGTTTCGGCGAGTTCGTCGTAGACCTTGCCGACCCTGGTTTGCAGGTTGTCGTCGGTTTCCCAGGTGTCGCGGGGGCGGGTCGACTCGGTGCGTTCGCGGTCTGCTGAGCGCTGGGCGGCGAGTTGCGGGGGGACGCGGAGCAGGAGTTGGGCGTGGGGCACGGGGAGGCCGAAGCGCTTGATCTCGGTGGCGCGCACCCACTCCACGAAGGGGCCGTGGGCACCCTCGTGCTTGCGGGCGGCGCCGTAGGCGGCGTTCGACGCGACGTAGCGGTCGAGGAGCAGGACGTCGTGGGTGGTGAGGGCGGTGATCAGGTCTTCGCGGGCGTGGTGGCGGTCCAGGGCGTAGAGGATGCCCATGCCGTAGACCTCTTCGCCCAGGCCGCCCAGTTCGCCGTAGAGGGCGTCGCGGATGAGCTTGGCCTCGGTGGAGGTTTCGTACCTGGGGAAGGCCATGCCCGTGACCGTCGCGCCCGCGCGGGTGAACGCGGTGGTCAGCCCGTCGGCCAGGGTGCGCTTGCCCGCGCCGTCCAAGCCCTCGATCACGATGAGTCGGCCCACGCGGCGACCATACCCACGGCGTGGGTGGGGGCGGCTCCGCGGTGGGCCGTGCCGCACCTCGGCGGAGCCGGGGGGAACAGTGCCGGGGGGAACAGTGGAACCGGGGGCGGTGCCGCCGTCAAAAGAGTCTCCCCTCTCTTCTGACGGTGGCACCGCCCCCGGCGCCCCCCAGTTCCCCACCCCCGGGGCGGCTCACCGGCACTGACGCGCCCCCTGCGCGCGCCAGAACTATTCAAGATCGTTCCGACGGCCCCGGGTGTTACACCCCGCAGGTGGGGGCACCCCTACAGACGTCTGCCCCGGCACGCGGGTTGCGTGCCGGGGCAGATCGAACCGCTTCGGGTCAGTAGCGGTAGTGCTCCGACTTGAACGGGCCCTCGACGTCGACGTCGATGTACTCGGCCTGCTCCTTGGTCAGCTTGGTGAGGGTGCCGCCGAGCGCTTCCACGTGGATGCGGGCGACCTTCTCGTCCAGCTTCTTCGGGAGGCGGTAGACCTCGTTGTCGTACTCCTCGCGCTTGGTGAACAGCTCGACCTGCGCGATCACCTGGTTGGAGAAGGAGTTCGACATCACGAACGACGGGTGGCCGGTGGCGTTGCCCAGGTTCATCAGGCGGCCCTCGGACAGCACGATGATCGAGTGCCCGTCCTTGAACACCCACTCGTCGACCTGCGGCTTGATGTTGATCCGGGTGACGCCGGGGTGCCGGGCCAGGCCCGCCATGTCCAGCTCGTTGTCGAAGTGGCCGACGTTGCCGAGGATGGCCTGGTGCTTCATCCTGGCCATGTGGTCGGCGGTCACCACGTCCTTGTTGCCGGTCGTGGTGATGACGATGTCGGCCTTCTCGATGACCTCGTCGAGGGCGCGGACCTCGTAGCCGTCCATCAGCGCCTGCAGCGCGCAGATCGGGTCGATCTCGGTGACGACGACGCGACCGCCCTGGGCGCGCAGCGACTCCGCCGAGCCCTTGCCGACGTCGCCGTAGCCGCAGACCACGGCGAGCTTGCCGCCGATGAGCACGTCGGTGCCGCGGTTGATGCCGTCGACCAGCGAGTGGCGGATGCCGTAGCGGTTGTCGAACTTGCTCTTGGTGACGGAGTCGTTGACGTTGATCGCCGGGAAGAGCAGCTCACCGGCGGCCGCGAGCTGGTAGAGCCGCAGCACGCCGGTGGTGGTCTCCTCGGTGACGCCGCGGATGTCGGCGGCGATCTTGGTCCACTTGTCCGGGGTGGCGGCCAGGGACGCGCGCAGCGTCTCCAGGATGATGCCCCACTCCTCCGGGTCGTTGTCCTCGGCGTTCGGGACGACGCCCGCGGCCTCGTACTGCTTGCCCTTGTGGACCAGCAGCGTGGCGTCACCGCCGTCGTCGAGGATCATGTTGGGGCCGCCGCCGGTGGGCCAGGTCATCATCTTCTCGGTGGCCCACCAGTACTCCGGCAGCGTCTCGCCCTTCCAGGCGTACACCGGGACGCCCTTGGGCTCCTCCGGGGTGCCGTGCGGGCCGACGACGACGGCCGCGGCCGCGTGGTCCTGGGTGGAGAAGATGTTGCACGAGCACCAGCGCACCTCGGCGCCGAGCGCGACCAGGGTCTCGATCAGGACCGCGGTCTGGACGGTCATGTGCAGCGAGCCCGAGATGCGCGCCCCCTTGAGCGGGTACACCTCGGAGTACTCGCGGCGCAGCGCCATCAGGCCGGGCATCTCGTGCTCGGCGAGGCGGATCTCCTTGCGGCCGAACTCGGCCAGGGAGAGGTCCGCCACAGCGAAGTCGACGCCGTTGAGGGTCTGCGCGAAGCGCTCCCCGGTCGTGGTCCGCGTGTCTTCTGCGGTCATCGGGTAAATCCTCCAGACTCAGTTTCCTGCCGAACACTACCGTCGCGGTCCGTGGGCAGGGATCGGCCGAAACGGGTGATCCGCGCCCGACCAGCGTGGACCATGGACGCAATGCGGGCGCAAGCGCCCGGCGGATCGGCGACCTGGGGAGAAACGTGCTGCTCACCGGATCGGACACGCGCGTGGTCGAGCTGCGCGTGCACGGCGTCCTGGGCACCGGTGCGGAGTCGCTGGTCGGCGCCGTCGCCGCGGTGGACGTCGCGGGTGACGGCGTCGGTCGGCTGGTCCGCCCGGCGGATCGGCTCCAGCGTCCCGCACCGGGTCCGGTGCTGCGCGCGGAGGGTAGGTCCGTGCCCAGGGTGGTCGAGGGGTATGTGTGGAGCGCCATGACCTCCGGCGGCTGGGCGAAGGCCGCCTGGGCGCTGCTGTTCCCGTTCTCCCTGGCCAACATGGCGCACTGGATGCTGCCCCCGGTCCCCTCCGGGCACCGGGCCGGGCGGGTGCTCGCCGCGGTCAACCGCTCGCTGGTGCGGCTCGCGGCCCTGCTGCTGACCGCGCTGCTGATCACCCAGTCGACCGTGGTGACCCTCGACCTGCTGGCGACGCAGTGCCTGGCGCCGGGCGCGGACTGCCTGGCCTGGGTGCCCGGCGGCGTCCGTTCGGCCTACCCCTTCCGCCAGGTTGTGGGATTGCTCCCAGCGCTGCTGTTCGTCCTGGTCCTGTACCGGATCTCCACGGTGTCCTGGCGGCCGGGCGCGCGGGTGCGGCCCACCGAGAGCGACCTGCCCGGCGGCAGGCTCGTCGCCGACCCGGACACCCCGGCGCTGCGGGCGCTGCACCTGGTGACGGCGCTGGCGTCGGTGGCGCTGCTGGCCGTGGGCGGCCCCTTCCACCAGCCCGACGGGCCGGTGGCGCGGGTGCTGCGGCTGCTGGCGCTGGCCCTGCTGGGCCTGTGCCTGCTGGCGGTGCTGCTGCTCGACGACCCGCGCGGGGCTGGGGACAGCCGGGTGGGCCGGGCGCTGCGCGGGGCGCTGGGGCGGTGGCCGCGGCGGGTGCTGCTGGTCGTCGCGGGCGCGCTGGTGGTGGCGGTCGGGGCGGTGATGTCGCCGATGCCCGCCGCGGTGACCGGGACCGGGCCGACGGTCGAACTGGTGGCGGTGGCGCTGTTCGGGGTGGTGGTGCTGGTGGGCGTGCTGCTGGTGCCCGCGGCGCTGATCGCCCGCCGGACCTGGGCCGGTGAGCCGCGCGAGCTGCGGCCGTGGGCGGGCGGCTGGATGGCCGCGCCGGTGCTGGCGTTCGGCGTGCTGCTCGGTGGTGGCTTCGGCGCGGGGCTGGCGATCGCCGTGGGTCGGCTGATCGGCGTCGGCGCCCGGCTGCCTGCGGGCTACGAGCCGGTGGCGCTGCTGTGGGGCGCGGCGGCGGCGCTGGGCGTGGTGGTGGCGGTCCCGATGCTGGTGGTGGCGGTGGTGCGGCTGCTGCGCGGCTCCGGTTACGCGGAGGCGGGCCTGCTGCACGCGGGCCGCCCGGAGGCCGCGGCGGCGCTGAAGGCGTGGCGGGTGGCGGGCTGGCAGCGGCGCAACCTGCACCGGGTGGTGCTCGCGGCGTCGGCGGTGCTGGTGGCGGGCGCGGTCGCGGTGATCGCGCTGCGCGTGTCGGGTTTCACACCGCCGCCGTGGACCGACCCGCTGTCGGCGTTCGGGGTGCTGGCGCTGGGCGCGCTGGCCGGGGCGCTGCTCAAGGCGGTGTACGACGCCGCGCGGCAGCCGGAGGCGGGGCGCAGGCTGGGGGTGATCGCGGACCTGGCGTCGTTCTGGCCGCGCGAGTCGCACCCGGCCGTGCCGCCCTGCTACGCGTTGAAGGTGGTCCCGGAACTGGCGGCGCGCGCCGCCGAGCACCTCAGGGACCCGTCGACCAGGGTGGTGCTGACCGGGCACAGCCAGGGGAGCCTGCTGGTGGCGGTGGCCGCGGCCCGGCTGCTGGGCACACTGGACCCGGCCGCCGCGGGCAGGCTGGGGATCGTGACGGCGGGGTCGCAGTTGCAGTGGGCGTACCCGAGGGCCTTCCCCGCCGTGGTGTCGCACCGGGGCCTGGCGCACCTGTCGGGCGGGCTGGGCGGACGGTGGCGGGCGCTGTGCCGGGGCACGGACCCGATCGGCGGCGCGGTGACCACGTGGAACCGCCAGGTGTGCGACGGCAGGCTGCTGGGCACCGGCTTCCGCACCGACGGCACCGAGGGTCCGCTCCCGGCGGCGTCGGTGTCCCCGCACGGGGCGCTGGTCCTCGGCGGCGACCACTGGCTGCCGGACCCCATGCGCGGCCCCGTGGCGGGCCGCCGCTGGGCGCCGGGCACCCTCGCGCACACCGACTACCCGGCCGACCCGGAGTGGGACCGCGCGGTGGCGATGGCGGCGGCGCTGGACCCGGAGGCCCCGGCGTCGGGCGGCCTGTCCTGGCCGCCGAAGCGGGAATCCACCCCGCCCACCTGACGCCGCGGCACCTGGCGTCGCGCCCGCCTGGTCGCTTCGTGGCCGCTTGGCCTCGTGGGCGGCGGGTTCAGTGCGGGTGGGTGGTGCGCAGGCGGGTGGTGAGCAGGTGCTCGGCGGCGGCCCGGTGGCCCGCCGCGGCGAGCAGGCCCGCCGGGGCGAGGACGTAGTCGGTGTCCACCGCGACCGCCGCCGTGCGCAGGTGGGGGCGCAGGGCGGGGTCCGAGCGGAGGGCGGTTTCCACCTCCGCCACGGATTCCGCGTGCCGGAAGGGTCCGCCGGAGAGGATGAGCAGCCCGATGCCCCGGGGGCCGAACCGGCCGTCGGTGGCGTCGATGTGCCTGCGCAGGGCGATCCGGGCGGCCAGGGCCGCGAGTCGTAAGTCCACAGTGGACTCTTCGGGCGTGGTCGGGACCCAGTCGACCGCGGCGGCGCGGTGGGCGGCGGCCCCGGCCAGCCCGTCGGCTTCCCCGACGAGGCGGTCGGCGGTGGCGGCGGCCACCACCCCGGGCGCCGACCAGCGCATGCCGATGTCGCCCTCGACCGTGCGGCGGTCGGTGGGCAGCCCGACCGCACCCGCCGTTTCATCCACTGTGGACACCGCGGAGTAGACGTCGGTGGTGGCCCCGCCGACGTCCACGACCAGCACGGCGCCGGTGTCGTCGGTGGCCGACGCCAGCAGGGAGACCCCGGAGAGGACCGCGTCGGGGGTCACCGCGCGGACCAGCCGCCGGAAGCGGGGGCCGCGGGAGAGGGACTTGCCGCCGATGACGTGGCGCAGGAAGACCTCGCGGATGGCCGCGCGCGCCGGGGCGGGGGCGAGTTCGCCGATGTCGGGCAGGACGTTGTCGGTCACCACGACCGTGCGACCGGCGAGGCGGGTCAGGGCCTCGGCGCGGGCGGCGGTGTTGCCCGCCAGGATGATCGGGACGCGGACGCGGTTGGCGGCGAGCCTGGACGCGTTGTGCAGCAGGGTGCGCTGATCACCGCCGTCGGTGCCGCCGACGAGGAGGACGACGTCCGGGGAGGCCGCGCGGAGGGCGCGCAGGCCCGCGCCGTCGAGTTCGCCGTCGGACACGTGCACGACCTTGGCGCCCGCCGACAGCGCCACCCGGTGCCCGGCCTCGGCGCTGACCAGCCGCTCCTGGCCGACGACCGCCAGCCGCAGACCGCCCCCGGCCGACGAGCAGAGCAGGACCGGCACCACCGCCCCACCCGCCTGCGCGGCGGTGCGCGACGAACCCGGCGCCCCCGACCCGAGGTCTGCGGCTCGCGCGGCGGTTCCCGGTTCGAGGGCGGCGGCCACGGCGTCGACACCGCGCAGCACCTCCGGTGCGGTGGTGGCGTGCTGCGCGGTGCCGAGCAGCTCCCCCGCCTCGGACACCAGGGCACCCTTGGTCCAGGTGGACCCGACGTCGAGGCAGAGCAGCGGCACGCGGGCGATGCTACTTCCCGGACTCCCCCGGCGGCCCGGCCGCGCCCGCCGCCCCTGCGCCCTCGGGGTCCTTGCCCAGCAGCGAGTGCCGCCTGCTGTAGACGAAGTAGATGACCACGCCGAGCACCATCCACACCACGAACCGCAGCCAGGTCAGCACGGTCAGGTTCAGCATCAGCCACACGCAGGCGAGGATCGCCAGGACCGGCACGACCGGGACCCAGGGCGCCTTGAACGCCCGGGGCAGGTCCGGGCGGGTGCGGCGCAGCACGACCACCCCCGCCGAAACCAGGATGAACGCGAACAGCGTGCCGACGTTGACCATCTCCTCCAGCTTGTCCGCCTGGAAGAAGGTCGCCGCGACGGCGACGAGGCCGCCGACGACCAGGGTCGCCCGGACCGGGATGCCCTTGCCGCCGGTGCTCGCCAGCCCGCGCGGCAGCAGCCCGTCGCGGGCCATGGCGAAGATGATCCGGATCTGCCCCAGCATCAGCACCATGACCACGGTGGTCAGGCCCGCGAGCGCGCCGATCGAGATGACCTGCGCCGCCCAGTCGACGCCGTTGGCGGAGAACGCGGTGGCCAGCGTCTTCTTGCTCTCGCTGCCGTCCGGGTTCACCGTGGCCAACTGGGTGTAGCTGACCATGCCCACCACGACCAGCGACACCGCGACGTAGAGGACGGTCACGATCGACAGCGAACCGAGGATGCCGCGCGGCACCGACCGCTGCGGGTTCTTCGTCTCCTCGGCGGTGGTGGCGACGATGTCGAAGCCGATGAACGCGAAGAACACCAGCGACGCGCCCGCCAGCAGCCCGAAGGCGCCGAAGGAGCTGCTGCCGCTGCCGAACAGGAACGACAGCAGCGACTGCTCGACCCCCGACTGCCCCGCGGCGGCCGGTTCCGCGGGCGGGACGAACGGGGTGTAGTTGGCGGCCTTGACGTAGAAGAGGCCGAGCACGATCACGAAGAGCACGATGGCGACCTTGATCCCGGTGATCACCATGCTCACCCGCGAGGACAGCTTGGTGCCCACCGCGAGCAGGGTCACGATCACGCCCACCAGCAGCAGCGCCCCCCAGTCGACGGTGATGGGGCCGACGTCGAGGACGGTGGCGCTGGTGCGGTCCGGGTCGAAGCCGAACAGGTACCCCATGACCGTGTTGAGGTAGGTGGACCAGCCCTTCGCCACCGCGGCCGAGCCGACGGCGAGTTCGAGGATGAGGTCCCAGCCGATGATCCAGGCGACGAACTCGCCGAACGTGGCGTAGGAGAAGGTGTAGGCGCTGCCCGCGACGGGGACCGTGGAGGCGAACTCCGCGTAGCAGAGGGCGGCCAGGGCGCAGGCCACCGCGGCGATGACGAAGGCGACGGAGACCGACGGGCCGGAGAAGTCACCGGCCGTCCTGGCGGTGAGGGTGAAGATGCCCGCGCCGATGACCACCGCGACCCCGAAGACCGTCAGGTCCCAGGTGGAGAGGTTGCGGCGGAGCTTGGTGTCCGGGTCGTCGGTATCGGCGATGGACCGTTCGATCGACTTCGTGCGCCACAGACCACTCCCCGGCACGGCCCACCTCCTGGTTCGACGTTGTCCAGTCCAGGGAGGCTAGCGCCGCGGTGGGCGGTCCGCTTGAAGACCGGCACCGCGAACCGGGGGCGGACGAGGCGCGAGCCCCGACCCCGCGGGGGTCGAGGCTCGCGCTTCACGTCTGGCCGGGTCAGGCGGTGGCGGACGTGCGGTAGAGGTCCGGTTCCAGGTAGATCAGCCGGGCGGTGGGGACCGCCGCGCGGATGCGGGCCTCGGCGTCGTCGATGGCCTGGGCGACGTCGTCCATGTGCAGGCCGGGGCGCAGGGCGATCTTGGCGGCGACGAGAAGTTCGTCGGGGCCGATGTACTGGGTGCGGATGTGGATGACGCGCTCGATCTTGCCGGTGGCCAGCTCGTCCTCGATCCTGGCCAGTTCCGCGTCGGTGGAGCCCTCGCCGATGAGCAAGGACTTCATCTCCACGATGAGGATGACGGCGATGATGCCGAGCAGGACCCCGATGCAGATGGTGCCGACACCGTCCCACACCGGGTCGCCGGTGAGGACCGCGAGGCCGACGCCCGCGAGGGCGAGCACCAGGCCGAGCAGGGCGCCCGCGTCCTCCAGCAGCACGACCGGGAGTTCGGGGGTGCGGGACTGGCGGATGAAGCCCCACCAGGTGGCGTCGCCCTTGACCTTCTTCGACTCGGTGATGGCCGTGGCGAAGGAGTAGCTCTCCAGGCCGATGGCGACCACCAGGATGAGCACCGCGACGATCGGGGAGGTCAGCGGTTCCGGGTGGGTGACCTTGTGGATGCCCTCGTACAGCGCGAACGCCGAGCCCAGGGTGAACAGCATCAGGGCCACGATGAACGAGTAGAAGTACCGGTCGCGGCCGAAGCCGAACGGGTGCTCCCTGGTCGCCTTGCGCTGGGAGGTCTTCTGCCCCAGCAGCAGCAGGCCCTGGTTGGACGTGTCGGCCACCGAGTGCACCGACTCGGCCAGCATCGACGACGACCCGGTGACCAGGAACCCGACGAACTTCGCCACCGCGATGCCCGCGTTCGCGGCGAGTGCGGCGAGGATGGCCTTGGTGCTACCCCCTGCTGACACGGTGGCTCCCTTGGTGTTCGTCGATGTCCGATTTCGGGGGAAGCCTAGGCCACCGGGGTCACCGCTCGCCGTGCGAGGGCGCGTCGGTGCCGGTGGTGGCGACGAACAGGTGCGCCTCGCCGTCACCGGACGGCCGGGCGAGGAGGTCGGGGTCGGTGGCCGGGACCCAGGCGGAGTGGCCGGGGCGCAGGGTCAGCTCCCGCTCGCCGTCGCCGACGACCACCGTGCCCGCGCAGCAGAGCAGGATGCGGGGGGTGCCGCCGGGCAGCGCGACCTCGTCGCGGTCAGCTTCGCCCCAGGTGACCCGGGACAGCTCGAACTCGGGGGCCTCGGTGCGGTAGACGCGCAGCCTGCCCCGGTCCTCCCCGGTGGTGACCGGCATGTCGTTGCTGCCGAAGTCGAGCACCCGCAGCAGTTCCGGCACGTCGACGTGCTTGGGGGTCAGGCCGCCGCGCAGGATGTTGTCGGAGTTGGCCAGGATCTCCACCGCCGTGCCGCGCAGGTAGGCGTGCAGGTTGCCCGCGGGCAGGTAGATCGCCTCACCGGGGCCCAGGACCAGCCGGTTGAGCAGCAGGGACGCCAGCACGCCCGCGTCACCGGGGTAGGACTCCCCCAGTTCCAGGACGGTGCGGCACTCCAGGGCGAACTCGCCGTGGTCCTTGACGTGCCGGACGCAGGCGTCGAACAGGTCCGGCAGCAGGTTGCCCAGGGCGGTCTGCGGCAGGGTGATCCACATGGTGAACAGCGCGCGCAGGCCACCGGAGTCGGGCTGCCCGGCGAGCAGGTCCGCGTACGGCGCCAGGCCCGGGGTGCGCACCGCCTCCAGCAGCGCCAGGGTGCGCACCGGGTCGCGGAACCCGGCCAGGGCGTGGAACTCGGTGAGCGCGCACACCAGTTCCGGCTTGGCGGTGGGGTCGGGGTAGTTGCGGTTGGGCGCGTCCCTGGCGATGCCCGCCGCCTCCTCGCGGGCGTGGCCCTCGGCGGCCTGGGCGGCCGACGGGTGCGCCTGCATGCTCAGCGGCTCCTCGGCGGCGAGGATCTTGAGCAGGAACGGCAGCCGGTTGCCCCAGCGGGCGGCGGTGTCGGCGCCCAGCTCGGTCTCCGGGTCGGCGTCGATCCGCTCCAGCAGCGACCGCTCGGCACCGGAGGGGTCCACCACCCGCGACGGGTCGCCGGGGTGCGCGCCCATCCACAGCTCCGCCTCCGGGTGCGGGGCGGGCGAGGGGTTGCCCAGCAGCTCGGCGAGGGTGGTGCGCGATCCCCACGCGTACGGGCGCACGGCGTTGCGCAGCAGCTCCACAGACCTTCAACTCCCTCACTGCACCCGACCGACCTGCCGCGGCTGCGCCGCCGCTAGGCCGTCGCGGGTGCGTACCGTCCGGAACCGCCCGCCGTCCCCGCGGCCAGGCCGAGGTAGAGGGCGGCGAGGTCGAAGCGCAGGGCCAGCACCGCGGCCCGGGTGGGCTCGTCGGCGGCGGTGATCTCCTCGGCCGGGTCGATCAGGTCGGCCCCCGGCAGGGTCTCCGCGGCCAACCTGCGGGCCGGGTCGCCCGGGTCGGCGCGCACGGCCAGCAGCAGCACCCGCGGTGGCGCGGTGGCCGGGCCGTCGAAGTCGTCCGGGTCGGCGAAGATGTCGCCGCCGGAGGTGGCCCGCACCGCGGCCCGGTGCAGGGCGGTGCGGCTCATCGCCTGCTGGTAGTCGGCGACGTCGCAGACCAGGTCGGTGTGGGTGGCCAGGGCCTGCGCGGCGTTGCCCGCCACGGCGGTGGCGACCGGGTCGAGCCCCCACAGCAGCGGGGTGTGCTCGGCCAGCCGCAGCGCCAGCGCCTTGGCCGGGTTGACGAACGACTCGTGGTTCGGGTGCGCCCGCTCGGCCTCGCGGTCCAGCTCGTCGGCCATGGCGTCCAGGTCGACCCGCAGCAGGCCGAGGGCGGACAGCGCGAGCAGGCCCGCGGTGTAGGCGGTGGCGAAACCGAACCCGGGGCGCACCGGCATCCGGGGCGCCACCAGGACCGCGTTGCCCGCGGCAGCCGCGGCCACCGGGCCCTCGGCGGGGGCGGTGAGCACCACGGCGGCGCCACGGCGGCCCGCGCGGTCGACACCGCGGGCCAGCAGGCGGTCGCCGGGGTCGTCGGTATGCGCAACGACAACGTCGAGCGGGCCGATCCAGCCGGGCACCTCGTCGGCCAGCAGCACCGGCACCGGGCAGGCGGGCAGCAGCGCCGCCAGCAGCCCGGCCACCGCAGGCCCCAGGCCGGGGCTGGTCACCAGCACCAGGGCGCGCGGGCGCAACCCGGTCAACCGGTCGAGACCGGCCTCGCGGGCGGCGTCGGCGGTCGCGCGGACCTGGGCGCCCGCTCCGGCGGCGGCGCGCAGCAGCCCCTCGGGGTCGGCGGCGGAGATGCGCGCCGCGTCGTCGAGGAGGGTGTCGTCGGGTAGGGAGGTCAACTCAGTGGTCCGCGTCGGGCCGGGGCTCGGTGACATTGTCGAGCGGGGGCTCGGTGGCCTCGTCGAGCAGCAGCACCGGCACGCCGTCGTCGACCCGGAACACCCGCCCGCACTCGGTGCAGGTGAGCGCGTCGGCGGCCGGGTCGTCCGGGGTGCCCGCGGTCAGCGGGGCGTGGTCGTCGGACGGGCAGGCGAGGATGTCCAAGAGCTGCGGGTCCAGGGTGACTGCCATGGTGGTCCTCCTCCGGTTCGGGGGTCGCGGGCGGGGCGGGCGCGGTCAGGCCCGCACGATCGCCAGCACCTCGTCGCGCACCGCGGCCACGGCGTCGTCGTCGGCGGCCTCGACGTTGAGCCGCAGCAGGGGTTCGGTGTTCGAGGCGCGCAGGTTGAACCAGGCGCCGTCGGGCAGCCGCACGGTCAGCCCGTCCAGCTCGTCGAGGGTCACCCCGTCCCGGGCGCCGTACTCGGCCTTGATCGCGGCCAGCCGCCCGGCCTGGTCGTCCACGGTGGAGTTGATCTCACCGGAGGCGGCGTAGCGGTTGTACTCGCGGGTCAGGTCGGACAGGGTGCCCGGCTGCTCGCCGAGGGCGGCCAGCACGTGCATGGAGGCCAGCATCCCGGTGTCGGCCTTCCAGAAGTCGCGGAAGTAGTAGTGCGCGGAGTGCTCGCCGCCGAAGATGGCGCCGGTCTCGGCCATCTCCTGCTTGATGAACGAGTGCCCGACCCGGGTGCGCACCGGGACGCCGCCGTGCTCGGCGACGATCTCGGGCACCGCGTGCGAGGTGATCAGGTTGTGGATGACCGTGCCGCCGGGGTCCTTCGCCAGCTCGCGCACCGCCACCAGCGCGGTGATCGCGCTGGGCGAGACCGGGTCGCCGTTCTCGTCGACGACGAAGCAGCGGTCGGCGTCGCCGTCGAAGGCCAGGCCGATGTCGGCGCCCACCTCGCGGACCTTCGCCTGCAGGTCGACGATGTTCTTCGGGTCCAGCGGGTTGGCCTCGTGGTTGGGGAAGTTGCCGTCCAGCTCGTAGTACATCGGGGTGACGTCCAGCGGCAGGCCGTCGAAGACGGTGGGCACGGTGTGACCGCCCATGCCGTTGCCCGCGTCCACCACGACCTTGAGCGGGCGGATGCCGGAGAGGTCGACCAGCCCGCGCAGGTACTCGGCGTACCCGGTGAGCAGGTCGCGGGTCTCCACGGAACCGGTCTTGCCCGAACCGGGGGTGTCGGCCTCCACCTCGGCCTGGATGGTCCGCAGCCCGGAGTCCTGCCCGACCGGGGCGGCGCCCGCGCGGCAGAGCTTGATCCCGTTGTACTTGGCCGGGTTGTGGCTGGCGGTGAACATCGCCCCGGGCAGGTCCAGGCTGCCGGAGGCGAAGTACAGCATGTCCGTGCTGGCCAGGCCGATGTTGATCACGTCGACGCCCTCGCCGTTGGCGCCCTCGGCGAACGCGGCGGCCAAGCCGGGGGAGGACTCGCGCATGTCGTGGCCGACGACGACGGTCGGCCCGCCGACCAGCCGGGCGAAGGCGGCGCCCACCGCCCGCACCAGGTCGGCGTCGATCTGCTCGCCGACGACGCCGCGGATGTCGTAGGCCTTGAAGACGCCGGACAGGTCGCGCACGGGTTCTCCCAGGGTTCGGTGGTCCTCGCCCGGCAGCCTACCGGCGCGGGTCAGTCGTTGACCGGGTCGGGGAGGACCCGGAGGTGACCGCGCCTGCTCCCGGTGCCCGGGTCCGGCTGCTCCACCGGGCGGTCGACCCGCCCCGCCTCGCGCACGGCCTCGGCCAGCGCGGTCAGGTCGTCGACGGAGGGCTCCGGCAGCGCGAACGACCCGTCGTGGCGCACCACGTCCCACCCGCGCGGCACGGTCAGCCGCAGGGCGTGCTCCTCGCACAGGTCGTAGCTGTGCGGCTCGGAGTAGGTGGCCAACGGCCCGACGACGGCGGTCGACTCGGCATAGGCGTAGGTCAGCGTGGCGACGGCCGGGTTCAGACACCCGGTTCGTGAACACCGACGCACGCTCCGCACAACTGGTGACGATAGCGCCTCCCCCCGGCCCGGTACCGCATGTGCACCCGCGACACGCCCCCGGAGCGCCCAACCGGGGCAACTGCCGACCCGCGTACGCTGGTTCCCCGTGGTGACAGCCCGCGGTTCCCGGCGCCGCGAACGACGCAGCCGCGACCGCCACGGACGTGGCCTGCGCGGCCCCCTCTTCCCCTCGACCCTGCCCGCCGCCAGCACCCGCGCGGAGAAGTTCGACGCGCTGGTCCTCGACGCCCTGGAGCCCATCGAGGCCCGCTGGCGCACGGAGCTGACCAAGCTCGACGTCGCGGTGGACGACGTGCCGGAGGTCCCCGAGACCGGCACCCCCACCCCCGACGGCGTCCTCGCCGACAGCGGCGTACCGCTCGCCCGCCTGGTGGCGGCCGGGGTGGACCGCCGAGGCCAACCGACCCGGGCCCGGATCGTGCTCTACCGCCGCCCCCTGGAGGCCAGGGCCAAGGACGGCGGCGACCTGGCCGACCTGGTGCACGACGTGCTGGTGGAGCAGGTCGCCGCCTACCTCGGCCTCGACCCCGGCGTCATCGACGGCGAGGGCTGACCCCACCCCGACCGGCCCGCCCTGGGGACAACCCCGGGAGGGCCGCTTCCTCCGTCGGTGGCTGCCGGTTGGCTTGACCTCGGGGGCTCCCCCGGCCCTGTGGACAACTCGGCTCGGCGGAGCCTCTTTTGTCGGTGGCCCCTGGTTGAATTGATTTCGGGGGTCCCCTGGGGCTGTGGACAACTCCGGGCGGAGCGGCGGTTTCGTCGGTGGGTGGTGCTTGGGTTGATTCGGGGGCTGCCCTGGCGCCGATGGGCAGCAGGTGGGCTGGCTCCCAGGGCCTGTCCTCAACGCAGGCCGACACCCCGAAACGCCGGCCCGGCGAGTAAATGCCCGGGTGGCTGAAAAGTGCCTGCCCAGCCAGCCACCCCCGAAACCGCCGGCCCGGCGAGCCAACTGCCCGGGTGGGTGGACGCGCTTGCCCAGCCAGCCACCCCCGAAACCGCCGGCCCGGCCAGCCAACTGCCCGGGTGGGTGGACGCGCTTGCCAGCCGACCACCCCGAAAACCGCCGGCCCGGCTACGCCCCTGCCCGGGTGGGTGGATGTGTTTGGCCGGGGGTGGCGATCATGTGACAGCCTGCCTGGGCGGTGGGGCATCTTTTCAGCCCCACCTGACGCACTGGAGCACATGATCGCCATAGGGGCCCCGGCCAAACACATCCACCCAGCCGGGCACCCCCACCAAACGACCGGGCTTTGCGGGAGACGGCCAAGCTGAGCACATCCACCCACCCGGGCACCACCACGACAAGACCGGCTTCGAGGCACGGCCCACGCCGGGTCAGTCCTCGGGGCGACGGCCGGGGATCGAGGTGAGGAGCGTGAACAGCAGCACCGCGCCCTGCACCAGCAGCAGCACCCCGCGCAGCGCCGTCGGCTGTTCCACCCGCACCTCGGTCGCCCGGGTGGGGACCGTGATGGCGACCTGGCCGTCCCAGGCGCGGCTGATGCCGGTCTGCCTGCCGTCCAGGGTGGCCGTCCAGCCGGGTTCCTCCGCCGCCGCGATGACCAGCAGGCGGCCCTCGGGGCCGTCGGAGACGCGGACGGCCACCGACGGCGGGGCGGCTTCCACGGGAACGACGCCGGGGTTGTCCAGCAGCGCGGGCGGTGGGGCGCCGGTGAGGGCCTGCCTGGCCAGGTCGGGGGACAGCAGGTAGGCCGAGCCCGAGGGCAGCAGCAGGCGGAAGACCGGGCGGCCGTCGGAGGTGGGTGGGGCGTCGGCGAGGAGTTGGCCGCCGCGGTCGCGCAGGCGGTCGGCGGTGGGGGTGTCGGGGGCGACGACGAACAGGGCGCCGGATGCGGCGGCTCGGGCCAGGGCGGCGCGGACGGTGTCGACGTCGTCGCCGCGCAGGTCGCGGTCCAGGGTGGCCAGGCGGGTGGCGGCGGCCGGGGTGGGGGCGAGGTCGTCGTCGCCGAGGCGGGGTGGGCGGGCGGTGGTCTGCCGCAGGGGTTCGCCGTCGGCGGCCATGACGACGACGGAGCGGCGGGTGGCGGCCAGGTCCGCGGTCAGGGTGGGGGCCAGGCGCGGGCCGCCGTCGTCGCGGAGGGGGCCGGGGGTGGCCAGGACCGGGCCCAGGGCCAGCGCGAGGAGCCCGGTGGCGCCGAGTCCGGCGAGGGTGCGCGCGACGGCCGGGGTCGACGGCAGCCGGAGGCCCGCGCGGCCGGTGCGGCACACCCCGGTCAGCGCCCACAGCAGCCCCCAGCCGACGACCAGCAGCGGCGCGCCCGCCCAGCCGTGGGTGGCGGTGTTCCCGCCCAGCGGGGTCGCGGGCACCAGCCGCACCAGGGCCAGGGCGGCCAGGCCGACGAGGGCGAACCCGAGCCCGGGCAGCACCCCGCGCAGCGGTCGCACGGCCACCCCGAGCAGCACCGCCAGCAGCACCACCAGCCCGACGACCGGCCACGCCCCCGGTCCGCCCGCGGTCAGCGACAGCAGGTCGGTCCAGGACGCGGCCGGGGCGTCGAGCCGGGCGCCGACCCCGTGCAGCAGCACGCCGGGGTGCTGGATGACCACGGCGGGCCACGGCAGCAGCAGCGCCAGCGGCATCAGCACGAGCAGGAACAGCGCCGCCCCGCGCCGGGTGCCCGCGCCGGGGACGAGCACGAACCCGAACAGCGCCACCACGACCAGCACCAGGTGCGTCAGCGGGGAGAACGCGCCGATGACGGCCAACCCGAGCGCGGTGCCCGCGGTCGTCGACAGCCACGCCGACGGGCCCGCGCCGGTGCGCCGCCGCACCAGCAGCGCGGTGACGCCGGAGGTCACCAGGGGCAGCAGCAGGTGCACCACGACCACGTCGAGCCTGCCCTGGGCGACCGCGCCCGCGGCCGGGGGCAGCAGCGCGTAGGCCACGGCGATCAGCGCGCGCACCCAGCGGCGCACGGGTGCGCGGCGGGTGGCGAGGTAGGCGCTCAGGCCCGCGAGCGGGAGGTCGGCCAGCAGCAGCAGGGCGACCGCCGCCTGCACCCCGCCGAACGGCGCCAGGACCGCGCCGAGCAGCCCGAGCACCGCCAGCGCGGCGGGGGCCGGGGCGGCGGTGCCGCCCGCGACGCCGTGCCAGGTGCTGACGTACTCCGACCAGGTCTGGCCGAGGTCGCCGATCGGCAGCAGGCGCCCACCGGACAGGTCCAGGCCGATGCGCCCGGCGTTCACCACGAGCGCCAGCACCGCCAGGCCGACGAGCAGCAGCAGCGGTGGCGCGAGCAGGATCTGCCGCAGCACCCGGCCCCGGTCGACGCTGACCAGCACCAGGTCCGGCGCGGGTGGCGGGCCGGACCCGTCGCGGGGCACCGGTGAGGGGCGCGGCACCGGGGACGGCCGCGCGCCCCCGGGGCGCGGGGCGGCCTCGGCGGGCAGGGACACGGCGACGGCGGCGACCGGCCTGCGCAGCCCGGCCCGGCGGGGCCGACCGCCCGCGCCCGCGGGCAGCGCCTCCGGGCCGAGGGGTTTGCGCGGCGCGGGACCGTCCTCCGGGGACAGCCAGACGGCGCCGGGGTCGTAGTCGCCGGGCAGCCTGCCCAGCGCCGCGTCGGCCTCGACGCGCCTGCGGACCATGGCCGACAGCGCGCCGCGCGCCGTGTTGCGGAGCCGGGTCGACCGGCTGGTGAACAGTCCGCGAACACCTCCCCCGCCCGCGTGCGGCGCGCGCTGGGCCCGCGCGGCGCGCAGTTCGGCGTGCCCGCTGATCAGGTAGTTCAGCGCGGACAGCTCCGCGCGGGCGTCGGCGCCGCGGCGCTGCACGGCGAAGCCGAGGGCGCGCAGCAGGCACAGCGCGGCCAACCGGGGGATGCCGAGCGCGAACGACACCGCGGAGCAGTTGACCAGGAACGTGCGCATGCCGTGCCCCCGGTCGACCGCGCGCGGCGACGGGCCGAGGGCGACCGGGTGCGCGTCGAGGCCGCGGTGGCCCGCGGCGATGCCCCGGGCGTGGCGCAGCCGGGCGGCCGGGACGCAGAGCACGACCCGGCCGGAGCGGTTGACCCGCCAGCCGAAGTCGAGGTCCTCGCGCAGCAGCGGCAGCGCCCGGTCGAACCCGCCGAGGGCGTCCCACACGTCGCGGCGCAGCAGCATCCCGGCCGAGGACACGGCCAGGACCTCGGTGCTCTGGCCGAACCGGCGGTCGCCGTCGCCACCGGTCCGCTCCCGGCCGCGGGCGAGCCGGTCCCAGTCCAGTTCGGACGGCCCGATGCCGGTCTGCCGGTGCCCGGAGGCGTCGGTGGACAGTCCCGCCTCGACGACCAGCCGCGGGTCGTGCCAGTCGACGGCGAGCGGGCCCAGCACGGCAGCGGACGGGGACAGCTCGGCGGCCAGCAGCAGGGTGGCCAGGCAGTCGGGGTCGGCGGCGGAGTCGTCGTGCAGCAGCCAGACCCAGCCGCCGGGGTCGCCCCACCGCTCGACGGCGTGGTCGACGGCGGTGTGCACGGCGGTGGGGAAACCGGTGTCGCGGTCGAGGGTGAGGACGCCGTCGAGGACCTTGTCGTCGCCGGTCGCCGCGGCGGCGAGCATCTCGGCGGTGGCGTCGGTGGACCCGGTGTCGACGGCGAGCACGTGCCGGGGTCGGGGGGTGGAGTGCCGCAGCGCGGAGAGCGCGACGCGCAGCCACTCGGCGCCGTCGTGGCAGACCAGCACGGCCAGGACCGGCGCGGTGCGCAGGACCGGTGCGGCGCCGGGCGTCAGTGCTGGGCGCGACCGCGCGGACATGGCGCGCACACCTCCTCGTGGATCACGGTCCGGACCGGGTCACCGTACGTGGTCGGACCGTGGTGTCGCGCGAGGACCGGCAGGTGAACGGGGTCGGCGCGGCACACCCGCAGGACCCGGCGAGCAGGTGCGAGCCCGGCGCGGCGATGACCGCGGGGCGGGTGGGCACGGGGCAGCCGCCGCAGCGGGACGACCGCGCGGGCTGCGCACGGGTCGGGTGATCGGCGGTGCGCGGATCACCCGACCGTGCGGACGTCCTCAGTCCTCGGATCGCCGCGGGACGTGCCCGGTCCGGCTCAGACGACTCGCTTCTTCAGCTTCCGCCGCTCGCGCTCGGACAGGCCGCCCCAGATGCCGAAGCGCTCGTCGTGGGCGAGGGCGTAGTCGAGGCACTCCGCGCGCACCTCGCACCCGAGGCAGATGCGCTTGGCCTCCCGGGTGGACCCGCCCTTCTCGGGGAAGAACGCCTCCGGGTCGGTCTGCGCGCAGAGCGCGCGCTCCTGCCACTCCTGCTCGTCGGTCTCGTCGAGGAAACCGGCGAGTGCCCCCAGCTCCTCGGCCGGGCGCTCCCCCCACTCCATGACGCGACCCCCGTCGTTCATTCCCTGCATCTCAGCCCGCCTCCTCGCCTTCCGATACTCCTCGGTCGGCGGATGGCACGCACCGTCCCCTTGGTGAATGACATCGATGTGATTACACCCGTGTCCCGGCGGCGGGTCAAGCGAGGCCCCCGGCCGGGTGATGCGATATGAGCGGCCCGTACACGATCGGGTACCAAGGGATGTCTCCCCTCTTTACCCGCACCGGTCGCCCGGCAAACCGCGAAGATTGCCACACTGGTGGGGTGCACAGATCAGCGGTTCGTCCCTCGCCCGTGTTCCTCGGCCTGCTCGCGCTCACCGTCGGGGCCGGTTTCTTGACGCTGATGGACAACGAAACCGCGGCCCGAGCAGGGGTTTTCCTGCTGGTGCTCGGCGGCTGGGCGGTGTCGCTGTGCGTGCACGAGTTCGGCCACGCCATCGTCGCCTTCCGCGGCGGCGACTGGTCGGTGCGGGACAAGGGGTACCTGTCGCTGGACCCGCGCAAGTACACCGACCCGGTGCTGAGCCTGCTGCTGCCGATCCTGTTCCTGGCCATCGGCGGAATCCCGCTGCCCGGCGGCGCGGTGTGGATCAACCACGGGGCGCTGCGCTCCCGAGCGGTGGAATCACGCGTGTCCCTGGCCGGGCCGCTGTCGAACCTGGCGATCGGCATCCTGCTGGCGGTCGTGGTGGCCGTGTTCGGGCCGTCGGCCACGGAGATCGCCTTCAGCGGCCTGACCGAGCACGCGCTGTGGGCGGGCCTGTCGTTCCTGGCGCTGCTGCAACTGGCCGCGTTCGTGCTGAACATCCTCCCGGTGCCCGGCCTGGACGGGTGGGGCGCGGTCGAGCCGTTCCTGTCCCACGAGGCGCGGGTGTTCGGCGCCAAGGCCCGGCCGTGGGCGCCGCTGATCCTGTTCGCGGTGCTGATCGGCGTCCCCGGCGTCAGCGAGGTGTTCTGGGAGGCGGTGACCGCGCTGTACGGCGTGTTCGGCGGGGACGAGTTCGCCGCCGCCGTCGGCCAGTCGCTGTTCTTCTTCTGGCGGTGAACCGCCCGATACCGCCCCTCACCCGGACGGGGTCCACCCTGGCGTGCGAGGATCGCCGACCGTGAAGGTTGTCGTTGTGGTCGGGGGCGTCGGCGGCGCCCGGTTCCTGCTCGGGGTCAAGCGGCTGCTGGGGTTGCCCCCGGTCGGTCCGGCGGACTCGCCGCACGAGGTCACCGCGGTGGTGAACACCGCCGACGACATCTGGTTGCACGGGCTGCGCATCTGCCCCGACCTGGACACCTGCATGTACACCCTGGGCGGGGGCATCGACACCGAGCGCGGCTGGGGCCGCACCGGGGAGTCGTGGACGGTCAAGGAGGAGCTGGCCGCCTACGGCACCGACGCCGAGTGGTTCGGCCTCGGCGACAAGGACATCGCCACCCACCTGGTGCGCACCAGGATGATGCGGGCGGGCTACGACCTGTCCGACATCACCGCCGCGCTGTGCGACCGGTGGAAGCCGGGGGTGCGGCTGCTGCCGATGACCGACGACCGGGTCGAGACGCACGTGGTGATCGACGAGCCGGGCACCGGCGAGCGCAAGGCGGTGCACTTCCAGGAGTGGTGGATTCGCCACCGCGCCGAGCCCAGGGCGCAGTCGATCGTGCCGGTCGGCGCGGACGAGGCCACCCCGGGCCCGGGGGTGCTGGAGGCGATCGGCGAGGCCGACCTGGTGCTGCTGGCCCCGTCGAACCCGGTGGTGAGCATCGGGTCGGTGCTGGCCGTGCCCGGGCTGCGCGGGGCGCTGCGCAAGACCGGCGCCCCGGTGGTCGGGGTCTCGCCGATCATCGGTGACAAGCCGGTGCGCGGGATGGCCGACGCCTGCCTGGCCGCGATCGGCCTGGAGACCTCCGCGCAGGCCGTGGGGCGCCACTACGGCTCCCGGGCGTGCTCGGACAAGGGCATCCTCGACGGCTGGCTGGTGCACACCGGCGACAAGGCCGACGTGGAGGGGGTGGCGGTGCGCGCGGTGCCGCTGCTGATGTCCGATGTGGACACGACGGCGGAGATGGTGCGGGCGGCGTTCGACCTGGGCGGGGTGGAGGTCCCGGCGTGAGCGGGCACGCGGCGCCGGGGGGGATCGAGGTCCTGCCGGTGCCGGGCCTGCCCGAGTTCCGCCCCGGCGACGACCTGACCGGCGAGCTGGTCAGGGCCATGCCGTGGTTGCGCTCCGGGGACGCGGTGGTGGTCACCAGCAAGGTCTTCTCCAAAGTGGAGGGTCGACTGGTCCGGGTGCCCGCCGACCCGGAGGGCCGCGAGGCCGCGCGCGCCCGGCTGGTGCTGGACGAGGCGGAGAAGGTGGTCGCCCGCAAGGGCCGCACGCTGATCACGGTCAACCGGCTGGGCATCGTGCAGGCCGCGTCCGGGGTGGACGCCTCGAACGTGGCCGCCGACGAGGTGGCGCTGCTGCCGGTCGACCCGGACGCCTCCGCCGCCGCCCTGCGCGGCGGCCTGCGCGAGCGCCTGGGCGTGGAGGTGGCCGTGGTCGTCACCGACACCATGGGCCGCGCCTGGCGGCTGGGGCAGACCGACGCCGCGATCGGCTCCTCCGGCCTGCCGGTCCTGCACGCCTACGCCGGCGAGGTCGACGCGCACGGCAACGAGCTGGTGGTCACCGCCATCGCGGTGGCCGACGAGGTCGCCGCCGCCGCCGACCTGGTCAAGGGCAAGCTCGGCGGCACCCCGGTCGCCGTGGTGCGCGGCCTCGACCTGCGCGACGACGGCAGCCGCGCCCGCGACCTGGTGCGGGTGGAGGACGACCTGTTCCGCCTGGGCACCGCGGAGGCGATCGCCCAGGGCAGGCGCGAGGCGGTCCTGGTCCGCCGCTCGCTGCGCGAGTTCACCGCCGACCCGGTCGACCCGGCCGCCCTGCGCCGCGCCGTGGCCGCCGCCCTGACCGCCCCCGCCCCGCACCACACCCGCCCGGTGCGGTTCGCGCACGTGCGGGAGAAGCGCGCGGAGCTGCTGGCGGCCATGCGCGAGCGCTGGGAAGCCGACCTCCGCGCCGACGGCTGGTCGGAGGACAGGATCGCCCGCCGGGTGGCCCGGGGCGACCTGCTGCACCACGCCCCCGAGGTCGTGCTGCCGTTCCTGGTGCGCGAGGGCGCCCACGACTACCCCGACGCCCGCCGCGCCGAGGCCGAGCGGACCATGTTCACCGTGGCGGGCGGCGCGGCCGTGCAGGGGCTGCTGGTGGCCCTCGCGGCGGAGGGCCTGGGCTCCTGCTGGGTATCCTCGACGATCTTCTGCGCGGACGTCGTGCGCGGGGTGCTCGACCTGCCGGACGGGTGGGAACCCCTGGGCGCGGTGGCGGTCGGCCACCCGGTCGACCCGCTGACCCCGCGCGAACCGAGGACCGATGAGGGATGGCTCCAACTGTGAACCGGCTCCACGAGGACACCGTCAGCACCCTGAGCACCTGGAAACCCGCCGACCGGGGCCAGGAGTCGCTGCGCCAGGCCTACCTCGGGTTCCTCGCCGCCCGCCCCGACGCGTGCGCCAGGGCCTGCGCGGCGGGCCACATCACCGCGTCGGCGCTGGTGTTCGACCACACCGGCTCCTCGGTGCTGCTGACCCTGCATCCCAGGGTGGGCCGCTGGCTGCAACTGGGCGGGCACTGCGAACCGGAGGACACCACGCTGGCGGGCGCGGCCCTGCGCGAGGCCACCGAGGAGTCCGGCATCGCGGGCCTGCGGATCGAACCGGTGCCGCTGCACGTCGACGTGCACCCGATCACCTGCTCGCTGGGCGTGCCCACCCGCCACTTCGACGTCCGCTTCGCCGTGCACGCCCCGGAGAACTCGATCGCCGTGCGCAGCGACGAGTCGCTGGACCTGCGCTGGTGGCCGGTGGACGCGCTGCCGCCGGACCCGGACCAGGCGGCGGGGATCGGCGCGATGCTCGCCGCCTGCCGGTGAGCGGGCTGCTCGACCTGGACCCGGACTCGGGGGTCCCGCCGTTCGAGCAGGTGCGGGCCGGGCTGGCGCGGATGATCAACGACCGGGAGCTGGCGGTGGGCACCAAGCTGCCCACGGTCCGGGCGCTGGCCGCCGACCTGGGCATCGCCGCCAACACCGTCGCCAGGGCCTACCGGGAACTGGAGGAGGCGGGCCTGCTGGAGACCAGGGGCCGGGCCGGGACGTTCGTGGGCGCGGCCGGGGACCGGTCGCTGTCGCGGGCCAAGCAGGCCGCCGACCGCTACGCCGCCGAGGCCCACCGCCTGGGCCTGGCACCGGAGCAGGCCCTGGAGATCGTCCGCGCGGCCCTCGGCGGCTGAGCCCGGGTTCAGCCCCGGTCGCCGCCGTCGAGCCGTTGCGACATGGAGGGGCGCCCCGAGGAGGGCGGCTGCTTGGTGGTGGGGATCAGCCCGTCGAGCTGCTCGGGCTGCGGCGCGGCGGGCACCCGGGGGGCGGGCTTGGGCGGCGAGGCCAACGACTGGGTGGCCGCCTCCTGGGCGATGGCGGGCAGCTCGTCCACCGGGAACACCATCGTCACGTCCGGGTCGGCCGCGTCGAGGGCGCTCATCACCGCCCGGGGGATCTGCAGCGTCGCCGCGACGTCCATCGGGGAGGTGGCGCTGTCGGGGGTCACGACGTAGGCGCCGCGCGCGCGGGCCCTCGCCAGGATGAGATCGGCCCGGTCACGGGGATCCATGTCTCGGCCTCTCCGTGGGAACCTTCGGGTGTCCTGCCAGGGTATCGCCCCGGCCACGCCACGTCATGGAACCGGGCCTACAGCCTGTCGAGTTCGCCGCGTTCCCGCAGGATCTCGGTGAGCCGCTTGATGTCCTGGGCCCGGTCGCGACCGCAGACGAGGACCGCGTCCTCGGTGTCGACCACGATCACGTCGCTGACGCCCAGGGTGGAGACGAGCCGGTTGCCCGCCGGGACGACCACCACGCCCTCCCCGTCGACCACCACCGCGCGACCGCCGGGGCCGGTGGCGAAGGACTTGCCGCCCCCGCCCACGTCGATGCCGAGCAGTTCCACCACGGTCTCGAAGTCGCCGATGTCGGACCAGCCGAAGTCCCCGGGCACGGTGCCGACCTTGCCGTCCTCGGCGGCGGGTTCCATCACCGCGTACTCGACGGCCACCTTCGGCACCGACGGCCACAGCTCGGCCAGCGTCTCCTCCTGCGCGTCGGTGTCCCAGGCGTCGGCGATGCGGGCGATGGGCTCGGCCACGTCCGGGCGCCGGGCGGCCAGCTCGGCGAGGAAGACGTCGGTCTTCCAGACGAACATGCTCGCGTTCCACAGGTACTTGCCGGACTCGACGTACCGCGTCGCAACGTCCAGCGACGGCTTCTCCTTGAACTCCAGCACCCGCTGGATCACCGAACGCGCGGCGGGCTCGCTGCACTGGAGGTAGCCGTACCCGGTTTCGGGCCGGGTCGGGGTGATGCCGATGGTCATCAGGTAGCCGTCGCGGGCGCCGTCGACCGCGCGGGCCACGGTGTGCGCGAACTCGGCGGTGTCGGTGATCAGGTGGTCGGCGGCGAAGGACGCCATGACCGCCCCCGGTGCCCGCCGGTGGATGACGGCGGCGGCCAGGGCGATCGCCGCGCAGGAGTCCCTGGCGAACGGTTCGACCAGGACATTGCGCTCGGGCAGCCCCGGCAGTTGCCTGGCGACCCCGGCCGCGTGCGCGGTCCCGGTCACGACCAGCAGGTTGGCCGCCGAGCACAGCGGCACGAGCCGGTCGAAGGTCGCCTGGAGCAGCGAGCGGTCGGTCCCGGTCAACGGGTGCAGGAACTTGGGGTTGGCCGCCCGCGAGAGCGGCCAGAGGCGGGTGCCGCTGCCACCGGCCGGCACGACCACGTGCAGGTCTGTCGTCGTCACAGCGCTACTCGTTCCCCATCCGACAGCGAAGGTTCCCACCGGGACTTCCCGGTGGTGGCGCCACTGTAGCCAACCGGCGGGTACGGTCCCCGTGATGACGCCCACCGCCGTGACCCCGCTCGCCCCCGCCACCCGGCGCTGGGCCCCCGAGCGCGCCGTGGACGTGGCGGCCCTGCTGCGCCCGCTGCGCCGGGGCCCGGGCGACCCGTGCCTGCGGCTCGGCCCGGACGGCGCGTGGCTGGCGGCCAACACCGCAACCGGTCCCGGCAGCCTGCACCTGGCGGTGTCCGCCGGGGAGGTCAGCGCATCGGCCTGGGGCCCGGGCGCGGACCCGCTCCTGGCGTCCGTCCCCGCCCTGCTGGGCGCCGAGGACGACGACTCGGGCTTCGTGGCCCACCACCCGCTGGTGGCCGAGGTGCGCAGGCGCAAGCCCACCCTGCGCTTGGGCGCCACCGGCCGGGTGTGGGACGTGCTGCTGGCGGCGGTCCTGGAGCAGAAGGTCACCGGCACCGAGGCCCACCGCTCCTGGCGCGACCTGGCGCAGCGCTTCGGCACCCGACTGCCCGGCCCGGTGTGCGCCCCACCGACCCCCACGGCGGTGCTGGGCATCACCGACTGGCAGTGGCACAAGGCAGGCGTGGACGGCGCCCGCCGCCGCGCCGTCATCGCCGCCGCCCAAGTCGCCTGCCGACTGGAACGCGCGGCAGAACTCAAGGGCGTCGAGGGCAGGCTGCTCCTGCGCCGCGTCCCCGGCATCGGCGTCTGGACCGCCGCCGAGGTCGCCCAACGCGCCTGGGGCGACCCCGACGCGGTCAGCGTGGGCGACTTCCACGTCCCCGGCCTGGTCGGCCACGCCCTCCTGGGCCGCAAGCTCGACGACGCCGGGATGCTGGAGGTGCTGGCGCCCTACGCGGGCCACCGGCACCGGGCCGTCCGCCACATCCTGAGCGCGGGACTGGGCAAGCCCCGGTACGGCCCCCGGTTCTCCCCACGGGACTTCCGCCACCTGTAGCCCTGTCGCAGAGCCGCCCAACACCCCGCCACCCCGGCCATCGGCCGGGTGGCCGGCCAACCCGAGCCCACCGGCACAGCCACCACCCGCCCGAACCCCCAGCGGCGCAGCCGCCGAGGAAGAGGGGGACGGCACCGCCACCCATCAAACCGCCGGCCCGGCGAACCAACCGCCCCAGCGGGTGGAGGTGCTTGCCCAGCCGACCACCCCGAAACCCGCCGGCCCGGCGAACCAACTGCCCGGGTAGGTGGATGTGCTTGCTCAGCCGACCACCCCGGGAACCGGCGGCCCGGCGAACCAACTGCCCCAGCGGGTGGAGGTGCTTGACCGGCCGACCACCCCGAAAACCGCCGGCCCGGCTACGGACATGCCCGGGTGGGTGGATGTCCTGAACGCAGGCCGGCCACCCCGAAACCGCCGGCCCGACCAAGCGACTGCCCGGGTGGGTGGATGTGTTTGGCCGGGGGTGGCGATCATGTGACAGCCTGCCTGGGCGGTGGGGCATCTTTTCAGCCCCACCCGGTCACACTGGAGCACATGATCGCCATAGGGGCCCCGGCCAAACACATCCACCCAGCCGGGCACCACCCACCAAACGACCGGCGCTTCACCAGGGCACACCCGGCATCACAGCAAACCCGGCTTCGAGGAGCACCCCGGCGGGAACCGCACGCGCCCCACCACCGTTCCCCCTCCGTGGGCTTCATCGAGACCGCACTGGCCTGGAGCATCCCCGGCACCACCCTGCTCATGCTCGCCGCAGGCGCCTCCGAGCTGTGGCGCCAGCGCAAGGGGAAAACCACCGGCACCCCGGTCACCGCCACCTACGTCGACGAGTTCACCGCGGTCTTCTACGGCAGCAAGCGGGTGGAACTCGACCACCGCGACTCGATCTCGATGATGCGCGAGGAGGACGCCCAGGGCGCCCCGCCGCTGGGCATCGATCTCGACAGCGGTACCGCGAAGATCAGCCTCAGCGGGACTGGAGCTTCAACCGCACCGACAGGCCCGCCTTCACCGCGGCCCGCACCGGCGCCCACTGCGCACCCTGGTGCCGGTCGGAGATGTACCGGTAGGCCGAGTCGTGGTGCGCGGCCAGCATCGCGGAAGAGGCCTTAGCCGTCGACACGCCCTGGATGTGCATGACCCGCGCCGAGGGCACGTAGACGTTCTGCCACCCGGCCCGGCCCAGCCGCTCGCCCAGGTCGACGTCCTCGAAGTACATGAAGTACCGGGGGTCGAACCCGTCGACGGAGTCGAACGCCGCGCGGCGCAGCAGCAGGCAGGACCCGGACAGCCACCCGGCGACCCGCTCGGAAATGTCGGCGGCGGACTGCTGGTAGGCCCGGGTCCACGGGTTCGCGGGCCACAGCTTGCCCAGGACCCCGTGCCCGATCCCCTTGCCCAGTGAGGGGACCTCCCTGGCCGACGGGTACACCACCCCGCTGCGCTCGGTGATCAGCGGCCCGAAGGCGCCCGCTCGCGGCCACCGCTCGGTGGCCTCCAGCAGGGTGTCGAGTGAGCCGGGCCCCCACTCCAGGTCGGGGTTGGCCACCACGACCCACCCGTACTCCCGCCCCAGCTCGGCGACGCCGCGGTTGGCCCCCGACCCGTACCCGAGGTTGCCCCCGGTGGGCACGAGGGACACGTGTTCGTGGGCCGCCGCGGCGGCCTCCGGCGCGCCGTCGGTGGAGCCGTTGTCGGCCAGGACCACCCGCACCGGGCGGGTCGTCGCTTCGGACAGGGTGGTGATGAACCGTTCCAGGGTCTCCCCCGGCGAGTACGTCACGGTCACCACGGCCAGCTCGTCACCATAGGCGTCGGTCACGGCACGACATTGTGCCCGACCGCCCCCGGCCGGGTTCGGAAAGCCCGTTCGCGCCGGGTGCGAGCGGGTGGGCCGGGTGATCAGGACGATGCGGTGAGCAGGTCCCGCACGCTGCGCGGTGGACGCCCGAGCAACTCCCCCAGCGCCGGGTCGACGACCGCGAACTCCCCGCGGCGCGATGCGCGGAAGACCCCGAGCATGGCCCGGGCGTAGGGCTCGGGCATCCCCTGCCCCACCAGCTCGGCCACGTGGTCCTCGTCGCCGACGGTGACCCGGTCGATCACGCGCCCGGTGGACTCGGAGAGGATCGCGGCGACGTCGGCGAGGTCGAGCGCCTGCCCGGCGGTCAGCGGCGGGGTCGGTCCGTCGGGGCGGGCGGGCCCGGTGAGCGCGATCGCCGCCGCCTCGGCCAGGTCGTCGTGCGCGGTCCAGGAGACCGGGCCGTCCTCGGGGGCGCGGAGCTGCCCGGTTTCCCGGACCCGTCCCACCAGGTGCCGCACAGTCGACGCGTAGAAGCCGTTGCGCAGCGACGTCCACGGCACACCCGCCTCGGCGAGGGCCTCCTCGGTGGCCGCGTGGTCGGGCATCGCCGCGAACAGCGAATCCGCGGCGGCCCCCTGGTGGCTGGTGTAGAGGACACGCCCGACACCGGCCCGCGCCGCGGCCGAGATCGCGGTCCGGTGCAGGCGGACCGCTTCCTCGCCGAACCTGTCGCTGGAGACCAGCAGCACCTGCTCGGCGTCGGCGAACGCCCCGGGCAGCGTGGCGGGCTCGGCGAAGTCCCCCCGGCGGACCCGGACGCCGCGGTCGGCGAGGTGCCGCGCCTTCGCGGGCTCGCGCACGCTGACGCCGACCCGATCAGCGGGAAGCCGTTCGAGCAGCCGCTCGACGACGCGTCCGCCGAGTTCACCCGTCGCTCCGGTGACGATGATCATGGTCTCTCCGGTTCCATTGGAATCAATATTACGCTTTCGACGTTATCACAGCGTTCGCAACAATCCGCTATCGTTGGAACCATGGTGGCCGCAGCGCAGAACCGGACCCAACTGATCGAGGTCGCGACGAACCTCCTGGCCGCAGGCGGGCCGGACGCGGTCACGACGCGGGCCGTCGCCACGGCCGCCGGTTTGCAGCCACCCGCGATCTACCGGCTGTTCGGGGACAAGGACGGCCTGCTGGACGCGGTCGCCGAGCACGCGTACGCCGCGTACGTGCGGGGGAAGGTGGTCGACCACAGCACCGACCCGTTGGCGGACTTCCGCGCCGGCTGGGACCTGCACGTCGGTTTCGGCCTCGCCAACCCCGCCGTCTACGCGCTCGCGGTCGACCCGCGCCGGACGTCGACCTCACGCGCCACCGAGGCGGGGCGCGAGGTCCTGCTGACCCGGATCAGGCGCATCGCGGCGGCCGGTCGGCTGCGCGTCGGCGAACAGCTCGCCGCGGACCTGACCCACGCGATCGGCACGGGCACCGTCCTCGCGCTGATCGCCGAAGCACCCGAGCGGCGGAACCCCGCCCTGGCCGACGTCGCGTACCGGTCGCTGCTCAGTGCGATCCTCACCGAGGCACCGGCACTGCCCGCCGACGGGGCGACCGCGGCGGCAGCGGCCCTGCGCACAGCGGTGCCGGAACTCGACGTGCTCAGCCCCGCCGAGCGGGGGCTGCTCACCGAGTGGTTGGACCGGATCACGACCAGGCCGCCCACCGGGGCCACCGCGAGTCCGGCGCGGCGGTGACAGTCGGGTTCGGGGAGTTCGACGGACGAGCTCAGCGGGCGCGCCGGTGCCGGGTCAGCGCCCGCCCGTAGGCCTCCCGGTGCCCCTCGGCGCACTGGCCCCAGGTGAACTCCTTCGCCCGCCGCTGCGCGGCCGCGGCCAAGTCGGCCCGCCGCGCCGGGTCGTCGAGCAGGTCGCCGACCGCGGCGCCGATGTCGCCCGCGCCCACCCCGCAGTAGGCCACCGCGTCGCCGCCGACCTCCGGCAGCGACAGCCGCCTGGTGGTCAGCACGCAGGCGCCGCAGGCCATGGCCTCCAGCACCGGCAGCCCGAACCCCTCCCCCAGGCTGGGGTAGGCGACCAGCGCCGCGCCGCCGAGGAACCCGGCGAGGTGGTCGAACGGCAGGTACCCGGCCCGGATCACCCGAACCCGGTGCGGGACCGCGTCCAGCGCCCGCTCGATCTGGTGGTCCCAGCCCGGTTGCCCGGCCAGCACCAGCGACGGCGGGTCCGCCCGGCCCCGGCAGGCGGCGGCGAAGCCGCGGATCAGGGCGGGCACGTTCTTGCGCGGCTCCAGCGCCCCCAGGAACGCCACGTACGGCTGCTCGCCGAGGCCGATCCCGGCGCGCGCGGCGGCCACCTGGTCGGGGCTCGGCGGGTGGAAGCGCTCGCTGTCGACCCCGTGCTGGATCACCGCGAGCGCGTCCCGGTCGGCCCCGGCGACGCGGGCCAGCTCGGTGGCGGTGGCGGCGCTGGGCACCACGCACAGGCTCGCCCGGACCAGGGAGGTGCGGGTCCAGGCGCGGAAGAAGCGGGCCTTGATGGAGTGGTGCAGCGCCGGGTCGGTGAAGAAGGTGGCGTCGTGCAGGGTGACCACGGAGGCGGCCTGGCCCGCCAGCGGGAGCGTGTAGTGCGGGGAGTGCAGGACGTCGACGCCGAGCCTGCGCACCAGGCGGGGCAGGGTGGTCTGCTCCCAGGTCAGCCGGGCCGTGCGGGTGGTGACCGACTCCGAGGTCGGCACGACCCGGGCGCGCGGCGCGAGGGTGGCGTAGAGGCCCGCGTCGCGGGGCTGGCAGACCACGCTGAGCGTCGCGCCGTCGGCGTCGAGGGCGGCCACCAGCGAGTCGACGTAGCGGCCGACCCCGCCGCGGTCGGCCGGGACGGCGGTCGCGTCGATGAGCACGCGGGGGTCGGACACGCGCCCCAGCGTACGACGGCCGGTTACGACGGTGCTCACGAACGCGTGAACTTTGCCCCGACCGTCACCGGGCGCGTTTTTCCGCCAGCAGCCGCAGGTGCAGCCGCCACACCGATTCAGCGGCGTGTGCCCAGGTGAACGTGGCCGCGCGGGTCCGCCCCCGGTCCACCATCGCCGCTGCCCGTTCGGGTGAATCCACCACGCTGGTCAGCGCCCGGGCGAGGTCGGCCGGGTCCTCGCGCAGCGCGGCCACCCCGGCCCCGCCCGCCACCTCCACCAGCGCGGGCGCGTCCGAGTGCACCACCGGCACCCCCACCGCCATCGCCTCCAGCACCGGCAGCCCGAACCCCTCGGCCCGGCTCGGCGCGGCCAGCACCGTCGCCCGGTGCAGCACCACGGCCAACTCGGTGTCGGTCAGCGGCCCCAGCACCCGCAGCCGCCCCGGCGGCAGCCCGTGCTGGGCGGCCAGCGCCCGCAGGTCCACCCCACCCCACCCGGTCGGGCCGACCACCACCAGCGGCAGGTCGGGCGCCCCCGGGTCGGCCATGGCGGCGATGAGCACGTCCAACCCCTTGCGCGGTTCCACGGTGCCCACGGCGAGCACGTAGGTCTCCGGCAACCGGTGCGCGGCGACGACCGAGGCCACCGCCTCCGCCGACGGCGGCGTGCGCAGCACGTCCGGCACCCCGTGCCCCACCACGTGCACCCGCGCGGGCCCCGGGGCGTGCTCGGCCAGCTCGGCGGCCACGGTGTCGGTCGGCACGACGATCGCGTCGGCCTTGCGCGCGGCCCGCTTGATCACCGCCCGGTGCCAGGCCGCCCCGCGCGGGGTGAGGGTCTCGGCGTGGGTGAACGGCACGGTGTCGTGGACGGTCACCACCAGCACCCCGCCCCTGCGGGCCGTCGCGGGCGCCAGGGGCGTGGGCGCGTGCACCACGTCCCCGCCCGGCCACAGCGGCACCCCGTACTCCCAGGCCAGGGTCAACCCCCGGCGGGGCAGCGGCAGCATCCGGGACCCGGCGAGCCCGTCGACCTCGGCACCACGGGCGTTGCGGTGCCGCGCCGCGACCCCGCTCACCACCCAACCCTCGGGCGCGGTGGCCGCCAGCGCGGCGGCCAGCTCCCGCGTGTAGCGGCCGGTGCCGCCGGGGACTGGAGCGAGGAGCTGCTCGGTGAGCACGACGAGCTCGGGCACGGGGGCAGCCTCCCACGGGAGCCGATCACCACGGGCACCCGACCCGCCGAGCACTTCCGGCCCGACAAGCGCGGCCGGGCATCAGAACTCCAAACTCGTCACGGACCCAGCAGCGTGTCGTGGATGTGATCATCGAGTTGGGCCAGGAAGTCCTCCGCCCGCCATGGGCGCAGCTCTTGCCGCGCCAGCCTGATCCGTTGCGCGGGAACACGGCCGCCGGTGGTCGCCGTGATCTCCACGGCCTCGTGCAGGAGGTCGACGCAGGCCTCCGGATCGCCGAGGCGTAGTCGGGCGAGGGCCAGGTCGGTGCCCACGATGCCCCGTTGGACCGCGTCTCTCGACTTCCTCAACGCGCCAAGAGACCGGTCGAGGTGGTCGTGGGCACGGCGCGCGTCGCCTGTGTGGAGAGCGCAGAGTCCATCGAAACCGTTCAAGCGGTCGGCTGTGAACCCTCCGCGGGGGTCATCAACGGTCAATTTGTCCACGGTCTTCCACGCCCGTTCGAGCGCGGTGGCCGCATCGACGGTCTGGCTGGCGCGAGCGCAGATTTCAGCGTGGACGGCGTGTGCGCGGGCTCGAATCGCGTAACTGGCGCCTCGATGGGCGTCAACGGTCGCGGCATGGGCGATCTTCTGGGCCGCTTCCAGGTCGTTGGTCGCATGCAGGGTCACCATGGCGTGACTCGTCCGCACGACAGCCCGGCGACTTCGATCGTCGAGTCGTCCAGCCACCTCGGTCGCGTCTGCGTACAGCGCCATGGCCGTCTCGTCGTCGCGGGTTTCGAAGGCCAACCGGCCGCCGAGTGCGTAAGCATCGATGGCGAGCGACACCAGTTCGCCCTGCGGGCTCGCGTGGTCGAGCCGCAACACCTGGCGGCACGTCTCGATGGCAGGCGCGAGCTGGAGTTGGAGACGGGCGAACGGGACCGATCCGACCTGCTTGTCAATCACCGTGACCGATTCACGCAGCAGGCCGAGCACCTCGTGATCGAGCCACGATGGATCACGTCGGAGCACGGCGGTGCTCGAATACGCGGAAGGAGGCAGCAACACCTCACCGCTGTCGCCACTCACCTCCTGAGTGATCAGGTCGACAAGTTGACGCACGCGTTGTGGCGACGTTCCGAAATGGCGGAGAGCGTCCAAGAGGACAACGAAGTCCGATCGAGGCCCCAACACGATGCGGCCGGATGGGGTTCGGGCATAGAGGTGCGCGAGGAGGAACTGGTAGCGATCGCCGGGGCTGGTTCGGTCGGTGAGGCTTTCCCATCTGGCAACGGTGCGCTGAATGCTCGTCACCTGCCTGTTCATCAGAGGCGTGACCGCGAGCCCGCGCGCGGTGTCCCGCAGCGCTCGCGCCAGATCTGCCCAAGACCAGCCGCGCTTCTCGCGCAGTCTGCGCAAGAGGCGGGCACCGGTGTCACGATCGGCGGTGGTCACGATGACCAGTACACCACCCGCCTTCCGTCAGACTGGCACGACCAGTCGCGGTTTCCCCTGTTCGGCGGCGTAATCCACGGTGTACCAGGTGCCGCTTGTCGGCTGGGTACCGTGTGGAAAACCGATCACGAACCCACTGCGGTCGACCATCCACCGGTTGCGGGCGTGGTATGCCGAGGTGCCGAGTTTCCCGGCTCCCAACTCGACGACTTCTGCCAACCGACCTCGTCCTTGCCACCGTCGGATGGCCTCATTCGCGACTGCTGGTTGGTCAGCCACGGTGCACGGCACCACGACGGTCAGCGACGCTGGGGTGTGCGCGGCCAGCCACTCCAGCGCGGCGGTGTCGATCCCGGCGGCGCCGCCGAGGTGGAAATGGGATTCCGCATCCGCGAACGGTCGCAGGTAGCCGTCGAACAAGTCGGGGAGCTGGGCCTCGCACTCGCCGGTGATCGAGCGTGTGCCGGTGACCGTCACGTATCGAACCACGCTCGCGTGCTCCTTCTCCGATGTCATCGAATGTCATCTGCCCAATCGGACCCGGCCACGATCTCATGGAGACACCGGCTGCGACGAGGACCGAATGGGAGTGCGATGACAACGCGGGTGCTGACGCCGTCGCAGCGGATCGGGCGGGTGGCGTGTTCACGGGTTTCGAAGGCGAGCCGGTAAACGGCACGGTCAGTTCGGTGCACCGCCGCCAGGTGCCGCCCGCCGCGTACCCGCGCCGGGCGGCTGAGGTCAGGGCGGGGCGCAGCAAGGAAGTCGCCAAGCGTGCCCAGCTGGGCACTGGAAGGAGTACGACATGACGACCACAACGGGTGCCGTCTTGGACCGAACGACAACGGAATCCGAGACCTTCGACAACGTGTTCGAGGGCACGGCGTCGATCTCGGTGCAGGCGACGGAGTACCACAAGATCCCCGGTTCGTCCGACACCCGCAGCAAGTACGACGAAATCTGAATCGGCCTACTCAGGGGGCGGGCGGTTCGCCCGCTCCCGACGCCTGTTTTGGAGTTTTCATGCTCAAGCTCTGCTTACGAAGGCGCCCCGGCAATGACTGGCGTTGGAATGGTGAACACTGGTCGGATGGGGTGAGCGCAGTTCGCCCCTACGAGCACCCGATGCTCGAACACGCGGCGGTCACCGACGGCGTTTCGACGTTTGTCGCCGTGCGCGAACGTGCTCGCGAGGTGGCGGGGTTCGGTCCGGCACAGGTTTTCACGACCACGGACACCCCGACCTATCGGCGGTTGCTCGACGAGATCAAGGCGTGGCCGCTCGACTTCGTGCTCGTCGAGTGCACGCCGACCGCCGGGTTTCGCATCACGTCGGGCACGTGGGGGACGGCGCCGCTGTACCTGACCGATGCCGGGGGACGGCTGCGCGGATCGTGGTCGCTGCCCGACCTTCGACAGCAGTTCAGCCTCGACGCGCTCGACGAACGCTCGGTCGCCCGCCTGCTGACCGAACGCACCCGCTACGCACGCGAGACCCTGTTTCAGGGGGTCCACATGCTGACCGAGCGGGCGCACGCCACCTACGGCGACAACGGGCTCGTGATGCGCTACCCGGCACCCGCCGAGCACGCCTTGCCCCGCGAGGTGCGCGACGACGTCGACGTCGTCGAGGTCTACCGGCGCGTGCTCTCCGGTGCGGTGTACGCGCGCCCGTTCGATCCACGGGCATCGGCGGTCGAGCTGTCCGGCGGCATGGATTCGGCGTCGGTGGCGGTCACCCTCGCCGAGGAACACCATGGTGAAGTGCTCGCCTACGCGCTCGCGATCGGCGGCGAGGCGGGCGAGCAGCAGCTACGGCGCCGGGCCGAGATGCTGCGCCACCTCGGATTTCTCGACCTGATCGTCGACGCGCTGCCGCTCGCACCGTTCAACCCCGATGGCGCGCGGGCCCGCAGGATGTTCGTCGAGCCCGGCGCCGAGCCATATCACGAAGCGGTCGGCGCCATCCTCGCCGCAGCCCGTGACCGCGGTGTGCGGACGGTGTTCACCGGCGATGGGGGCGACGAGCTGCTCAGCCTGCGCGGGAACGAGTGGGCATCGGTGGGCAAAGTGCGCGGACGGTTCTCCGATCACGAGCGACTGCCCGCGTGGCTCGGCCGCCGCACTCTCGACCAGCTCGACGCTGTCGACGACGACCTCGCCCCGCCGACGGTGATCAATGAGGCGACCCTGCTCGGGTTCGCGCTGCGCTCGCCGCAGTTCCTCGACGCGGGTATCTGGCCGGTGTCGCCGTTGTGCTCGCCGCGGTTGATCCGCTTCGCCGAACAGCTCCCGGTGCCGTGGCGGGTCGACAAGCACATTTGCCGCGAGAGGTTCCGCCGGATCGGGTTTTCCGACGACGCCAGGTATCCACACCTTCGGGAGAACTTCCGGCACGTCATGGGCGCCGGACTCCGCGAGTACGGTATGCCGTTGCTCGCAGAGCTGTCGGCCGAGGCGATCACGGTCGATCACGGGTTCGTCGACGGCGACGCGCTGCGCGCAGCGATGGGCCAGTGGGAGCAGGGCGAACAGGTCGACATGAAGGTCTTCCCCGTGCTCTCCCTCGAACTGGCGCTACGGGCGATGACAGCTCACAGCAGCGAACGGGAGAGCGCACCGTGTACGTGATTCGACCGGCCGAGGCAGGAGACCGAGACCAAGTCGCCGACCTCGTCCGAACCCGAGCGGACTGGATGCGCGAGCAGGGCCTGCGCCGCTGGCGCGGGTGGGTCGGTTCCGCCGAGCACCTCGCCGACCAGGTCACCGAACCCGACTGGCCGGTGTGGGCACTCGTCGACGACGGGGTGCTGCTCGCCGTCACCACGGCCGATGAGACACCCACGCTCGGGTGGACCGAGCAGGAACGAGCCGCGTCGGCGATCTTCCTGCAATCCACCGTGACCCACCCGTCGCGGGCGGGGAGCGGCGTGGGCATGGTCGTCGCGTTCTGGGCACTCGACCGCGCCGCCCGACAAGGACGGCAGTGGGTGCGCCGCGGTGTGCTCACCGACAGCGAGGGGGGAAACCTCGGCCTGGTGCGCTACTACCGGCGGCAGGGTTGGCGGGTGGTCCGGGCAGCGCCACACCCGCGCAAGCCCGGCGAGATCACCGTGTGGTCGCTCGCCCGCCCGGCCGCGCGACAGCCCGACCTCGCCGACATCGTGACCGAGATCGACCACCAGGCTGACGGGCTGCGGACGCACTTCACGCCCGCCTGAACTTCGCACAATGCAATGGCGCTTCCCGCACCTGGTCAGGTACGCGGAGCGCTCTGCGAAACAGCGGTCAGTCGTCGAATCGTGGTCGGTCAGCTCGCGGCGAGGCGGTAGGCGGCCACGGTCAGCTCCGCGCACCGCCGCCAGGTGTAGCCCGCCGCGTACCCGCGCCGGGTGGCCGAGGTGTCCGCCGAGGTGGGGTGTTCCAGGGCCGAGGTCAGCGCCGCGCCCATCGCCTCGACGTCGCCGAAGGGGACCAGGGTGGCGTGGCCGCCGGAGACCTCCCGCAGGGCGGGGACGTCCGTGCAGACCACCGGTACGTCGCAGGCCATGGCCTCCAGCACCGGCAGCCCGAACCCCTCCTCCCGGGACGGCAGCACCAGCGCCGACGCCCCGGCCACCACCGACCGGAGGTCCACTTCGGACAGGTAGCCGGTGGCCAGCACCCCCGGTCCCGGCGTGTGCCCCGTTCCGGCCAGCACCAGTGGCGGCAGCGAGGGAGTGGCCGCGTGCGCGGCGACCAGCCAGTCCAACGACTTGCGCGGCCCCGCGGCGCCGACGAACAGCAGGTACTCCGAGGGCAGGCCCAGCCGGGTGGCGAGCGCGGTCGAGGGGGGTCGGGCGGTGAACCACGCCAGGTCGACCCCCAGCGGCGTCACCGCGACCTTCTCCTCGGGCACGTCCAACCGGGAGACCACCTCGGCGGCGACTGCGGCGGACGGGGTCAGCACCACCCCGGCGCGGCGGACCGAGGAGCGCACCAGGGCGGGCAGTTCCGCGTCCGTGGGCGCCAGTTGCTCCGGGTGGTCCAGGAAGTCCAGGTCGTGCACCGTCACCACGCCGCCCGCGCGGAAGGCCGGGGGCAGGATGAAGTTCGTCCCGTGCACCACGTCGGTCAGACCTGCGAACAGCTCCACCTGGGGGAAGGGCCCGCGCAGCCAGGCCTTGCGGAGCAGTCGGGCGGGGGCCGGGATGCCGCGCGCCTGGGCCCCGTGCGGCAGCACCGACCGCAGGCGCCGCCAGCCGCGCAGGGTGAACGCCACCGCTCGCATGTCCACATCGGACATGGCGGCCAGTTCCTCGGCCAGGGAAGCGGTGTAGCGGCCGATGCCGGTGCGGTTGCCCAGCAGCGGCGTCCCGTCGATCAGCACGCGGAGGCGGTCAGCCACGTCGCAGCCGCTCCTTGGCCAGTCGGCGGACGCGGCCGGCCGCGCGCTTGGCCAGCTCACCCGGGCCGCCGCGGTCGAGGTATTCGCGGATCAGGGCGAGGTCGCGCAGCACGGTTCCCGCCGCGCCCAGCGGGGGGCGCGCGACCAGGGGCTCCGCGCCGGGGAGCCGGTCGGCGGACGGGCGCGGGTCGCGGCAGAACGCGGTGAGCGGGGCCAGGACGTTCTCCCAGGTGAACCGCTGCGCCACGACCGCGATGCGCTCCCGGCAGGCCGCGGCGAACTCGGCGTCGTAGAGGACCAGTTCCAGGGCGGCGGCCAGGGCGGTGGCGTCTTCGGCGGGCACGACCACGCCCAGGCCCTCGGTGCGCACCAGGTCGGCGAAGGCGTCGCCGTCGGTGGTGACGATCGGCAGCCCGGCCCACAGGTAGTCCAGGACCCGGGTGCGGAACGCGAAGGTGGTCTCCACGTGCTCGTAGTGCGTGGTGACCCCGGCGTCGGCGTCGAGCAGCCAGTCCTGGCGGCGGTCGTAGGGGACCCAGGTCTCGTTGAAGAAGACGTTGCGCCCGGTGAGCCCGAGTTGCCCGGACAGGGTGCGCACCTGGGTGCCGATGTCCATCTCCGGGACCTCGGGGTTGGGGTGCTTCATGCCCAGGAACACCAGCCGCACGTCGTCGCGGCGCCCGGCCAGCTCGCCGATCGCGGAGACCAGGGTCAGCGGGTCGAACCAGCTGTAGACCCCGCCCGCCCAGAGCACGACCTTGTCCGACTCGCCGACCAGGCCGCCCTTGATCGGGGACGCGGACTGCTGCGGCGGCTTGCCCGGCAGGCCGAACGGGACCACGCCCAGGAAAGACCGCACCGTGGGGTCGGTGTCGTAGAGGGCGGGGGTGAGCCTGCCCAGCGCCATCAGGTGCCCGAGCCAGAAGTGCCGCTGCCGCTCGGAGGCGCAGACGAAGAAGTCGCCGCGCTCCAACTGGGCGTTGAGGACGGCGGTGACGCCGATGAGGTCGAGTTCGCGCTGCTCGGCGACGGTGTCCTTGCCCTGTTCGAGCAGTTCCAGGTGCATCGGGTCGTAGATGTCGCAGACCACGACCTTGGTGGAGTCGGCGGCCTTGAGCGCGGGGACCATCTCCAGCGCGTGGCCCTGCAGGATGACGACGTCGGCCCAGTCGACGTGGTCGCCGAGGTCGCGCGGGCGGGACTTGAGCACCGGGAACGGTGCGGGCGGCGGCACGCACAGCGGGTTGACCGTCACCAGCCGCACCTCGTGCTCGGCGCCGAGGACGTCGGCCATGTTCCAGGCGCGGATCGCCGGTCCGGCCATCCGCTCGGAGATGGCGTCGCCGGTGATCACCAGGACCCTGCGGCGGGCGCCGAACGCATCCTCCAGGCCGAACGCCTCGACGAGGATGTCGTGCGCGGCCAGGTAGCGCGGCAGCGGGTAGGCGGGTTCCATGGCCCGGCGCATCAGCGGCACGATGTCGGCGTCGGAGCGGACCCGGCTCGCCTGCACGTCCTCGCGGGCGGCGGCGAGGGAGGGCAGCAGCTCGACGAACTGGTCGATCGCCAGGATGCCCGCCAGCGCGGGCGGGGACACGCGCTGCTCGGTCGGGCCGTCGCGGGTGATCTCCAGCGCGGTGGCGTCCAGGTCCCCGCGCGCGGTCGAGCGGCGCACGGCCAGCGCCAGCGCGGCGGGCAGCGCCTTGGCCAGGGTGGCGTCGGAGAGGTTCTTGTACATCGCCAGCAACGCGTTGCGCTCCAGCAGGAACAGCTCGCGCGCGTTGTCCTCGGTGTCCACCTTGGACATGGAGGCGTGGTGGCGGTGGTAGGCCAGCGAGCCCGGCTCGAAGCGCACCCGCCAGCCGCGCAGGTTCAGCCGCCAGCCCAGGTCGACGTCCTCGTAGAACATGAAGAACCGCTCGTCGAAGCCGCCCAGCTCGCGGTAGGCCCCGGCGCGGACGAACATGGCGGACCCGGTGGCGAACAGCACGTCGCGCGGGGCGTCGTGCGAGCCGTCGTCCGGCTGCCCGGCGTGGCGCTTGTAGCCCATGCCGAACCAGGTCAGCCCGCCGTCGACGAAGTCGATGCCGGTGCCGTCCCAGTCGACGACCTTGCTGGCGACGGCGGCCACGTCCGGCCGCTCGGCCAGCACCCGCACGGCGGCGCGCGCCCACTGCGGATCGGGTCGGGCGTCGTTGTTCAGGAACGCCAGCACGCTGCCGGTGGCGTGCTCGACCCCCAGGTTGCACCCGCCCGCGAAGCCCAGGTTCTCCGGGGAGACGACCAGGTCGACGCCGTCGAGCCCGCGCAGCCGCTCGGCGTCGTGCCCACCGTTGTCGACCACCACCACCTGCAACCGGTCGGCCGGGTAGTCCAGTTCCGCCCGCAGCGCGCGCACGCAGGTCGTCGTGTCCTCGGCGCCGCGGTAGTTGACCACCACCACCGAGACCACCGGTAGCGCGTCCGCCCCCTCAGCCAAGCCCGCCTCCTCGCCCGTAGGTGCCCACAGCCTGCCGCATCACCCGCCCGGAGCGGTCTCCCGCCCCCGCCCAACCGGCCGAGACGGACAAACCAGACCAACCGGGCGACCGCTACCCCGGAACGCGCTCCCGCCACACCCGCCGCCGCGCCGCGCGGTCCCCGGCGCGTCCCGCCAGCGCCCGGGGTGCTCGTCGCAGCACCTCGCCCAGCACCCGGACCCGCAGCGAGGGCAGGAAGTTGGCCCCCTCCGGCCGCCGGAACACGACCTTCGCGGTGATGGCGGCGAACCGGGCCACCTCCTTGAGGGCGACCCGGGTCGGCGCGCACCGCAGGAGCATGACCAGCCGGTTGCGCTCGTTCCAGCGGTGGAACTCCCGCGACCCCAGCCGCGAGGTGGCACCGTGCGCGTGGACCGCGGTGGCGCCCGGCACGGACACGACGTCCCAGCCGTGCAACCGCAGCCGCCAGGACGTGTCGGTGTCCTCGTAGTAGCAGAAGAAGTCCGCCGGGACCCCGCCCACCGCGCGCAGCGCGCCCACCCGCAGCAGCGCGGCCCCGCCGCAGAAGCCGAACACCGGGCCGCCGGTCAGGTCGAACCCGCGGCCCAGGGCGTCCACGCCCACCCCTACCGACTGCGTGCTCCCGTCCGCCCGCACCAGCCGCGCGCTCGCCGCCCCCGCGCCGGGAGCGGCGTCCAGCGCGTCCTCCAACCGGCCCAACCAACCCGGGTCCGGCACGGCGTCGTCGTTGAGCCAGGCCACGAACTCGGTGTCCACGCGGTCGAGGACGGCCGCGATCCCACCCGCGTACCCGAGGTTGCGCTCCAGCCGGACCACCTCGACCCCGGCCAGCCCGGCGATGTCCCCGCTGCCGTCGGTCGACGCGTTGTCCACCACCAGCGTCCGGTGTGGACGGTCCTGACCGGCCAGCCCGGCGAGGCAGGCACCCAGGTGCCCGGCACCGCGCCAGGTCACCACCACCACAGTCGTGCGCACCCGCGAACCCTACGACGACGCACCGCGCCCGCGACCGCCGGACGGGCGGGCACGGGCGCGGGGTCCAGCGGGGGCTCAGGCGGGCAGGTAGGCGGCCCGGTCGGTCTCGAAGGCGGCGCGCAGCGCCTCGCGCCACGGCCGCAGCGGCGTCAGCGACGCGTTCCACGCCCCGGCCGACAGCACCGAGTACGCGGGCCGGGCCGCGGGCGTCGGGTAGTCGGCGGTCCCGCACGCCTTGACCCGCTCCGGGTCGGCGCCCAGCTCCTCGAACACGGCCCTGGCGAACCCGCACCAGGTGACCTCGCCCGCACCGGTCGCGTGCAGCACCCGCGCCGAGGGGCCACTGCCCTCGGCGACCTTGCCCGCCAGCTCGACCAGTCCCGCCGCCAGGTCCCCGGTCCAGGTGGGGGCGCCGAGCTGGTCGTCGACGACGGACAGCGTGTCGCGCTGCGACTCCAACCGGGCCATCGTCTTGACGAAGTTGGACCCGTGCGCCCCGTACACCCACGCCGTGCGGACCACCCACGACCGGGCGCCCGACCCGAGCACGGCCTGCTCGCCCGCGAGCTTCGTCGCCCCGTACACCGACTTCGGCCCGGTCTCGGCGTCCTCGGCGTAGGGCTCGGACGCGTCCCCGGGGAACACGTAGTCGGTGGACACGTGCAGCAGCGGCACGTTGCGGGTGGAGCACGCGGCGGCCAGCACGCGGGGGCCGTCCGCGTTCACCGCGTATGCGCGGGCGCGGTCCGACTCGGCCTTGTCCACCGCGGTGTAGGCGGCGGCGTTCACCACGACCGGCGTGTCCCCGGCCGCCTTCGCCGCGTCGGCGAACGCGGCCACGGCGGCGACCACCGCGCGGGTGTCGGTGAGGTCGAGCCGGGCGGAGTCGGGGGCGTCGACGGTGAGCGAGGGGCCTGCCAGCCCGGCCAGCTCACGACCGAGCTGACCGGACCCGCCGGGTACCAGGAGTGCGAGGGTCACCGGATCAGCTTGCCAGGGCGGCGCGCTGCTTGAGCGGCTCCCACCAGGCGCGGTTGTCGCGGAACCACTGCACGGTGCTCGCCAGGCCGTCCGCGAACGCCACCCGCGGGGTGTAGCCCAGCTCGGTGGAGATCTTGGTGATGTCGACGGAGTAGCGGCGGTCGTGCGCCTTGCGGTCGATCACCGGCTGGATGAACGAGTCGTCGGTGCCGGTCGCCTCCAGCAGCAGGGCGGTCAGCTCCTTGTTGGTCAGCTCGGTGCCGCCGCCGATGTTGTAGACCTCGCCCGCCCGGCCGCCGTCGGCCACGAGCTGGATGCCGTGGCAGTGGTCGTCGACGTGCAGCCAGTCGCGCACATTGAGGCCGTCGCCGTAGAGCGGGATCTTCTTGCCGTCCAGCAGGTTCGTGGTGAACAGCGGGATGACCTTCTCCGGGAACTGGTACGGCCCGTAGTTGTTCGAGCAGCGGGTGATGCACACCGGCAGCCCGTGGGTCTTGAAGAACGAGCGGGCGATCAGGTCCGAGGAGGCCTTCGACGCCGAGTAGGGCGAGTTGGGCTCCAGCGGGTGGGTCTCCGGCCACGAGCCCTCGTCGATCGAGCCGTAGACCTCGTCGGTGGAGACGTGCACGAACTTCGACACCTCGGCGTCGACGGCGGCCTGCAGCAGGGTCTGGGTGCCCAGCACGTTGGTCAGCACGAAGTCGGCCGCGCCCAGGATGGAGCGGTCGACGTGCGACTCGGCGGCGAAGTGCACCACCAGGTCCACCCCGGCCATCGTCCGCCGGACCAGTTCGGCGTCGCAGATGTCGCCCTCGACGAAGCGCAGGCGCTCACTGTCCGCGACCGGGTCGAGGTTGGCCCGGTTGCCCGCGTACGTCAGCTTGTCGAGCACCACGACCTCGGCGTCCGCCAGGGTCGGGTACGCCCCGCCCAGGGCTTGCCGCACGTAGTGCGACCCGATGAACCCGGCACCGCCCGTGACCAATACCCGCATCTGCTTTCCACCGTCCCTCAGTTCGCGTGATGGGTTCGAGTGTTCCATGCCGCACCGCGTCACCTCTGCTCACTACTGAGTGTTGGCAGGAGTGACGCTTGATTGGCTCTCAGCATTCGCTGGGTAACCTGCTCGGGGGACGACGGGATGGGGAGGAGCGTGCGTGGACGAGCGTGCGCAACCGGTGGGTGAGTCCGTTGGGCCATCGAGGTGGCTGCGCGCGGGCGGCGCGCTGGTCAAGTCGCTGATCGCCCTGCTCTCCGCCGCGGTCGTGGCGGGCACCGGGTACGGCTGGTGGGGTGTCGGCGACCTCGACGCGAACACCGTCACCACCGACGTGATCGACACCCTGCCCGAGGGCGACGGGCGGGTGCCGCTCGACGGCGCGGTGGACATCCTGCTGGTCGGCATCGACAGCCGCACCGACGCCTACGGCAACCCGCTGCCCAAGGAGGTGCTGGCCATGCTCAACGGCGGCCGGGCCGAGGGCGAGCGCAACACCGACACGATGATCCTGGTGCACATCCCGGTGGACGGGCGCCGGGCGATCGCCTTCTCCTTCCCGCGCGACTCCTGGGTGGACGTCGGCGAGGGCTTCGGCAAGCACAAGCTCAACTCCGCGTTCGTCTACGCCTACAACGACGCCCGCAAGACCCTGTCCGAGCAGGGCGTCGCCGACCCGGAGCTGGACAAGCAGGCCACCGTCGCAGGCCGCAAGAACCTGATCTCCACGATCGAGCGGCTCGTCGGCGGCGCGGTCACCATCGACCGCTACGCCGAGGTGAACCTGGCCAGCTTCTACGAGGTCACCAAGGCCATCGGCGGCGTGGACGTCTGCCTCAACAACGCCGTCGACGAGCCCAAGTCCGGCGCGCGGTTCCCGGCGGGCAAGCAGACCGTCTCCGGCGCGGCGGCGCTGTCGTTCGTCCGGCAGCGCTACGAGCTGCCCAACGGCGACCTCGACCGGATCGTGCGGCAGCAGGTGTTCCTCGGGGCGCTGGCGAACAAGGTGCTCTCGGCGGACATGCTGACCGACCCGGGCAAGGTGCGGGAGCTGGTGGCGGCCGTGCAGAAGTCGGTCGTGCTCTCCTCGAACTGGAACCTGTCCACCTTCGCCGCGCAGATGCAGGGGCTCAGCAGCGGCAACATCGAGTTCCGCACCATCCCCAACCAGGGCGACGCCAAGATCGGCGGCGCGGACGTGATCAAGGTCGACCCGGCCGAGGTGGCCAGGTTCGTGGCGAGCCTGACCAGCACCGCCGACGAGGAGGCGACCACCCCGTCGTCCCCGTCGGACGAGTTGCCGACACCGCCCACCACCGCGTCGTCGACCGCGCCGGGGACGCCCGGGGTCGGGCCGGACGTGACGGTCGACGTGCGCAACGGGTCGACCACCCGGGGCCTGGCGAGCACCGTGCTGGACACCCTGGTCCAGGCCGGGTTCACCCCCGGGGAGGTGGGCGACGCGCCGGTGCGCACCGGCACCGTCGTCCAGTACGCCCCGGGCGAGCTGGCCAACGCCCGGTCCGTGGCCGGATCGCTCGGCGGCACCGTCAGCTACGAGGAGAGCCCCGGCCTGGCCGCCGCCCGGGTGCGGGTGCTGCTCGGCACCGGCTTCACCCCCGGCACCACCGCGGCGACCGACCAGGGCCTGTTCGGCGCCCGGTTGTCACCCGATCAGACGACACCCGGTACGACTCCCCCCACGGAGACGGCTCCTCCGGCGAAGATCGACGCAGGTAGCGTCAACTGCGTGAACTGACCCCCGCGTCCATCACGATCGGTGCTCTCGTCCGGCGAACCGCCCGGGTCCGGCCGCGGGTGCTGCCACCCTGGACGAGGACACGCCCGCGTGGAGGAGGAAGTCGTGACGGACCGGCCGACGCCAGGACCGGCGGAGGAGACCCCGGGGACCCGGCCCGCCGAGACCCCACCGGCCGAAGCCCAGCCCGCTGGAACCCAGCCGGTGGAAACCCAGTCGACCGAAACCCAGCCTGCCGAGGACCAGCCCGCTGAGAACCAGCCGACCGAGAATCAGCCGGTCGAGGACCAGCCCGCCGAAACCCAGCCGACCGGGGACCAGCCGGTCGAGGACCAGCCGGTCGAGGACCAGCCCGCCGAGATCCAGCCTGGCGCGGCGGGAGCGGAGCGGCGGCGGGTGTCGGGGTGGCTGGTGGCGGGGCGGGCGCTGGTGGCGCTGGTGTCGGCGGCGGTGCTGGCGGGGACCGGGCTGGTGACCGTGCGGGTGGACACCTTCCAGGACAGCGTCACCACCACCGACGCGCTCGCCGAGGCGCAGAACTCCGCCGCCGCGCCGCCCGAGGACGACGGCGCCAACGACATCCTGGTCGTCGGCAGCGACACCCGCACCGACCTGCAGGGCAGGCCGCTGTCGGACCGCATCCTGCGCCAGTTGCGCACCGAGGCCACCGACACGATCAACACCGACACGCTGATCCTGCTGCGGCTGCCCCGCGGCGGCGGCGCGGGCCACGCGATCTCCATCCCGCGCGACACCTACGTCGAGGTGCCCGGCGCGGGCCAGGAGAAGATCAACGGCGCGTTCGGGGTGACCAAGGCGCGCACCGCGCAGCGGCTGGTCGACGGCGGCGAGGCCGACCGGGCCAAGGTCGAGCGGGAGTCCGACAGCGCGGGCCGCACGGCGCTGATCCAGTCCGTGCAGAACCTCACCGGCGTCCGCGTCGACCACTACACCGAGGTGACCCTCTACGGGTTCTACCTGCTCACCGAGGCCGTCGACGGCGTCGACGTGTGCCTGAACCGCTCCACCAGCGACCCCGACTCCGGTGCCGACTTCCGCGCGGGTCAGCAGACCGTGCGCGGCGGTGACGCGGTGTCGTTCGTCCGGCAGCGCAAGGGCCTGCCGCGCGGGGACCTGGACCGGATCGTGCGGCAGCAGACGTTCCTGGCCTCGGCGATGAACAAGGTGCTCTCCGGCGGCACGCTGACCGACTCGGCGAAGCTGTCGGCGCTGGAGCAGGCGGTGTCGAAGACCGTGGTGATGGACCCGGGGCTGCACTTCCTCGACCTGGTGAACCAGGCGCAGGCGCTGGCCAGCGGGCAGGTGCGGTTCACCACCATCCCGGTCACCGGCGTCGGCGCCCGCAACGACCGCGGCCAGAGCATCGTCACCGTCGACGTCCCGGCCGTGCACGCCTACGTCGCCGGGCTCCTGTCGAGCACCCCGCCGCCACCGCCCCCGCCGCCCTCGCTGCCCGCCGACAACCTGGCGGGCGGCAGGCTGCTCGACCTCGGCGCCCCCGCCCGGCTCGCCGCGACCGCCCCCTGCGTCGACTGACCCGGGACCGGCTGGGAGGGTCGGCCGCGGGCCGATCCACTAGCTTGGGCGTCGTGAGCCTCACCGAGATCCTCCTGCGCCCCCTCCGCTCCTCCTCGGCGAAACCGCTGGTCACGCACTACGACGACGCCGCGGGGACCCGGGTGGAGCTGTCGGTGGCGACGGTGGCCAACTGGGCGGCGAAGACGGCGAACTGGCTGGTCGAGGAGCACGACGTGGAGCCGGGCACCCCGGTGGCCGTCCAGTTGCCGCCGCACTGGCAGACGGCGGGTGTCCTGCTCGGTGCCTGGTGGGCGGGCGCGCACGTCACCGCCGACCCGGCCGGTGCCGCGGTCACCTTCGTCGCCCCCGGCGCCTCGGCCCCCGGCGTAGTCGCCGCCGTCTCCCTCGACCCGATGGGCCGCGACCTCGGCGGCTCCCGGGACGGCGTGGTCGACTTCGTCGGCGAGGCCCGCCTCTTCGGCGACGACTACTTCGGTTCCCCGGTCGACGGTTCCACCCCCGCCCTCGCGGGCCTGACCGTCGACGAGGTCCTGGCCCGGGCGCAGGGCCTCGACCAGGGCGTCCGCGTCCTCTCCACCGCGGACTGGACCGTCCCCGACGGCGTCCTGCGCGCCTTCCTGGCCCCGCTGGCCGCGGGCGGCTCGGTGGTCCAGGTGACCGGTGCCGACCCGGCGCGGCTGGACGACCGCCGCAGGGCTGAGCACACCACCCTCGACGTCCTGGGCTGAACCCCCCGGTCGTGGCCTTGCCGCCTGACCTTACCTCCAGTAAGTTACGCGGGAGTAGTCAACTCGGGAGGTTGCGGTGAAGTCGTTCGCTGGCAAGGTGGCCGTGGTGACCGGCGCGGGTTCCGGGATCGGCCGGTACCTGGTGCTCGGCCTGCTCGCCGAAGGCGCCTCCGTGGCCGCGTCGGACATCGACGAGGTGGGCCTGAAGGAGACCGCGACCAAGGCGGGGGCGGGCGACCGGCTGCGCACCTACAAGCTCGACGTGGCCGACCGCGACGCCATCTACGCCCACGCCGAGCGGGTCGTGGCCGACTTCGGCGGCGTGGACCTGGTGTTCAACAACGCCGGTGTCGCGCTCAAGGGCAGCGTGCGGGAGATGTCCGACGCCGACCTCAAGTGGGTCATGGACATCGACTTCTGGGGCGTCGTGCACGGCACCCGGGCGTTCCTGCCGCACCTGGTCAACCGCGGCGGCGGGCACATCACCAACGTCTCCAGCGTGTTCGGGTTCATCGGCGTGCCCACCCAGAGCGCCTACAACGCGGCCAAGTTCGCCGTCCGCGGCTTCACCGAGGCCCTGCGCCAGGAGATGCAGGTCGAGGGGACCGGCATCGGCGTCTCCTGCGTGCACCCCGGCGGCATCAAGACCAACATCGCCCGCAACGCCCGCACCTCGGACCCGGCGGAGATGAAGAACTTCTCCAAGTCCCTCGACGCGGTCGCGATGACCACGCCGAAGAAGGCCGCGCGCACCATCCTCAACGGCGTGAAGCGCGACAGGGCCCGCATCCTGATCGGCCCGGACGCCTACGTCCTCGACGCGCTGCCCCGCCTGCTCGGCTCGCTGTACCAGCCGCTGGTGCGCAAGGGCACCAGCCGCACCCTCACGAGGCCGAAGAAGAAGTGACCCCCCGGGGTGCCGGTCCGACCGCCTCGACGCGGACCGGCACCCCGTTGAGCACGGCGTTCCCGGAGACCCCGTCGAGCACGGCGGGGTCGGTCAGGTCGTTGGCGCTGGCCGCGCGGTAGCCGTGCGGCAGGCTCACCACCCCGGGCATGACCTCGTCGGAGGAGGTCACCGGCACCCGCACCTCACCCACGGCCGAGCGCACGCGCACCTCGGCGCCGTCGGTGATCCCGTGCTCGGCGAGGTCGCGCGGGTGCATGAGCAGGTGGTGGCGGGCCTTGCCCCTGGTGAGGCGGTCGACGTCGTTCATCCAGGAGTTGTTGGCCCGCAGGTGCCTGCGGCCGATGAGCAGCAGGCCGTCCCCGGCGCGCAGCTCGCACACAGCCCCCAGACCGTCCAGCACGAGCTTCGGCGCCAGGTCGATCCGCTTGTCCTCGGTGCGCAACCGTTGCGGGAACGAGGGCTTGAGCGGGCCGAGGTCGACGCCGTTCGGGTTCTTGCGCAGCTTGCGGACCGAGAGCCGGTGAGGGCCGGTGCGCAGGAGGACGTCGAGCAGGACCCTGGGGCTCAGGCGGAGGCGGAGCGTGTCGAACCGCTTGCCCTTGAAGCGCTTGCGGTAGCGGAGACCGAGTTCGCGGAAGATCTCCCAGTCGTGGCGGGCTTCCTCCGGCTTGGGGAGCACCGCGGGGGCGAAGCGGGCGGTGTCGCGGACGGCGAACGCGTTGAAGATGATGTCGTAGTGGTCGCGCTCCAGCAGCGGCGTGGGCGGCAGGATCACGTCGGCGTGCCGGGTGGTCTCATTGACCTTCACGTCGACGGCCACCATGAAGTCCAACCCGGCCAACGCCTTCGCCAACCGCGGACCGTCCGGAGTGGACAGCACCGGGTTGCCCGCGTTGACGACGAACGCCTTGATCTGCTTGTCCCCCGGCGTCTCGATCTCCTCGGCCAGCACGGCCACGGGCAGCTCACCGGCGAACTCCGGCAGGCCGCGCACCCGGCTGCGCCAGGCGCCGAAGTGCCCCGGTGAGACCATCTTGAGCACGTCGACCGCGGGCTTGGTGACCAGCGCGCCGCCGGGCCGGTCGATGTTGCCGGTGAGCACGTTGAGCACCTGGATCGCCCACTGGCACACCGCGCCGTGCTGCTGCATGGACACCCCGGTCCGGCCGTAGCAGACCGCCGACCGCGCCCCGGCGAACTCCCGCGCCAGCCGCTCGGTGGTCGACGCGTCGATCCCGGTGATCGGCGCCGCCCACTCCGGGGTGAACCCCTCGACCGCTTCCCGCACGACGTCGATGCCATCCACGTAGGACGGCGGGTTGGCCGAGTCCTCAGCCAGGATCGTGCGCACCATCGCCAGCAGCAGCGCGGCATCGGTGCCCGGCCGGACGAAGTGGTGCTCGTCGGCGACCTTCGCGGTCTCGGTGCGCCTCGGGTCGACCACGACCATCCGGCCGCCGCGCTCGGCCAGCGCCCGCCGCCGCCTGGCGAAGTCGGGCACGGTCATCAGGCTGCCGTTGGAGGCCATGGGGTTCCCGCCGATAACCAGGAAGTGGTCGGTGCGGTCGAGGTCCGGGATCGGCAGCATCAACTGGTGCCCGTAGAGCAGGTACGCCACCAGGTGGTGCGGCAACTGGTCGACGGAGGTGGCCGAGAAGCGGTTGCGGGTGCGCAGCATCCCCATGAACCCGGTGCCGTGGGTGAGCGCGCCGAGGCTGTGCACGGTCGGGTTCCCCAGGTACACCCCGACCGCGTCCCGCCCGTGCCGGTCGCGGACGTCGGCGAGGCGGGTGGCGACGAGGTCGAAGGCGGCCTCCCAGGAGATCGCCTCCCACCCGTCAGCGGTGCGCCGGACGGGCGTCCGCAGCCGCTCGCCGTCCGCGTGCACGTCCGGCAGGGCGACGGCCTTCGGGCACAGGTGCCCCCGCGAGAGCGGGTCGCGGCCGTCCCCCCTGACCGACTCGACCCGCCCGCCCGCGACGGTCAGCTCCAGCCCGCAACAGGCTTCGCAGAGGTTGCAGGTCGCGAACCGGGTCGTCGTCATGCCGACCAGTCTCACCCACCGCGCCCGCCCCCCGTCAACCTCAGCCCGATCGTCAGTCCAGTCCTCAGCCCAGTCCTCAGCCCATCGTCTTCTGCCCGTCGAGGCCCTCGCGGACGATGTCGGCGTGCCCCGCGTGCTGCGCGGTCTCGGCGATGATGTGCAGCAGCACCCGCCGCACCGACCGGCTCTTGCCCACCTCGAACCACGGCGCCACCGGCAGCGGGTGCGCCACGTCCAGGTCGGCCGTCGCCACCAGCGCGTCGGTGGCCGCGGCGATCTCGGCGTACTCGGCCAGCAGCCCCTCCACCGTCTCGCCCTCGGTCATCCGGAACTCGGCCGCCCAGTCGGTCTCGACGCTCTCCATCGCCGCCGCGCCGCCCTGGATGAACCGCGCCCACGCCGCCTCGGTGTGCGCCACGTGCTTGATCAGCCCGCCCAGCGTCAGCTCGCTGGCACCGGTCCGGGTCCGCGCCTGCTCGTCGGTGATCCCCTGGGCGGTGAACCGCAGGAAGCCGCGGTGGGTGCGCAGCGTCTCCAGCAGGTCGGCGCGCTCACCGGTGAGGTTCTCGACGGGCTCGGCCTGGGTGCGGTCCTGGATCAGGTTCATGGTGTTCGCCTTCGCTCTCGGTCTGTTGAGGAGAACTCTAGGACCCGTTGCGGACAGGTTCGGTCCGCAATCAGCGGGAGATCCGAAAATGCCGAGGGCCCGGTCCAGGGACCGGGCCTTCGGTGGAGCCGGGACTCAGCCCTTGAGGAGCTGGCGGGCCATCACCATGCGCTGGATCTGGTTCGTGCCCTCGTAGATCTGGGTGATCTTGGCGTCGCGCATCATGCGCTCCACCGGGAAGTCGCGGGTGTAGCCCGCGCCGCCGAAGAGCTGCACGGCGTCGGTGGTGACCTCCATGGCGGTGTCGGAGGCGAAGGTCTTCGCGGCCGAGGAGGCGAAGGAGGCGTCCGGCTCGCCGCGCTCGACCTTGGCTGCGGCGGCGTAGACGAGGTGGCGGGCGGCCTCGATCTTCATGGCCATGTCCGCGAGCATGAACTGCACGCCCTGGAAGGTGCCGATGGACTTGCCGAACTGCTTGCGGTCCTTGACGTAGGTGATCGTCTGGTCCAGCGCGCCCTGCGCGATGCCCAGCGCCTGCGCGCCGATGGAGTGCCGGGTGTGGTCGAGGGTGCGGAACGCCAGCCGCAGGCCCTGACCGGGCTCGCCGATGACCCGGTTCTCCGGGATCGTGCAGTTCTCGAAGTAGATTTCGCGGGTCGGCGAGCCCTTGATGCCGAGCTTGCGCTCCTTCGGGCCGACCGAGAAGCCGGGGTCGTCCTTGTGCACGATGAACGCGGAGATGCCGTCGGCGGGCTTGGCCGCGTCCGGGTTCGTCACCGCCATGACCGTGTACCAGCTCGAGATGCCCGCGTTGGTGATCCAGCACTTGGTGCCGTTGAGGACCCAGTGGTCGCCGTCGAGGCGGGCGCGGGTGCGCATGGAGGCGGTGTCGGACCCGGCCTCGCGCTCCGACAGCGCGTAGGAGGCCATCTCACCGCCCGCGGCGATGGTGGGCAGGACCTCCTTCTTGAGCTCCTCCGACCCGCCGAGGATCAGGTTCATGGTGCCGAGCTTGTTGACCGCCGGGATCAGCGAGGACGACGCGCACACCCGCGCGATCTCCTCGATGACGATGTTGCCCGCGATCGAGTCGGCGCCCTGCCCGTCGTAGGCCTCGGCGATGTGCGGGGCGTTGAAGCCCGCCTTGTTCAGCGCCTCCAGCGCCTCGGTGGGGTAGCGCTCCTGCTCGTCGACCTCCGTGGCGTACGGGGCGATCTCCTTCTCCGCGAGGTCGCGAACGGCCTCGCGCAGGGCGTTGTGCTCGTCGCCGAGCCGGTACAGACCGAAGCCCGCGTCCACTGTCTACCTCCACGTCTCGAGACCCGCGAACCATGTTAGTACGCGTTCACTTCGCGGCCCTGTGTTCTCACGCACCCGGGGGAAGCCCCTTGGCGCAGGGGTTACCATTTAGTAACTTACCCGCTGGTACCTGTCGTCGTCGCCTGGGGAGTCCGCCATGACCGGCCTGCTGTTCAACCCCGACGACTACGACCCGGCCCACTTCGACCCCGAGACCCGCAGGCTCCTGCGCGCCACCATCGACTGGTTCGAGGCGCGCGGCAAGCGGACCCTGGTGGAAAAGTTCCACGCCAAGGAGTTCCACGCCGACTTCCTGCGCTTCGCCGCCGAGGAGCAACTGTTCGCGACGCTGCTGACCCCGCGCGCGGAGGCGGGCCGGGCCGCTGACAAGCGGTGGGACACCGCCCGGATCGCCGCCCTGTCGGAGGTCCTGGGCTTCTACGGGCTCAGCTACTGGTACCCGTGGCAGGTCACGATCCTGGGGCTGGGACCGGTGTGGCAGAGCACCAACCAGGCCGCCCGCACCCGCGCCGCCGCACTGCTCGACGAGGGCGGCGTGTGCGCGTTCGGCCTGTCCGAGAAGGACCACGGCGCCGACATCTACGCCACCGACATGGTGCTCACCCCCGACGGCGCGGGCGGGTACCGCGCCACCGGCGGCAAGTACTACATCGGCAACGGCAACGTCGCCGGGGTGGTCTCGGTCTTCGGCCGGATCGAGGGCATGGAGGGTCCGGACGGCTACGTCTTCTTCGTCGCCGACAGCGCGCACCCGGCCTACCACCTGGTCAAGAACGTGGTGCCGTCGCAGATCTACGTCTCCGAGTTCCGCCTGGAGGACTACCCGGTCCGCGCCGAGGACGTCCTGCACACCGGCCAGGCCGCGTTCGACGCCGCGCTGAACACGGTCAACATCGGCAAGTTCAACCTGTGCTTCGGCGGCATCGGCATCGCCGAACACGCCTTCCACGAGGCGATCACCCACGCCCACAACCGGGTCCTCTACGGCAACCGCGTCACCGCGTTCCCGCACGTCCGCGCCCAGTTCGTCGAGGCGTACGCCCGCCTGGTCGCGGCCAAGCTGTTCTGCGACCGCGCCATCGACTACTTCCGCTCGGCCAACCCGGACGACCGCCGCTACCTGCTGTTCAACCCGGTCACCAAGATGAAGGCCACCACCGAGGCGGAGCGCATCGTCGGCCTGCTGACCGAGGTCGTCGCCGCCAAGAGCTTCGAGGCCGACACCTACCTGACGGTCGCCGCCACCGACATCCGCGGCCTGCCCAAGCTCGAGGGCACGGTCGCGGTCAACCTCGCCCTGATCCTCAAGTTCATGCCCCAGTACCTCTTCGCCCCCCAGCCCCACCCCCACATCCCCACCCGCCACGACCCCGAGGACGACGAGTTCCTGTTCCGCCAGGGCCCCGCCCGCGGCCTGGGCACCATCCGCTTCCACGACTGGCGCGAGGCCTACCGCACCTTCCAGCACGTGCCGAACGTGGCCGTGTTCAGCGAGCAGGCGGACGGCCTGGCGCAGATGTTGTCGACCGCCCCGCCCTCGGCCGCGCAGCAGAAGGACCTGGACTTCGCCCTGGCCCTGGGCGAGCTGTTCACGCTGGTCGTCTACGGCCAACTCATCCTGGAACAGGCGGAACTGATCGGCCTGGAGACGCAGGTCATCGACCAGGTCTTCGACACCCTGGTCCGCGACTTCTCCGGCTACGCCGTCGCCCTGCACGGCAAGCCGTCCTCCACGTCGGCCCAGCAGCGCTGGGCCCTGACCGCCATCCGCAAACCGGACGTCGACCAGGGCCGCTTCGACCACGTGTGGGACCAGGTCGCCGCCCTGTCGGGCGCTTACCAGATGAAGCCTTAGGTCGTCACACCCGCACGCCGACCCAGCCCGCGAAGTTGGCCAGGCTGTCGGTCGCGCGGCGCTCGGCGACGGCGATCCCACGCAGGGTCTCCCGGACCCCGGGGTGCAGACGGGTCTGCTGGGGGGCTGCCTGGCGAGCGCGACCGAGGGATTCAAGCGCTTTCGCCGGGTTGCCGACCAGCAGGAACGCCCGGGCCGTGTCCTGCCAGTGGTGGCCCGCCCGTGGCGGGGCGATGGTGGGGGGCAGGGTGAGGGCCATCCCCCGGAGCGCGGCCTTGCCGGGGTCACCCGCCTCGAGTTCGACGGCGCACGCGTGGATCTCGACGTTGGCGGCGCCGAACAAGGTTCCGTAGGCGTCGCTCTCACCTGCGACACGGGTGGCGAGCTCGCGGGCCTCGGTGATGTGGTCACGGGCGACGTCGGGTCGTCGCCCCCGGGCGGCAGCGATGGCGCCGCACAGGTGCCCGTAGCCACGGACCGCCAAGGCGGGCTCGTCGTCACCCGCGACGAGGTCCACACCTTGCTCGGCGAGCGCGAGGCCGATGTCAATCGAATCGAGGTACATCAAGATCCGGCAGCGCTGGAATTTGGCCTTGGCGGCGTAGAGCGGGTCGTCGGCCTGCTCCGCCGCCCATTCCAGGCGGTCGAGCGCGGGGGCGGCCAAGTGCATGAACCCGAACCGGCGACACAGGCATTCGGCGGTGACGAAGCAGGCAGCGAGGTGCGAGAAGATCCGCCCGCGCCCGGTATCGGTGGAAGCATCGCGCAGGGCGCCGTAGAACTTGCGGATGAGCTGGGGAAGCGCTGCCAGGGCTTGACGGCCCCTGTCATTGCGGTAGAGGGTTTTGACATGGTCGAGTTCAGCGACCATCTGCGGTAGCGGATCGGGTTCTTCCGCTCGGACGTAGTTGCCCTCGGCGAGGATTGCGCGAAGGTCGACCATCCCGACGAGCGGACCGTCCTGGTTGATGGTGTCCAGGAACGGTATGCCCTGTAGTTGCTCAGGGGAGACTTCGAGGACCTTGGCCGCCTTGGCGATGAATCCAGGCGACGGCGGCATGACCCCCTGCTCGACTTTCCTGACCGTGGAGACGGAGAAGTCGATCAGCGAGGCGAAGCGGGGCTGCGTCCACCTGCGTGCGGCACGCCCCATCTTGATGTTGTGAGCGACGTTGTGGTCCGACATGGCGACCTTCCCGATCGGGGACGTCCAAGGTCTAGCGTACCGAGCCAGCCCACCTGAACAGATTGACACTTTTACTGACACTCACGCGTAGTGACATCCCCTACCGTTTCAGTAGTCGGCAAATCCGCCGGTTGAGGCCGGTCGGCACCAAAGTTGGCGGCCGGTGACCGCCCAGCCGATGCGAGACCACAGGGGAGACTTTCATGGGTACAAGACCGTCGATCGCGGGCGCCCAAACACTGACAACCATGCCCGTCGGGCGAACCCGGCTCAAGACTGACGAAGGCATGAGGCCGCCGTCCACCCCTGCCGTTCCCTACGTGGCGACGTGGTCCCGGGAGACGGCCGAACCTCCCAGGGTCATCGAGCGCCCCGGACGTGGAATCGCTTACTGGGACGAGATCTTGGCTGATCGGGACAAGCAGGGCGTCCTGTGGGATCGGGTGACGGTTTGCCCCGGACGGGGCACCCCGCAGTTCGCCGACATCCACACCCACCGGCAGAGGCGTGCCATGCGGCGACTGCTGTGCCAGGTGTGCGCAGGCCCTGCCGATGAGACCGAGGACGGCGTTTTGTGGCTGCTCAGCGACACGATCACAGACTCACCCGACTGGCCTGACAACCTCGTGGCGGCCGACCCCCCCCATATGCCTGCCGTGTGCCCGGTGGTCGGTGTCCGCCTGCCCACGGTTGAGGCGCGGCCACGTCGCCCTGCGGGTCCGGCACTGGCCTGAGTACGGGGTGCAAGGGCTGGTCTATCGAGCAGGGAGACCATTGCCCTGGCCTGCGACCGATCAGGCTGTGGCCTTCGACAGCCCGGCGATCCGGTGGACTGTCGCATCCAAGCTGCTTCGAGAACTGGGCGATTGCACGATCGTCGACCGCTGAGCCTCATTAAGGAAAATGCCGTGCCAGAAAAACCGATCAGCGCCGGACTTCTCGTGGAGATCATCGAAGGGCCGGTCGAGTTCTCGGTCAACGAAACTTACCTGGACGTGACCTTGGGCAACCTGCACGCGGGTTTGGGGGTGCGGCTGTCGATCGAGTTGGAGGCTGTGCGGACGCTGGTCCGAGTCTTCGAGTTCGCGCTTGACGAGTTGACGGAGAACCAGGGCCTCATGGCGAGTGGCAACGTCAAGGACTTGCCGCAGTTGCCACAGGAGCACCGCGTCATCATCGGGAGTTCCGCCGCACCCAGGGTGGTGGCGTGGGACGAGCCGACCACGAGGGAAGACACCGGGGCAGCAGGCGAACAGAAGGTGGACTACACCGACTACGGCGACAGCGACAGCGAACGCGGCGAGATCGCGGGGCTTGTCCTGAGGTCGGTGCTCTGACACACCCGTGCGCTCCCGGAATCGGAAGGATCTGCTTGGCGGGAAGCAATTCCGACCAAGCAGATCCGCCGGGCACCACGAAATCCCGGCTCCTCCAAGAGCCCTACAGCGAAGCCCGCAGCTTGGCGTCCTTCTCCAGGACCATCGCCTCCAGGTCCCGGGAGAATTGCGCCAGCCGCTCCCGCAACCCCTCGTCCGCAGCCGCCAGGATGCGCACCGCCAGCAGACCGGCGTTGCGCGCCCCGCCCACCGACACCGTCGCCACCGGGATACCGGCGGGCATCTGCACGATCGACAGCAGCGAGTCCATCCCGTCCAGGTACTTCAGCGGCACCGGCACACCGATGACCGGCAGCACCGTGGCCGAAGCGACCATGCCCGGCAGGTGCGCGGCCCCGCCCGCCCCCGCGATGATCACCCGCAGGCCGCGGTCGGCGGCGGAGGTGGCGTAGTCGAGCATCCGCTGCGGGGTGCGGTGCGCGGAGACCACGTTGACCTCGTGCGGCACGTCGAACTCGGTGAGGGCTTCGGCGGCCAGTCGCATGACCGGCCAGTCCGAGTCGCTGCCCATGATCAGGCCGACTCGCGGCGCCAGGTCAGTCATCCGGTGCTCCTAGTGGATCTCGTGGCCGTCGAGCCATTCGGCGTGCGACAGCCAGTGGGCGGCGAGCTTGGCGCGGGTGCGCAGTTCCGGCAGGGATTCGCCGAGGAGGGTGACGTGGCCGACCTTGCGGCCGGGGCGTTCCTGCTTGCCGTAGAAGTGGGCGTTCGCGTCGCGGTAGCGGGCGTAGAGGTGGTGCAGGCGCTCGTCGACGGCCATGGTGGGGGCGGTCGGGGCGCCGAGGACGTTGGCCATGACCACCGCCGGGGCCACCGGGTCGGTGGCGCCCAGGGGGTAGTCGAGCACGGCGCGCAGGTGCTGTTCGAACTGGGAGGTGCGGGCGCCCTCGATGGTCCAGTGCCCGGAGTTGTGCGGGCGCATGGCGAGTTCGTTGACGACCAGGCCGCCGGGGGTGTCGAACAGCTCGACCGCCATCACCCCGACGACACCGAGTTCGTCCGCGATGCGCAGCGCCAGGTCCTGGGCGGCCTCGGACTGCTCGGCGGACACGTCCGGGGCGGGCGCCAGGACCTCGACGCAGATGCCGTCGACCTGGACGGTCTCCACCAGGGGCCAGCAGCCGCCCTGGCCGAACGGGGAGCGGGCGACCAGCGCGGCCAGTTCCCGGCGCATGTCGACCTTCTCCTCCGCCAGCAGCGGGGTGCCCGCGGCGAGGAGTTCGGGGACCAGGGTGGCGGCCTCGGTGGCGTCGGCGACCATCCACACGCCGCGGCCGTCGTAGCCGCCGCGGGCGGCCTTGAGCACGCACGGCCAGCCGTGGGCGTCGCCGAAGGAGACCAGGTCGTCGGCGGCGGTGACCTCGGCGAACGCGGGGACCGGCAGGTCGAGGTCGGCGAGCTTGCGGCGCATCACCAACTTGTCCTGGGCGTGCACCAGCGCGTCCGGCCCGGGGCGGACCTCGACGCCGTCGGCGACCAGGGCGCGCAGGTGCTCGGTGGGGACGTGCTCGTGGTCGAAGGTCAGCACGTCGACCGTGGCCGCGAAGCCGCGCAGGGCGTCGAGGTCGGTGTGGTGGCCGAGGGTGGTGTTCGGCGTAACCAGCGGGGCGGGCTCGTCGGCGGAGACGGCGAGCACGTGCAGGGACTGGCCGAGGGTCACGGCGGCCTGGTGCGTCATCCGCGCCAACTGACCGCCGCCGACCATCCCGACCACGGGGAAACCGGTGCGTGGGTCCACGAGCAGGGGACTCTACCCAGCTACCCGCGAGCCGCCCGGACCCGCCTGACCAGCGCGATCGCCCCGACCACCAGCGGCACCAGCAGGTAGGCGCTGCCGATCACGTACTCCGGCGGTGTCCACTCGAACTCCACGGCCAGGCCGTTGCGCATGGCGAGCAGGACGCAGCTCGCGAACACCAGGACCACCGCCGCGACCGGCCACCAGGCGCGCCGGTCGCGCGGGTCGTCGATCCGGGAGAGCAGGAACACCAGCAGCGGCACCACCCACACCCAGTGGTGCGACCAGGACACCGGGCTGACCAGGAGCCCGAGGAACGCCGTCACCAGCAGCGCGGGCAGCGGCCGGAGCCCGCGCACCCACAGCGCGCACGGCACCGCGAGCACCACGGCGATCGGGACGACCACCCGCATGGACCAGTCGGCGTTGTCGGTCAGCCGCAGGACCAGGCCGTTGAGGGACTGGTTGCCCGCCCAGTAGATCGGGCCGATGCGCTGCGGGTCCTGCACCGCGGTGCCCCAGAACTCCACCACGTCGTGCCGGACCCAGAGGAACATCACCGCTTGCAGCAGCAGGAACGTGACCACCGCGCGCAGGGCGTCCCAGCGGCGGCCGATCACCAGCAGGTGCGCCACGAAGATCAGCGGCGTCAGCTTCACCGCCGCCGCGACGCCGACCAGCACCCCGCCGAACCGGTTGCCGCGCGCGCCCAGGACCAGCACGTCCACCACGACCAGGAGCATCAGGATCATGTTGATCTGGCCGAGGAACAGCGTGCGCCACACCGGTTCCAGGCCGAGCAGCGCGATCCCGAGCACCACCGTGGTCCGGTCGGGGTCCATCCACCGCGGCCGGTCCGGCAGCGCGGCGATCGACAGCCGGACCACCGCGGTCAGGGACGCGACGGTGATGGCCCCCAGGATGCCCCAGGCCACCTGCGTGGGCACCAGCGCCAGCGGGATGAACAGCAGCGCGGCCGTCGGCGGGTAGGTGAACGGCAGCCGCGCCCAGGACGGCTCCGCGCTCAGCGACATGGCGTCGTAGAGGGGTTCGCCGTGCAGCAGCGCCACCGCGCCCGACCGGTACACCGCGTTGTCGACCCCGAGGTGCCACCCCAGCGCCCAGCCCACGATCCCGGCGACCACGCACAGCGCGGGGAACACCGACAACGCGGCCCGGCGCGGGCGTGGCGGCGCCCCGACGCCCTCGGCCTGCTCCGTCACGCGCACAGCAAACCACGGCCCCGATCCCCGACCGACGCGCCCGAGGATTCACGTGAAACCCGTGTGAGGTCCCCGGTCAGGCGCGGGCCACCTCGCGCAGCACGCGCAGCGCCTCGACCTCCGTCCCCGGCAGGCGCTCCACCCGGGCCCCGAGGCGGGCGGCGACGAGCGACGGGTCCGCGGCCAGCCGGTCGGCGATCAGCCGCCAGGCCGCGATGGCGCGGTCGCCCAGGTCGGGCTCGCGCGGGGCGAGCACGACCGCGGTCGACGGGCCGAGGGTGGCGACGGTCTCGCCGCCGTCGAACACCTCCCGCAGCGCGTCGGCGACGAGCACCTGCGCCACCAGCCGCGACCAGCCCACCACCGCGCTGAGGTCGATGGTCACCACCAGCAGCGCCATCCAGTCCGGCGCCAGGCCGTGCCTGCCCGCGTGCCGGTGGACCTCGCCGAGGCGGACCCGCAGGTAGTCGAGGGTGGCCAGGCCGGTCAGCGGGTCGGCGGTGCGGCCGGGCAGGGTGGCGGCCTCGGCCCACGCCTCCGCGGCGGGCCGCAGGAACGCGACCGGCAGCGCGTCCGGGTTCGGGGCGACCAGGCCGTCCGGCACGGTGAGCACCGCGTGCAGGGCGGCCAGGTCGATGAGGGTCTCCGCGAGGCAGGCGCCGCCGTGCGCCCGCGCCCGGCCGAGCGCGGCCAGCGGGGCGGCCAGGTCGGTGCCCGCGGCGGCGGCCCGGCAGACCGCGTCGACCTCGGCGGTCGCCCAGTCGCTCGGGTAGCGCCAGCCCGCCGCCAGGCTGGCCGCGCGCCAGCGGGACCGCAGGTCCGCGGCCCCGATCCCGGTCTCCCGCACCACCATGGAGTGGTCCTCTCGCCGTCGACGACGGGGAAACGCGCCGGTGGGCCGGTCGTGACGCGATCACACCATCGGGTGGGCGTATGCCGCCGGGCGCGCGCGTCCGTCACACTGACCCGCGGTGGCGAAGGGGGAGGCCGTGTCGACCGTGCCTGCCGGGCTGGAGGGCCCGAGCGATGCCGAGCTGATCGAGGCCGTCCGCGACGGGCGGACCGCGGCCTACGGGCCGCTCTACGAGCGGCACGTCGGCGCCGCCCGCAACCTGGCCAGGCAGCTCGCCCGCTCGTCGGTCGAGGCCGACGACCTGGTCTCCGAAGCGTTCGCCAAGGTCCTCGCCACCCTGCGCCAGGGCCGCGGCCCCGACTCGGCGTTCCGCGCCTACCTGCTCACCGCGCTGCGCCACACCGCCTACGACAAGACCCGCCGCGACCGCCGCGTCGACCTGGTCGACGACGTCACCCAGGCCAGCGGGGTCAACCCGGAGGCGGTCAGCGTGCCGTTCGCCGACACGGCCGTCGAGGGGCTGGAGCGCACGCTCGCCGCCCGGGCGTTCCGCACGCTGCCGGAGCGGTGGCAGGCCGTGCTCTGGCACACCGAGATCGAGGGCCAGTCCCCGGCCCAGGTGGCGCCGGTCCTCGGCCTGACGCCCAACGGGGTCTCCGCGCTGGCCTACCGCGCCCGCGAGGGCCTGCGGCAGGCGTACCTGCAGGTCCACCTGGCCTCCACCAGCGACGAGCACTGCCACGCCACCGCCGAGCGGCTGGGCACCTGGGTCCGCGGCGGCCTGGCGAAGCGGGAGACCGCGCAGGTCGAGGCGCACCTGGACGAGTGCGACCGCTGCCGGGCGCTGGCGGCGGAGCTGGCCGACGTCAACGGCGGCCTGCGCGCCGGGGTGGCCCCGCTGGTCCTGGGCCCGCTGGCCGTCGCCGCCTACCTCTCCGGCTCGGCCACGACCGGCCTCACCGCCGCGGGCGGCGCCGCCGCGGCGGCGGCCGGGGCGGCCAACGCGGCGTCGGGCAGCGCGGCGGCGGCTGCCGGGGCGGCCGCGGGCGGCGCGGCGACAGGCGCGGGCGGAGCCGGTGGCGCGGCGGCGGGGTCGGCGGTGCGCCAGGGGGTGGTGGCGAGCGTGTCCGCCGCCGCCGTGGCGGCGGCCGTGGTCGCCGGGCTGCTGGCAGGCCCCTCCGGTCAGCAGGTCCCCCTGGCCGACGAGCCGGTGGCCGAGGCACCCGCCCCGACCCCCGCCCCGCCGGTCCCCCCGGCCCCGCCCGCACCACCGGCACCCGCCGACCCACCAGCACCCCGGCCACCGGCCGCCGACCCGCCCGCACCACCCGCCGCCGAGACCCCGGCGCCCCCGCCGCCACCCGCACCGGCACCCGCGCCCGTGCCGAACCCGCCGCAGGCGCCGCCCCCGGCGCCCACACCGGTCCTCGACGCCGCGGGCCCGGTCGCCCCACCGGTCCTGGTGCCGGGGCGACCCGCCGACATCGTCATGACCGTGCGCAACACCGGCGGCAGGACGTCCGGTCCGGTGACGGCGGTCCTGCGGCTGCCCCAGGGCGTCCGCGCCGTCGCCGAGCGCGCGCTGGCGGTGCGCTGCCCCGGGGGCGCCGGGACGATCACCTGCACCGGCGCGGGCATCCCCCCGGGGGAGACCGCGTCGTTCAGCTTCACCGTGGTGGCCGACCCCGGTGCCCGCGACGGCGTGATCACCGGCTCGGTGACCGCCGAGGGGGTGGCCCCGACGAGCTTCAGCATCCCGGTGCGGGTCGCCCCGCCCGCGCTCAAGGACGCCGTGCGGGTGCTTGCCGCGCCCCGCCCCGGCTTCCCGCACGGCGAACCGGCGCTCGACGTGCGGGTGCTCAACACCGGGGAGAGCAGCGAACCGGTCACCATCAGCTTCGACCGCCTGGTCCACCGGGTCACGTCGGCGACCCCGGTCGACTGCACCCGCGCCCACGAGCGCTCCACCTGCACCACCCGCGGCCCGCTCGCCCCCGGCTCGACCCTGGCGCTGGTCGCGTACACGCACCCGCCCGGCTGGGAGGACCGCTCGATCACCGTGACGGCGGTCCTGGGCACGGCGAAGGACAGCGCGGTCGCGTGGATTCCGTGGTGGTCGTGGTCGGTCCCGACGAACCGGTCGGACCGGACACCGGAGCCGGGCAGCGGGACACCGGGCGTCCATCCTGGATAGACTCCGCCGCCATGGCCTTTGTCGAGAATGCGCTCGCCCGAATCCCGGAACCGGTGCGGGCCATCCTGGTCAGGCACCGGGAACTGCTCAAGTTCGCGGTCGTCGGCGGTATTTGCTTCATCGTGACAATCACGGTGAACTACGTGCTCAAATTCACCGTGCTGAACCGCAATCCGGTGACCGCGCAGGCCATCGCGGTCATCGTCGCCACCATCGCGTCCTACGTGCTCAACCGCGAGTGGTCCTTCCGGGAACGCGGCGGCCGGGAGCGCAGGCACGAGGCGGCGCTGTTCTTCCTCATCAGCGGCATCGGCGTCGGCATCAACTCGCTGCCGCTGTTCCTGTCCCGCTACGCGCTGCACCTCCAGGTCCCCAACGTGACCCTGATCACCCAGGAGGTCGCCGACTTCGGCTTCGGCATCGTGCTGGGCACGGCCCTGGCGATGGTCTTCCGGTGGTGGGCGTTCAAGAAGTGGGTGTTCCCCGACGCCGAGGCCCGGGTGCGCCCGCTGCGGGCGGTCCGCCCCGCCGGCGACACCGAACGGGCGGCGTAACCGCAGGTCCTTCGCCTAGACTGCGCCGGTGACCGTAGTCGAGTCGGTGTTGGGCGTGCTGCCTGCGCCACTGCGAAACCTGCTGCTCAAGCACCGCGAACTGCTCAAGTTCGCGGTGGTGGGCGGCACGACGTTCATCATCGACAACGTCATCTGGTACGTCCTCAAGCTGACCGTGCTCGCCGACAAGCCGATCACCGCGAAGGCGATCGCCATCATCGTGGCCACCATCGCGTCCTACGTGCTCAACCGCGAGTGGTCGTTCCGGATGCGCGGCGGCCGGGAGCGCAGGCACGAGGCGGCGCTGTTCTTCCTCATCAGCGGCATCGGCGTGGGCATCAACCTGATCCCGCCATTCGTCTCCCGCTACGTGCTCGACCTCGAGGTGCCCAACGTCACCCGGGCGGTGCAGGAGATCGCCGACTTCGCCAGCGGTTCAATCATCGGAATGCTGCTGGCGATGTTCTTCCGCTTCTGGGCATTCCGCAAATGGGTCTTCCCGGATGAATTGGAACACCGCCGTTGAGCGGGGCCGACAAGAACCAGCGGGGGCGAGCGCGCTGAACTAGCGGGGCGAGCGTTCCGCCGGCCATTTCACCCCGCGCACGTTGCCCGCCTTGGGCACCGGCAGGAACACGGTGAACGTCGGCGGCCGGGCCGTCGACAGCTCCAGCCTGCCGCCGTCGGAGTCGACCAGCGCCCGGGCCAGCGCCAGGCCGAGGCCGGTGGAACCCGCGCCGGACACGCCGCGGTCGAAGATGTGCGGGGCCAGCTCGTCGGGCACCCCCGCCCCGCCGTCGCTGACCTCGATGACCACCGTGTCGGCGCGCGCCGGGTCGCCGGTGCGGGCGGCCAGGGTGACCGTGCCCGCGCCGTGGCGCAGCGCGTTGTCCAGCAGCACCCCGATCGCCTCGCGCAGCCGGGCCGGGGTGACCCTGGCCAGCAGACCGGGGGCCAACCGGGCCCGCAGCGCCCGCCCCTCCGACCGGAACACCCCGCGCCACTCCTCGACCAGCCCGGACAGCTCCTGGGCCAGGTCCACCGGTTCGGCGCCGACCGCGCGGGCCTCGCGGGCGGCGGCGAGCAGCTCGTCGAGCACGTCGGCCAGCCGCTCGGCCTGCTCCAGCGCCTCCCTGGCCTCCGCGGCGGCGTCGGCGTCCGGGATGGACGTCAGCGCCTCCAGCCGCAGTTGCAACGCGGTCAGCCTGCTGCGCAGCTGGTGCGACACGTCGCCGACCAGGTCCCGCTCGCGCTGCACCAGTTGGGCCAGCGCGGTCGCCGAAGCGTCCAGAGCCTCGGCGACCATGTCCAGCTCGAACAGGTCGTAGCGGGCCCGGTCCAGCCGGAAGTCGCCCGCCCCGAGCCGGGTGGCGCGCTCGGCCACGTGCCGCAGCGGCCGGGCCAGCCTGCGCGCGGTGACCATCGCCACCACCGTGCCCGCCGCGATCGTCAGCACCACCACCAGCGACACCAGCACCGTCACCTGGGTCTGCCTGGTCCGCAGCGGCCCGGCGTCGAGCAGCAGCCGGACCCGGCCCTGCCCGACGATCGACAGCTCGTCGGTGGTCACCATGTCCTCGACCAGCGGGGCGCCGTAGCTGCGCTCGCCCTCGCCGGGGATCGACACCACCAGCCGCCCGCCCGGCGGCACCGCGAGCTGCACCTTGGACAGGTCGACGCGGCGGCCGTTGGCGATCTCGTCGTCCAGGGTCGCCGCGATCTGCTGGCCGCGGGTCTGCAGGTCCTCCTTGGTCAGGCTCTCCACGACCTGCAGGGCCGTGTAGCCCAGCGGGATGCCCAGGGCGCAGGCGGTGACGGTGACCGCGAGCAGGATCGCGAGCAGGATGCGGCGGCGCACGTCACTCCGCGTTGAAGCGGAAACCGACCCCGCGCACGGTCGCGATGCGCCGCTCGGAGAAGCGGGGACCGCCCTCGCCGAGCTTGCGGCGCAGCCACGACATGTGCATGTCCAGCGTCTTCGACGTCTTCAGCTCCGGGTCGCTCCACACCTCGGTCAGGATCTCCTCGCGGGTCACCACCTGGCCCGCGCGCTGGATCAGCACCCGCAGCAGCTCGAACTCCTTGTTCGCCAGGGTGACCTCCGCGCCGTCCACGGTCACCACCCGGGCGGCGAGGTCCATCCGCACCCCGTTGACGTCGATGGCGCCCGGGGCCTGGCGGCGCAGCAGTGCCCGAATCCGGGCCAGCAGCTCGGCCAGGCGGAACGGCTTGGCCACGTAGTCGTCGGCGCCCGCGTCCAGCCCGACGACGAAGTCGACCTCGTCGGCGCGCGCGGTCAGCATCAGGACCGGGATTCCGCGACCGGCGGCGCGCAGCCGCCTGCACACGTCCAAGCCGTCCAGGCCCGGTAATCCCAGGTCGAGCACCAGCAGGTCGGGCACGCCGGTCGAGGCCGTCTCCAGCGCGCTCTGGCCGTCGGAGACGACGTGCACCTCGTAGCCCTCCCGGTGCAACGCCCGGGACAGGGGATCGGCAATGGCCGCGTCGTCCTCGGCCAGCAGCACCACACTCACAGGACACAGCGTAGGCGTGGCACCATCGCTGCCGTGTCAGCCGACCTCACTTTCGCCCTCCGGCTCGCCGACGCGGCCGACGGGATCACCCGTTCGCGGTTCCGCGCGGCCGACCTCACCGTCGAGCGCAAACCGGACCGCACTCCCGTCACCGACGCCGACACCGCCGTCGAGGACGCCGTCCGCGCCCTGCTCGCCGAGGCCAGGCCGGGCGACGCGGTGCTCGGCGAGGAGCGCGGCGGGGAGGTCGGCGCGGGCCGGGTCTGGGTGCTCGACCCGATCGACGGGACCAAGAACTTCCTGCGCGGCGTCCCCGCCTGGGCCACGTTGATCGCCCTGGTGGAGGACGGCGCGCCGACGGTCGGCGTGGTCAGCGCACCCGCCCTGGGCAGGCGCTGGTGGGCCGCCCGCGGCGAGGGCGCCTGGCTGGGGCAGGACGGCGCGCAACCGCGCAGGCTGACCGTGTCCGGCGTGCGCGACCTGGGCGACGCCTACCTGTCGACCACGCACCTGGGCACGTGGACGGAGTACCACTCGCGCGAGCACTACCTGGCCCTGGTGGACGCGTGCTGGGAGAACCGGGCGTTCGGCGACTTCTGGCAGCACTGCCTGGTCGCCGAGGGCGCGATCGACCTGGCCGCCGAACCCATCGTGAACCCGTGGGACGTGGCGCCGCTGCAGGTCCTGGTGGAAGAGGCGGGCGGCCGGTTCACCGACCTTGGCGGGATCGCTCGGTTCGACGGCGGCACGGCCCTGTCCTCCAACGGCCACCTGCACGACGCCGCACTGGACGTCCTGCGCCGCGACTAGGCCTGCGGCAGTCCTTTCGGCGCGGCTAGTCCTTCGGCGCGGCCTCGTCGACCACCGGCGGAACCCGCCCGGTCTCGGGCTCCGCGGCCCCGCCACCGCCGGTCTCCCCGGCGACCGGGAGGACGCCGACGACCCCGCGCACGACCTGCGACCAGGTCAGCCTGCCGAACAGGTAGTGGCAGGCGACCTGCTCGCTGGTGAACCGCGCCCAGTCGTAGCGGTTGCCCTGCTCGCGCCAGAACACCTCCCACCCGGGGGTCTCCGGGTCCGGATCGGCCACCAGGCACCAGGTGTTGTCGGCCTCGACGCCGACCGAGACGACCCCGGCCGGAACGCCCACGGCGGCCAGCAGCTCCACGACGGACTCGGCGTTCACGCCCGGACCTCCTCGGTGATGTCGACCAGGTAGCCCAGCGCCACCAGGTCGGCGGCGGACCGGGTGGCGCGCAGGCGGTCACCGCCGCCGGGCTGGGCGAACCAGGCCGCCGACACCGCGCGCCACACCGGCAGCGGCCGCAGCACCCGGTAGCGGTGGTACCCGGCGGTGAGCAGCGCGGGCGGCAGCGAGCGCCGGGCGAACGGGGTGCCACCGGCGGCGAACACCCGCCCCTCGGCGGTGCCGAACCGGTCGACGACGGTGCCCACGGCGAGCACGTCGGGCTCACCGGCCGCCACCCCGCCCTCGGGGAAGACCTCCCCGGGCGGCCAGGCGTACTCGGTCGCGGACGCCGGGTCGTTCGGGTCGTACGGGCGGACCAGGAACCGGCGGTCCCAGTCCCGCTCGTGCTCACCGCCGAGCGGGTCGTACCCGTCGGCGAGATGACCGGCGGGGACGGTGGGAGCGGTGGGTGCAGGGGACGAGATCCGGGTGGTCAGGTCGATCAGGTCGGACCGGGGGTGGTCGTCCGGCGCGAACCGGCCACCCGCCGCGTAGTCGAGTTCCACGGGCGGCGCGGCGAGCTGCCGGGCGGGCGCGGCGCCTGCGACCGGCAGGTGCCCCAGCGGGAACAGGCCGACCAGGAACAACGCGAGCGCGGGGTCCTGGTCGGCGCGGCCCGCCCGCGGCGCCGGTGCGGCGGCGAGCCCACCGGCCGCACCGGCGGCGGGCTGCTGCGCCCCCGCGGCGCGGCCGTCCTGCCCACCACCCGGACCGCCCGCCGAGCCACCGCTCGGGCTGTTGGTCGAACCGCCTGCCGGGTCGCCGGTTGGGCTGCTGGTCGGGTTGCCGGTTGGGCCGCCGGTCGGGGCGGAGCCCGCGGGCCTGCCGCCGAGCAGGTCGACCAGCTTGGTCTGCCGGGCGTCGGTCGGGGTCTCCGGCGGGGTCTGCCCCGCCAGCGCGCCCTGGATGCCGACGGGCACGACGCCGCCGACCTCGTCGGGTTGGTGCGAGACCGGGGTCGCTGTGGCCTTGTCCGGCTTGGCGGTGCCCGGTTTGCCGTGGTCGGTCGCGGTCACCGCCGGGTCCGCGCCCGCCAGCCGACCGCCGCCCGAACCGCTCGCGCCACCGGCCGCGGCAACCGCACCGGCGGCGGCCCTCGCCCCGGGTTCGGTGCGCGCTCCCCCCGGCTCGGCACGCCCCGTCGCAGCACCACCCGCCGCACCGGAGCCACCGCCGGGACCACCTGAACCACCGGAAGCACCCGGTCCACCCAGGGCGGCTCCAGCAGCCGGAACAGCCCCGGCAACCGGGACGGCCGGGCGCCCGACAACCGCTGCCGACGCGCCGGGACCCCCGCTCACCGGAGCCGGGGAAACCGGTCCACCGCCACCGACAGCACCACCAACCACAGCACCGCCACCAGCAAGAGCACCACCACCAACACCACCGCCGCCTGCCCCGGCACCACCACCCGCGAAGGCACCGCCGAGGTTCTGCTGCGCGGGCGGCACGGAACCGGCAACCGGGGCCGCGGCGTGCGCCGGGGCGTCGAGCACCGCCGCGGACGCGGCCCGCACGGCGTCGTGGTTCACCGGCAGCTCGGCCGCGACGTGACCGGGCAGGTCCACCGCCCCGGAGACCACCGGCGCCAGCGGACCGGCGCCCGACGGCACCGGACCGGACGACCCCCGACCGGGCGGTGGCTGGTGCCCCGCCTGCGAACCGGCTTGGTCGGTGCCCCGGTCGACCGCACCCGCGGTGTTGTCCACGACCTGCGCGACCGGACCCGGCGGCCCGCTCCCCGGCTGCGCGCCGACGACGTTGTCGACGGTGCCGGAGGCCGTGTCGACCACCCCCGCGGCCGTGTCGACGACCCGGCCCGCGCCGTCGAGGGCGCCGCCGACCGGTCCGCCCGCCGGGGTGCCGGTGAGCGCGTGGTCGACCCCGCTGACCAGGTTGTCGACCAGCGGCAGACCGGTGCCCCCGGTGGCCCCCGCACCGGCCGGGGCGCCCGGCCCGCTGTCGCCGAGGACGGGCAGCGCCTGGTTCGCGACGGCGTGCTGCACGCCCCTGACCATGGTGTCGACGACGGGCAGCCCGGTGGGGCCGCCGTTCCCGGTCAGCCCGGACACCACGCCGGGGACGACCCCGGCCAGGCCCTGCCCGGCCTGGCCCGCGCTGCCGCCGCCGACGAGGTTCTGCACCGGGGCGGGCAGGCTGGCACCGATCGGTCCGCCGGGCGCGCCCGGGTTGGGGTCGACCACGTTGGTGAAGCCCGCGGCGCCGGTGCCGGGCAGCACCGAGCCGACCAGGGTGTCCTTGATGTGGGCGACGTTGGCGGCGGTGCCGCGCAGCGCCGTCTCCAGGCCGAGCAGCGCGTTGGGCAGTCCCGCCGCGGCGGCGCTGTGCGCGGCGTCGGTGTTCTTGGCCAGTTCCACCAGGTTGCGCACGATGGCGACCTTGGCCTCGCCGACCTGCTGGGCGGCGTGCTCCAGCTTGTCGGCGTTGGCGGTGCAGGAGGTGATCGTCGCGGTCAGGTGCCCGGTGTCCGGGGTGACGAACCGCTCCCAGTGCCGGTTCGCGGCGTCGCCCGCCTCGCCCGCGAAGCTCGACAGCGCGGTGCGGGCGGTGCCGTCGGCGTCGCCCGCGAGCGAGCCCATCCGCACGCCCGCCTCGCGCCACGCCCCCGCGGCCTGGCGCATCCTGTCCTCGTCGGCCTCCGGCCAGACGACCCCCGCGGCGGCGGCGACCGACACCAGCTCGGCGGGCAGCTCGATTCCCATCCCGGTCCCCTACGCGTCCGCTGAGCCGATGGTCCTGGCGTTGTCGGCGTCGCCACCGCGGTAGCCCTCGGCCGTGCCGAGGAACCGCCCGCCGACGTCACCGAGCCTGTCCGGCAACGCACCCAGGTCGCCGAGGGTGTCCCGCGCGGCCCCCAGGTACCCGGAGGCGAAGCTGCGCCCCACCTCGTCGCCGCCCCAGCACTCCCCGACGGCGCTGAGCACGTCGTCGAGGTCGCGGTGGATGGCCCCGGCCCGCTGCGCGAGCGCGTCGAACTGACCCGCCCGCGCGGCCAGCGCGTCGGCGTCGGCGCGGAAGCCCTCCCCGGCCATCAGGCCCTCCTCGGCGAGTCGGACTCGAGCCAGCTCACGTGCTCGAAGCTGTCGTCGGGATCGGCGGCCGGGCGCGGCGGCGCGACCTCGGCCGGGGTCAGGTCGGCGGTGCCGCGCAGCAGCGCCTCCGGGTCGGTCCCCGAGGGCAGCACCGGCGCCACCACGTGCCCGGCCGCCCGCGCCGCCAGCGCGTCGGCGGCCGCGGTGGTGCGCACCACGACGGTGGCCAGCTCGGCGGGCCGGTAGCGGCGGTAGGCGCCGTCGTCGATGGTCAGCGCGGTCAGCGCGCCCTGGGCGGAGACGGTGGCGGTGACCAGCCCGCACGGGCTGGTGGCGGACTCGCTGATCGCGGCGAGCGCGGTGTGCACCCCCGCGAGCTGGTCGCGGCTGCGCCGGTAGTCGGCGAGGAGTTCCTCGACCTGCGCTGCGTGGTCAGCCACCACGGCCACCTCCGCTGGGTAGTCGGCGCCTGCACGGTCCCCGGTCACGCGTTGGACGGGTGGAGGGGGCGGCCGGTTCCACCCCGCGCCGGTGATTCTCCAGCGCCACCCGCACGGCTTCGAGCCCGCGCCGCAGCACCCCCGTCACCGCCGCCCGAACAGCGGCGACGACCCCGGCGGGCGCAACCCGGCAACGACGGCGGCCCGCACCGCCCGCGCCAGCGGGGCCCCGACCGCCGACCGCGGCCCGCCGTACCGCTCGACCGGACCGCGGGTGGGGCACAGCAGCACGGTCGCGTCGGTGCAGGTGCCGGTCCCCGGCACCCCGGACTCGACCAGGGCCTGCGCCTTGGCCTCGGCGACCGTCGCCACGGCGTTCACGAGCGCGGCGTCGACCAGCCGGACCGGGAGCAGGCACACCGCGTTGATCGTCCCGACGGCCTGCGCCGTTTCGCCGCTGGGTTCAGCGGCGGCCCAGGTGGGCGCGTCCCCGATCCCGGTGGTCACCCAGGCGGAGACCCCCGCGTCGCGGTGGTGCCGGACCAGGCGGACGTCGACCCCGGTGAGCAGCCCGCACCCGGCCCCGCGCAACCCGATCCGGTCGGCGATCTCCCGCAGGTGGACCTCCGGGTCGTCGCGGTCGTAGCTCAACGGCACGGTCGCGTTCACGACCCAGCGCCGCTCGCCGATGCCGCCGCCGAGCGGCCCGGAGGAGATGGCGAGCACCGGCTCGGGCAGGCGCCAGAGCAGCACGTGCCCCTCGTCCGCGACCAACTCCGGCTCCACACCCACCACCTCCGGTCCCGGTTCAGCGGCGAGCCTGGACCTGCCGCAACAGCGCCTCGCGCGTCTCCCCCGCGCTCAGTGCCATTCCGCCGAGTTGCCGCAGGTGAGCCGCGCGCCCCTGGTTCTCCAGCACGATATCGGTGTCGTGGTGGGTGAGGTGGACTATCGGCGGAAAGTGCGCGACGTCCAGAACGCGGCACCCAGGCCAGGTCACCACGGTGTCGGGGAACAGCCGAATCCTGGGCAGGTGGTCGTGGAAGAGGTGGAGGAGTTGTGCGCGGTGGTCGCGCTCGGGCAGACCGGGATTGCCCAAAGCCCGTGGGTGGATCAAGAACCGGCTGTTGCGCAACGCCGCCGCACGGATCGCCGGGTCGGAGTGGGGATTCGCGCCCGTGGCGTGTTCGACGGCCCGATCGTACTCCGCTGTCCGAAGTGGACCGGGGATCAGACCGGGCTCGAACCAGGTGATCTCATCCGCGAGCCCCTCGATGTCCCGAAGGGGGTTCTTCCCACCGCCCGGGCGAATGATCCACTCGGTGAGTTCCGCGGTCCTGGCCCACTCGTAGAGCGTGGGACGGCGCCCGGCGGGAACGTCGAGCAGTGCGCAGAGACCGCCGACCTCCAGCGCGGTCGGTACCCGGCGGCCCGTCATCACCCGGTTCACCATCGCCGGACTCATCGAAATGGCGGCTGCCAGGGCCCGGGTGGTGAACCCACGCGCCCGCCGGGCGCCGTCGAGTTCGCGGGCGAGCAGCAGGCCGCGCAGGGTCTTGGCCCGGACGACGTCGTGGTCTTGCGTCGTGGTGGTTGCGGGCATGGCGTTGTTCCTCGGAATCGATTCGTGTTCGGAGAGCGGCGGAATCACCACGGGCATGAGTTCGATCAGGTGGACCCGGTCAAGGGCAGTCGACCGCTCAACTCGGCAACCGGGTATGCGGCCGCCACCAAGGCGATCGCACAATCCGGGCACAGGAGCTTGCCCTCCGGTCGTGACGGTGCCGCCGTGTCCACGGGTATCCGGCACAGCCCCCGCATGTCGAACGACCCGCCCATCGCACGACGGTCCAACACCACGTGCGCGCGATCCAACCAATAGGGGCTGGTCCCCCAGCGCACCAGCGGAAGACTTCGCACCATTGCCACCTCGCGTCTGTGTTCCGACCCCAGCGGACACCACGGTCGCGACAAGCGTTGGGCGTTGCCTCCGGGTGCCTACCCGGCAGTCTTGCGGCAGTGAGGCTTCCGATGAAGTGACGAGCCGTCACAGCCACCACGAAAGAAAAAGTGGGCTAGGACATGGCGTCCCAGCCCACCCGGAAACGCGCCGTCACAGGTCGATGTCGAGGCGGTCGGCCAGCCTTTGAATGGGTGCTTGTCGTCGCTTGGCTCGTTCGGCCAATTCGCGCACGGTCTGTCGACCGAGGGTGTGGTAGCGCAGCCACTCCGGCGCGGTGCGTTCCGCGACGAGAAGCTGTTCGACAGCGGCCTCGTCGTGGTCCAACTCGCTGTGGGCGATGGCCACGTCCAGCAGGTGGCGCGATTTCCAGGTCGGCGACACCCAGCCGTTCCCCGGCACGCCGGCCGCCAAGGTCAGCGCTTTGTCGAACTGCTCGCTCTCGACCGCCGCATTGACGGCTGCGATGCCCGCGTTGGTCGGTCCGAACGGGGTGGCGTAGATGTTGTAGTCGCGTTCGATGCGGGCGGCTGCCGTGCGGGCCAGGTTCATGTGCTCGTTGCTGCGGTCGATCTGCTTGTCGCGGACAGCGGCACTGGCCGCCCGCAACATCAGGATGCCCCACACCGCTATCCGCTGCGGCGAGTCTCGAAGGAGGTCCGGCTCCATGAACGCGGCCTGCCGCAGAGCGGCCGTCTCCGCGTCGTTGAGACGTCCTTGCTTGAAGAGCACCCAGGACAGGGCCGACACGTTCATCGCGTGCAACAACTCGTTGTTCGACTTCGCTGCCGCCTCTTGGGCGCGGATGAGCCCGATGTACCCGATGTCCGGCCTGCCGAGACCCGTCATCATGGTGGAGGCGATTTGCAGTACCTCGGACAACAGCCCGTAGGCGACAACCTGCTCGGCGCCGGAAAGAGCCTGTGTGGCGGCTCGGGCTTCCGCGATGAGACCGGGGAGCATGGACCCGAGTTCGGCGAAGCTGCCCTGCTGCCTGACTCGTTCCGCCTCCTTGAGCGCGCCGCTCAGGTGTTCAACAGTCGGCGGCTGATCGTTGAAAACGTTGTCGTCGCCCAGCCCGGGGAAGTAGTCGAGCGCGCTCAGTTCGTCCCGGATCGCCAGAATTCCGACGGCTTGTTCGTCCACCGTGGCGTGGATCGCCCCGGATTGGCCTAGCAATTGCGCGATCTCGATGTCCAGGGCCCGGGCCATCCGCGTCAGCGAACTCATGCTGGCGGTGTGGCGAACTTCCTGTTCGAGTTTGCGCACCAGGTCAACGCTGACGTCAGCCTTCTCAGCGAACTGCTCCTGGGTGAATCCGCGACGCTTGCGCATCCTCTTGATACGCACGCCCAAGCTCGCATCGTCGCTGGCCATGAGGTGGACACCTCCGGAAGACGAGGGGGTGGAGTCCAGGGTACGGGCCTCAGCCGCGCAGGGCCTGGACCACGCGGGACGGGCTGGGGCGGCCGAGGCGCCCGGCCATCCAGGCGCTGGTGTCGGCCAGGGCGTCCAGGTCGACGCCGGTCTGCACGCCCAGGCCGTCGAGCATCCAGACCAGGTCCTCGGTGGCGAGGTTGCCCGTGGCGGATTCGGCGTAGGGGCAGCCGCCGAGGCCGCCCGCGGAGGAGTCGACCGTGGTGATGCCGAGGCGCAGGGCGGCGAGGGTGTTGGACAGGGCTTGGCCGTAGGTGTCGTGGAAGTGGACGGCCACCGACCCCAGGGGCACGCCCGCGGCGGCGACCTCCCCGACCACGGCGGCGACCTGGCCGGGGGTCGCCACGCCGATCGTGTCGCCGAGGGACAGTTCGGAGCAGCCCATCGACACCAGTCGGGCGCCGACCGCGGCGACCTGGGCCGCGGGTACCGGGCCCTCCCACGGGTCGCCGAAGCACATCGACACGTAGGCGCGGACGTCGAGGCCTTCCGCGCGGGCCCGGGTGACCACGGGCTCGAACATGGCGTACTGCTCGTCCAGGGTGCGGTTGAGGTTGCGCTTGGCGAAGGTCTCGGTGGCGCTGCCGAACACGGCGATGTGCCGTACCCCGGCGGCCAGGGCCCGGTCGAGCCCGCGCTCGTTGGGCACCAGGACCGGGTAGCGCACGCCCTCGACCGGCTCCAGGCCCGCGAGCAGTTCCTCCGCGTCCGCGAGCTGGGGCACCCACCTGGGGTGCACGAAGCTGGTGGCCTCCAGCGTGGTCAGGCCCGCCGCCGCCAGCCTGGCCAGGAACTCCAGCTTCACCTCGACCGGGACGACCGCCTGCTCGTTCTGCAGACCGTCGCGGGCGCCGACCTCCCAGATGGTGACCCGGGGTGGCAGGCCCTGCGCCGGTACGCGGTCGGGGAGGCCGACGTCCCTGGCCCCCATGTCAGCGCCGTCCGCGCGGCTCGTAGCCCTGGTCCGGGTAGCCGTGCGGGGGCAGGTCGGCCGCGGGGCGGGCGAAGTCGTCGTGCGGGTTGTCGTTGACCTCGCGGTAGAGCAAGGTGTGGACCTTCTCCACCGAGGGGATGTCGTAGAACTCCAGGGGCTCCTGGGAGCTGGACTCGATGATCAGGGTGCCGCAGCCGACGACCCGGTCGATGAGGCCGTGCTCGAAGCGGACGCTGCTGATGCGCGAGAGCGGGATGTCGATGCCGGTGCGGTTGACGACACCCATCCGGGCCATCACCCGGTCGGTGGTGATGATGAAGTGGGTCGTGCGCCAGCGGATGAACGGGGCGACGAAGAGCCAGGCGATGAGCACCACGGCCAGCGCGGCGATGACGATCCAGGCGATGTTGGCCCACTCCAGGTCCTGGGCCAGGACGGCGAGCCAGGTACCCACGCCGAGGACGACCACCAGGCAGAAGTACGGCAGCAGCAGCATCTTCCAGTGGGAGTGCTTGTGCAGCACCACCTGCTCGCCCTGGCTGAGCAGGTCGTCGGGGTACGCCACGTCGTCCTCCTGGTCGTCGCTGCTGACGCGATCACCGTACCCGCGCGGCGGCCCCCGGGTCCCGGGGTGGCGGGAAGTCGTTCAGGCGAGGTCGCGCACGTGGACGACGTCGCCCGCGGACAACGGGCGGCGGGTCCCGGCGACGTCCACGACCACCTGCCCGTCGGCGTCGATGTCGACGGCGAGGCCGCGCAGTTCGGAGCCGTCGGGCAGCTCCACCCGTACCCGCCTGCCCAGCGTGGAGCAGTGCGCCCGGTAGAACGCCAGCAGGCCCGCCCCGCCCAGGTCGCCCCCGGCGGCGCGCCACGCCCGCTCCGCCTCGTCGAAGGCGCCCAGCAGGGCGATCGCCGCCGCGGCCCGGTCGGGGTCGCCGCCCTCCTGGGCCAGCGAGGTCGCGGGCAGTCCACCCGGCCCGGCCGGGACGGCGGTGCCGAGCGGGCCGACGTTGAGGCCGATGCCGAGCACCACGGCGGGTCCCCCGGCGGTGGTCACGACCTCGGCGAGCACCCCGGCGCACTTGGCCGGGTTCGTCCCGGCGAGCAGGTCGTTGGGCCACTTCAGGGTGGCGGTGACCCCCGCCGACCGCGCCGCGCGGACCAGCGCCACCCCGGCCACCAGGGCCAGGGTGCCGAACTTGGCGACCGGCACCCCGTCGGGGCGCAGCAGCACGCTCAGGTACAGCCCGCTGCCGGGTGGCGACACCCACGTCCGGGACCGCCTGCCGCGCCCGGCGGTCTGCTCCTCGGCGATCAGCACGCTGCGGTCCGGCGCCCCCCGCTCGGCGGCGGCGACCAGGTCGGCGTTGGTCGACCCGGTGGCGGCCACCACGTCGACCTCGGCGTAGCGGTCGAGCAGGTGCGCGCGGAGGTCCTCGGCGTCGAGTTCGGACATACCGAGCAGCGTAGGGCGTGTCCCGGGAGCCCCGCGCCGAAGCGGTCCCGATCGGGTGACGCCCCGCGCCGGGGGTGGGGCCCGGCGCCGCCCCCGGGGACCACCCGGTCGGAGCGGGAACGGGCGGGCCCCGGGGAGCGGCGCCCACAGCCTCTTACCTCCACCGCGCTGGAGGTCAAGAGGTTGTCCGCAACACCGTGACGTCCCCTACGTGCACTGCTGCGACGGCCTCCGGGTCGCTAGGGTGCAGCCTCATGAGCAGTGCGACCGAGCCGATCGGCCAGGCCCCCGCGGACGAGCCGGACCTCCACACGACCGCGGGCAAGCTGGCCGACCTGTACCGGCGCGACGACGAGGCGATCCACGCCGGGTCCGCGCGCGCGGTGGAGAAGCAGCACGCCAAGGGCAAGTTGACCGCGCGCGAGCGGATCGACCTGCTGCTGGACCCGGGCTCCTTCGTGGAGCTCGACGCGTTGGCGCGGCACCGGTCGACCAACTTCGGCCTGGAGAAGAACCGGCCCTACGGCGACGGCGTGGTGACCGGGTACGGCACCGTCGACGGCCGCCCGGTGTGCGTGTTCTCCCAGGACGTGACCGTCTTCGGCGGTTCGCTCGGCCAGGTCTACGGCGAGAAGATCGTCAAGGTGATGGACCTGGCGATCAAGACCGGCCGCCCGATCGTCGGCATCAACGAGGGCGGTGGCGCGCGCATCCAGGAGGGCGTGGTCTCCCTGGGCCTCTACGGCGAGATCTTCACCCGCAACGTGCGGGCCTCGGGCGTGGTCCCGCAGATCTCGCTGATCATGGGCGCGAACGCGGGCGGGCACGTGTACTCCCCGGCGCTCACCGACTTCATCGTGATGGTCGACCAGACCTCGCAGATGTTCATCACCGGCCCGGACGTGGTCAAGACCGTCACCGGCGAGGAGGTGACGCTGGAGGAGCTGGGCGGCGCCCGCACGCACAACACCAAGTCCGGTGTGGCGCACTACATGGGCGCCGACGAGGAGGACGCGATCGGCTACGTGAAGGAGCTGCTGTCCTTCCTGCCGTCGAACAACCTCACCGAGGCGCCGGTGTTCCCCGGGTTCGTCGAGGAGGGTTCGGTCCTCGACGGCCTCGGCGAGTCCGACAACGAGCTGGACACGCTGATCCCCGACTCGGCGAACCAGCCCTACGACATGCACGAGGTCATCAACCGGGTCATCGACGACGGTGAGTTCCTCGAGGTGCACCCGCTGTTCGCGCCGAACCTGATCGTCGGCTTCGGCCGGGTGGAGGGGCGCAGCGTCGGGGTGGTGGCCAACCAGCCCACCCAGTTCGCGGGCTGCCTGGACATCGACGCCTCGGAGAAGGCGGCGCGGTTCGTGCGGACCTGCGACGCGTTCAACATCCCGGTGCTGACCTTCGTCGACGTGCCCGGCTTCCTGCCCGGCACCGACCAGGAGTTCGACGGCATCATCCGGCGCGGGGCGAAGCTGATCTACGCCTACGCCGAGGCGACCGTCCCGCTGGTCACCGTGATCACCCGCAAGGCCTTCGGCGGCGCCTACGACGTGATGGGCTCCAAGCACCTGGGCGCGGACATCAACCTGGCCTGGCCGTCGGCGCAGATCGCGGTCATGGGCGCCTCCGGGGCGTCGAACATCCTGCACCGGCGCACGCTCAAGGCGGCGATGGACGCCGGTGAGGACGTCGACGCGCTGCGCGCCAAGCTGGACCGCGAGTACGAGGACACCCTGCTCAACCCGTATCAGGCGGCCGAGCGCGGGTACGTCGACGCGGTCATCCCGCCGTCGCACACCCGGGGCAACGTGGCGCGCGCGCTGCGAATCCTGCAGGACAAGCGTGAGAGCATGCCGCCCAAGAAGCACGGCAACATCCCGCTGTAAGGAGACCGCTGTGACCGACGCAGAGAGCACCCCGCCGCAGCCGCTGCTGCACGTGGTCCGGGGCGCCCCGGACGACGTCGAGCTGGCGGCGCTGACCGCGGTGGTCGCCGCCGCGGCCGCCGCGGGCGGCGAACCGGAGCCCGAGCCGACGCCGAGCGCGTGGGCGGACAAGGCGGCTCTGGTCCGCGCCCCGCTGCGGCACGGCGCGGGTGCCTGGCGCGCTTCCGCGAAGCCCCGCTGACCGACCCACCCCGCTGCCCCCGACCCGCCAGGGTCGGGGGCAGCGGTCGTTTTGGCGCTCCGGCCGGTGCCGGGCGTACTTTCTGCGGTACTTCGGGTCGGGTTCCGGCCCGATCAACGCGTGGGCGGTCGCCTCCACCGCCGGGTGCGAGGTCCGGTGAACGCATCGGCGGCACGCGACGTCTCAGGGGGCATGGTGGGGATCGGCAGGGTGGGGATCGGCATGACGGACAGGGGCGCGGCGGGGGTCCGCGGTCCGTGGGTGGCGCTGTTCGCGCTGTGCGCGTGCTTCTTCATGGTCATGCTGGACTCGACCATCGTCACCGTCGCCATCCCGGCCGTGCTGACCGGGCTGGACGCCACCCTCAACGAGGTCATCTGGGTCAACAGCGTCTACCTGCTGGCGAACACGGTGCCGCTGCTGGTCACCGGCCGCCTCGGCGACCGGTACGGGCCCAAGCGGGTGCTGGTCGCCGGGCTGGTGCTGTTCCTCGGCGCCTCGCTGTGGTGCGGGCTGTCGACCTCGGCCGGGTCGCTGATCGCGGCGCGGGCGGTGCAGGGGCTCGGGGCGTCGGTGATGACGCCGCAGACGCTGTCGTTCATCAGCAGGCTGTTCCCGCCGCACCGGCGGGCGGCGCCGATCGCGGTGTGGGGCGGGGTCGCCGGGGTCGCCACGATCACCGGGCCGGTCCTGGGCGGGGTGCTGGTGGAGCACGTCGGCTGGCCGTCGATCTTCCTGCTGAACCTGCCGATCGGCGCGGTCGGGCTGGTGCTGGCGCTGCTCCTGCTGCCGGACTGGCGCCCGAGCACCCGGATGCGGTTCGACACGGCCGGGGCGCTGCTGGCCGCGGCCGGGCTGGGGCTGGTGGTGTTCGGGTTGCAGAACGGGCAGCACTACCGGTGGGGCGCGATCGTCGGCCCGATCGGGGTGCTGCCGGTGCTCGGGGTGGGCGTGCTGCTGCTGGGGGTGTTCGCCCTCCGGCAGCGGGTGCCCCGGCCGGACCCGCTGGTGCCGCCCGCGCTGTTCGCGGACCGCTCGTTCGGCTACGCGAACCTGGTGCACGCGGCGCTCGGCTTCGCCACCACCGGGATGTTCCTGCCGCTGGTGCTCTACGCGCAGTCCGTGCTGGGCCTGGACCCGGTGGAGTCGGCGCTGCTGTGCCTGCCGATGGCGGTGGCCGCGGGGCTGGCCGCGTTGGTCGCCGGGCGGGCCCTGGTCCGGGTCGGCGGCAAGCACCTGATCATCACCGGGCTGGCCGGGCTGGCGGCGGGGACGGCGGTGCTGGCCGTGTTCGCCGCGCCGGACGCCGACCCGGGGGCGCTGGTGCCGGGCCTGGTGGTGGCCGGGATCGGCATCGGGCTGGTGTTCTCGCCGCTGACCGCGACCGCCACCGCCGGGCTGCCGCCGGACCTGGTGGGCGCCGGGTCCGGGGTGTTCAACACGTCCCGGCAGGTCGGCGGGGTGCTGGGCAGCGCGGCGACCGGGCTGCTGCTCCAGGTGGGCTTGGGGGTGGCGATGCCGAACGCGGCCAGGGAGTACGCGCGGGTGCTGCCGCCGCGCTACGCCGACGAGTTCGTCCGCCGGATCACCGAGGCGGCCGACTCCGCCGGTCAGTTCGGCGGTGAGGGCCCGGCCGTCCCCGTTGACTGGTCGCCCAGCGTGGCCGAGAAGGTGCGCGAACTGGCCACCGACGCGTTCGCCCTCGGGTTCACCACCGCGACCCGCGCCACACTGGTGCTGCCGGTCGTGGTGCTGGTGCTGGGCGTGATCGCCGCGGCCGGGCTGCCGACCGGCAACGGGGAAAACCGCGGGCTGCCGCCCGGGCGGGGAACTCCGTAGCGTCGTGGGCATGACGATCCGGACCTCGCTGCTCACCCTGGCCGTGGTCGCCACCACCGGGCTGGTCCCGGCGACGGCGGTGCCCGAGTTCCGGGGCGTCGCGGTGCCGGTCACCGCGAGCGAACCGGTGTACTCGTACCCGGGCGCGGTCCGCGAGACGGTGTGGGTCGACACCGGGCTGACCGCGCCGGACGGGCAGCGGGTGCGGGTCGCCGCGGACGTCATCCGGCCGTCGGACGCCCCGGGCCGGGTGCCGGTGATCATGGACGCCAGCCCGTACTACCTGTCGCTGGGGCGCGGCAACGAGAGCCAGCGCAAGGCCTACGACAGCGCGGGCAGGCCGACGTCGTTCCCGCTGTTCCTGGACAACTACTTCGTGCCGCGCGGGTACGCGGTGGTGCAGGTCGACCTGGCGGGCACCGGCCGCTCGACCGGCTGCGTGGACGTCGGCGGACCCGCGGACATCACCTCGGCCAAGGCCGTCGTGGACTGGCTCAACGGCCGCGCCACCGGCTACTCGGCGGTGACCGGCGGCACGCCCGTTCCCGCGTCGTGGTCCACCGGCGCGGTCGGCATGATCGGCAAGTCCTGGGACGGCACGGTCGCCAACGGCGTCGCCGCGACCGGGGTGGCGGGGTTGAAGACCATCGTGCCCATCGCCGCCATCAGCTCCTGGTACGACTACTACCGGGCCACCGGCGCCACCTTCCCCACCGGCGACCCGGCGGGCCTGGCCCGGGTGGTGGAGAACGCGCAGGGCGCGGCGGGCTGCGCGTCGGTGAAGTCCGCCCTGACCGCGGGCGCCCCCGCCAGCGGCGACCTGACCCCGATGTGGCGGGCCCGCGACTACGTCGCCGGTGCGGCGAACGTCCGCGCGAGCGTGTTCGCGGTGCACGGCCTCAACGACCTCAACGTGAAGGCGCTGAACTTCGGCCAGTGGTGGTCGGCGCTGCCCGCGTCGGTGGAGCGCAAGGTCTGGCTGTCGCAGACCGGCCACGTCGACCCGTTCGACTTCCGCCGCGCCGCCTGGGTCGACGCCCTGCACCGCTGGTTCGACCACTACCTGCTCGGCCTGGACAACGGCGTGCAGGACGAACCCCGGTCCACGGTGGAAACCGCCCCCGACGTCTGGCGCGACGACCCCGCCTGGCCGGTGCCCACCACCCCCACCACGCTGCGCCCCACCCCCGGCACCACCGCGGGCGTCGGCACCCTCGGCACGCCCACCCCCACCCCCGGCACCACGGCGTCCCTCACCGACAACCGCAGCGACGAGTACACCTGGATCACCAACCCCACCACGACGTCCTTGGCGCGCGTCCTCTACCGCACGGCCCCGCTGGCCACCGAGTCCCGCATCTCCGGCACCCCGTCGATCACGATCACCGCCACCCCCTCCACCACGGCGGCCCGCCTCACCGCGGTCCTGGTCGACTACGGCCCCACCACCACCCGAGCCGCCCGAGACCCCGGCGAGGGCATCGCCAACCTCACCACCCGCTCCTGCTGGGGACCGTCGACCCCGTCGGACAGCTCCTGCTACCTCGACACCAGGACCACCACCACGACCAGCCAGCAGACCGTCATCGCCCGCGGCTGGGCCGACCTGGGCCACCACGCGGGCCTGGACTCCCGCCGCACCCTCACCCCAGGCACCCCGTACGCGATCACCTTCCCGCTAGCCACGACCGACCACACGCTCAAGCCCGGCCACCGCCTCGCCCTGGTCATCGGCAGCACGGACAGCCCCTACATCACCCCGGCGGGCACCAACCCCCGGCTGACGGTGGACCTGAGCAAGACCTCCCTGCGACTGCCGCTCCAGGGCGCGGTCTGATCGCACGGTCGGGTGATCTTCGCGCACGGCAATCCGATGAGCGCCCGAGAACAGATAGAGTCGAACGAGTGTTCGATCTGGAGGGAACGGAAAGGACGTCCGCCGTAGGCGAACCGCTCGACGGTGGACTGCCCATGACCGCGCGGCAGGAGCAGTTCAGCCTGGCGTTCGTCAGGATGATCGCCGCCGCATCGGGATGCTCGATCAAGAGCCATGAAACCGACTACGACGGCGTCGACATCACCATCGCATCATCGACCGAGTACAAGACGTGGTACTGCCCGGAGATCGAGATCCAGCTCAAGTGCACGACCCAACGTGACCTGCTCGGTGACGAGCACCTGGCGTGGACGCTCAAGCGCAAACCGTTCACCAAGCTCACCCACCCCCAAGCGGTACATCGAGGCGTTCCTCGGCGTACTGCTGATTCCCCGAGACGACGAACTGCTGCTCGACCTGACCGAGGAGCGCCTCACCACCGACAGCCGGATGTACTGGCAACACGCCCGCCTACTGGGTGATATGGCCGACGGAGCAGCCAGCAAGACAGTGCACCTACCGAGAAGTAACCTCTTCGATGTGGAGGGGTTGAAGGGCATCATGCAGGAAATCGGCGAAGGAGGTGAGTGGTGAGCAGCCCGTCACTCGACAGCTACCGCGAACTCGCCGAGAGCCTCAACCCCACGGCCGTTCAGCAGTACCTCGCCGCCAATGACTGGCAGCTCGAGACCCAGGTTCCGGACATCCGGCAGATCTGGCGCTTGCACGACCGGGCGCGGGTCATGCTGCCACTGGCCACCGACTACATCGACTTCGCCCAACGCTTCCGCGACACCCTGCGATCACTGGCCTCCGTCTACGACTGGGACCCCGTCCACCTGGCCGAGAAGATCGCCGCGACACGCGCCGACCTGTTCTTCGTCCGCATCGACCAGATGATGCTCGACGGCACCATCCCGTTCCGGCAGGCCGAGAAGACCCTCGAGGGCCTGTTCAAGATGGTGAAGGCCGCCGCGACCACCGCCGACGATCCGACGCACTCGCACCGCGGCAGGCGCTCCAGCACCGTGAACGACTTCCTCGACGACGATGTCCGACTCGGCCACACCAAGCGTGGCAGCTTCGTATTCACCGTGGTCACCCGCCTGGGTGATTCACAACCCGATCACGACGACGGCACCCCTGCCGCCGCCTTCCCCCGTCGTGTGATGGAGACCCTGGCCACCGGCCTGCACGCAGCACGCGACCTGTCGCTGAACTGGGATGCAGGCACCGCCGAGAACGCTGCCGAACACGGCCTGAGCGCCAGCCTGGTCGAGGCGCTGGAGGACCTGACCGAGACCGGGACGCTGCGGGAGCTGGACCTGTCGTTCGGGTGGGCAGTCACCGCACCGCCCCCGAACGTGCCGACCTCACGGATCGTGGTGGACCGGGACGCGATGGCAGGCTTGCCACGTGTACGGGAGCGGCTGGTCAGACGGGAGGAACCGCCACGGACCGAAACCCTCATCGGACAGGTCCGCTCGCTCACCAGGGAAGAGCCCGCTGAAGGCGAGCAGGAGGAGTCCACGATCATCTTGGTCGCAGAGGTGCACGGGCGGGACAGGAAGGTCCACATCCCGTTGAGTGGTGACGACTACACGTGGGCGATCTTCGCCCACACGAACAAGTTGCCCTTCACCGTCACCGGCAACCTGGTCTTCGAACGGCGCTCGTGGCGCCTTACCGACCCAATCACAGTCGACGCCAGCTTCCTGATGAACCAGCAGACCCGGTAGGGCTGCCCCTCCACGCGCTCTGGTGGGACCCGGAGCACGAGGTCTGGCCCAGCCGGAGGAAGCACACCTAGATCCCGGGCACCCGGACCGCACCGATTACCCTTCCGCCGTGCGCTTCGTGCTTGCCTCCCAGTCCCCCGCCCGGCTCGGCGTGCTCAGGGCAGCCGGGATCGACCCCGTCGTCCGGGTGTCCGGTGTGGACGAGGACGCCGTGGCGGCCGGGTTGGTGGACCCGGCTCCGGAGGCGCTGGTGGTGGCGCTGGCCGAGGCGAAGGTGCGCGCGGTGCTGGCCGACATCGCCGTCGAGCACCCGGAGGCCGTCGTGGTCGGCTGTGATTCGATGCTGCACTTCGACGGGGAGATGGTCGGCAAGCCCGGCAGCCCCGGGGTGGCCGCCGAGCGGTGGCGGCGGATGGCGGGCCGGTCCGGTGACCTGTTGACCGGGCACACCGTCGTGCGGTTGGCCGGTGGGGAGGTGGTCGGCACCGCGAGCGCCGCCGAGAGCACCACCGTCCACTTCGACTCCCCCACGCCCGCCGAGATCGACGCCTACGTGGCCACCGGGGAACCGCTCCAGGTCGCGGGTGCCTTCACCCTCGACGGCCTGGGCGGGTGGTTCGTGCGGCGGATCGAGGGCGACCCGTCCAGCGTCATCGGGATCAGCCTGCCGCTGACCCGTGCGCTGCTCACCGAGGTCGGCGTCAGCGTCACCGACCTCTGGCGCTGACCGGTCACGGGCAGGCGCGCAGGGCGGAGGCGGTGACCTCCACCGCCGGGTAGCCGGGCAGTTGCTCCGGCCGCGCGTAGGTCCGCGTGCAGTCCTGCTCGTCCCCGGCGAGGGTGAGGACCTGCACGAACACCCGCGGGCACGCCCGGTCGCACTGCACCGCCAGGACCTCCGGGGTGCCGTCGCCGTTGACGTCGCCCAGCGACAGCGACCCCGCCGCGGAGAAGAAGGCCTTGTTCACCGGGCTCCACTTGCCCGAGCGGCCCACGATGACCTGCCCCACCACCCCGCGTTCCCCGCCGCCGCGGACCAGGCAGGCGGAGATGCCCGCGGCCCGGCAGACCAGGGAGTCCGGGCCCAGGGTGACCTGCGACTCGGTCACGGTGACCTCGATGACCTGGCTGGTCGTCGGGCCGCCGATGCGCACCCGGCCGGACACCCCGCCCGGGTCGCCGATCAGGTCCAGGTAGGTGCTGCCGATGGCGGCGCGGCCCAGCACCTGGCACGCCTCGCCGGGGCGGCAGCCGTCCGGCCCGATCGCGTCGGCGGGGGTCGGTTCGACCGGCGGGGACGAGGTGGTGTCCGCGGCCGGGTGGCCCGCGGCGCGGTCGCGCAGCAGCGCGGCACCGCCCAGGGCCGCCGCGACGACCAGCGCGCACAGCACCGCCGTCAGAACCACGCCCCGGGGGACACGCCGACCCGCCAAGTTGTCACCCCCGCAGCAAAATCCGATGTCGGGGACCATTATCCGCGATTGTGGGCGTTCTCTCGGTCCCCGAACGGCCCCGTATCCGTAAACTCCCGGGCAGCCCGCGCGAATCAAGGAGGAACGGCGTGTCCGAGTCGAAGGCGCTGAGCAAGGTTCTCATCGCCAACCGGGGCGAGATCGCCGTCCGGGTCATCCGTGCCTGTCAGGACGCCGGCCTCACCAGCGTCGCCGTCTACGCCGACCCGGACCGCGACGCGCTCTTCGTCCGGCTGGCCGACGAGGCGTTCGCCCTCGGCGGCAACACCCCGGGCGAGAGCTACCTGTCGATCGACAAGGTGCTCGACGCGGCGAAGCGCGCGGGCGCGGACTCGGTCCACCCCGGCTACGGTTTCCTGTCCGAGAACGCCGAGTTCGCCCAGGCCGTCATCGACGCCGGGCTGACCTGGATCGGCCCGGACCCGCAGGCCATCCGCGACCTCGGTGACAAGGTGACCGCGCGGCACATCGCCATGCGCGCGGGCGCCCCGCTGGTGCCCGGCACCAAGGAGCCGGTCGGCGGCGCCGAGGAGATCATCGCCTTCGCCGAGGAGCACGGGCTGCCGGTGGCGATCAAGGCGGCGTTCGGCGGCGGCGGCCGCGGCCTCAAGGTCGCCCGCACCATCGAGGAGATCCCTGAGCTGTTCGACTCCGCGGTGCGCGAGGCGGTCACCGCCTTCGGCCGCGGCGAGTGCTTCGTCGAGCTGTACCTGGACAAGCCCCGGCACGTCGAGGCGCAGGTGGTGGCGGACAAGCACGGCAACGTCGTCGTGGTCGGCACCCGCGACTGCTCGCTGCAGCGCCGCCACCAGAAGCTGGTCGAGGAGGCGCCCGCGCCGTTCCTGACCGACGAGCAGCGCGCCCAGATCCACAGCTCGGCCAAGGCCATCTGCAAGGAGGCGGGCTACTCCGGCGCGGGCACCGTCGAGTACCTCGTCGGCGCCAACGGCGCGATCTCCTTCCTGGAGGTCAACACCCGGCTCCAGGTGGAGCACCCGGTCTCGGAGGAGACCGCGGGCGTCGACCTGGTGCTGGAGCAGTTCCGCATCGCCGCGGGTGAGCCGCTGCGGTTCACCGAGGACCCCACCCCGCGCGGGCACTCGATCGAGTTCCGGATCAACGGCGAGGACGCCGGTCGCGGCTTCCTGCCCGCCCCCGGCACGGTGACCACCTGGGCGGCCCCGGACGGCCCCGGCGTGCGGGTGGACTCCGGGGTGGAGTCCGGCACCGTCATCGGCGGGCAGTTCGACTCGCTGCTGGCCAAGGTCATCGTCACCGGCGCCGACCGCGACCAGGCGCTGGCCCGGTCCCGTCGCGCGCTCGACGAACTGGTCGTGGAGGGCATGGCCACGGTCGTGCCGTTCCACCGGGCGATCGTCCGCGACCCCGCCTTCATCGGCGACGGCGAGGGGTTCACCGTGCACACCCGGTGGATCGAGACCGAGTTCGACAACACCATCGAGCCGTTCACCGGGGGCGCGGAGGCCACCGAGGACGAGCCGAGGCAGAACGTGGTCGTCGAGGTCGGCGGCCGTCGGCTGGAGGTGTCGCTGCCGGGCAACCTGGCGGTGGGCACCGGCGGTGGCGGCGCGGCGGCCAAGGCCAAGCCGCGCAAGCGCGCGGGCGGCAAGGCGGGCGCGGCGGCCTCGGGTGACGCGGTGGCGGCGCCGATGCAGGGCACCATCGTCAAGATCGCCGTCGAGGACGGGCAGGCCGTCGAGGCGGGCGACCTGGTCGTGGTGCTCGAGGCGATGAAGATGGAGAACCCGGTGACCGCGCACAAGTCGGGCACCGTGACCGGCCTCGGCGTCAACCAGGGCGAGACGGTGACCACGGGTTCGGTCATCTGCGAGATCAAGGACTGATCGGCTCGTAAGATCGCCGCCATGACGGGGCAGGGCCGGGACGCGGAGATCCGGATCAGCGCCGCCGAGCGGGACGAGGCGGTGCGGATGCTGGCGACGCACCTGTCGACCGGCAGGTTGGAGTTGGCGGAGTACGAGTTCCGCCGCGTGCGCGCGGGTGCCGCGCGCACGCGGGCGGAGGTCGACTCGCTGTTCGCCGACCTGCCGGACCCGCACCCGGACCTGACCGCCGCGGTCAGCCCGGGGCGGGCGCCGCGCTCCTCGGTGCGGACCACCGCCACCAGCGGGAACGGGCTGGTGGCGACGCCGCTGAGCGAGGCGCTGAGCACGCTGTGCGCGCTGACGCTGCTGCTGGGCATCCCGGGCTCGATCGTGCTCACGGTGTTCACCGGCGCCTGGTGGACGATCGTGGTCGCGGTGCTCGTCACGATCGTCTCCGGCACGCTGGAGGAAGCGGCCAAACGCCGACCCTGAGAACGGACTCAGGTGGTCAGGCCCGCTTTTTGCGTACCATCGACCAGGTGAGCGACTTCGAGCCATCCGGGATGCGCGTCGGCAACGCCGAGCGTGAGGACGCGCTCCGCCTGCTGGGTGAGCACATGAGCGCGGGCAGGCTCGACGTCGACGAGTACGGCGAGCGCACCGCGCGGGTCACCACCGCCAAGACCCGGGGTGAACTGGTCGCCCTGTTCAGCGACCTGCCCGCCCCGAAGCCCTCCTTCCTCACCGCGCCCCCCGCGGCCATGCCGCCACCACCGCCGGTGCGCTGGGAGCGGGTTCGCCGCTCCTCTGGTGCGCTGGTGCCCGTGGTGGTGCTGGGCGTGATCGCCGCGGTCGTGCTGTCCCGGGGGATCGCCCTCCCGGTGGTGATCGTCCTGCTGGTGCTGTTCTTCCACTCGCGGCGGCCGGGTGGCCGCGGGTGGCCGCCGGACCAGCACCACCGCTTCCGGCACGACCACCGCCACCGCGGGCGCGACTGGGACGACCGCCACTGGGACGACCGCCGTGGCCGCGGCGGCCGCTGGCACTGACCGCCCCGCCGGTCGCCCCCGGGCAGTTGTCCACAGCGCGACCCGCCCCCGTACCCGAGTTGTCCACAGGTGGAACCGTTCCGGTCCCGGGTGTCGGCCCGACGCGCTAGCGTTGCCCGTGTGGAACCGGTGGAGATCAACGCGGGCAGGTACTACCTGCGCGCGCTGCGGGCGGACCGGCTGATCGACGACCGGCCCGCGCTGGTCGCGGGTCTGGCCGACCCGGAGTGCGCGCGGTGGCTGACGCACGTCTCCGTCTCGACCCTCGCCGAAGCGGGCGCCTACGTGGCCAAGCGGGCGCGCTCCTGGGCGGAGGAGACCCGGTTCTCCTGGGCGGTGGCCGAGCCGACGACCGGCGCCCTCCTGGGCGAGGTGCTGCTCAAGGACCTCGACCTGGACTCCGGGCTGGCCGAGGCGGGCTGCTGGGCGGTCCCGGAGGCCCGCGGCCGGGGGATGACCACCGAGGCGCTGGGCGCGGTGCTGCGGTTCGGCTTCGGCGCGCTGGGCCTCAGGGAGATCGCCTACAAGCACTCCCCCGGCAACACCGCTTCGCGCCGGGTGGCCGAGAAGCTGGGCTTCACCCCCGTCGCGGGAACGGCCGAGCTGAGTGAGCTGGTCCTGCGCAACCCGCGGGCGGGGTGAGGCGTTGTGCGGAACTGTGGGAAACCCGCGGGTTACGGAACTGGGCCGCGTCGGTGCACGTCTATGACATGACACAGTAATGGTCGAATCCGAGGGTGCGCACTCGCTAGAGTTGTCACCCCACAGGCAGGAAGGGGAGGCGTCGTGGCACCAGGCAACAACGGGCACGGGCAGGGCGGCCAGGGGGACCTGCACGGCAACCCGCTCGACGTGCTGAACGTGGCGCCCGAGGCGGTGCCCGGGCTGCGCGCCGCCTTCACCGCCGCGCTGTCGCGCATCGACGGCGAGCTGGGCCTCGACGACATCGGCCTGCGGGTCGAGCCGTGGGCCAAGGACCCGGTCAGCGCGGAGGCGGCCACCGCGGTCAACGGCCTCACCGCCGACGACCAGGAGCGGGCCGCGCTGCTGGCGCTGCGCACCTTCCGCGCCCAGTTGGACACGGCGGTGCACAACCTGGACAAGATCACCGAGCAGTACCGCCTGCTCGAAGAGGACAACTCCGCGACCGTCACGCAGAAGGGGTCGCAGGGTTAACCACCCGCGGCACTCGGGCGAGGGATCAGGCAGGGCGAGGGGACGGGCATGACCGAGCAGGCCACCACCACGACGGACGAAGCCAAGCGCTGGCGCGGCTTCACCCACGAAGAGCTGTACCGGATGCTGCACGACGGCCCGGGCGCCCCGGCGTCGGCCGACCCGTCGCGGCGCTGGGCGGCCATCGCCGCGGCGCTGACCGAGGTCGGTCAGGACCTGGGCGACACCCTGGGCGCCACCGGCGGCCAGTGGGTCGGTCGCGCGGCCGGTGCCGCCTACGACAAGCTCGCCCCGCTCGCGGCGTGGGCGCAGTCCAGCGCGGTCGAGGCCGGGAACATGCGCCTCGTGGTGGAGAACCAGGGCGACCACATCGCCAAGGCGCGCGCGGAGATGCCCGCCCCCGAGGACGTGCCCAGCCAGCAGCCCGACCCGACCGCCGCCCCGGCGCTGGCGGTCGTCGGCGTGCAGACCGACGCCGAGCCGATCGAGGCCGCGCAGTCCGCGGGCGAGCAGACCGCGTTCGAGGTGATGGCCGCCTACGAGCTGAACACCACCACGAACCTGGCCGCGGTCGTCGGCTTCACCAAGCCCGCCACCCTGCTCGACTCCGGCGCCCTGCACCACAACCGCGGCGAGGGGGTCAACGGCCCCACCCACTCCGCGTCGTTCTCCGGCACCCTGAACACCCCGGGCTCCGACCAGGGCACCACGCACCGCCCCGTCCACACCGGCGGCGGCCCGCACGGCGGCGGCCACGTCCAGGTGGGCGGCCACGGCCCGAGCCAGGGCACCGGCCTGTCCCACGCGGGCGGCTTCCAGCGCACCCCGTTCACCCCCCGCGCCCCGCTGAGCCCCGGCATGCAGGTGGGCACCGTCCCCACGGGTGAGGTCGGCTTCTCCACGCCGGTCACCGGTTCCACCCCCGGTGCGAAGGACCGCGAGCGCAGCCGCTCCACCAACAACGTCGGCGCGTCCACCCCCGGCGGCCCCGCCACCCACCGCGCCCCCGGCATCGGCGGCAGCGGGATGTCCGGCATGCCCGGCTTCGGCGGCGACGATTTCAACACCGCGGGCGCGGCCACCGCGGCGGGCACCGCCGCCCCCGGCGGCATGAACCCCGGCGCGGGCGCGGGCGCCCCCATGGCGGGCGGCGCGGGCGGCGTGGGCACGGGCTCCGACAACCGCACGGCCCCCCGCCGCTTCGGCACCGAGGCCCTGGGCTCCAGCCAGTGGTTCGGCGACGCGGCGGAGTCGGTGGCGAACGGCACGGGCGCCAACCCCAACGACCGCCAGGTCGGCGGCCGCAGGCGCGACCTGAGCCAGACCGAGCAGAACATCGTCGAGTCCCACGACATCGACGGCGAAGACTTCCACCTCCCGCCGGGCGTCATCGGGGGCTGACCCCCGTTGACGGCACCAACCCCCCTCTTCGTCGAGTTCGAGGGCCGACCCCCCATCACCCTGTCGGCCCTCGAATTCGACGTGCTCACCGACCACTTGGGAATCGACCCACTTCCCCTGGTCCTCAAGGTCCCCTCCCCCGGCAAGACCACCCGGGAACGCGCCACCCTGGTCGCCCAAGCCTGGCAATCCCTCTCCCACCGAGGCCTGGGTCGCCCCGTGGACGTCGACCCCCGCACCGAATCCCTCCTGCGGCTCCTGCCTCGCCCGGACCGGGAAGTCGACGCCCGCCTCTGGCACGGCGGCCCCGTCCGCGCCCTGGCAGCCGCCACCGGCGACAAGGCGGTCCTGGCCGTCCTCCGGGACAACCGGCTCACCCTCACCGAAGCCGAACCCACCGGCCTGCCCCGCCACGCCCTCTCCGTCCTCCCACCCCACCCCCCGGGCCCCGGCCACTCCGTGACCCTCCCCGCCCCGGCCCTGGAAGCGGCCGCCAAGGCCCCCCACCCCGAGTTCGCCAAAGCCCTGCGCGCCCAAGGCCTCCGCCCCGCAGACGCCACCACCCTGGCCGAAATGATCACCGAGGTCACCGCCCACGGCCGCCTCGGCACAGCGGTCCGAGACCGCTGGGGCAAGCGCCACCGCACCCCCACGGTCATCAGCTACTTCGACACCCCCCAGGGCCGCTACCTCCAAACCCGCCGCCCCTCCCCCGACGGCACCCCCTGGGCCACGATCTCCCCAGCCACTCCAAGGAACCTCCTCCACCAGGTCACCGAACTCCTGCACCAGAACCAGGAGTGACCAGAGTGGACTTACCCAGCCCCTGAAACCCCGGCCCGGGTGGGTGGAAGTGCTTGCTCAGCCGACCGCCCCGAAAACTGCCGGCCCGGCGAGCCAACTGCCCGGGTGGGTGGATGTGTTTGGCCGGGGGTGGCGATCATGTGACAGCCTGCCTGGGCGGTGGGGCATCTTTTCAGCCCCACCCGGTCACACTGGAGCACATGATCGCCATAGGGGCCCCGGCCAAACACATCCACCCAGCCGGGCACCACAACGACAAACGACCGCGGCTTGAAGAAACGACCGGGCACACCAAGATCCTGGGCTCGAAAACACCGCCACGAGGACCCACCGCCCCGGACCCAAAGCCCAGGCCAGAGCAGACCCGCCGCGATCCCCGCAGCCCGCTAGATCACCGGCTCCAGCAGGTACGGCCGGGACTCGGGCGCGGCAGACCGGGTCGCATCCGCGGCCTCATCCCCCGGCAGCGTCTGCGAATCCCGCTCAGCCTCCACCCGAGCCAGGTAGATCTCCACTTCCCGCTTCCGCTCAGCCTCGTCCCACCCGAGCACCCCGCCCATCAACCCGGCCACCTGCTCCGCGCAGGCAATCCCCCGGTGCGGGTACTCGATGGAGATCCGCGTCCGCCGAGCCAACGCGTCCTCCAGGTGCAGCGCCCCCTCGTGGCTGGCCGCGTAGACGATCTCAGCCCGCAGGTAGTCGGGCGCCTCCTCCACCGGCTTCAGCAGGTCCGGGTCGGACTCGGCGAGCGCCAGCACCTCGTGCACCAGCGACCCGTACCGGTCCAGCAGGTGCCGCACCCGGTACGGGTGCACCCCGTGCCGGGCGGCCAGCAGGTCCGCCTGGTTGACCAGCGCGTGGTACCCGTCGGCGCCCAGCAGCGGAACCTGGTCGGTGATCGAGGGTCGCAGCCGCCCGGGCAGGTCGACCGCTGCGGCGTCGACCGCGTCGGCGGCCATGACCCGGTAGGTCGTGTACTTGCCCCCGGCGATGGCGACCAGGCCGGGGGCTACCCGGGCCACGGCGTGCTCGCGGGAGAGCTTGGAACTCTCCTCGCTCTCCCCGGCCAGCAGCGGCCGCAGGCCCGCGTACACGCCTTCGATGTCGTCGTGCGTCAGTGGCGTGGCCAGCACCGAGTTGACGTGGTCGAGGATGTAGTCGATGTCCTTCTTCGTCGCCGCCGGGTGGGCCAGGTCGAGGTTCCAGTCCGTGTCGGTCGTGCCCACGATCCAGTGGTTGCGCCACGGGATGACGAACAGCACCGACTTCTCCGTGCGCAGGATGAGCCCGGTGTCCTCGGCGACGATCCGGTCCCGGGGCACGACGATGTGCACGCCCTTGCTCGCCCGGACCCGGAACCGCCCGCGCGACCCGGAGGCGCGCTGCAACTCGTCGGTCCACACGCCGGTGCAGTTGATGACCACCCCGGCCCGCACGTCGACCGACTCGCCGCCCTCGGCGTCGCGCACCCGGACCCCGGTGACCCGGTCGGCCTCGTGCAGGAAGTCGACCACCTGGGTGGAGGTGCGGACCACGGCGCCGTAGTGCGCGGCCGTGCGCGCGACCGTCATCGTGTGCCGGGCGTCGTCGGCCTGCGCGTCGTAGTAGCGGATGCCGCCGATCAGGGCGTCCCGCTTGAGCGACGGGATCAGCCGCAGCGCGCCCGCGCGGGTGAGGTGCTTCTGCCCGGGCACCGAGCGGGCGCCGCCCATGGAGTCGTAGAGGAACAGCCCGGCGGCGGTGTACGGGCGCTCCCACACCCGGTGGCGCAGCGGGTACAGGAAGCTCACCGGCTTCACCAGGTGCGGGGCGAGCCGGGTCAGCATCAGCTCCCGCTCCCGCAGCGCCTCGCGGACCAACCCGAACTCCAGTTGCTCCAGGTAGCGCAGTCCGCCGTGGAACAGCTTGCTGGAGCGGCTGGACGTGCCGGAGGCGAGGTCGCGGGCCTCGACCAGGGCCACCCGCAGACCGCGGGTCGCGGCGTCGAGCGCGGCACCGGCGCCGACGACGCCACCGCCGACCACCACCACGTCGAAGGTCTCCGAACCCAGCCTGCGCCACGCCTCGGCGCGGTCGGCGGGGCCGAGGCCACCGGCGTCGGTGTCCGGTGTGGACCGGCTGGTCGGCTCGTCGGCCATGGTCTGGCTCCTGCTCTCCCGCCATCGGAATCGGACATCGCCAACGCTACCCGCGACACGCGCACCCCGCGCGCAATCCTCCTGGCGAAAGCAGTGCAGAGCGCCACACGTGCCATGGACAGCGGCCCGTACTTGGCGGTAACGTCCGGTCTCGCTCAGGGTAGGCACCGCGGCCGGCCCGACCGGTTTGGCATGTGGGCCGCCCCCGTCGAGGGGAGTCCGGTCGGTGGGTTTCGGGGAGATCGTCCTCTGGGAGTTGATGGGCACCGCCGCGCTGACGCTGCTCGGCTGCGGTGTCGTCGCCAACACGGTGCTGCGCAAGTCGCTCGGGTTCCAGGGCGGCTGGCTGCTGGTCAACATGGGCTGGGGCATGGCCGTGTTCATCGGTGCCAGCATCGCCGCGCCCACCGGGGCGCACCTGAACCCGGCGGTCACCGTCGGACTGCTCAGCGCGGGCAAGCTGCCCTGGGGCGACGTCCCGGCGTACCTGATCGGTGAACTGGTGGGCGCCTTCCTCGGCGCCGTGCTGTGCTGGCTGACCTACAAGCTCCAGTTCGACGACCACGACGAGCCGGAGGGCACCCTGGGCATCTTCGCCACCGGGCCCACCGTGCGGAACCTGCCGTGGAACGTGCTCACCGAGGTCATCGGCACCTTCGTGCTGGTCCTGTGGGTCCTGACCTCCCCGGCGGCCAAGGCCGGGGAGGGTGGCGTGCCCGCCTTCGGCAACGGCGCGCTGGGCTACGCGGCGGTGATGTTCGTGGTCATCGGCATCGGCAACTCCCTCGGCGGCCCCACCGGCTACGCCATCAACCCGGCGCGCGACCTCGGCCCGCGCCTGGCCTACGCGGTGCTGCCGATCAAGGGCAAGGGCAGCGCCGACTGGGGGTACTCCTGGGTGCCGGTGGTGGGGCCGCTCGTCGGCGCGGTGCTGGCGGGCCTGCTGTTCCAGGTCTTGCCCCAGGCCGCCTGACCGAGAGACCGTCCTCCTCCTGAGCGACTGAAAGGCTGATCCAGCAGATGACCACGTACGTCGCCGCGATCGACCAGGGCACCACCTCCACCCGCTGCATGATCTTCAGCCACGCGGGCGAGGTGGTCGCGGTCGACCAGCGCGAACACGAGCAGATCTTCCCCAGGGCGGGGTGGGTCGAGCACAACCCGGCCGAGGTGTGGGAGAACACCAGGGCGGTGGCCGCGGGCGCGCTGGCCAAGGCCGACCTGACCGCGGCCGACATCGCCGCGGTGGGCATCACCAACCAGCGCGAGACCGCGGTGGTGTGGGACCGCAAGACCGGCGAGCCGGTCCACAACGCCATCGTCTGGCAGGACACCCGCACCGACCGGATCGCCACCGAACTGGGCAACCTGGGCGGCGGCCAGGAGCGCTACCGGCAGAAGACGGGGCTGCCGCTGGCCACCTACTTCTCCGGCCCCAAGGTCAAGTGGATTCTCGACAACGTCGAGGGCGCCCGGGAGCGGGCCGAGGCGGGCGAGCTGCTGTTCGGCAACATGGACACCTGGGTGCTGTGGAACATGACCGGCGGCGTCGACGGCGGCCTGCACGTCACCGACCCCACCAACGCCTCCCGCACGCTGCTGATGGACCTGTCCACCCTGTCCTGGGACGCCGACATCGCCGCGGAGATGGGCATCCCGCTGTCGATGCTGCCGGAGATCCGCTCCTCCTCGGAGGTCTACGGCAAGGTGCGCGAGCGCGGCGCGCTGGCGGGCGTGCCCATCGCGGGCATCCTGGGCGACCAGCAGGCGGCCACCTTCGGCCAGGCCTGCCTGTCGCCGGGCGAGGCCAAGAACACCTACGGCACCGGCAACTTCGTGCTGCTCAACACCGGAACCGAGCAGGTGATGAGCGAGAACGGCCTGCTCACCACGGTCTGCTACAAGATCGGCGACAACGCCCCGGTGTACGCGCTGGAGGGCTCGATCGCGGTCACCGGCTCCCTGGTGCAGTGGATTCGCGACAACCTGGGCATGATCGGCAGCGCCGCCGAGATCGAGGACCACGCCCGCTCGGTGGACGACAACGGCGGCTGCTACTTCGTCCCCGCCTTCTCCGGGCTGTTCGCCCCCTACTGGCGCTCGGACGCGCGCGGCGCGATCGTCGGCCTCACCCGCTACATCAACAAGGGCCACCTGGCCCGCGCGGTCCTGGAGGCCACGGCCTACCAGAGCCGCGAGGTGATCGAGGCGATGAACGCCGACTCCGGCGTCCCCCTCAAGTCGCTGAAGGTCGACGGCGGGATGGTGGTCAACGAGCTGCTGATGCAGTTCCAGGCCGACATCCTGGGCGTGCCGGTCATCCGCCCGGTGGTTGCGGAGACCACCGCCCTCGGCGCCGCCTACGCCGCGGGCCTCGCGGTCGGCTTCTGGGCGGGCGAGGACGACATCCGCAACAACTGGGCCAAGGACAAGGAGTGGACCCCGTCGCTGGACGAGGCGGAGCGGGAGAAGACCTTCACGAAGTGGAAGAAGGCCGTCACCCGCACCTTCGACTGGGTCGAGGACGACGACTGACCGTCAGCGCAGGACCGCCTCGACGACGCTCAGGGCGATGAGGGCCAGGGTCAGCACGATGCTCACGACGAGGGCCGCGGTGGCCGAGGCCCGGTCGCCCATCGCGCCCTTCCTGGCCTTCACCACACCGATGATCGAAAACACCAGGCCCGCGATCCAGCACAGCGAGCCCAGCGCGGACAAGGTGTCACCGAGGCGGATCACCAGGCCCAGCAGCACCAGGAGCGCGCTCGCACCGGAGAGCCCGAGCGAGGTGAAAGCGTGGGTGTTGCGCGGCAGCGGCACCGGCGGCCCGCCCGGGTACTGGCCGTGGGGCTGCGGCGAGCCACCCGGGTGCCTGCCGTGGAACTGCGGCGGGCCGTACTGCTGCGGCGGGTACCCGGGCGGCGGCTGCTGCTGCGGGTGACCGCCCGGCGGCGGGTGGCCGGGCGGCGGGAATCCGGGCTGCGGCTGACCACCGGGCTGCTGCGGGAAACCCGGCTGCGGGAAGCCACCCGACTGCGGGTACCCAGGCGGCGGGTGGCCACCCTGTTGGGGTGGTCCCTGGGGGTGGCCCGGCTGGGGGAAGATCCCGGCTGGTGGGACACCCGGGTACTGGCCGGGGTGGGGCTGGTTCACAGGTTCGCTCTCCGGTGCCGTGGGGCTTTCACCGGATGATCGCGCACCGTGGTGGGAACGTGAGGGGCGGGACGCGAACCGGACCTAGAGGCGCACGAGAACGTTCACCAGGATCAGGACCAGGATCACCAGCACGGCCAGGATGCTCACGGCGAAGGCGGCGATGGCCAGCGTCTTGTTGCCCATGGCGCCCTTGTTCGCCTTCACCAGGCCGATGCTGGAGAACACCACGCCCACGGGCAGGAGGGCGAGGGTGAAGACCGTCGAGACCGGCAGGAGGAGCAGGAACACCATCCCCAGCCCGGTGCACCCGAGCCCGACGAACGCGTGGACGTTGACCGGGGCGGGCATCGGACCACCCGGGTACCGGCCGTACTGCTGCGGGTGGCCGGGCCCCCACTGCGGCGGGTACTGCGGCCCGCCCTGGGGGAAGTGACCGGGCTGCGGCGGGTACCCGGGCTGCGGCTGGCCACCGGGCTGCTGCGGGAAACCCGGCTGCGGGAAGCCGCCCGACTGCGGGTACCCCGGCGGCGGCGGATACCCCGGCGGTGGGTAGGCGCCCTGCGGGGGCGGCCCCTGCGGGTGGCCCGGCTGGGGGAAGGGGCCCGACTGGGGTGGGACACCCGGGTACTGGCCGGGGTGGGGCTGGTTCACAGGTTCGCTCTCCGGTGCCGTGGGGCTTTCACCGGATGATCGCGCACCGTGGCGGGAACGTGAGGGGTGGGTGTCGGGGCGGCGGGAGGGCCGCCGCCCCGGACGGCGCCCGGGTGGGCCGCCTAGACGGAGGCGAACACCGAGGCGACCGCGATGATCACGATGACGTCGATGGCGAGGCCGATGACGCCGCAGACCAGGCCCGCGACGGCGAGGCCCTTGTTGGTCGCCTGGCCCTTGTTGGCCTTGGAGATGCCGACGCCGGACAGGGAGACGCCGATGATGCACAGGATGAGGCCGACGATGCCGAGCCAACTGAAGAGCAGGCCGAGCAGGCCGGTGACGAAGCCCGCGGTGCCGATGCCGTTCTGCGGCGGCACCATCTGGTGGTAGCCCATCATCGGGGCGGCCATCTGCGGCGGGGCCTGCGGGTAGGCCTGCGCCGGGAAGGGCTCGGAGTAGGCCTGCACGGGGTGGGGCTCCGCGTACGGCTGCGCGGGGAACGGCTCCGAGTGGGCTTGGGCCGGGAACGGCTCCGAGTGGGCTTGGGCCGGGAACGGCTCCGAGTGGGGCTGGGCGGGGGTCGAGTCCGGGTGCGGGTGGCTCATGGTGGGCGCCTCTCTGCTGGTGGTTCGCTACCATCAGTCGCGAGAGTGGCGCCCTGCGTTACGGCGCTGCTCCGGTCGGGTGGCGGTGATCGTCCACTTCATCGGCATCCGGGGCGCAGCGTTTCACGCTCAGACACGCTCTTCGGGACCTGGCCGATCCCCCCACAGCGCGGGCAGAAATCGCGGCGGTTCGGGGCGAGGCCCGATCCCAGGCACTCCGGGCACTCCGACCGAGCAGACATGGTGGCCTCCAGCACGACCTGTGGCGCAACAGGACCACTATGAGTACCGCTTCCATCCGGTGGTGACCAGACTAGTCGATCTCTTTCACCCGATCTTGCTAAAAATGGCAACTCTCGGCGACGGTCAGCCGATCCACAACAACACAGTGTCGCCCCCGGCCGCCGCCGCGGTGAACAGCTCAACCAGTCCCCGGTAGGCGCCGCCGAGGTAGGCGAGGTCCTCTTCCGGGTCCTCCCAGGCCATCGGGTAGACGCCCGCACCGGTGAGTTCCGCCGGGTCGAAGTGGGCGGCGAGCAGGTCGAACGGCGTCGCCGACAGGTGCGCGGCGATGGCCGCGACTCGGGTGGGCGGGAACTGCAGCACCGCTTCCTCCGGTGCGGTCCCGGGCGGTCCCGCCAGTTCCGCGCCGCCGAACACCGGGTCCACCGGCGCACCCGAGCGCTCCAGCAGGAACTGGACGCCGTGCCAGGCCTTGTCCGTGTCGAGGACCCGGTCGGCGTACGCCGGGTCGTGGAACAGGCCGAGCACCCAGCCGCGGTCGGACCGGGCGCGGTCGACGTCCGGCGCGGGCAGGCGGACGTAGTGGCCGATCATCCCCATGGGTCAGTCCAGGTCGTCGTGGCGCATGAGCTGGCGGCCCGCCTCGGTGATCGACCCCGACAGCGACGGGTAGACCGAGAAGGTCAGCGCCAGGTCGTCCACCGTCAACTGGTTCTGCACGGCCAGCGCGATGGGCAGGATCAGCTCGCTCGCCCGCGGCGCCACGATCACCCCGCCGATGACCACCCCGGTGGCCGGGCGGCAGAACAGCTTCACGAAGCCGCGGCGCAGGCCCTCCATCTTGGCCCTGGCGTTGGTGGCCAGCGGCAGCATGACGGTGCGCGCGGGGACCGTGCCCGCGTCGATGGCCTGCTGGTTGATGCCGACGGTGGCGATCTCCGGGTGGGTGAACACGTTCGCCGCGACGGTCTTGAGCTTGATCGGGGCCACCCCCTCGCCGAGCGCGTGCCACATGGCGATGCGGCCCTGCATGGCCGCGACGGACGCCAGCATGAGCACGCCGGTGCAGTCGCCCGCCGCGTAGACGCCGGGGACGCCGGTCCGCGAGACCCGGTCGACCTTGAGGAAGCCGCCGTCGCCCGGGGCGAGGCCGATCTTGTCCAGGCCGATGTCGTCGGTGTTGGGGATGGACCCGACGGTCATCAGCGCGTGGCTGCCCCGCACGACCTCGCCGCCCTTGAGGTGCACGGTGACCCCGGTGCCGTCGCGGTCGATGCGCTCCGCGCGGGCGTGCTTGACCAGGGTGGTGCCGCGCTCGGCGAACACGTCCTCCAGCACCGCGGCGGCGTCGGCGTCCTCGTGCGGCAGCACCCGGTCGCGGCTGGAGATGACGGTGACCTTCACGCCCATCTCGATGAACGCGGAGGCGAACTCGGCGCCGGTGACCCCGGAGCCGACCACCACCAGGTGCTCGGGCAGTTCCTCCAGGTCGTAGATCTGGCGCCAGTCCAGCACCCGCTTGCCGTCCGGCTCCGCGCCGGGGATGACCCGGGGGGTGGCCCCGGTGGCGACCAGCACCACGTCGGCCTCGACCACCTCGGACTCGCCGCGGGACTCGATGCGCACCCGGTGGCTGGCCATGCCGGTGTGCGGGTCGCAGAAGCGGGCCTCCCCGTGCACCACCCGCACGCCCTCGCGCTGCACCCGGTTGCGGACGTCGGCGGACTGCGCCAGCGCCAGGCCGCGGACCCGGCCGCGGACGACCGGCAGGTGCACGGTGGAGTCCACGTCGTCCACGCCGATGCCGAGTTCGTCGGCGCCGCGGAAGGCGACCCGGGCGCTGGCGGAGGCGATGAAGGTCTTCGACGGCACGCAGTCGTAGAGCACGCAGGCGCCGCCGAGGCCCTCGCGCTCGACCACGGTGACCTCTGCCCCGTGCTGCGCGGCGACCAAGGCGGCCTCATAACCGGCCGGACCCCCACCCATGATCACGATCCGGGTCACCAGGTCCTCCTTCGCACGTGCTGACAAAAACGGCGCTGACGTCCGCGAACACCATATGCGGGCGGTCGCGGGGCCGCGGCGGGTGGCCGCGAAATGGTGATCCACCGCGCGGCTGCCTGGCGTTCGGCGCCATCGTCGCTAGGCTGTCGGCGTGCCGCTCTACGCCGCCTACGGGTCGAACATGGACCCGGGCCAGATGATGGAACGTGCCCCGCACTCGCCGATGGCGGGCACCGGCTGGCTGGTGGGCTGGCGGCTGACCTTCGGCGGTGAGGACATCGGCTGGGAGGGCGCGCTGGCCACCATCGTCGAGGACCCGGACTCGCAGGTGTTCGTCGTGCTCTACGACGTCACCGACGACGAGCAGGACCTGGACCGGTGGGAGGGCTCCGAGCTGGGGCTGCACTCCAAGATCCGGTTGCGGGTGCAGACGTTGGAGGGGTCGGTGCTGGCCTGGCTGTACGTGCTGGCCGCCTACGAGGGCGGTCTGCCCTCGGCCCGCTACCTGGGCGTGATGGCCGACGCGGCGGAGGCCGCCGGGGCGCCCGCGGACTACGTGGCCGACCTGCGCATCCGACCGTGCAGCGGGATCGGTCCCGCCACGAGCTGACACAACCCAGGGCGAGGGTCGCACGTCTTGTCGGGTATGAGACGAAACGCCTTCCGCATCGCCCTGGTGGCCGCGACCGCCGCCGCCGCCGCGCTCTTACCCGCCACCACCGCCACCGCGGCGACCCCGTACTGCGGGATCACCTGGGGTTCCGGGCCGAAGGACGCCCCGGCCACCGCGTACGGGCCGCTGACCGGTGTCCGCGCGGGCACCCAGCCGTGCTTCGACCGCCTGGTGCTCGACGTGAGCGCCACCAGCGGCTACCACGTCAGGTACGTGCCGGAGGTCTTCGAGGACCCCACCGGCAACCCGGTCCCCCTGCGCGGTGGCGCCTTCCTCCAGGTCGTCGCGGAGAACCCGGCGTACGACGACGCCGGGAACCCCACCTACCTCCCGGCGAACCGAGCCGAGCTGGTGGACGCGACCGGCCTGCCGACGCTGCGGCAGGTGGCGTGGGCGGGCTCGTTCGAGGGCCAGACCGGCCTCGGCGTGGGTGTCCGCGCGCGGCTGCCGTTCCGGGTGCTGGTGCTCAGCGACCCGCCTCGGCTCGTGGTGGACGTCGCCCACCAGTGGTGACCGCCCGGGCGGAACGGCTCAGGCGAGCGCCGCCAGCGCGGTGTGCGTCATCACCCGCACGCCGGTGAGCAGGGCGCGCTCGTCGAGCTGGAACGTGGGCTGGTGCAGGTCGCGCATCGGGCCCTCGCCCGGCCAGACGCCCAGGCGCATGAACGAGCCCGCACGGTGCTGCAGGTACCAGCCGAAGTCCTCGCCGCCGCTGGACTGGTTGGTGGTGGTGAGCGCCCCCTCGCCGAGGGCGGCGACGACGGCGTTGTCCAGGATCTCGGTGCTGTCCGCGTCGTTGAGCACCGGCGGGACGCCGCGGCGGTGGTGCAGGTCGTAGCCGACGCCGGTGGGCACCAGCAGCGACTGCACCAGGCCCGCGACCAGCGGTTCCAGCTCGGCCCAGATCGAGTGGTCGCCGGTGCGCAGGGTGCCGCGCAGCAGGCCCTCGCGCGGGACGGCGTTGGGCGCCTCGCCGGCGTGCACCGCGCCCCACACCAGGACGGTGCCGGAGCGGGGGTCGACGCGGCGCGACAGCAGCGCGGGCAGGCCGGTGATGACCGTGCCGAGGGCGTGCACCAGGTCGGCGGTGAGGTGCGGGCGGGAGGTGTGGCCGCCGGGGGAGGTGAGGTGCAGCTCCAGCAGGTCCGTCGCGGAGGTGATGGCGCCGACCCGGGTGCCGACCCTGCCGACCTCCAGCCTCGGGTCGCAGTGCAGGCCGAAGATCCGGTCGACGCCGTCGAGGCCGCCCGCGTCGATGACCTCCAGGGCGCCGCCGGGCATGACCTCCTCGGCGGGCTGGAAGATCAGCCGGATGCGGCCGGGCAGCTCCGGCGCGCTCGCCAGCGCCAGCGCGGTGGCCAGCAGGATCGTGGTGTGCGCGTCGTGGCCGCAGGCGTGGCAGGCGCCGGGCTCGGTGGCCGCGTGCGGCAGGCCGGTGGCCTCGGTCATCGGCAGCGCGTCCATGTCGGCGCGCAGCGCGACGCAGCGCCCGCCGGTGCCGATGTCGCAGACCAGGCCGGTGCCGCCGGGCAGGACCTGCGGTTGCAGGCCCGCCGACTTGAGCAGGCCCGCGACCAGTTCGGTGGTGGCGAACTCCTGCCGGGACAGCTCCGGGTTGGCGTGCAGGTGGCGGAACCAGGCGAGCACGTCGCCGGAGTTGGCGGCCAGCCACCCGTCGAGCCAGTCGGGGCCGCGGCCCGCTCCGAGATCCTCCACAGGGGGCATACTGACCCCACTCGGGGAGATCAGCACAGCGGGATCACCTCCCGGTGTCCCGGAGTCGTCGTCCGCGGGCAGGTCGGGGCGCGAGTACAGCACGGTCACGCGATCCCTCCGACGGTGTACTGGGCTTGGGCTGCGGTGTCCATCGGGGACGATCCTGCCCCATCCGGTCCGGGCACCGTGTCCTCGCCCACCCCGGCGCGGTCCGCGGTCCGCGCGCTGCGCCGAGCGGGCGACCGGCTTCGGTGAGACCGAATTCGATGATCAAGTCGACCGGGCGTCCGCTGAGCCGAACCGCCGCTACTTCTTCTTGGCCCGCTTCCGGTTGCCGTAGATGACGATGCCGAGCAGCACCACCGCGACCGCGCCGATGATCAGGTTGTTGCGGGTCTTGGCCGTGTCGGCCTCGCTGGGCGCGTCGATCACCGGTCCGGCCGGGGCGGTCGTCGTCGTCGGCGGCTGGGCGAGGGCGCTCGCACCGGCGGGCGCGGCGCCGAGCAGGAACACGACGAACACCGCGAGCAGCAGCTTGGTCGCGCGGACGGCCATGGGGGCCTGCCTCCAGGGTCGGGAGCGTAACGGGACGACCACCAGGTTAGTCGGACCGCTCACGCTCCGCGAAGGCCGAAAGGATCTTCTGCGCGGCCAGGGTGGCGGTCAGTTCGCCGTCGCGCACCCGCCGTTCGACCGACGGGGTGAGCGCGCGGACCGCCGGGTGCTCACGCAGCCGCGACAGCAGGGTGTCGTGGACCATCGACCAGGTCCAGTCGACCTGCTGGGTGCGCCGCTTCTCGGCCAGCTCACCGGACCCGTCGAGGACCTCGTGGTGCTGCTCGACCTGCTCCCACAGCGTGTCCAGCCCCAGGTTCTCCTGGCCGCTGCACGTCAGCACCGGCGGTGTCCAGGTGGCCTCCGGCGAGCGCAGCAGCCGCAGCGCCCCGGCCAGCTCGCGGGCCGCCTTCTGCGCGTCGCGGGCGTGCTCGCCGTCGGCCTTGTTGACCGCGATGACGTCGGCCAGCTCCAGCACGCCCTTCTTGATGCCCTGGAGCTGGTCGCCGGTGCGGGCGAGGGTGAGGAACAGGAAGCAGTCGACCATGTTGGCCACGGTCGTCTCCGACTGCCCGACGCCGACGGTCTCCACCAGCACGGTGTCGAAGCCCGCCGCCTCCATCAGCACGATGGTCTCGCGGGTGGCCTGGGCGACGCCGCCGAGCGTGCCGGAGGTGGGCGAGGGGCGGACGAAGGCGGCCGGGTCCACCGCCAGCCGCTGCATCCTGGTCTTGTCGCCCAGGATGCTGCCGCCGGTCCGGGTCGAGGACGGGTCGACGGCCAGCACCGCGACCCGCCTGCCCGCGCCGGTCAGGTTGGTGCCGAGCGCGTCGATGAAGGTCGACTTGCCGACGCCGGGGACCCCGGTGATGCCGACCCGGTGCGCGCCGCCCGCGTGCGGGAGCAGCTCGACGAGCAGCTCCTGGGCGAGCGCGCGGTGGTCGGCCCGCCGGGACTCCACCAGGGTGATGGCCCGCGACAGCAGGGCCCTGTCCCCGGCCAGCACGCCCTTGACCAGCGAATCCAGGTTGGGCAGCCTAGCCAAGCTCGTACCCGTGCTGATCGCCGAGCTTGCGCAGCAGCTCGGCGGCGGCGTCGGCGATCACGGTGCCCGGCGGGAAGATCGCCGCCGCGCCCGCGGCCCGCAGCTCGTCGAAGTCCTGCGGCGGGATGACCCCGCCGACGACGATCATGATGTCGTCGCGGCCCAGCCCGGCCAGCTCCTCGCGCAGCGCGGGCACCAGCGTCAGGTGCCCGGCGGCGAGGGAGTTGACCCCGACGATGTGCACGTCGGCCTCGACGGCCTGGCGCGCGACCTCGCCGGGGGTGGAGAACAGCGGGCCCACGTCGACGTCGAAGCCGAGGTCGGCGAACGCGGTGGCGATCACCTTCTGGCCGCGGTCGTGCCCGTCCTGGCCCATCTTGGCGACCAGGATGCGCGGGCGGCGCCCCTCGGCCTCGGCGAACGCGTCCACGACCGCCCGCGCACCGTCCACGTTGGACACCCCGGCTCCCACCTCGTCCCGGTAGACGCCGGAGATCGTGCGGATCTGCGCGGCGTGGCGGCCCCAGACCTTGCCCAGCGCCTCGGAGATCTCCCCGACGGTGGCCTTGGCGCGGGCCGCGTCGATGGCCAGCTCCAGCAGGTTGCCGTCGGCGTCGGCGGCCCGGGTGAGCGCGTCGAGCCTGCCCTGCACCGCGTCGTTGTCGCGCTCCTCGCGCAGCCGCCGCAGCTTCTCGAGCTGCTGGGCGCGCACCCCGGCGTTGTCCACCTTGAGCACGTCGATCTGCTCGTCTTCGTCCACGCGGTACTTGTTGACGCCGATGACCGGCTGGCGACCGGAGTCGATGCGCGCCTGGGTGCGCGCGGCGGCCTCCTCGATCCGCAGCTTGGGGATGCCCGCGTCGATGGCCTGCGCCATGCCGCCCGCGGCCTCCACCTCGCTGATGTGGCCCCACGCCTTGCGGGCCAGGTCGTAGGTCAGCCGCTCGACGAACGAGCTGCCGCCCCACGGGTCGATCACCCGGGTGGTGCCGGACTCCTGCTGCAGCAGGAGCTGGGTGTTGCGGGCGATGCGCGCGGAGAAGTCCGTCGGCAGCGCCAGCGCCTCGTCGAGGGCGTTGGTGTGCAGCGACTGGGTGTGCCCCTGGGTGGCGGCCATGGCCTCGACGCAGGTGCGGATGACGTTGTTGTAGACGTCCTGGGCGGTCAGCGACCAGCCGGAGGTCTGGCAGTGCGTGCGCAGGCTCAGCGACTTCGACGACTTCGGCTCGAACTGCTTGACCAGCTTGGCCCACAGCAGCCGGGCCGCGCGCATCTTGGCGACCTCCATGAAGAAGTTCATGCCGATCGCCCAGAAGAACGACAGCCGCGGCGCGAACCGGTCCACGTCCAGCCCGGCCTCGCGACCCGCCCGGATGTACTCCACGCCGTCGGCCAGGGTGTAGGCCAGCTCCAGGTCGGCGGTCGCCCCGGCCTCCTGCATGTGGTAGCCGGAGATGGAGATGGAGTTGTACTTCGGCATGTGCTGGGAGGTGAAGGAGAAGATGTCGGAGATGATCCGCATCGACGGCCGCGGCGGGTAGATGTAGGTGTTGCGGACCATGAACTCCTTGAGGATGTCGTTCTGGATGGTCCCCGCGAGCTTGTCCGGCGTCACCCCCTGCTCCTCGGCCGCGACGACGTAGAGCGCCAGCACCGGCAGCACCGCGCCGTTCATGGTCATCGAAACGGACATCTTGTCCAGCGGGATGCCGTCGAAGAGCTGGCGCATGTCGTAGATGGAGTCGATGGCCACGCCCGCCATGCCCACGTCGCCGGCCACCCGGGGGTGGTCGGAGTCGTAGCCGCGGTGGGTGGCCAGGTCGAAGGCAACCGACAGCCCCTTCTGACCGGCGGCGAGGTTGCGCCGGTAGAAGGCGTTGGACTCCTCGGCGGTGGAGAACCCGGCGTACTGGCGGATGGTCCACGGCTGGTTGACGTACATCGTCGGGTACGGCCCGCGCAGGTACGGGGCGATGCCCGGGTAGGTGCCCAGGAAGTCCAGGCCCGCGGTGTCCTCGGCGGTGTAGACCGGCTTGACGCCGATGCCCTCCGGGGTCTCCCAGGCCAGGGCGTCGGCGCCCTTGCCGGTGGACTCGTCGAGCGCCTTCTGCCAGTCGGCCGGGGTCGGGGAGACCGGCTCGCCGAGGTCGACGGCGGAGAAATCGGGGATGCTCATGCGGGGACTCCCAACGTCTCCAGCGTGGTGCGCAGCACCGTCAGCGCGTCGCAGCCGGTGAACACGAAATCGTCCACACCGGAGCGCAGGTGCTCGTCGGACGGCTTGCCCGCCAGCAGCAACCGGGTGGCGTCGCCGCGCAGCGCCTCGATCACCGGGCCTGCCAGCTCGGTGTAGGACCTGTCTGATCCGCAGAGGCAGGCGATGGTGGCGCCGCTCTCGGCGAAGCGGGCGGCGGCGGTCTCCGCGTCGGAGATCACCCCGCCGGTCACGGTCTCGACGCCGCCCGCCTGGAACAGGTTGGCGGCGAACCCGGCGCGCGCGTTGTGCGCGGCGACCGGGCCGAGCGTGGCGAGGAAGACCCTGGGGCGGGCGCCGGTCTCGGCGAGGACCCGGTCGGAGCGGTCGCGCAGCTCCTCGTAGGCCTCGGCGTAGCGGACCGCGGGCAGGCCGCCGCCGGGCTCGGCCGGTTCCGGGGTGCGGACCACGGCCTTCTCGGCGAGGTTCGGGAACTCGCTGACCCCGGTGATCGCGTCCGCCCGGGTGGCCAGGTTGGCCGAGCGGGCCGCCCAGGTGGCCGCGAGCCGGTCGCCGACCAGGCCGGAGTCCAGGGCGGCGACGATCCCGCCCGCGCGCTCGATCTCGGTGAACCAGGACCACGCGGCCTTGGCCAGCTCGTCGGAGAGCCGCTCCACGTACCAGGAGCCGCCCGCCGGGTCGATCACACCGGCCAGTTTGGACTCCTCCAGCAGCACCGACTGGGTGTTGCGGGCGATGCGCCTGGCGAAGGCGTCGGGCAGGCCGAGCGCGGCGTCGAACGGGAGCACGGTGACCGCGTCCGCGCCGCCGACCCCCGCGCCGAAGCAGGCCAGCGTGCTGCGCAGCATGTTCACCCACGGGTCGCGGCGGGTCTGCATGGCCGGGCTGCCGACCGCGTGCTGGCGCTGCGCGGCCGCTCCCGCCGAGATGCCGCTGACCTCGGCGACCCTGGCCCACAACCGGCGCGCGGCGCGCAGCTTGGCGATGGTGAGGAACTGGTCGGCGGTGGCGGCGTAGCGGAACTCCAGCCGGGCCGCGGCGGTGTCGACGTCGAGCCCGGCCTCGGTCAGCGCCCGCAGGTAGGCGACGCCGGAGGCGAGCGCGGCGCCGAGTTCCTCCGCGTCCGACCCGCCCGCGCGGTGGTACGGGGTGCCGTCGACGGTGATGGCCCGCAGCAGCGGGTGCCGGGCGGTGTCGGCGGCCAGCGCGGCGGCGTCGCCGAGCAGGTCGGCGCCGGAGCCGGTGCGCGCGTGCAGGCCGATCGGGTCGGCGCCGAGGTTGCCCTTGACCTCGCTGGCCGGGATGCCCTTGTCGGTGTGCACCCGCAGCAGTTCCCCGGCGGCGGCGCGGAAGTCCGCCCCCGCCTCCAGGGTGACCGGGGCCAGGTCCAGGTAGACCTCGGAGAGCACGTCGCCGAGGGAGGCGATCGGCAGGCCGGACCCGCCGAGCACCAGCCACAGCGAGGTGACGCCGTTCTCCAGGTCCGACAGCACGGCCTTCGCGGTGGCCGCCGGGTCCGGGTCGGCGTGCCGCTGGCGCACGTCCCACCCGCCCGCGACGTTCCCCTCCGGACGGCCGCCGCGGGTGAACGGCGGCAGACCGGGGAACCCGGCGGGCGGAGCGGTGTCCTCGGCGGTGTAGAGCGGGGCGAGCGTCACACCGTCGTAGGTGCGGGTGGACAGCAGCGACTCGACCGACTCGTCGAAGCCCTCCGGCACCGCGTTCGACTTGCGCAGGACGCCCGCGACGAGCTCCTGCCACTGCTCTCGGGCGGCCTCGGCGAACTCACCGGCCAGCGTCAGCTCGTCCGGCTCGGCCCGCGGCGCGGAGGGGGGTGTCATGACCCGCAATGCTACGGAAACCGGTGCTCAACACCAGGTGGCAACGCTGTGAACCTGGTCGCGGTTGACAAACGCCTGGTGTGGTGCGGTTCGTGAGCACCCCTTTGTCACGGGCGCACACTTCCCGCCCCGGCCGGGCGCCGGGTGCTCCACAATGGGCCGCGTGGCGGAGAACGAGGGTGAGCGGCTGATCGCGGGCCGCTACCGGCTGGGCGGCCTGCTCGGCCAAGGGTCGATGGGCACGGTGTGGGCGGCCTACGACGAGTTCCTCCGCCGCAACGTGGCCGTCAAGGAGGTGCGGCTGCCGCCGGGGATGCCCGCCCGCGAGGCCGACGAGCTGCGCGAGCGGACCCTGCGCGAGGCGCGGGCCATCGCCGTGGTGTCGCACCCGAACGTGGTCACCCTGCACGACGTCGCCCAGGAGGACGGCGAGCCGTTCGTGGTGATGGAGTACGTGCCCTCGGTCAGCCTGGCCGAGCTGCTGCGCGACCACGGCCCGATGGGCACCGCGCGGGCCGCGGTGGTCGGCGACGCGGTCGCCGCCGGGTTGCAGGCCGCGCACGAGGCCGGGATCACCCACCGCGACGTCAAGCCGGGCAACGTCCTGGTCGGACCGGACGGGCGGGTCAAGCTCACCGACTTCGGCATCGCCCGCAACGTCTCCGAGCGCACGCTGACCAAGTCCGGGGTGATGCTCGGCTCACCGGCCTACATCGCCCCGGAGATCGCCGCGGGCGGGAACGTCACCCCGCGCGCGGACCTGTGGGGGCTGGGCGCCACCCTGTTCGCCGCGGTCGACGGGCACGCCCCGTACGACCCGGACGGGCAGGTCGTGGCCACCCTGGCCGCGGTGGTCGACGGCGAGGTGCCGCAACCGGAGTACGACGGCCCGCTGCGCGAGGTGATCACCGGGCTGATGGTGAAGGACCCGGCCGCCCGGCTGCCGCTGGACCGGGTCCGCGAGCTGCTGCACCCGCTGCTGCCCGGCCCCGGCGACCGGGTGTTCGACGAGCTGGCCATCCCGGTGCGGGAGCTGGAGCGGCCCACGGTGGTCACCGAGCCGGTCGGGGCGCCGACCCCGCAGAGCGAGGTGAGCGCCCCGCTGGCGGCGGTGCCGGGCCCGCTGCCGTTCGAGGGCACCCCGAGGCGCGGGCACCGGGGGTTGGCCGCGACGGTCGCGCTCGGCGCGGTCGCGGCGGTGCTGTTCGCGGCGGCGGCGACGGGCGGGTTCACCCTGGTCCGGGTGGCGGGCGGGGCCCCGCTCGCGCCACCGGTGACGACCACCTCGACGGTGCCCGCGCCCACGGCGCCGGTCCGGCAGCTCGTGCCGCGCGCCGCCGACGCCTCACCGCTGGCGGGCACCCAGGGCGCGGCGTTCTCCGTGCCGGTGCCGGAGGGCTGGGTCAAGTTCGTCGAACCGCGCCGCACCACCGGACTGCCGGACAGCACCCGGGTGCACTGGGTCTCCCCCGACGGCGGGTCCCAGGTGACGGTGGAGCGCTACGCGGGCTTCTCCGGCGAGAGCACGCTGCCGGAGTACCTGCGGGCACTGGCCGGGCAGAGCCCCGGCTATCAGCTCGTCGGCGGACCGCAACCGGACGGGGAGGGCCCGCGGCAGGTCACCTACCGCACCGCCGACAGCGCCCAGGGCACCCGGACCGCGCCGAGCGCGGCACCGCTGATCCGGTCGAACTTCGCCTCCCTGGTCACGGTCGGCGCGGACCTGTGGGTGGTCGGCGTGTCGGTGCCGATCGAGCAGGAGGACTCGGGTCAGCGGATGCTGTTCACCCAGGTCGCCCCGGGCTTCAAGGTCACCGGCTGAACCGCGGTTCCCGCCACCGCGGGCGGCGGCCCACCTCAGACCAGGGCACCCACGCCCGCTCCCAGCACCTCGTCCGCTTCCGCCGACCGGTGCCAGTGCGCTCCCGGGTCGTCGAACGCGTCCTGGTAGTCCGGGCCCGCGATGGGCCGGGCGGCGAGCAGTTCCTCCGGCAGGTCGAAGGCGTCGACCATGGTCCGGGCGGGTCCGACGAGGTCGGCGATGGCGTCCTCGACCAGGTCGGGCAGGGTGTGGACCTGCTCGGGGTCCAGGTCGCCCGCGGCGAGCAGGGTTCCGCTGTGCGCCTGGAGGCGGCGCAGGCTGAACAGCCGGTGCGCCGAGTGCAGCACGCGGGCGGCGGTCGGGTCGGCGGCGCGCTGGGCCCACCCCAGCAGGGCGGCGGCTGCGAGGCGCTCGGCGCGCGCGGTCACCGCCGCGAGGGCGTGCGGCGCGGCGGCGTTCCAGCGGCGCAGGCCGCCCGCGGTCGCACCGCGCAGCCGCGTGCGACCGGTGGCGAGCAGGCGGCGCTCGACCGCGTGCAGCAACCACCCGAGGTGGTCGGGGTCGTCGAGGTGGCGGGCGCCCGCCGGGCGGGGCGGGTCGGCGGCCGCGAGCAGGAGTTCGGCGCCCGCCTTGGCCCACAGGGCGGTGTTGTCGCCCTCGGCGGTGATCGCGCCGTCCAGGTCGGCGGCGAGGGCGCTGAGGCCGTTGACCGGCAGCAGCCCCTGCGCCCCGCAGCGCTCGCGGCACTCGGTGGCCACGGCGCGGGCCTGCCAGGTCGTCCAGCCCTTGGTGATGGCGACCAGCCGCTCGGCGTCGGCGGTGTCCTCGGCGTCGGCCGGGTCGTGGTCCGCCCACCGCAGCACGGCGGTCCGGTGCAGCGCGGTCATGGCGTAGCAGGTGACCAGGGCCTCGACCAGCGGGCCGTGGTGGCTGCGGTGCTCCCAGACCGGCGTGCGGGTGCCCGCGCGGGCACCCGCGACGTGGCGGTGCCCGCTGTAGCGGATGGCGACGGTCACCGCCGTGCGGGCCGTGCCGAGCGCGCAGGCGCTCATGCACAGCTTGCCGGTGGTGACCCGGCCGATGCTCGCGAGGAAGCGCTTGCGGCTGCTGCCCAGGGAGCTGGTGAACCGGCCGCGGGCGTCCAGCCTGCCGTGCGCGCCGGTCAGCAGGGCGGAGCCCGGCAGCCGGACCCGGTCGAACGAGGTCAGGCAGTGGTCGACCGGGCTGCCGGGGCGCGCGGGCAGGGGGCGGACGGTGACGCCGGGCAGCGTGCCCCCGGCGTCGCTCAGCGGGACCAGGAACAGGAAGACGCCGCGGTCCTCGCCGCCCGCCAGCAGGCGGGCCGCGACGACCGCGCTCTTGGGGCCGCCCGCGGGACCGGTGTTGGGCATGAACTTCTGCGCGGCGGCGCCGGGGGTGTGCAGGGTGAACGCGCCGGTGTCCGCGTCGTGGGTGGCGGTGGTCTCCAACCGGGCGGCGTCGTTGCCGTGGCCCAGTTCGGTGCACAGGAAGGTGCCGATCCGCTCCATCGGGGCGAACTCGTGCGGCGACCGCCGCTCGTGCCGGTCGTGGTCGAGCAGGCTGCCCAGGAACAGGTTGTAATGGATGCCCGCGACGACGGTCAGCGGCCCGTTCGCTGCGGCGATCCACTCGTGCATGGCGGCCAGCCCGCGCGGGTTCCCCGCCAGCGCGACCGGGTCGACCTCGCGGTTGAGCAGGCGGAGCTGGTCGTAGGTCGCCGCGGTCTGCTCGGCCGCGGTGCCCCGGCGGTCCTGGTGCAGGCGCGGGTCGGCCACGAGGCGGCGCCAGAACCCGTGCTCCGCCCCCGCGTCCCCATCGAACAACAGGCGCGTCAGCTCACGGCGGTGGCGGTCCATGCCGTGGTCCCCTTCCCCGTGGGCCGGTCGCGCCGCTGATCCGGCGCGGTGTGGACCGGTCGTCCTGGACGATCATCGGCGGAGCGCGCACGACGTTGCGCGATCGGCATGAAGATCACCCGAAGGTGCGGTTTCACGGGCGGGGCGACGGAGCCGCCGGGACCGGTGGCCGGGCGCGGCTAGGGCTCGGGGTAGCGCTTGAGGGCCTCGTTGACCTGGGCCAGGCGGCGCAGGGCGGCGAGGGCGGAGTCGCCGAGGACGATGCCGACGACCACGCTCTCCAGCCGCTCGTCGAGGCTGGCGGCGCCGTCGAGGTAGTCCAGGTCGGACTCGGCGACCGCGGCGCAGGCGGCGGCGTAGCGGGGCAGCACCTCGACCAGCCGCTCGTGGCCCAGTGATCCGGCGGTGACCAGCACGCCCACCAGGGCCTGGGCCGCCGGGTGGTCGGGTGGGCAGTTCCAGCCGAGGGTGTCGATCAGGGTGGCCACCGCTTCCTCGGCGGCGGCGCGGGCGGGGTCGTCGGTGGGTGGTGGGGACCGGAAGACCGCGAGCTGCACGGTGCCGAGGGTCTTGCCGACGGCGGGGTCCGGGGCGTCGACGGTCTCCAGCACGTCGCGCACCGCGGCGATCGACAGGCCGCCCACGTCGACCAGGGCGCGCACCAGGCGCAGCCGGTGCACGTGGGTGTCGTCGTAGCTGGCCTGGTTGGGACTGGTGCGCTCGCCGGGGGGCAGCACGCCTTCGCGCAGGTAGTACTTGATCGTCGCCACGGCGACCCCGCTGCGCCTGCTCAGTTCCGCGATCCGCACGTCTCTCCGCTCCGGTTGCCCCTTGACACGGATAGTGTACTTATCGATAGTAGCGAGTACCGCTATCCATTCTGGTTCTGAGGGGGACCGCGATGACCTTGCCCGCGCGAGGAGTACGGATCAGGCACCGGCACCGACCACTGCTGGTGTTCACCGGGGTGATGGCCGCCCTGGCGGTGGTCGCCGTGCTGGGGCTCGTGGTCGACGACCGCGTCCTGTTCGGGGCGCCGATCTGGCTCAAACCGCTCAAGTTCGCCCTGTCGTTCGTCGCCTACAGCCTGACCTGGGCGTGGCTGCTGTCGCTGCACCCGAACCCGCCGCGCGCGCTGGGCCGGGTCGGGACGGTCCTGGTCGGCGCGTCGGCCGTGGAGATGGTGATCATCGTGGCGGCGGCCGTCCGCGGCGTGGGCAGCCACTTCAACGTCTCGACCCCGCTGAACGCCGCCCTGTTCAACGTGATGGGGGTGACCGTCGTCGTGCTGTGGGTGGGCACCCTGTTCCTGTCGCTGAAGGTCGGCGCGCAGCGGTTGGCGCCCGCCCCGGAACTCCTGGCGATCCGGCTCGGCATGGCGATCGCGCTGGTCGGGATGCTCGTGGGCGTGTTGATGCTGGTGCAGCCCTCCGGTGTCGACGGGATCTCCGGGGCGCACACCGTCGGCGCGCCGGACGGCGGCCCGGGGATGGCGCTGACCGGGTGGAGCACCGTCGCGGGTGACCTGCGCGTCGGGCACTTCGTCGGGATGCACGCCCTGCAAGCGCTGCCGCTGGTCGCCTACCTCACCCGCCGCCTCGCCACGCCGGTCCGGCTGCGGCTGGTGGCCACCGCGGGCGCGGGCGCGCTCGGCCTGACCGTCCTGGTGACCTGGCAGGCGTTGCGCGGGCAGGCACTGCTCGACCCGGACGCCCTGACCGTGGGCGCCTACGTGTTGTTGATCGTCGGTGTGGCGGCGAGCGCGCTGCCCCGCAGGGAAGCGGTGTGCGCATGACCTCGTTGCTGTTCGACCTGTCGTTCTACCTGGCCGCGCCGTTCTGGCTGCTGATGATCGCCGCGCCGCGCTGGGGGTGGACGCGGAGGATCGTCGCCTCACCGCTGATCGTGCTGCCGGTGCTGGTGGTGTGGCTGTTCCTGGCCGTGCCGGTCTTCCCGGACCTGGTGTCGCTGGTGCTGCGGCCCACGCTCGACGGGCTGGTGGAGTTCGTCCGGGACGACCGCGGCCTGGCCGCCCTGTGGGCGCAGATCATCGCCTGGGACCTGTTCCTCGGCCGGTGGGTGTACCTCGACTCGCGGGAGCGGGACGCGCACCCGCTGATCATGGCGCCGCTGCTGGTGCTCACCGTGCTGCTGTCCCCGATCGGGCTGCCGCTCTACCTCGCGTCACGCCGGTGGCTGGGCGGGCGATCCGCGTAGGCTGCCGCGCGTGACCGAGATCGATGCTGACCCGCAGGGCTTCGCCGAACAGGCCGCGAAGGCACTCGCCGAGCGCACCGGGCACGACCGCCACGACCTGGCCGTCGTCCTGGGCTCCGGCTGGCGGCCCGCCGCCGACGAACTGGGCACCGCCGACGCCGAGGTGCCGGTGGCCGAGCTGCCCGGCTTCCTGGCGCCGACCGCGGTCGGCCACGGCGGCACCATCCGCTCGGTCGCCGTCGGGGACAAGCGGGTGCTGGTCGTCCTCGGTCGCACGCACGTCTACGAGGGCTTCGGCATCGCCAGGGCCGTGCACGCGATCCGCACCGCCGCCGCGGCGGGCGTGCGGTCGGTGCTGCTGACCAACGCCGCGGGCTGCCTCAAGGAGGGCATCGCGGTCGGCCAGCCGGTGCTGATCAGCGACCACCTCAACCTGACCGCGTCGTCGCCGCTGGTGGGGGCGAACTTCGTCGACCTGACCGACCTGTACTCGCCCCGGCTGCGCGCCCTGGCCCGCGAGATCGACCCGACCCTGGTCGAGGGCGTCTACGCCGGGCTGCCCGGCCCGCACTTCGAGACGCCAGCGGAGATCGGCATGCTCCGCGTGCTGGGCGCCGACCTGGTCGGCATGTCGACGGTCCTGGAGGCCATCGCCGCCCGCGCGCTGGGCGTGGAGGTCTTCGGGCTGTCGCTGGTGACGAACCTCGCCGCGGGCATCACCGGGGAGCCGCTCAACCACCTGGAGGTGCTGGAGGCGGGTCGCGCCGCGGCCAGTCGGATGGGCGGGCTGCTGCGCGAGCTGGTCGCCCGCTCGTGACCCGCCTCGGCCCGGACCTGCGCGACCGCGCCTACCGCTGGCTCGCCGACGACCCCGACCCGGACAGCAAGCTGGAGCTGCAAAAGGTCCTGGCCTCGGCCATGGGCGGCAGCGCGGAGGCGGTCGACGAACTGGCCGACCGCCTCTCCGGTCCGCTGACCTTCGGCACGGCGGGCCTGCGCGGGCCGGTGCGCGCGGGCCCGAACGGCATGAACCGCGCCGTGGTCATCCGCACCACCGCGGGCCTCGCCGCCTGGCTGACCGCGGGCGGCCACGGCGGCGGGGTCGTCGTGGTCGGCCGGGACGCCCGGCACGGCTCGGAGTCCTTCTGCGCCGACACCGCCGGGGTGCTGGCCGCGGCCGGGTTCGACGTGCGGGTGCTGCCGCAGCCGCTGCCCACCCCGGTCCTGGCCTACGCCGTCCGCTCCCTGGGCGCGGTCGCGGGCGTGCAGATCACCGCGTCGCACAACCCGCCCGCCGACAACGGCTACAAGCTCTACCTCGACGCGGGCGCGCAACTGGTGCCCCCCGCCGACCGCGAGATCGAGGCGGCCATCGCCGCCGCCCCCGCCGCGGTGTCCGTCCCCCGCTCCCCCGACTGGACCTCCCTCGGCGACGAGGTGCTGGAGTCCTACCTGGACCGGGCCGCGGCGCTGCCGCGCGGCACCGCCCGCGAACTCCGGGTCGCCGCGACCGCCCTGCACGGGGTGGGCGCGGGGCCGCTGGCCCTGGCGCTGAACCGGGCGGGCTTCGTCGACGTCAGCGTGGTCGCCGAGCAGGCCCGGCCCGACCCCGACTTCCCCACCGTCGGCTTCCCCAACCCGGAGGAGCCGGGGGCCACCGACCTGCTCCTGGCCAAGGCCGCCGAGGTCGGCGCCGACCTGGCCATCGCCCTCGACCCCGACGCCGACCGCTGCGCCGTCGGCGTCCCCACCGCCGACGGCTGGCGGATGCTCACCGGCGACGAGACCGGTGTCCTGCTGGGCTCCCACGTCCTCGCCACGCTGCCCCCCGAGGCCCGCGCGGCGGACCCGCTGGTGGCCACCACGATCGTCTCCTCCTCCCAGCTCGCCTCGATCGCCGCCGCCCACGGCGCCCGCCACGACGCCACCCTCACCGGCTTCAAGTGGCTCGTCCGGGCGGGCGACGGCCACGGCACCGGCCTGGTCTTCGCCTACGAGGAGGCCCTGGGCCTGTGCGTCGACCCGGACACCGTCCGGGACAAGGACGGCATCTCCGCCGCGGTCCTCGCCTGCGACCTCACCGCCACCCTCCGCGCCGCGGGCCGGACGCCCCTCGACGCCCTGGACGACCTGGCGGTGGCGCACGGCGTCCACCTGACCCGCCAGCTCTCGGTGCGGGTGACCGACCTCAACCGGATCGCGGAGCTGATGGCGTCCCTGCGCGCCACCCCGCCCACGGCCTTCGCGGGCACACCGGTCACCGCCGAGGACCTCCGGCCCCGGGCCGACGTCCTGCGCTACACCGGCCCCGGTACCCGGGTGATCGTCCGCCCCTCCGGCACCGAACCGAAGATCAAGGCGTACCTGGAAGTCGTGGCCCCGGTCCCGTCGCCCGACGCCCTCCCCGACGCCAGGGCGTCGGCCACCCGCACCCTCGACGCCCTGGCGGCGGAGGTCTCCGCGCTCCTGGCCTGAGACCAGGCTCGCGTTGCCGCGCCACGGGAAGGTCGGCAGCCTGGACCGGTGCCCAGGCTGCTGATCGTCCACCACACCCCGTCCCCCGCGCTGCACGCGATGTTCGAGGCCGTCGTGTCCGGGGCGAACGACCCGGAACTGACCGAGGTCGAGGTCGTCAAGCGCCCGGCCCTGTCCGCGACCGCGTCGGACGTCCTGTCAGCGGACGGGTTGGTCCTCGGCACCCCCGCGAACATCGGCTACATGTCCGGTGCCCTCAAGCACTTCTTCGACACCGTGTACTACCCGGTGCTGGATTCGGCCAAGGGGACGCCGTTCGGGTTCTACGTGCACGGCAACCAGGGCACCGAGGGCGCGGTGCGCTCGGTCGAGTCGATCGCCAAGGGTCTCGGGTGGACACCCGTCGCCGAGGGGGTCGTGGTGCGCGGGGAGCCGGACAAGCAGGCGTTGCGGCGGTGCTGGGAGTTGGGTGCGACGACGGCGGCGACCCTGCTCGGCTGAGCCTGGACCGCCCGGCCGGGTCACTGTCCGAATCGGACGGGACACGGAGCGAACAGCCCGGCGAACAGGCGAAACAGGACCGCCGCGGAATGCGATGCGCTGGGCAGAGGCGATCGTTGAGCCGTCACAGACCCGGCTCGGGGGGTGTGGACGGTGTTCCTTCGCGGTGATGCCCCCACCGCGGAGGAACCCGCCACACCGGGTCCGGTCAGATCCCCAGTTGTCCCATGGCGGCCTCCGGGTAGCGGGTCCCGGCCGCGGCCGGGACGGCCGCCTCGATGGCGGCCAAGTCCTCGGCCGACAGTTCGATCGACGCCGCCGCCACGTTCTCCGCCAGGTACGCGCGCCGCTTGGTCCCCGGGATCGGGACCACGTCCTCGCCCCGCGACTGCACCCACGCCAGCGCCAGTTGACCCGCGGTGACCCCGCGTTCGGCGGCCAGCGAGCGCAGCGCCGCCACGATCGCCTGGTTCTTCTCCAGGTTCTCCCCGGTGAACCTCGGGTGCGTCCCGCGCGTGTCGCCCTCGGCGACGTCGGCGGCGGTGGCGAACCGGCCCGCCAGGAACCCGCGGCCGAGCGGGGAGTAGGGCACGACGCCGACGCCGAGTTCGCGGCAGGTGCCGAGGATCTCGTCCTCGATCTCGCGCGACCACAGCGACCACTCGGTCTGCAGCGCGGCGATCGGGTGCACCGCGACCGCCCGGCGGATGGTCCCCGCGCCCGCCTCGGACAGCCCCAGGTGGCGCACCTTGCCCGCGGCCACCAGCTCGGCCATGGCGCCCACGGTCTCCTCGATCGGCACCGACGGGTCGACCCGGTGCTGGTAGTACAGGTCGATGTGGTCGACGCCGAGCCGGGTCAGCGACGCCTCGCACGCCTCCCGGACGTAGGCCGCGTCGCCGCGGACGCGGCGCTTCGACGGGTCGTCCGGGTCGCGCGAGATGCCGAACTTCGTGGCCAGCACGACCTCGTCGCGGCGGCCCGCGACGGCCTTGCCGACCAGCACCTCGTTGGTGTGCGGGCCGTACATGTCCGAGGTGTCGAGCAGGGTGACCCCGGCGTCGAGGGCGGCGTGGATGGTCGCGGTCGACTCGGTGTCGTCTCCGCCGCCGTAGAAGTCGCTCATGCCCATGCAGCCCAGGCCCTGCGCGGAGACCTCCAGCGCGCCGAGGTGCCGCTTCTCGGGTGTGCTCACTGCTGTCCTCCTGATCAGTGCCCGACGGCGTTCTGCATCGCGGCGGTGTAGCGCTCGCCCGCGACCGCGTCGGCCGGGGCGGCGGCCTCGATGGCGGCGACGTCGTCGGTGGAGAGTTCGAGGGTGGCGGCCGCGACGTTCTCGGCCAGGTAGGTGCGGCGCTTGGTGCCCGGGATCGGCACCACGTCCTCGCCGCGCGACTGCACCCAGGCCAGCGCCAACTGCCCGGCGGTCACCCCGCGCTCCCGCGCCAGCTCCTCCAGGGCGCGCACGATGGCCAGGTTGCGGTCGAAGTTCTCGCCGGTGAAGCGGGGCAGCGCGGCGCGCATGTCGCCAGCGCCGTACTCGGCCCTGGTGACCCGGCCGGTGAGGAAGCCGCGGCCGAGCGGGGAGAACGGGACGACGCCGATGCCCAGCTCGCGGCAGGTGCCGAGCACCTCATCCTCGATGCCGCGGGTCCACAGCGACCACTCGCTCTGCAGCGCGGCGATCGGGTGCACCGCGGCGGCCCGGCGGATCGTGGCCGCACCGGCCTCGGACATGCCCAGGTGGCGCACCTTGCCCTCGGCCACCAGCTCGGCCATGGCGCCGATGGTGTCCTCGATCGGCACTTCGGGATCGACCCGGTGCTGGTAGTACAGGTCGATGTGGTCGACGCCGAGCCTGCGCAGCGAGGCCTCGCAGCACGCGCGCACGTGGTCGCGGTCGCCGCGCACCGCGAGGCCCTTGGCCGCGTCGGTGGAGACGATGCCGAACTTCGTCGCCAGGACCACCTGGTCGCGGCGGCCCTCGACGGCCTTGCCGACCAGTTCCTCGTTGACGCCGTTGGCGTAGGCGTCCGCGGTGTCGAGCAGGGTCACCCCCGCGTCGAGGGCGGCGTGGATGGTGGCGGTCGACTCGACGTCGTCGCCCCCGCCGTAGCCGTGGCTCATGCCCATGCAGCCCAGGCCCTGCGCGGAGACCTCCAGCGCGCCGAGGTGTCGGGTGGGGAGGGTCATGCGGTGGCCTCTCTCAGCTCGGTCGTCTCCGCGGCGCACATGCGCTCGTAGTTGTCGATCTTGTAGTCGAGTACGTCCAGGCAGGACCTCAGGTCGGCCAGCCGGGCCAGCACGTCCTCGCGGTGCCGCTCGAGGATTCGCTTGCGCGGTGCGGCGCTGGCGACGCCCTGGTGGCGCAGCCGGGCGTACTCGCGCATCAGCTTGATGGGCATGCCGGTGGTGCGCAGCCGGGTGAGGAACGCCAGCCAGTTGAGGTCGTCGTCGGAGTAGGCCCGCCTGCCGCCGGAATCGCGGGCGGGCGGGTCGATCAGTTCGATGCGTTCGTAGTACCTGAGTGTGTCGATCGACAGCCCACTGCGGTGGGCCGCCTCGGCGATCGCGTAGGTCACGGTGTCGACGGTAGAAGCTGGAGTGCACTCCAGGTCAACTCGGGCGGCGGTGCCCACCCCGTTCGGGCGGCGCGCGCGGTCGACCTCGCGCACCGGGTCGGCGGTGCCGCCCGGCCCCGGCGGCGACGGGAACCGGCCGGTCCCGGCGTCGAGGTGGCGGGGGTCACCCCGGACCCGGGTACGCTCCCGGGGTGCCGCGACCGAAGACCCACGACGACGCTCTCCGTGTCCGGCTGCTCGACCGCGCCGGTGAGCTGCTGTCCAGCGAGGGCGCCTCCGCCCTCAGCCTCCGCCGCCTCGCCGCCGACGCCGACACGTCGACGACCGCGGTGTACTCCCTCTTCGGCGGCAAGCCCGCGCTGGTCCGCGAGCTGTACGTCGAGGCGTTCCGCCGCCTCGGCACCCGTCTGCGCGCCGTCGACACCGCGGGCGACCCCGCCGAGGCGCTCAACCGCCTGGGCACCGCCTACCGGCAGAGCGCGCTGGCCGACCCGCACCTGTACGGGGTCATGTTCGGCGGCGTCATCCCCGGTTTCGAGCCGGACGCGGAGGCCACCGCGGAGGCCCTCGCCGCGCTGGCCCCGCTGCTGGAGGTGATCACCAACGGCATCGGCTCCGGGGTGTTCACCGCCGAGCGCCCCGAGGACATGGCCATGGCCTGCTGGGGGATCGTGCACGGGCTGGTGTCGCTGGAACTCGGCGGCACCCTCCCGCCGGACCTCGACAGCGCCAAGACCTACGAGCTGGCCGTGCGCGTCAACACCGAGGGCTGGAGCCGCCGCGGCTGAGGCTCAGACCGCGCCGTACTGGCGGTCGCCCGCGTCGCCGAGGCCGGGGACGATGAAGCCGGAGTCGTTGAGCCGCTCGTCTACGCTGGCGGTGACCAGGCGGACCGGCAGGCCCGCGCCGCCGAGGAACTCGATGCCCTCCGGGGCGGCCAGCACGCAGATCGCGGTGACGTCGGTGGCGCCGCGCTCCACCAGCAACCGGATCGTGTGCGCCATCGAGCCGCCGGTGGCCAGCATCGGGTCGAGCACGAACACCGGGCGGCCGGAGAGGTCCTGCGGCAGCGACTCCATGTAGGGGGTCGGCTGCAACGTGGTCTCGTCCCTGGCCAGGCCGACGAAGCCCATCTGGGCGTCCGGGATGAGCTTGTGCGCCTGGTCGGCCATGCCCAGCCCGGCCCGCAGCACCGGCACCAGCAGCGGCGGGTCGGCCAGCCAGTACCCGTCGGTGCGCGCGACCGGGGTGTGAATCCGCTCGACCCGCACCGCCGCGCCGCGCATCGCCTCGTAGGTGAGCATGACGGTCAGCTCCTGCAGCGCGGCGCGGAAGGTGGCCGCGTCGGTGCGCGCGTCGCGCAGCACGGTGAGCCGGGCCTTCGCCAGCGGGTGGTCCACGGTGAGGACGTCCATGGGCGGACACGGTAGCGGCTGACCTCGGCCGAGATCCGCGACACCGCGAACGGGCGGCCTCCCACCCGCTACCCTCGATCGTGTGACAGAGCAGCCGAGCATCCCCGGTCCGGACGAGATGCGCGCCTCGAACGCCGATCGCGAGCGGTTCGCCAAGGTGCTGCACGACGCGATGGCCGAGGGCAGGCTGACGGTCACCGAGATGGAGGAGCGGCTGGACCGGGTCTACGCCGCGAAGACCTTCGGCGAGTTGCAGCCGGTGCTGCGCGACCTGCCGAACCAGGTCGTGCCCGCGCAGCAGCACCACGTCGTCCAGCCGCAGCCGCAGCCGGGCGCCCCGAGCCGGATCGGCGGGCGGGGCACCTCGGCCACCGCGGTGGCCATCATGTCCGGCGCCCAGCGCACGGGGGTGTGGACCGTGCCGCCGACGTTCAACGCGGTCGCGGTGATGGGCGGGGTGGAGCTCGACCTGACCCACGCGCGGTTCGAGGACCGGGAGACCACCATCCAGGCGTTCGCGCTGATGGGCGGGGTCGAGATCATCGTGCCGCCGGACATCACCGTGCACGTCGACGGCGCCGGGTTCATGGGCGGCTTCGGCGGTGGCCGGGTGTCCAACCAGGTCGGCCCGCCCGGTGCGCCGGTCCTGCGGATCACCGGTTTCGCCCTGATGGGCGGGGTCGACGTCCGCGCCCCGAAGAAGTCCCGGCGCGACCGCGACCGGATTTCGGAGTGAACCTCATCTCTTCCGCCGCCCCGCGTGTCACGCCGGGCGGGTGATCGACGATAGGGGGGCATCCCGCCGTCCCCCGCCGGAGGTTCCGCGCATGTGGCTGTTCACCCGCAAGAGATCCACGGCCACGCTCGTCGCGCCCCCACCGATCCCGGACGACCGGCTCGCGCTGCCCGACCACGGCCGCGTCCCGGTGCTCGGCGCCGATGACCACCAGGCCGAACTCGCGGTCGCCGCCGACGGCGGTCCGCACCCGACCACCACGGCGGCGCTGGTGCCCGAACCGGGCGCGGCGGTGCGGGTCGACGTCCTCGTCGGCGACCGCAACCTGACCGTGGGCGCGCTGCCGGAGGCGATCGGCGCCGAGTACCGCGACGCCCTGGCGCGGATCGGCGAGCGCGGGCAGGTCGGCACCTGCCCGGCGCGCATCACCGGCGGCGGCGACACCCCGTTCGGCGTGTACCTGCTGCTGGCGCCGCCGCGCGACGTCGAGGTCGTCACCGGGGCGCGTGACCCGATGGTGGCCGCCGAGACCGGTGGCCGGGTGCGGCTGTGGGGCGAGCGCACCTGCTCGGTCACCCGCGAGGAGGACCACCAGGACGCGCTGGCACCGCACGCCCCGCCCGCGGGCCGCGACACCCACCAGGTGCACGCCACGCTCGGGTTCTGCGACATCGACAGCGGTCGCTACCAGGGGGAACAGGCCATAGAGGTCCTCCTCGGTGGTCGGCGGGTCGGGCAGCTCACCTACGCCATGAGCGTCCGCTACGCCCAGCCGGTGCGCAAACTGCTGTCCACAGGCGTCGAGGTGACCTGCGCCGCGGTGACCAGGCGCGCCCACGACGGCGTACGGGTGGACCTGCTGCTGCCGCAGCTCAGCGACTGACCCCACCGGGTCGGCGGGGCGGCAACCCAGCCGCAACGCCGCGGTGACGGCGGCACAACACCGGGGGCGCCCAATGGGCGCATGAGCGACGGTGTGAGCGCGGTGCCCCGGTCCCGCGGCGCGACGGCGGACCTCGACCACGTCGGCCTGCGGTTCCGCACCGTCCACGGCTACCGCCGGGCGTTCCGGATGGCGGGCAGCGGCCCGGCGGTCCTGCTGGTGCACGGCATCAGCGACAACTCCGGCACCTGGCTGCGGGTGCTGTCGCGGCTCGCCCGCGACCACACCGTCATCGCCCCCGACCTGCTCGGGCACGGCGAGTCCGACAAGCCGCGCGCGGACTACGCGGTGGCGGCCTACGCCTGCGGCCTGCGCGACCTGCTCGGCGTGCTCGACGTCGACCGGGTGACCGTGGTCGGCCACTCCCTCGGCGGCGGGGTGGCCATGCAGTTCGCCTACCAGTTCCCCGAGCGCTGCGAGCGGCTGGTGCTGGTGGGCAGCGGCGGCGTCGGCCGCGAGGTGCACCCGGTGCTGCGGCTGGCCGCGATGCCGGGCGCGGAGCTGGCGATGCCGTTCGTCGCCTCGGCGCCGATGCGGTCGCTGGTCGCCGGGGTGCTGCCCGCGCTGTCGCGCTTCACCGGCCTGGACTTCGGCCCGGACCTGTCCTACGCGCTGGAGCGCTACGCCGCGCTGCGCGACCCGATGGCGCGCACCGCGTTCCTGCGCACGCTGCGCTCGGTGGTCGACGTGCGCGGCCAGGTCGTCACCATGCTCGACCGCTGCTACCTCACCCGCGGCATCCCGACCCTGCTGGTGTGGGGCGCCGAGGACCGGATCATCCCGGTCGCGCACGCCGAGCTGGCGCACGCGGCGATGCCGGGCAGCAGGCTGGCGGTGTTCGACCGCTCCGGGCACTTCCCGCACCAGAGCGAGCCGCACCGGTTCCTGGAGGTGCTGGGCGGGTTCATCCGCGAGACCGCGCCCGCCGAGTACGACCCGCGGGTGTGGCGGGCGATCCTGCGCGACGGCCGCGACCCCGAGCGGGCCACCGACCCGGTGGTCGCCGCGCGGGTCGACCGGGCCACCGTGTCCTCCGGCTCCTGAGAGTTGTCCACAGGCTGATCGGGGCGCCGCAACCGGAGTTGTCCACAGGTCTGACGCGGAGGGCCGACGTGGGCGTTCCCTCGCCCTAGACTCGGTCCCATGCCAGAGACAGACACGGCGGCACAGCCGTCGACCCCCGCGGCGGGCGGGACCGGGTCACCCCCCGCGTTCGCCGACGCCGTGCGGGACGAGACGTCCCTGCGGCGGTTCCTGCACGGGTTGCCCGGGGTCGACGCCGTGGGCCTGGAGCAGCGCGCGGCCGGTCTCGCGACCCGCAGCATCAAGAAGGACAGCAAGCTGTGGGCGATCGACACCGCGATCTCCATGGTCGACCTGACCACGCTGGAGGGCGCCGACACCGAGGGCAAGGTGCGCACCCTGTGCGCCAAGGGCCGCAGGCCGGACCCGGAGCACCCGGACGTCCCCCGGGTCGCGGCGATCTGCGTGTACCCGGACATGGTGGCGACCGCCGTCGCCGCGCTCGGCGACAGCGGGGTCGGGGTGGCCAGCGTGGCCACCGCGTTCCCTTCCGGGCGCTCCAGCCTGCGGGTCAAGCTGGCCGACACCGCGTACGCGGTCGAGGCGGGCGCCACCGAGATCGACATGGTGATCGACCGGGGCGCGTTCCTCTCCGGCCGCTACGGGCAGGTCTTCGACGAGATCCGCCAGGTCAAGGCGGCCTGCGGCACCGCGCACCTCAAGGTCATCCTGGAGACCGGCGAGCTGGCCACCCCCGACAACGTGCGCCGCGCCTCCTGGCTCGGCCTGCTCGCGGGCGGCGACTTCATCAAGACCTCCACCGGCAAGGTCTCCCCCGCCGCGACGCTGCCGGTGACCCACGTGATGCTCCAGGCGGTGCACGACTGGCACGCCGCCACCGGCGAGCTGCGCGGGGTCAAGCCCGCGGGCGGCATCCGCACGACCAAGGACGCGATCCGCTACCTGGTGGCCGTGCACGAGGTCGCCGGGCCGGCCTGGCTCGACCCGCACCTGTTCCGGTTCGGCGCCTCCAGCCTGCTCAACGACCTGCTGATGCAGCGCCGAACCCAGCTCCAGGGCCACTACAGCGGCCCCGACTACGTGACGGTGGACTGATGACGACCTGGGAATACGCCCCCGCGCCCGAGTCGCGCGACATCGCCAACCTCAAGCCCAGCTACCGGATGTTCCTCGACGGCGAGTTCGTCGAGGGCGGCGGCGAGCCGCTGAAGTCGATCAACCCGGCGACCGAGGAGGTGCTGGCCGAGGTCTCCACCGCCGACCGCGACGACGTCGACCGCGCGGTCAAGGCCGCGGGCCGGGCGCAGGAGCGGGTGTGGGGCCCGATGCCCGGCGCCGAGCGGGCCAAGTACGTCTACCGGATCGCGCGGCTGATCGCCGAGCGGGCCCGCGAGCTTGCCGTGCTGGAGTCGCTGGACAACGGCAAGCCGATCCGGGAGTCCCGCGACGTCGACGTGCCGACCGCCTCGGCGCACTTCTTCCACCACGCGGGCTGGGCCGACAAGCTCGACTTCGCCGGGTACGGCCCGGACCCGAGGCCGCTGGGCGTGGCCGGTCAGGTCATCCCGTGGAACTTCCCGCTGCTGATGGCCGCGTGGAAGATCGCCCCGGCGCTGGCCTGCGGCAACACCGTCGTGCTCAAGCCCGCGGAGACCACCCCGCTCACCGCCCTGGTGCTCGCCGAGATCATCCAGCAGGCCGAGCTGCCGCCGGGGGTGGTCAACGTCCTGCCCGGCGCGGGTGACGTCGGCGCCGCCGTCGTCGGCCACCCCGGCGTGCACAAGGTCGCCTTCACCGGCTCGACCGACGTGGGCAAGTCGATCCAGCGCTCGCTGGCCGGTTCGGGCAAGAAGCTCACCCTGGAGCTGGGCGGCAAGGCGGCCAACGTCGTCTTCGACGACGCCCCGCTCGACCAGGCCGTCGAGGGCATCGTCAACGGCATCTTCTTCAACCAGGGCCACGTCTGCTGCGCGGGCTCGCGGCTGCTGGTGCAGGAGTCGGTGGCCGAGGAGGTGCTGGAGAAGCTGCACAAGCGGGTGGCCACCCTGCGCGTGGGCGACCCGCTGGACAAGAACACCGACGTGGGGGCGATCAACTCGCGCGAGCAGCTCACCAAGATCCAGGAGCTGGTCGCCTCCGGCGAGTCCGAGGGCGCCGAGCGCTGGACCAGCCCGTGCCCGGTACCGGACAAGGGCTTCTTCTTCGCCCCCACCGTGTTCGCGGGCGTCAGCCAGGCCATGCGCATCGCCCGGGAGGAGATCTTCGGCCCGGTGCTGTCCGTGCTGACCTTCCGCACCCCGGACGAGGCCGTGGCCAAGGCCAACAACACCCCCTACGGCCTGTCCGCGGGGGTCTGGACCGAGAAGGGGTCCCGCATCCTGTGGATGGCCGACCGGCTGCGCGCTGGCGTGGTCTGGGCCAACACCTTCAACCGCTTCGACCCCACCGCCCCCTTCGGCGGCTACCGGGAGTCCGGCTTCGGCCGCGAGGGCGGCCGAGCGGGCTTGGAGGCCTACCTCGATGTCTGATCGCATCTCCGTCGCCAAGACGTACAAGCTCTACCTGGGTGGGGCGTTCCCGCGCTCGGAGTCGGGGCGTACCTACCCGGTCACCGACGCCGGGGGGAAGTTCCTCGCCAACGCCGCGCACGCGTCCCGCAAGGACCTGCGCGAGGCGGTCGGCGCGGCCCGCACCGCCTTCGGGAAGTGGTCGGGCGCGACCGCCTACAACCGCGGCCAGGTGCTCTACCGGGTGGCCGAGGTGCTGGAGGGCAGGCGCGAGCAGTTCACCGCCGAGGTCGCCGCCTCCGAGGGGGTCGCGGTCGAGCAGGCGCGGACCCTGGTGGACGCCGCCGTCGACCGGTGGGTCTGGTACGCGGGCTGGACCGACAAGCTGGCCACCGTGCTCGGGGCGGCCAACCCGGTCGCGGGCCCGTACTTCTCCTTCTCCGTGCCGGAACCGACCGGCGTGGTCGGGGTGCTGGCGCCGCAGCGGTCCTCGCTGCTCGGGCTGGTGAGCGTGCTGGCCCCGGTGCTGGCCACCGGCAGCACGGCCGTCGTGGTCTCCAGCCGGGAGCGACCGCTGCCCGCCATCACCCTGGCGGAGGTGCTGGCCACCTCGGACGTGCCGGGCGGGGTGGTCAACCTGCTGACCGGGTCCGCCGCCGAGCTGGGGCCGTGGCTGGCCGCGCACGGCGACGTCAACGCCCTCGACCTCACCGGCGCCCCCGCGGAACTGCGCGCGGAGCTGGAGGCCGCCGCGGCGGGCACGGTCAAGCGGGTGCCGCGGGTGCCGCCGACCGAGCCGGACTGGACCGAGCCGCCGGGCATCACCCGGCTGCGGTCGATCATGGAGCTGAAGACCGTCTGGCACCCGATGGGCGCCTGAGGACCCGCCGGGCACCCGGGTTCCGGGTGCCCGGCACACACGAAATCGACAGGATGCGGGAGCCGATCGGCGCCGGGGGGCGTCCCAGTCGGCGAATGGGGAGGGGGAGCACCATGACCACACCACCGAACACCTCCGACGTGGGCGGCTACCACGGCGAGGAGGACGCGTTCTCGGCCTACACCGCCGCCGTGCGGCCGCTCGCCGAGCGGCTGCGCGGCGCGGCCGAGGAAGACCTGCGCGGGCAGGCGGAGTTCGGCGAGCACGCGTTCTCCAAGATCGGCAGCGAGGTCGGGCTCAGCGCGGCGCTGCGGGCGGCGAACCAGCGCCAGCACGCCGGGGTCACGGGCCTGGCCGAGTCGCTGGGCGGCACGGTCCAGGCGGTCCGCAACACCTGGACCAACATCGAGGGCACCGAGCAGGACGCCGAGTCCGCGCTGCGCCGGGCGGCGGGTGAGCTCGCGTGAGCGCCCCCACCCAGCCGGTGCACCAACTGCTGGAGCCGATGATCCAGCCCGCGGCCACCGCCCAGCGCCACCTGGCCACCGACGACGACGCCATCGACCGCGTCGGCCGGGCGCACGCCGGGCTGGCCACCACGCTGTCCACCGTCGACGAGGACGCCACCCGGCACGCGAGCAGCCTGCGCTCCGGCTGGACCGGGCAGGGCGCGGTCCGCCACGAGCGCGACGTCGCCGCCCAGCAGGCCACCGGGGCCGAGCTGAGCACCTACAGCGCCGAGGTGCAGGAGGCGGTCCGGCAGGCGGGCGAAATCCTCAAGGTCGGCCAGCGGGTCAACCAGGACCAGATCGACGCCTTCAACCGCAAGGCCGCCGAGCTGCTGCAGACCGCGGCCGCGCTGCGCCAGGCGGGTGACACCGCGGGCGCGCAGCAGAAGCTCACCGAGCTGGCCCGCTACGCCGCCCAGCTCACCGGCGACACCTCCACCAACCTCGACGACGTGATGACCAAGCTCGGCACGGTCGTCACCACGCTCACCGGGGGCGGCAACGGCAGCACCTCGGCCGCGTCGGCCACCGCGACCGCCCCACCACCCCCTTCCGCCTACAACGACCGTCAGAGCAGTGGCGGAGGCGGCGGTGGGGGCGGCGGAGGAGGAGGCGGGGGTGGCGGCGGGGGCGCGGTCACCAAGCGCAGGCTGCCGGTGGCCATCCCGCCGCAGCCGGGCACCGGCGTCGCGGTGAACCTGCCCGACGGCAGCACCGTGATGGCGCCGAACGAGACGGCGGCCAAGGCCGTCCGCGCCGCCCTGGGCCAGCTCGGCGTGCCCTACGTGTGGGGCGGCACCGCGCCCGGGGTCGGCCTCGACTGCTCCGGCCTGACCCAGTACGCCTACGGCGAGGGCGGCCTGGAGATCCCGCGCACCTCCCGCGAGCAGGACATCGGCGCCGAGGTCCCCTCCGCCGACCAGCTCCTCCCCGGCGACCTGGTCTGCTGGGAGGGGCACGTGGCCATGTACATCGGCAACGGGCAGATCGTCGAGGCGGGCGACCCGGTGCAGGTCGGACCGCTGCGCACGACGAACAGCGGGATGCCCTTCGTCGGCTTCTACCGGCCCACCGGCTGAACCGCTGCGGCACACTGTCCGCTGGAGGTGGGGGCGTGGAGATGGACATCAACCGGGAGCTGGACTCGGTGGCGCACCGGGTCGAGCAGACCAGGGCGGCCGCCGAGCGGCGGGGGATCGGTCCGGTCACCGGGCAGGCGAGCAGCGGTGACGGCGGGGTGCAGGTCACCGTGCGGCCGGGCGGGCTGCTGGCGGAGGTGGTGCTCACGCCGGGGGCGCTGCGGGTCGGCGCGGAGGCGCTGGCCGCGCAGATCACCGCGCTGGCGGGCCTGGCCACCCGGCGGGCGGGGGCGACCATGCACGCGACGCTGTCGCCCGTGCTCGGGCCCGGGGGCGAGCAGCAACTGGCGTCGCTGGGCTACCAGCCGATCGACGACGACGAGGACGAGGCGTACGACAGCCCGCTGGGTGCGCGCGAGCAGCGGAGGCTCCGGTGACCGGGCAGTGGTCGGGCGCCGGGCGCGAACCGGTCGAGCGCAGCACCCGGCAGCTCATCGAGGACGGCCGGGCCCGGCAGCAGGCGCTGGCGGGCGTGGACACCGTGCTGGAGCAGGTGCGCGGCACCGCGACCGACAACCACCAGAGCGTGCGGGTCACCGTCGACGGCCGGGGCAGGCTGGTCGAGCTGTGGCTGCGCCAGGACGCCGTGCGCTGGGGCGCCGACCAGCTCGGCAGGCTGATCGTGCTGGTCGCCGAGGCGGCGGTGGACCAGGCCACCCAGGCCGCCTACAACCGGCTGGCCCCGATCCTGGGCGACGACCTGACCTACGCCGTCGAGCAGCTCTCCGGCCGCCCCGCGCCCGCCCGGCGCGACACCGGGGGCATCACCGCCGAGGAGTTCCAGCGCAGGCGCGACGAGCGGCTGCGCCGGGCCGACGGCGAGGTCTCCCGCCGCGGGCCGGTTGTCGACGACGGCTTCGACCCGGACGACCCGCTCTCGTTCGACCTGTCCACGCTCCGGTCGGACCGGTGAACCCGCCCTGACCAGCGGCTGGACCCGGATTCGCCCGCGGCCGCGGCGGCCGGGGGCGGGCGGCGGCCCAGGTGGGCGGGCGGTTTCGCGGCCCGGAACCGGCGGTGTTCCGACCGCTGGGTGCCTGCGGAAGATCCGGACCCCGTAGGCTGCCGACCGGCGTGCGCGCGCGGGCACGCCGGCTGATGGCTTTGCGACCAGGAGGACCTCCAATGGCCCAGGACATCGTCCCGATCGAGCTGGGGTTGCCACAGGGTGACGTGGTCACGCTGTGGGCTCCGCGCTGGCGGGAAGACGGCGAGGAGTGGGAGGCGTTCCTCGGCCACGAGGACGACCTCTACGCCTTCCCCGACGCAGCGCACCTGGCCGCGTTCGTGCGGACCACCGAGGAGCACGACCTGTCCGACCACCCGGCCTGGCACCTGGTGCCCGCGCTGTCGGTGGCCGAGCTGATGCCCGACGAGGCGCACCAGTACGACCTGGTCGGCGTGCCGGAGCTGGTGGCGGAGGAGCCCGACACCTGGACGATCGGCGAGCTGGCCGACATCGTGGCGATCGTGCGCTCGCTGGCCGACGTGTGCGAGCTGGACGAGGTGCACGAGGTCCTCGGCGCCGCCGACGGCTTCGCCGTGCTCGACCAGGGCACGTTCCCGTTCACCGGGCGCGACGGCGAGCGGCTGTGGACCGACCTCGCCGAGACGATCTCCGAGCGCTGGGACGAGGTCCTCGACGCCCTCGACGCGGTGGTGGCGGTGCCGGAGGTCGACGGGTCCGCGCTGGAGAAGAGCGCCGAGGAACTGGTCGCCTTCCACGCGGACGCAGCCGAGGCCGCCGCCAAGGCCGCGGGCGACGACGACACCGACGAGGTGGACACCGACGACGAGGTCGCCGAGGCGGACACCGAGGAGGCCGGGGAGGACGTGCCGGTCGGCTTCTGGGCCGAGGTCGGCATCGACCCGATCAAGATCATCGCCGCCGGTTCGGAGTACTACACGCTGCGCTGCTACCTCGACGACGAGCCGGTCTTCCTGGGCAGCGACGGCAAGATCGACGTGGCCACCTCGCCGCGCGGGCTGGCCAAGTTCCTGGCCACCGAGGACCTGACCGACAACGACCTGACCGAGGTCTCCACCTGGGACGAGGTGGCCACCAAGGCCACCGACGGCAGCCTGGACCTCGAGGTCGACAGCGAGAACACCTACGTGCTCGCGGGCCTCGGCGAGGACCTGGGCGAGGGCGTCGACGCGGTGGACCCGGTGCAGCTCGACCTCGCCGTGGAACTGCTCACCGACGCCGCCGACTGGGCGGGCGACGACTCGGTGGGCGAGGCGCTCGGCCAGTCCGAGAGCCTGGGCTGGCTGGTCAGCTTCATCCTCGCCCCGGACCCGACCCGGATGGCGCCGAGCGCGCCCTTCGACGCCGAGTCCGCCGCCTGGAACAAGCTGGTCGAGACCTTCGAGGACCGCCTGACAGTCCACTAGCCACCAGCGGACGAGTGGCCCCGGTCGACGGACCGGGGCCACTGCCGTCTCCGGGGCCTACGGCGCCATCAGCGCGGCGTAGCCGGGCTTGACCACGTCCTCGATGATCGCCAGCCGCTCGTCGAAGCCGATGAACGCCGACTTCATCGCGTTGACCGTGAAGCGCTGCAGGTCAGCCCAGCCGAAGTCGAACTCGTCCACCAGCGCCCGCATCTCCGAGGTCATCGAGCAGCCGCTCATCAGCCGGTTGTCGGTGTTGACCGTCACCCGGAACCGCAGCCGCGCCAACAGCCCGATCGGGTGCTCCCCGATCGAGGGGGCGGCCCCGGTCTGCACGTTCGACGACGGGCACATCTCCAGCGGGATGCGCCGGTCGCGCACGTAGCTCGCCAGCCGCCCGAGCTGCACCGTGCCGTCCTCGGCCACCTTGATGTCGTCGACGATCCGCACCCCGTGCCCGAGCCGCTCGGCCCCGCAGTGCTGCAGCGCCTCCCAGATCGAGGGCAGCCCGAACGCCTCCCCGGCGTGGATGGTGAAGTGCGCGTTCTGCTGCCGCAGGTACTCGAACGCGTCGAGGTTGCGGGTGGGCGGGAACCCGGCCTCCGGGCCCGCGATGTCGAACCCGACGACCCCGCTGTCGCGGTAGCGCACGGCCAGCTCGGCGATCTCCAGCGACCGGGCGTTCTGCCGCATGGCGCACAGCAGCGTCCCGATCCGGATCGTCCGACCGGCCGCCGCGGCGCGGGCCTCCCCCTCGCGGAACCCGGCCTGCACCGCCTCCACGATGGCGTCGAGCCCGAGCCCCTTCTCGGTGCACAGCTCCGGCGCGTAGCGGACCTCGGCGTAGACCACGCCGTCGGCGGCGAGGTCCTCGGCGCACTCGGCGGCCACGCGCACGAGCGCGGCCTCGTCCTGGAGCACGCCGCAGGTGTGGGCGAACGTCTCCAGGTAGCGGACGAGGGAGCCGGAGTCGGCGGACTCCCGGAACCACGCGCCGAGCGCATCGGCGTCGGTGGTGGGGAGGTCGCGGTAGCCGGAGGCTTCGGCCAGGTCGATGACCGTGGCCGGGCGCAGACCGCCGTCGAGGTGGTCGTGCAGGAGGACCTTGGGTGCGCGGAGGAGGGCTTCCGGGGTCACCGGTGCCACGAGGGAGGTCGACATGGCCGTACGGTACTCGGCGGGGCGGGCCACCCGTTGGAGTAGCCGATCCGTCACGTAAGGTACGCCGGGGTCGCCGCATCCGCCGGCAGACTGTACGCCGAACGGTCCAACCACGCGTGTCTGGACCGACGAACCAGCGACGGGTGGTGTATGGACGCCTTCTGGGACTGGCTAGGCTCCCCAGGGTCTCCACAACATTCCCTCCCCAGGACGAAGGTCACCTCCGTGAACGAAAACAACCCCACGGTGTCGTTCGACCGGATGCGCAACATGCTCACGCGCGCGGCCGAGATCCGTGAGAGCGAACAGCAGCAGATCTTCGACGCCCTGGACGAGATCCACGCCAGGCTGTCGCCCCTGGAGTCGATCGGGTCGGTGCGCAAGCGCCTGTCCGAGATGCCCGACCGCACCGAGGTCAGCGTGCTGGCGGAGCGGCTGGACGAGGCGATGTCGAAGCTGGAGGCGCAGGACACGGCGATCGCGGCGATCGGGCGGGCCGTGGAGAGCATCGTGGACAAGCTGGCGACGCCGTTCGCGCAGCTCGACGGTCGGCTCGACGGGGTCGCGGGCCGCTTCGAGGGCGTGGCGGGCCGGATGGACGGCCTGGAGGACAAGCTCGCCAGCATCCACCGCCGCATCGACGAGCTGGACCACCACCTGGACAAGCAGGACGGCAAGATCGACCAGGTCCCCGGTTCGGTGCACGGCCCGGTCCGCGAGCGGATCGAGATCCTGGAGACCGCCCTGCGCGGCCGCATCGACGAGGTCGACGAGGGCGTGCACGAGCACCTCGACGGCACCAAGGACGCCCTGGCCCGCACGGTCACCGAGGCGGCGGACGCGGTCGTGGGCAAGGTCGACCTCACCACCGGCCGGGTCGACGCGGTGCACGGCAAGGTCACCGACTCCACCAACGCCCTGCACGGCCGCTTCACCGAGACCTCGGACTCGCTGCACGGCAAGCTGGACGCGGTCGCCACCGGCCTCGACGCCACCCGCGACGCCCTCGACACCTCTGTCGGCGAGTCCCGCGACGCGCTGCACGGCAAGCTCGACGAGGCCACCGGCGCCCTGCGCGAGGCGCTGCGCGAGACCAGGGAGACCGTCGACGCGAGCGAGCGCCTGGAGTCCCTGGCGCAGCGGCTGGAGACCGTCACCGCCCGGCTGGACGAGATGGCCACCCGCCTGGACACGGTGGAGGACGGCTTCACCGCGAAGCTGGGCGACCTCGGCGGCTCGATCGAGCGCGGCCTGACCAAGGTCGAGGGCACCCTGTCGCACCGCCCCGACTCCGACTTGGTGGAGTCCCTGGTGCGGCGCAGCAACGACGAGTCGGTCCGCCGCATCGGCGGCCACCTGGACGAGGCCATGGCCACCTTCGCGGAGCTGATGCTCGGCGGCGGCCAGCCCACCCCGCCCCCGCCCACCACCCTCCCCCGCCAGGGCAACCGCCGCCGCACCAACGGCAAGGGCCCGAAGTCGGCGGACAAGGTGCGCGACGAGAACAACGAGGAATCCGACATCGCCGCGGGCGCCTGACGCCCACCGGTCGAACGCGGAAGGCCCCACCTCGCACCGAGGTGGGGCCTTCCGCGTTCCGGCGGGTCCACGCGAGGACGACAACAGCCCCACCCGGCTCCAGAACCTACCCGGCGTACGGGCAAGAGCAGAGGAACCGGCTCAGGCCGACGGGCTCGGTGATGAACGGCGCGTACCGGGTGTCGTCGTCCAGGAACCGCTTGAGCCAGGACACCGCCAGCGCGCCGATCACCGGGTCCTCCCGGACGAACGTGAGGTGGTCGGCCCCGGTGACGTCGGCGAAGGCGCGTTCACGGGCACCGGTCATGCTGCTGTAGAACGGCAGCGAGTGCGCGCCCGCCGACGCGGTCTTGTCGGCGGTGCCCGCCACGACCAGCGTGGGCACCCTGATGCCCGACCAGTTCTTGATGAGGTTCCACGGCGCGAGCGGAACGGCGGCCTTGAGCGACGGCCGCTTGTAGGCCGCGTAGAGGGCCCCGCCGCCGCCCATCGAGTGCCCCATGACGCCGAGGCGGGTGGCGTCCAGGCGCTGCCTGACCTCGGTGGGTGACTGCTTGGTCAGGTAGTCCAAGGCCGCCAAGAGCTGCTTCCCGCGACTGGTCGGCTGGTCGTAGCGCGAATTGGTGGTGATGGTGATGACCACGAAACCCCGGGAGGCCAGTCGCGGTCCCAGCCAGGCCACCGACGCCTCGGGGCCGGTGTAGCCGGGGGAGATCGCCACCCCGGCGAAGGTGCCCTGCGTGGTGTCGTCCGGGTAGTAGATGGTGCCCTGGCCGAATCCGGTGACACTGGCGGGAACCGAATACGTGGAAAAGGCGAATGTGCCCTGCGGCGCCCGCACTGTTTCCGGTGTCGGGTCGGGTCCGCGCTGGTGGGGGTTGGCGGTGACGACCTGGGAGGTCTGCGCGGCACCGGCGTCCGGAATGGCGACGACGACGCCCGCACCGGCGATGGCCAGGGCCGCCGGAATCGCCACGGCGATCTTCTTGCTGATCCTCATGACTGTGGGACGTTACGACCGAGTTAGCGGATTGACACCCCTGGGGAAAGAAAACCCGTATCGAGGGAAGCGGCTACGTATGCGTACGCGCCCACGTGGTCACCTGGGTGCGGTTGCGCAGTCCGAGCTTGGCCAGGATGCGTTGCACGTGCGTGTCGGCCGTGCGGGTGGAGATCACCAGCTCGGCCGCGATCTCCCGGTTGGTCAGCCCCTCGGCGACCAGTTCGGCCACCTGCGCCTCGCGCCGGGTGAGGGTGCCCGCGAGCCGCGGCGGCGCGCTCTCCCCCAGTGCGAACGGTCGGACCTCGTCGACCGGCAGCGCGTGCCCGTGGGCGTGGGCGGTGGCGAACCGCTGCTCGCCGAGGGCCGCGGTCGCCTCGGCGACGTGCGCGGTGTGCGGGCCCGCCAGCGACGCGGCCCGGCGCGGGGAGACGCCGACCAGCTCCCACAGGGTGGCCGCCGCGCCGAACAGTTCCGCCGCGCGCTCCGGGGCGCCGGAGCGGACCGCGACCCAGGCCAGCGCCTCCACGTGGTGCGCGCTGCCGAACAGGTTGTGGATGCCTGCGTCGGCGCGCAGCCCGGCGCGGCAGGCGCGCTCGGCGGCGGCGACGTCGCCGTGGAGCACTTCGACGACGGCCGTGCCGTAGTGGGCCATGCTCAGGTGGAAGGCGTCGTCGGCCAAGGCGACCGCCCGGTGCAGCACGCGCCTGCCGCCGTCGAGGTCGCCCCCGACCGCGGAGCACACGCCCAGGATGAACATCGGGTGCATGGCGCGGCGGACGTCGTCGCCGACCCGCTCGACCACGGCCGCCGCCCGGCGCCCGGCCTCGGCGAAGTCGCCGCCGAGCATGGCAGCCAGCGACCGGACGAACGCGGCGAAGTCGGTGTCGCCCGCCTCGGCCAGCCGGGCCGCGGTGGTGGCGGTGTCGTGGTGCCACAGGGCCGCCAGCGCGGCCACGCCCGCGGCGTGCGCCCGCTCCGGTCCCGACCCGGGAACGGCGGTGAGGGCGCGGTCGAGCCAGCGGCGCAGCTCGGACACCGAACCGCGCAGGGTCCAGTACTCCTCGACCCTGGCGGCCATCCGCAGCGCCACCGGGGCCTCCCCCGGTTCGGTCAGCGACCACTCCAGGGCGGCCCGCAGGTTGGCGTGCTCGGCGCGCAGCGCGGCCACCCACCGCGCCTGCCGGGGGCCCGCCCAGTCCGCTTCGGCCGCGGCGGTCAGCCGGTCGTAGACGTCGCGGTGCCTGCGCGAGACCGCCGACAGCTCCCCGGCGGCCTCCAGTTCCTCCCGGCCGAACTCGCGGAGGGTTTCCAGCATCCGGTAGCGGACGTCGCCCCCGGTGTCCTCGCGCAGCAGCACCGACTTGTCCAGCAGGCCGTCGAGCAGCCCCAGCACGGTCGCCTCGGTGCCCAGGTCGGCGCAGACCGCGGCGGCGGCGGGCAGGTCGAACGAGCCCGCGAACACCGACACCCGCGCCCACAGCGCCCGCTCGGCGCCGGTGCACAGGTCGTGGCTCCACTCGATGGTGGCGCGCAGGGTGTGCTGGCGGTCGGGCACGCCGCGGGTGGTGGAGGTGAGCAGCCGGTGGTCGAGCCGGTCGAGGATCTGCCGGGGCGCCAGCGAGCGGACCCGGGCGGCGGCCAGCTCGATCGCCAGCGGCAGCCCGTCGAGCCGGGCGCACAGCCGGGCGACGTCGGCGGCGTTGTCGGCGGTGAGCGCGAAGCCCCGGTCGGCGCGGTCGACGAACAGCCGCACGCCGTCGTAGGAGAGCGGGTCGCAGGAGAGCGGGTCGTGGGCCTGCGGGTCGGCGGTGCCGGGTTCGGCGGGCACCGGCAGCGGCGGCACCGGGAACACCCGCTCCCCCGGCACGCCGAGCGACTGCCTGCCGGTGGCGAGCACGACCACGCCGGGGCAGGTGGCCAGCACGGCGTGGGCGAACCGGGCCGCGGCGTCGACGAGGTGTTCGCAGTTGTCCAACAGCAGCAGCACGTCGCTGCCCGCCAGGTGGTGCAGCACGGTGCGGGTCGCGTCCTGCCCTGGCCGGTCGTGCAGCCCGAACGCGCCCGCGACCGCGGCGGGCAGCAGGTCGGGGTCGCGCACGTCGGCGAGCGCGACGAAGACGGGGTCGTCCGACCTGGCCACCGCGAGCGCGAGCCGGGTCTTGCCGACCCCGCCCGGCCCGGTCAGCGTCACCAGGCGGGCCTCGTCGAGCAGCCGCCGGACGGCGGCGGTCTCCGCGGCGCGGCCGAGGAAGCTGGTCAGCTCGACGGGCGGCACCCGACCACGCTAACCCCGCACGACCTCCAGGACCAGCGGGCCGCGGGCGGGTGCGGAGTCCGCCACGGACACCGCGCCCGCCAGGGCGGCGAGCGCGCCCGGGACCGCCTGCGGGGTGTCGGTGTGCAGCTCCAGCAGGGGTTCCCCCTCGACGACCGGGTCGCCGGGCTTGGCCAGGCACAGGATTCCGGCGGCGGCCTGCACCGGGTCCTCCTTGCGCGCCCGCCCGGCCCCGAGCCGCCACGCGGCGACACCCACGGCGTAGGCGTCGAGCCCGGTGAGCACACCGGTGGCGGGCGCGGGCACCACGTGGACGTGCCCGGGCGTCGGCAGCGGCGCGTCCGGGTCGCCGCCCTGGGCCCGGATCATCCGCGCCCACACCTCGTAGGCCCGCCCGGACGCCAACACCGCCGCCGGGTCCACTTCGGACAGACCGGCCAGTGCCAGCATCTCCCGGGCCAGCGCCACCGTCAGCTCGACGACGTCCGCGGGTCCGCCGCCGCGCAGCACCTCCACCGACTCGGCGACCTCGACGGCGTTGCCCACCGCGCGCCCCAGCGGCACGGACATGTCGGTCAGCAGCGCGGAGGTCCGCAACCCCCGCGACACCCCGATCCCCACCAGTGCCCTGGCCAGCGCCCGCGCGTCGTCCACGGTCTTCATGAACGCCCCGGACCCGAACTTCACGTCGAGCACCAGCGCGTCCGCGCCCTCGGCGATCTTCTTGCTCATGATGGAACCGGCGATCAGCGGGATCGACTCGACGGTGCCGGTGACGTCGCGCAGCGCGTAGAGCTTGCGGTCGGCGGGCGCCAGGTCCTCGGTCGCCGCGCACACCACCGCGCCGACGTCGGCGAGCTGCGCCAGGATCTCGGCGGTGCTGAGCCGGGCGCGCCAGCCGGGGACGGCCTCCAGCTTGTCCAGGGTCCCGCCGGTGTGCCCGAGGCCGCGCCCGGAAAGCTGCGGCACCGCCGCCCCGCAGGCCGCGACCAGCGGCGCCAGCGGCAGCGTGATCTTGTCCCCCACCCCGCCGGTGGAGTGCTTGTCGACGGTCGGCCGGTCGGTGCGCAGGTCCAGCACCTCGCCGGAGTCGACCATCGCGGCGGTCCACCTGGCGGTCTCGTCGGTGTCCATGCCGTTGAGGTAGACGGCCATGGCCAGCGCGGACATCTGCTCCTCGGCCACCACCCCTCGGGTGTAGGCGTCCACCACCCAGTCCACCTGGGCGTCGGTGAGCCGCAGCCCGTCCCGCTTGGCCCGGATGACCTCCACCGCACTGAACGGCTCCATCGGCGTCCCCTTCCGTCGGGGTCACGGTAGCGCTCAAAAGCGCGCATCCCCGTCCCCCCGCCGTGCGCGACCCTGCAACGATGCGGCTCATCGGCGACCCCACCACCCTGGCGCTGGAGCTGTCGCCACCGGACGAGGGCGACACCGGCCTGCGCGCCGTCCGCGTGTTCGTCTGCGGGACCCTGGTGACCGACCAGAGCACCCAGGCCTACGTCCCCCAGTTGCTCCGGTCGCTGCACGCGGACACCCTGCGCGCCAGGGCCACCCCCGAGACCCCGGACGCCCGCCTCACCGGCACCCCGGAATCGGTGTTCCGGACCCTCCTGAGCGGTTCACCCGCCCTCACCGGCCTCGACCACTGCCGGGCCTCGGCCACCGCCCGCTTCCTAGACTGGGGCAGCCCCACCGACCACCTCCTGGCCTACCTGGTCCCCGGCCCGCGCCTGCTCTGCGCGCGCAGGGAGGGCGGTCGCATCCTGGCGACCGCCCTCCCCAAGCACCGGCTCATCACGACCCTGACCGACGCCGCGCGGGACCTGGAGACCAACTACACCGTCTTCCGGGACCGCACCCGCACCTAGGCGGGCAACTGCGCCGGTCCGAAGGCGTCCGGCAGGACCTCCGACATGGGCAGCGGCCCGCGCGGGGTGTCCACCAGGCACTCGGCGCCGCCCAGCTCGTGGATGATCTGCCGACACCGACCGCACGGCATCAGCAGCTCACCGGCGCCGCTGCGGCAGGCGACGGCCACGAACCGGCCGCCGCCGGTCAGCGCGAGCTGACCGGCCAAGGCGCACTCGGCGCACAGGCCCACCCCGTACGCCGCGTTCTCCACGTTGCAGCCGGTGATCAGCCGCCCGTCGGACACGATCGCCGCGGCCCCGACCCGCAGGCCCGAGTACGGGCAGTACGCCAGTGCGGCGGCGGAGACGGCGGCGGCGCGGAGCGCTTCCCAGTCGACAGTCACTTGCCTTGGCCCTTCCGGTACGGCTCACCGGCCATCCGCGGCGGCCGGAGCCGCTGCGACGCCAGTCCGAGGACCAACAGGGTAACCACGTACGGCGCGGCGCCGACGAGTTCGGCCGGGACCTCGTCGCTGGCGAAGTACCAGTAGCCGAACAGCACGCCCAGCGCCGCGGCCACCGCCGAGAGCACGTGGTGCCCGGAGCGGTACTGCACGACCGCCACCACGACCAGCGCGATGCCCAGCAGCAGCAGCAACGCGTGCACCGCCGCGGACCCGCGCAGCGCCAGCGCGTCGGTGTAGCCGAACAGCGTCGCGCCGGTGGCCAGGCCGCCCGGCCGCCAGTTGCCGAAGATCATCGCGGCGAGGCCGATGAAGCCGCGGCCACCGGTCTGCCCGTCGCGGAACTGCCCCGAGCTGACCGCCAGGAAGGCGCCGCCGAGCCCGGCGAAGCCGCCGGAGGCGATGACCGCGAGGTACTTGTACCGGTAGACGTTGACACCCAGCGACTCCGCCGCGGTGGGCGCCTCGCCGCAGGAGCGCAGGCGCAGGCCGAACGGGGTGCGCCAGAGGACCCAGCCGGACCAGACGATGAGCAGCGCCGCCAGGACCGTCAGCAGCGACACCTCCGTCACCAGGCCGCGCAGCACGCCCGCGACGTCGGAGACGAAGAACCAGTGCTTGCCCTCGACGGTGCCCAACACGTCCGACAGGCCGGGGACGGTGACCTTGGGCGCGTCGGCGATGCGCGGGGACTGCTTCTGGCCGCCGCCGGGGGCGTCGGCGAAGTACAGCTTGGACAGGAACAGCGCGGCACCCGGGGCCAGCAGGTTGATCGCCACACCGGAGATGATGTGGTCGACGCCGAAGCTGACCGTGGCGACCGCGTGCAGCAGGCCGCCGACGACGCCGAGGAGCAGGCCGAACGCCACCGCGGCCCACGGGCCCCACTGGTACCCGGCGTACCCGGCGCCGAAGGTGCCCAGCACCATCATGCCCTCGAGGCCGATGTTGACCACGCCGCCGCGCTCGGCCCACATGCCCGCCAGCGCGGCCATGGCCAGCGGGACCGCCGCGGTGAGCGCGGCCTGCACGGTGCCGCTGGAGGTCAGGTCGGTGGCGCCCGCGAGCACGCGCACCGCCGAGAGCACCAGCACGGCGGCCACGGCGATCAGGAAGTACACCCACGGCGCGATCTTCCTGGCGCGCCTGACGGGCGACGCGTGCCGCGCGCCCGTGCTCAATCCGGCGGTCATGCGGACGCCTCCTCGGCGGTCTTGGTCCGGCCCAGGGCCGTGCCGACGTCGCGCTGCTCGGCGCGGACCCGGTAGCGGCGCACCAGCTCGTAGGCGACGACGACCGACAGCACGATGACGCCCTGCATGATGCCGACGATCTCGCGCGGCACCCCGGCGACGTCGAGGGAGTTGGACGAGTTGTCCAGGAAGCCCCACAGCAGCGCGGCGAGCGCCATGCCGACGGGGTGGTTGCGGCCGAGCAGGGCGACCGCGATGCCGATGAAGCCGATGCCCGGTGGGAAGTCCAGCGAGTAGGAGTACGACGACCCGAGAAGCTGCGGCATCCCGACCAGGCCCGCGACCGCCCCGGAGAGCAGCATCGACACCAGGACCATCTTCTTCACGCTGACCCCGCTGGCCACCGCCGCCGACTCCGACAGGCCGGTGGCCTTGAGCTCGAAGCCGAAGCGGGTCCTGGCGAGCACGAACCAGTAGCCGAACCCGACCAGCGCCGCCAGGAACACCAGCCCGAACAGTTGCGACGAGGAACCGGGGATCTCCAGGCCCGCGACCTGCCCGCCCCCGTCGATCGGCCGGGTGCCGACGTTGTTGGAGCCCGGCCGGTCCTCGGCGAGCCGGGCCGGGTTGAGCAGGTAGGACACCAGGTAGGTGGCGATGGCGTTGAGCATGATCGTGGAGATGACCTCGCTGACGCCGCGGGTGACCTTGAGCAGCGCGGCCACCCCCGCCCAGCCCGCGCCGACCAGCATGGCCGCCACGACGGTCATCGCGACCCGCAGGAACGACGGCAGCCCCTCCATGAAGGTGGCGCCCGCCAGCGCGGCCGAGAGCATCGCGGCGAGCCGGTACTGCCCGTCGACGCCGATGTTGAACAGCTTCATCTTGAAGCCGATCGCCACCGCCACCGCCGCCAGGTAGTAGGTGGTGGCGCTGTTGAGCGAGTTGACGAAGGTGCGCGGGCGCTGCGCGGCCGACACCATGGCGTCCACGGTGTCCAGCGGCGAGTGCCCGGTGACGCCGAGGATCACCGCGCAGACCAGCACGGCGAACGCGAGCGCGCCGAGGGGGGCGGCGAGCCCCAGCAGCAGCGAGCGGGGTGAGAACCTGCCCATCAGTCTTCCCTCCCGGCGCCGGTCATCGCGGAGCCGAGCTGCTCCGGGGTCACGGTGGACGGGTCGTAGTCGGCGACGAGCCTGCCGCGCAGGATCACCGCGAGGGTGTCGGACATGCCGATCAGCTCGTCGAGGTCGGCGGAGATCAGCAGCACCGCCAGGTGCTCGGCGCGGGCGCGGCGGATGTGCTCCCAGATGGCCGCCTGCGCGCCGACGTCGACCCCCCGGGTGGGGTGCGAGGCGATCAGCAGTACCGGGTCGGCGCTCATCTCCCGGCCGACGATCAGCTTCTGCTGGTTGCCGCCGGACAGCGCGGAGGCGTGCACGCCGATGCCGGGGGTGCGCACGTCGTAGTCGCGCACGATCCGCTCGGTGTCGGCCTTGGCGCCCTTGAGGTCGAGCAGCGCGCCGCGGGAGCTGGGCCTGCGGGTCTGGTGGCCCAGCACCCGGTTCTCCCACAGCGTGGCCTCCAGCAGCACGCCCTGGCGGTGGCGGTCCTCCGGCACGTAGCCGATGCCCGCCTCGCGCCGGTGCCTGGTGGAGGCCCTGGTGATGTTCTCCCCGCCGAGGCGCACGGTGCCCGCGGTGGGGGTGCGGATGCCCATCAGCGCCTCGACCAGCTCGGCCTGCCCGTTGCCCTCGACGCCCGCGATGCCCAGGACCTCGCCCGCGTGGATGGTGAAGGACAGGCCGTCGAGCACGGTGCGGCCGTCGGCGCCGGTGACGGTCAGGCCGGTCACGGTCAGCACCGGGCGGTCGGTGACGGTGGAGTCGCGCAGCTCGGGGACGGGCAGCGCGCTGCCGACCATCAGCTCGGCGAGCTGCCGGGAGGTCACCTCGCGTGGGGAGACGCTGGCGACGGTGGTGCCCCGGCGCATGACGGTGATGTCGTCGGCGACCGAGAGCACCTCGTCGAGCTTGTGCGAGATGAACACGATGGTCAGGCCCTCGGCCTTGAGCTCGCGCAGGTTGCCGAACAGCTCGTCGACCTCCTGCGGCACCAGGACGGCGGTCGGCTCGTCCAGGATCAGCGTGCGCGCGCCGCGGTAGAGGACCTTGAGGATCTCCACCCGCTGCCGCTCGCCGACGCCGAGGTCGTCGACGACCCGGTCGGGGTCCACGTTGAGGCTGTAGGCGGCGGAGATCTCCCTGATCCGCTCGCGCGCGGCCCTGAAGTCCAGCCGGACCCCGGCCCTGGGCTCGCTGCCCAGGACCACGTTCTCCAGCACGGTCAGGTTGTCGGCCAGCATGAAGTGCTGGTGCACCATGCCGATGCCCGCCTTGATCGCGTCGGCGGGCGAGCCGAACGCGGTGGGGACCCCGCCGATGCGGATCTGCCCCTCGTCCGGCTGCTGCATCCCGTACAGGATCTTCATCAGGGTGGACTTGCCCGCGCCGTTCTCACCGACCAGGGCGTGCACGGTGCCCGCCCTGACGGTGATGTTGACGTCGGAGTTCGCTGTCACGCCCGGGAAGCGCTTGGTGATCCCGGACAGCTCGACCGCCGGGGCGGGTTCGCCGCCCGCTGCTGGTTCGGTGGGCACGGGGGAATCCTTTGTCGGTGGACGGTGGGGAGCCGAAAACGCGGGGACGGACCCGGGCGCGATGCCCGGGTCCGTCCGCACGAACCGGTGTCGAGGTCGCCCGCTACTTGGTGGAGGAGACCTTGATCTCGCCGGACGAGATCTTGGCCTTGTAGTCGTCGATCTGGGCCTTGATGTCGTCGACCTTGCCGCCGGAGGTGGAGTAGTCGACGCCACCGGCCTTGAGGTCGTAGACCTTCTCACCGGCGGTGAACTTGCCGTCCTTCACCGAGACGATGAAGTCGTAGACCGCGGTGTCGACCTTCTTGATCATGGAGGTCATGATCACGTCCTTGACCTCGGCCAGCGCCGGGAGGTTGTACTGGTCGGAGTCGACGCCGATGCCCAGCTTGCCCTTGGCCTTGGCTGCCTTGAAGACGCCGTTGCCGGAACCTCCCGCGGCGGCGTAGACGACGTCCACGCCCGCGTCGAACATGCCGTTCGCCGCGGTCTCGCCCTTGGCCGGGTCGTTGAAGCCGGTGAAGTCCGGCGGCTGGGTCAGGTACTTGACCTCGACCGTGGCGTCCGGCTTGGCGGCCTTGGCGCCCGCGGTGAAGCCGACCTCGAACTTCTGGATCAGCGGGGTGTTCACACCGCCGACGAAGCCGAGCTTGCCCGTCGTGCTCTTGAGCGCGGCGGCCACGCCGACCAGGAAGGAGCCCTCCTGCTCGGCGAACACCAGGTTCTCGATGTTGGCGCCCTTGGCGTCCGTGCTGTCGATCAGCGCGAACTTCACCTCGGCGTAGTCGGGCGCGACCTTGGCGAGGGCGGTGGCGTAGGCGTAGCCCACGGCGATGACGGTGGTGTAGCCGCCCTCGGCGAGCTGGCGCAGCCGGTCTTCCTTCTGCGCGTCGGTCTCGCCCGCGGCGGCCTCGAGCTCCTTGATGTCGACGCCGAACTCGGACTTGGCCTTGTCGAGGCCGCGCGCCGCGGAGTCGTTGAAGGACTGGTCGCCCCGGCCGCCGATGTCGTAGGCCAGGCCGATCTTGAGCTCGGACGCGGGTGTGCTCGCCTGGGTGCCGCCACCGGAGCCGGTCCCCGAGTCGGAGCCCCCGCACGCGGTCAGGCCGAGCCCCAGCGCGAGTGCGCCCGCGGCGAGCCGAAGTCCTCGCATTCGACGCAAGGCTTTCTCCTTCCGAATACACGCGCCCGGCGGTGGCCGAGCGCGATGGTTCCGCAGGAACGTACTCCCCGGTACCGGCAGGGCCTATGCGAACGCGAGGGCGTAACCCAATCGTTGATTCATCGGAGCGGGCTGTGGCCGAATGTACCCATCCGCTCACTCGATCGAGTGGAAGTACGGGGTGGACCTGCGGGAACCCCTATCAGTCGTCAGTGGACCGCAAGGGGTTTCCCCCTACTCGCGAGTAGGTACAGCGATTCACCCGAAGTGATTACTCGTGCGAGTAAAGCGGTTCGGTCACGAAGGGGTTTCGGACCCGCCGGGTCACCATGACCGTCGTCACACCGAGGGGCCGCACACGCCCTGGGCCTGCGTGTCTTGTCCGTCACAGACCCCGGCGGCGGGTTGGGTGGGTTCCGCCGGACGGGTCTAGCATCCTGTGGGTCAAGGCCCGTTTACGTGTTGTCTTCCGCTCGGGCCCGTAGTCCACCAGCGACGTTGGAGGCCCTCCACCGATGACCGACTCGGCCATGGCTACCGAGCAGGTAGTGGCGCGCGGGTCCCGCAGCAACGGGACGCTCTACCGGGGAGACCCGGGCATGTGGTCATGGGTTGCCCACCGCATCACCGGGGTCCTGACCTTCTTCTTCCTGTTCGCGCACGTGCTCGACACCGCCCTGGTGCGGGTGTCGCCGAACGCGTACGACCAGGTCATCGAGACCTACAAGAGCCCGATCGTGAACCTGCTGGAGGTCGGCCTGGTGGGCGCGGTGCTCTACCACGCCCTCAACGGCATCCGGGTCATGCTCGTGGACTTCTGGGCCAAGGGCCCGAAGTACCAGAAGCCGATGCTCTGGACGCTCCTGGTCGTCTGGGTCCTGGTGATGGTCCCCGGCGCCTACTTCATGATGGTGCGCACGGTGTCCGAGATGTTCGGGGGAAGCTGACCATGACGCTCGCACTGGACAAGCCCCGCTCCCCGCGCCGCCCCGCGGCCCGGCGCAGCAACTTCGAACTGGCCAGTTGGCTGTTCATGCGCATCTCGGGCATCGCGCTGATCGTGCTGGTGCTCGGGCACCTGTTCATCATGAACATCCTCGACGGCGGCGTGCACCGGATCAACTTCGCCTTTGTCGCCGGCCGCTGGTCGAGCCCGTTCTGGCAGCTCTGGGACCTGTCGATGCTCTGGCTGGCCGAGATCCACGGCGGCAACGGCCTGCGCACGGTCATCAACGACTACGCGCGCAAGGACACCACCCGGTTCTGGCTCAAGGTCATGCTGTACGTCTCCATGGTGCTGATCCTGGCCCTGGGCACCTACGTCATCTTCACCTTCGACGCCACCATCCCCGCCGACTGATCGCCACCACCACCCACTGTCTGGTTCCTGCCGGGAAGAAGCGGTTACGACATGCAGTTCCACAAATACGACGTGGTGATCGTCGGAGCCGGCGGCGCCGGTATGCGCGCGGCCATCGAGTCGGGCTCGCGGGCCCGCACGGCGGTGCTCACCAAGCTCTACCCGACCCGGTCGCACACCGGCGCGGCCCAGGGCGGCATGTGCGCCGCGCTGGCCAACGTCGAGGAGGACAACTGGGAGTGGCACACCTTCGACACGATCAAGGGCGGTGACTACCTGGTCGACCAGGACGCCGCCGAGATCATGGCGAAGGAGGCCATCGACGCCGTCCTCGACCTGGAGAAGATGGGCCTGCCGTTCAACCGGACGCCCGAGGGCCGCATCGACCAGCGCCGCTTCGGCGGGCACACCCGCAACCACGGCGAGGCCGCCGTGCGCCGGGCCTGCTACGCCGCGGACCGCACCGGCCACATGATCCTGCAGACGCTGTACCAGAACTGCGTCAAGCAGGGCATCGAGTTCTTCAACGAGTTCTATGTCCTCGACATCTGCATGACCGAGACGGAGAACGGCCCGGTCTGCACCGGCGCGGTCGCCTACGAGCTGGCCACCGGCGAGATCCACGTGTTCCAGGCCAAGGCCGTCGTGTTCGCCACCGGCGGTTTCGGCAAGGTCTTCAAGACCACCTCGAACGCGCACACCCTGACCGGCGACGGCATGGGCATCATCTTCCGCAAGGGCCTGCCGCTGGAGGACATGGAGTTCTACCAGTTCCACCCGACCGGCCTGGCGGGCCTGGGCATCCTGCTCACCGAGGGCGCCCGCGGCGAGGGCGCGATCCTGCGCAACGCCTCCGGCGAGCGGTTCATGGAGCGCTACGCCCCCACCATCAAGGACCTCGCCCCGCGCGACATCGTCGCCCGGTCGATGGCCCTGGAGGTGCTGGAGGGCCGCGGCGCCGGTCCGAACAAGGACTACGTGCTGCTCGACTGCACCCACCTGGGCGCGGAGGTCCTGGAGACCAAGTTGCCCGACATCACCGAGTTCGCCCGCACCTACCTGGCGGTCGACCCGGTGACCGAGCCGGTCCCGGTGTACCCGACGGCGCACTACGCCATGGGCGGCATCCCGACGAACATCCACGGCGAAGCGCTGCGCGACAACGACAACGTCGTCCCCGGCCTGTACGCGGCGGGCGAGTGCGCGTGCGTGTCGGTGCACGGCGCGAACCGGCTGGGCACCAACTCGCTGCTGGACATCAACGTGTTCGGCCGCCGGGCGGGCATCGCCGCCGCCGAGTACGCGGTGGGCCGCGAGCACGTGGAGCTGCCGGAGAACCCCACCACGGTGGTCGAGGATCAGCTCGCGCTGCTGCTGTCGGAGCACGGCAAGGAGCGGGTGGCCGACATCCGCACCGAGCTGCAGGCCACGATGGACGCCAACGCGTCGGTGTACCGGACCGAGGAAACCCTCAAGACGGCCCTGCACGACGTGCAGGCCCTCAAGGACCGGTACGCGCACATCACCGTGCAGGACAAGGGCAAGCGGTTCAACACCGACCTGCTGGAGGCCGTGGAACTGGGCTTCCTGCTGGAGCTGGCCGAGTGCCTGGTCGTCGGCGCCCTGGAGCGCAAGGAGTCCCGCGGCGGCCACGCCCGCGAGGACTACCCCAACCGCGACGACACGAACTACATGCGCCACAGCATGTTCTACAAGCAGGGCGACGGGCTCAAGGGCGACATCCGGCTCGACTACAAGCCCGTGACCTTCACCCGGTACAAGCCGATGGAGCGCAAGTACTGATGACTGCCACCGTTTCCGAGGAGAAGGCGGGCTCCCGCGGCGACCTGCCCCCGGTGCCCGACGGCGCCGTGACCGTCACCCTCAAGATCCTGCGCTTCAACGCCGAGGTCGACTCCGAGCCGCGCTGGGAGTCGTTCAACGTCCCGGCGCTGCCCACCGACCGCGTGCTGAACCTGCTGCACTACGTCAAGTGGTACGTCGACGGCACGCTGACGTTCCGCCGCTCGTGCGCGCACGGCATCTGCGGCTCGGACGCGATGCAGATCAACGGCGTGAACCGCCTCGGCTGCAAGGTCCTGGTCAAGGACCTGATGTCGGGCGGCGGCAAGCCGACCACGATCACCGTCGCCCCGATCAAGGGTCTCCCGGTCCACAAGGACCTCCTGGTCGACATGGAACCGTTCATGGAGGCGTTCAAGGCGGTCAAGCCGTTCCTGATCACCTACGGGAACGAGCCCACCCGCGAGCGCATCCAGTCGGCCCACGACCGCGAGCGCTTCGACGACACCACCAAGTGCATCCTGTGCGCCTGCTGCACCACCTCGTGCCCGGTCTTCTGGAACGAGGGCAGCTACTTCGGCCCCGCGGCCATCGTCAACGCCCACCGCTTCATCTTCGACTCCCGCGACGAGGGCGCCGAAGAGCGACTGGACATCCTGAACGACGCCGAGGGCGTCTGGCGCTGCCGCACCACGTTCAACTGCACCGACGCCTGCCCGCGTGGCATCCAGGTCACCAAGGCGATCCAAGAGGTCAAGCGGGCCCTGCTCTTCCGCCGCTGACCCGCTCCACCCCGGTTCACCCGAGGCCGCGCTCCGCCCGCCAGGCGAGCGCGGCCTCGACCCTTTCCCGGGTGTCGGTGAGCACCCCGGTGTGCACGGCCCGACCCATGCTCACCAGCCGGTATTCCTCGGCAAGCGAATACTCTGGCTCACCATTCGCATTCAGCATCGACACCGTCACCTCGAAAATTTCCATGTCCCCCCGATGATCAACCAATCGGGTGGTCGCCCAGGCCCCCATCCGCTCGATCATCCCGGTAACCTGAGGATCGGACAGGTCATTCGCGTCCACGACGACTTCCTCGAACGCGACGTCCACCCACCGGTCCCGGGCCCCCACCCCAGGCCCCACCCGACACAGGACATATCCAAGCCGCATGATGCCTCCACATTCTATGCTTTCATGCAGCATAGAACTGGCGTCTCGACGCTGGCAACAGTTGGCAACAGAGTCACCCGAAGGAGGGTCCGGTGCCCAAGCCCCGCCCCAAACCCCAAGCACGCGGACTGGCCACCGGCCTCCGAGCCGCACGAAAGGCCACCGACCTCACCTCGACGGCCGTGGGCACCCAACTCGGCTGGTCCCAGTCCACGGTGAGCCGCATCGAAACGGGCAAGCGCAACGCCAGCCCCGACGAAGTGATCGCCATGCTGGCCCTCTACGGCGTGAAGGGCCCCGAGCGCGAACGCCTGCTCTCCATGGCCAGGGACGCGGACCGGTCAACCTGGCTGGAAACCCACCAGGACCGCATCACCAACCAGGCCGTCACCCTGACCGAGTACGAGTCGGAAGCAGTCGAACTCACGCTGTTCCAGTTGGTCCTCATCCCGGGCCTGCTCCAGACCGTGTCCTACACCCGCGCCATGATGAACGCGGGCGGCGTATCGGCGGCCAACATCGAACCCCGAGTCCAGCAGCGCGCGGACCGCCAACGGGTGCTCGACACCGCCAACCCGCCACAGGTGCTGGCCATCATCGACGAGGCCGTGCTGCACCGCCGCATCGGCGGCAAACGGGTCATGGCCGAGCAACTCCGCCACCTGCTCACCATGGCCGACCGCCCCAACATCGACCTGCGGGTGATCCCGTTCGACCACGGCGGCCACTCCGGCATCAACGGCGCCTTCTTCCTCGCCCGATTCGAGAAGGACCGCCCGATCGTGCACGTCGAAAATCTCCGATCCGGCCTCTTCCTCGATGATCCCGCAGACGTGGGACCATACGAAGTGGCGATTGCCAGCATGACCGCGATCGCCCTCGACCCCTCCGCATCAGCGGAAATGGTCGAGGAAGCACTGGGGCGCTACGAACGGAGTGAATAAACGCATGATCGAAAGCACCGGCACCTGGCGCAAATCCAGCTACAGCGGCACCGAGTCCGACTGCGTCGAACTGGCCTGGGCCGACACCTCGCTGCTCGTCCGCGACTCCAAGCACCCCGAGGGCCCCACCCTCGAACTCCCTACCCCCACCCTGATCGCCTTCGCCCAGCGCACCCGCTGACCAAGCGACCCACCGCGTTCGCAACGCGGAGAAGGCCGTGGGTCCCCCACGGCCTTCTCCGCTGTCACGCCTGCTTCTCCTGCGCGGCGACGATCGCCGCCAGCTTCTCCTGGATCAGCGCCTCAGCGGCGGCCTTGTCCACCCCGAGCCCGCTCAGCACCCCGTCGCCCGCCTCGAACTCCAGCAGGGCCAGCAGGATGTGCTCGGTGCCCACGTAGTTGTGCCCGAGCCGCAGGGCTTCCCGGAAGGTCAGTTCCAGCGCCTTCTTCGCCCCGCCGTCGAACGGGATCAGGGCTCCCACCTCCTCGGCCTGGCCAGGCAGCACGGCCACCGCCGCCTCCCGCACCTGCTCCGGCGTGATCCCCTGGGCCACGATCGCCGCCGCGCCCAGTCCCTCCGGCTCGGCCAGCAGCCCGAGCACCAGGTGGGCGGGCACGATCTGGTCGTTCCCGTGCTCCTTGGCCGCGTTCTGCGCGGTCACCACCACGTTGCGCGCCCGGGGGGTGAACCGCTTGAACCCCTCGTTCGGGTCCATCCCCTCCTCGTCCCCCTTGGGCACGAACCGCTTCTGCGCCGCCTGCCTGGTCACCCCCATGCTCTTGCCGATTTCGGTCCACGACGCCCCGGAGCGCCGCGCCTGGTCCACGAAGTGGCCGATGAGGTGGTCGGCCACCTCCCCGAGGTGGTCCGCCGTCATCACGGCGGTGGAGAGCTGTTCCAGCACCTCCGGGTGCACCTTCTTGATCGAGTCGATCAGTTCGTCGAGCCGGATCGAGGCCTTCACTGGTTCCGTCATGTCGTCAACCCTAGGTTGACACTCCCCTATCTGTCAACCTTGAGTTGACACCACTCTATCGAGTGGACTGCCACCGTTCCCCAGATCGAACAGAGGGCAGCCGCCAGACTCGATCGCGACTCGACGGAGGGACGCTCGATGGGCTGGTGGAACCAACCGCGTGACAGCGCGGGACGGTGGACGAAGGGCGGCGCGGGGGTCGTGGTCATCGGCGCGGCGGGTGCCCTGGTCCTCAGCGGCGGAACGGGCGCGGGCGTCGGTGGGCTGGGCACCGAGGCCGCCGGAGCGGCTGACAGCGTGTCCGTGCAGGCCCGCAACAGCAGCCGCAAGACCAAGTCCGACAGCGAGTGGAAGCGCCTGCGGCTGCGCAAGGTCCGCGAAGACGTCGAGAACGCCCTGGACTGCGCCGCCAACTCCTACGGCCAGGTCCGGGACTTCTTCCTGCGCAACCCCTGCAAGTCCCTGGACCGCACGCTGATCACCCTCGCCGACCCGTCCGGCGGCACCTTCGTCGTCTCGGTCTCCTGGGTGCGGATGCGGGCCAAGAACGACGTGCGGCCCCTGAAGGACCTCATCGATACCGACGGCACCGGCAGCGTCCACGCGCTCGGTTGGCCCTTGCTCAAGTCCCGGGGCGTCCGCTTCACCGGCACGCCGTTCCGCTCCCGCCCCACCGGCGACCACCTCGTCATCGCCGAGGGCGCCGTGGTCTCGGGTCACCCGGACCAGGCGCTCTACACCGCGTCCGTCGAAGCGGCGGCCCTGCTGCCCGCCTAGGCGCTAGCTGTTGTTGGCCGCCATGCGGGCCTTGCGGGCGGCCTTGGCGCGCTGGTTGCGCAACCACATGACCGCCGCACCCAGGATCGCCACGCCCGCCAGCGCCACCAGCGGCACGCCGTAGTTGCCGAACGCCGACCGGTCGGCGTCGGCGGTCGCCGAGGCGGCGGTGGTGCCCTCGGGGGCCGAGTCGGCCGGGTTGTCGGTCTCCAGGCCGCCCTCCGGCTTCGGCTGGGCCTCGGGGGCCTTGTCGACGAGCTTGCCCACCGGCTCGGACTTCTCCTCCAGCAGGGCGAAGCCGTAGTCCAGGAGCTGGCTCGCCTGGTTGGGGAGCGGGTCCGGGTTCAGCTCGCCGCGCAGCAGCACGACCGCGAGGCGGTGGCCGTCGCGCTCGGCGGCGCCGAGGTAGGTGTGGCGGGCGTCGTCGGTGAAGCCGGTCTTGCCGCCGAGGAAGCCCTGGTACCTGCCCAGGAGGCGGTTGTCGTTGTTGACCTTGAAGGCGGGCTTGTTGCCGTAGCCGGGGAAGTCGATCGTCCTGGTGGCGACCGCCTCGGCGAACTCCTTGTGCTTCATGGCCGCGCGGAAGACCAGGCTCAGGTCGTAGGCGGAGGTGCTCATCCCGGGGCCGTCGAGGCCGGAGGGGGTGGCCGCGCGGGTGTCGAGGGCGCCCAGCTCCTCGGCGAGGGAGTTCATCTTCTCCAGCGCCTCGTCGACGCCGCCGAGCTTGACCGCGAGGGCGTGCGCCGCGTCGTTGCCGGAGCGCATGAGGAGGGCGAACAGCAACTGGCGGACCGTGTACTGCCCGCCGGGGCCGATGCCGACCTTGGTGCCCTCCTGGTCGGCGTCGGCCTGGGTGCCGACGACGACCTCGTCGAGCCGCAGGTTGCGGATGACCACGACCCCCAGCAGCGCCTTGATCAGTGACGCGGGCCGCTCGCGGGCGTGCGGGTCCTTGGCGGCGATGACGTCGCCGGTGCTGAGGTCGGCGAGGACCCAGGACGCGGCGGTCACGTTGCCGGGCATGGCCGTCTTGGCGCCCGCCGGGAACACCAGGCCGCACTCGCCCATCCGCGTGCCGCCCACCGGTTCGGCGGGCACCGGCAGCGGCGGCGGGGTGGTCTCGCCGGGCTTGGGTTCCTCGGAGGTGTCGATCGGCGCGGGTGGCCGGTCGTGGTTGGAGCACTGGGCGCTGCTGGTCTGCGCCGTCGGGGTGGCCTGGCCCTCGGTGGTCTGCTGGACCTTCCGGGGGCTGCGGGTGGACGCGGAGGCCCCCGGCGTCGCCATCAGCGCCGCCAGCACCAGGGCGCAGAGCGTCACGAGGAGAGCGGGCACGGACCTGCGGGCTGCGGAGCGCACACGAGCAGATTAAGGCCTGTCACGATCCGGGCACGATCCGGCCCGCTCCCCGCCCGCCAGGTGGTGCCGTCCGCGCTGGGTACCGGGGGTGTGAAGATGTCGCGGTGACGATGAGCCGCCGTGTCTCGCTGTTCCTGCTGGCCTTCGGCGTGTGGTCCTGGATCATCTGGCCCACCTTCCTTGGCAACATCTGGGCCGACGAGCGGTCCTTCGACCCGTCCGGTGCCCCGACCGGGTTCCTGGTGGTGCACGTCGTGCTCACCGCCGCGTCCCTGTTGTTCGGCACGACGATCGGCGTGCTGGGCTGGCGCGGTTTCGCCGCCACCCGGCGCAAGGCCGCCTGACCCCGGTCGATCCGCTTTGCGCCCTGGTCAGCGGGCCTGTGGACAACTTTTCGCGCCGATCGCCGGATCTCCCTACCCTGGATCGCACAAGGATTCGCAGGGGTTTCGCAGGAGTTCCGGGGGGTGATCGCGGTGCGTGGGCTGCAACTGCTCGTGGCCTTCTTCGTGGAGGTGCTGGCCTTCCTGGCCCTCGCCTGGTGGGGGTCGCGGGTGTCGTGGGTGCTGGGGGCGGTGGTCCTGGTGGTCGGGGCCTCGGTGTGGGCGCTGTTCCTGGCGCCCCGGCCGCGCCACCGATTACCGCGGTCCGCCCGGCTCGGCCTTCTGGCGCTGGTCTTCGCCGGTGCCGTGGTGGGCTTGGCCGTGTCCGGGTGGTCTGTCGGCGCGGTGGTGCTGGGCGCGGCGGCACTGCTGGTGCTGGTCAGCGAGGTGGTGTGGCCGAGGTCGGTTACCCATGGGTAATGTCAGCCCATGCCCGAGGGTCGCAAGTACGACGTCGTCCTGTTCGGCGCCACCGGCTTCACCGGTGGCCTGACCGCCGAGTACCTGGCGCGCCACGCGCCCGCGAAGCTGCGTTGGGCGCTGGCGGGCCGCAACCAGGCCAAGCTGGCCGAGGTGCGGCTGCGGCTGGCCGCCATCGACCCGGTGCTGGCCGAGCTGGACCTGCTCCCGGCCGACGTCACCGACCCGGCCTCGCTGCGGGCGGTCGCGGAGGCGGCGCGCGTGGTCATCACGACCGTCGGGCCCTACATCCACTACGGCGACCCGCTGGTCGGGGCGTGCGCGGAGGCGGGCACCGACTACGTCGACCTGACCGGCGAGCCGGAGTTCGTCGACCAGAGCTACCTGCTGCACCACGAGCGGGCGGTGCAGACCGGGGCCCGCATCGTGCACTGCTGCGGCTTCGACTCGATCCCGTACGACCTGGGGGTGCACTACACGGTCAAGCGGTTGCCCGAGGGCGTGCCGCTGCGCGTCGAGGGCTTCGTCCAGGCGGGCGGCACGGTCTCCGGGGGCACGTTCCAGAGCGCCATCACCGCCTTCGGCCGGATGCGGTCGGCGGCGCGGGCGGCGGGCGAGCGGCGCAGGCGCGAGGGCAGGCCCGAGGGGCGCAAGGTGCGCGGTGTGCCCATGCGGCCCACCCGGGAGGGTTCCCTGGCGCTCTGGGGATTGCCCGCGCCCACGGTGGACCCGCTGGTCGTCCTGCGCTCGGCCCGGGCGCTGGAGCGCTACGGCCCGGACTTCACCTACGGCCACTACCTGGGCTTCAAGCGGCTGCCCGCGATGGTCGGCCTGACGGCCGGGGTGGGGGCGCTGTTCGCCCTCGCCCAGGTACCGCCCGCGCGCACCTGGCTCCTGGGCCGGATGTCCTCCGGTGACGGGCCGAGCGCCGAGCAGCGGGAGAAGGGGTGGTTCCGCGCGCGCTTCGTCGGCACCGGTGGTGGCAAGCGCGTGGTCACCGAGGTCTCCGGTGGTGACCCCGGCTACGGCGAGACGGCCAAGATGCTCGGCGAGTCGGCCCTGTGCCTGGCCTTCGACGAGCTGCCCGCGTCCTCGGGGCAGGTGACCACGGCCGTCGCCATGGGCGACGCCCTCACCGACCGGCTGATCGCCGCGGGGATCAAGTTCGCCGTCGTCGAGGGCTGACCGGACCGGCCACACTCGGCCACACCCGGCAACACCGTCTCAGTATCCGGCCTTCGGCTGCTTCGGGAGGGGGATTCGCCGGTCGGGCGGGTTCTCGTCGGCCGGGTGTGCGACCGGCTTTTCCGTCCTTTCGCGGCAGAAAGCGATCCCGCCGGTCGCAAACCGACCTGGATCGCGCATGCTCCGGCGAGTTCTGACTGGACACGGGAGGTGCGGATCGCGGTGTGATCCGGCCTGGTTTCAAAGAATGAGGCGCCGGACGCCAGGTTCACCGGGAGGGTGTTCTCGGTTCTCCCGGTCGGGCGGACTGGACCGCGAAACAGTCGCTGACGAGTCCACAATGGTTTCACCTGTATCCATAACTGAAATGTGCGCACCGTTGGCACAGTTGCGCCATGAGCTTCAAGGGCCTCACACACCCTTACGACGGCAGCCGGGCCTGCTCCCGGATCTACCTGTTCGGCCACACGTTCCGCTGGGCCAAGGGCGACCGGTACGTCGCGGTCATGCGCGGGACCTGCGTCGAGCAGCGGCGGTTCCTGATCATCGAGGACCGGCTGCGGCCGCCGGTGCTGGAGGGACCGCAGCCGCTGGTCGACGCGATCCCGGCCACCCACGGGGACTGGTCGGACACCGACCTGCTGCGCAGCATGGCCGAGAACTGGGCGCGCCGGAGCGGCCGTGCCTGACCACCTGTCCCTGGAGCAGACCGACCTGGTGACCGCGCTGGTGCGGCTGCGGGACAAGACCGGCGAACTGGTCGTGCGGGCGACCACCGAGGGACCGTCGGGCTGCCCCTGGCTGGAACTGGCGGACATCCTCGACACCGCCGCCCGGCTGTGCCGCAACCAGGTGGTCATCGACGGCGCAGTCGACTGAGGACGTCCACAGTGGAGTCTCCAGTTCCCGCCGCCCGGGGCCGGGTGGGCGCTACTTCCGGCGGCGCCAGAGCAGGGCCAGGCCCGCCCCGACGCCGACCAGTCCGAGCGCCTGCCTGGGCTTCGGGCGGCCCGCGACCTCGACCACCGGGCGGATCACCGCGGGCGCGGGCGGCTGGACCGGCTCGGGGACGATGTTCTCCTTGGCCGTGGCCGTCCACGCGGTGATGAACAGCAGGAACCGCGACACCAGGTTGGCGAACACCAGCAGACCCACGATCGGCCCGACCAGCGCGCCCAGCGGCCCGCCGAGCACGGTGCTCAGGTAGAGGGTTCCGACGAGCTTGAGGATCTCGAACCCGACCGCCGCGGCGGCGGCGCCGCGCACCGCGCTCTTGACGCTCACCTGCCTGCGCGGCAGCCGGGCGATCACCCAGAGGAACACCAGCCAGTTCGCGCCGAGCGAGAGCGCGGTGGTGACGACGAACAGCAGCACCCGCGCCACGGTCGACCCGCTCAGCCCCACCAGGTCGAGCAGCGTGTCCGCCAGGCCGCTGCCGACGGCGCTGAGGCCGAACGAGACGGCCAGCGCGGCGCCGAGGCCGAGCAGCGACAGCAGGTCGACCAGCAGGCCGCGCAGGAACGGCGGCGACTCCAGCTTGTGGCCCCACTGGGCGGTGAGCGCGTCGCGGAGGTTGCCCATCCAGCCGAGGCCGGTGTACGCGGCGGTGACCAGGCCGATGACGCCGACCTTGCCGCGCTCCTCGATGGCGGTGTCGACCAGGGTGTCGATCAGGTCCTTGAGGTTGGGCGGCGCCGCCTCGGAGATGCCCTCCTGGAAGCTCGCCAGGGTGGAGGGCTCCCCGGCCAGCACGAAACCGAGCACCGCGAAGCCGACCAGCAGCAGCGGGAACAGCGAAAGCACGCTGAAGTAGGTGATCGACGCGGCGAAGTGGTTGCCGTACCGCTCGGTGAACGCGTTGTAGGCCCGGACCAGGTGGTCGATCCCGGGGCGGGCCCGCAGCCGGGCGAGCTTGGTTTCCGGCTTGTCGGCGGTTTTCCCCGCGCTCTCGGTCACCACCGGAAATCTATTGCCGCACCGGCCCACCCGCAACGCGAAATGAATTCACACCGATCTCAGGGCCGGGCGAGGAAACCCACCCGGTCGTACACCCGGCTCAACGTCGCCGAGGCCACCTCGCGGGCCCGGTCGGCGCCCCTGGCCAGGATGCGGTCCAGCTCGGCCGGATCGTCCAGGTAGGACTGGACCTGGTCGCGGACCGGCGTGGTGAAGTCGGCGACGGCCTCGCCGAGTTCCTTCTTCAGGTCGCCGTAACCCCGGCCTTCGAAGGAGTTCTGCAAATCTTCGACCGTGCGACCGGTCAGCGCGGAGAAGATCGACAGCAGGTTCGACACACCCGGCTTGTTCTCCGGGTCGTAGACGACCTCGCGGCCGGTGTCGGTGACCGCGGACCGGATCTTCTTCGCCGAGACCTTCGGGTCGTCGAGCAGTTCGATGATCCCCGACGGCGTGGACGCCGACTTGCTCATCTTCGCGCCGGGTTCCTGCAGGTCGTAGATCTTGGCCGTGTCCTTGAGGATGTAGGGCTCCGGCGGGAGGAACGTCTTGCCGAAGCGGCTGTTGAACCGCTGCGCCAGGTCCCGGGTCAGCTCCAGGTGCTGGCGCTGGTCCTCGCCGACGGGCACGTACTGCGGCCGGTAGAGCAGGATGTCGGCGGCCTGGAGGATCGGGTAGGTCAGCAGCCCGACGCTGACCGCCTCCTGCTTCGCCGACTTGTCCTTGAACTGCGTCATCCGCCCGGCCTCGCCGAACCCGGTGAGGCATTGCAGCACCCAGCCCAGTTCCGCGTGCTCGGGGACCTGGCTCTGCACGAACATCGTGGTGCGCTCGGGGTCGAGCCCCAGCGCGAGGACCTGCGCGGCGGAGACCCGGGTGCGCTTGCGCAGTTGCTTCGGGTTCTGCTCGACGGTGATCGCGTGCAGGTCGGCGATGAAGTAGAAGGCGTCGTGCTCGTCCTGCAGGGAAACCCACTGCCGGACCGCGCCGAGGTAGTTGCCGAGGTGGAACGAGTCCGCTGTCGGCTGGATGCCCGACAGGACGCGCGGCTTGCGCTCGGGGGTGCTCTGCGCGGGGGTGCTCTGCTCGGTCGACACGCGTGGATTCTCCCAGTACCCGCTCGCGGGACCGAATACGGCCTAGCGGTCGGCGGGCTCGACCGCGACGCGCGCGGTGGGCACGGTCAGCGGCACGACGACCTGCTCGACGCGGGCGTTGGCGGCGACCACCGGGGCCTTCTTGCGGCGCAGCAGCCCGACGACGATCCCGCCCACACCGACCACCACGGCACCGATGCCCACGGCGCCGATCGGCATCCCGACCGCGCTCTGCACCGGCACGGACTCGGCGACCGCGGCGTTCGCGCCGAGCATCAGCAGGGCCGACGTCGCGCCCGCGGTGCAGGCCACCCGGCCACCCAGGGTCTTCCGTGATGCTGACAAAGCCGAACCGTCCCTCGATTGGGTTAAACCCACTTGCGGACCAGAAAAGAAACTACCGAATGTGTCAACCCCGCCCGGCGTGGGTATCACTATCGGATGTCTCTGGACCATAGCGCTCGCCGAATGGCGTAGCGGGTCCGGGGTGGCCGTCACCACACCCACCGCGTGCGACCGGGCGCTCAGCGTCACCGGGTCAGCGGCTGTAGACCACCGTCAGCGGGGCGTGGTCGGACCAGCGCTCGTCGTAGGTGGCGGCGCGCTCCACCTCGGCGGACTTGGCGCGGACGGCGAGCCCCGGGGTGGCCACCTGGTAGTCGATGCGCCAGCCGGAGTCGTTGTCGTACGCCTTGCCCCGGTAGGACCACCACGTGTACGGCCCGGGGCCGTCCGGGTGCAGCAGCCGCTGCACGTCGCGGTAGCCCGCCTCGTCGAACACCCGACCCATCCACGCGCGCTCGCCCGGGGTGAAGCCGGAGTTCTTGCGGTTGGTCTTCCAGGCCTTGAGGTCGATCTCCTGGTGGGCGATGTTCCAGTCACCGCAGATCAGCACATCGCAAGCGCTTGCCGCGGCCTTGGCGCGCAGCTCGATCAGGTACGGCAGGAAGGTCGCCATGAAGCGCTCCTTCTGCTCCTGGCGCAGCGTGCCGACCTCGCCGCTGGGCAGGTACAGGCTGCCGACCACCAGACCGGGGAACCACGCCTCGACGTAGCGGCCGCTGGCCTCGAACTCCGGCACCCCGAAGCCGACCCGGGTGGCCGTGGGCTCCGCGCGGGAGTAGATCGCCACCCCGCTGCGCCCGCGCAGCAGCCGCGACTCGGCGTGCACGGTGTGCCAGCCCGGTGGGGAGGCCAGCTCCTCCGGCAGGTCGGCCGGGTCCGCGCGCACCTCCTGCAGGCACACGACGTCGGCTTCGGTGGCCTCTAGCCACTCGGTGAAGCCCTTCTTCGCCGCCGCGCGCAGCCCGTTCACATTGACCGTGGAGACCGTCGTCACGCCGACAGCCTAAATGGCCGCCCTCAGCCGCAGTCGCGGCCCGCCATCGGCCTCAGGAACTCCGACGAGGCCCACCGGTCGTCACCGAGCTGCCGGAAGCCGTTCTGCACGGTCTTGCCCGCGTCGGACTCGGCGCCCAGCCTGAACTTGCCCACCACCTCGGCGGCGCCGTCCGGGGCGACCCGCACGTTGAGCACGTCGGCGGTCACCTCCACCCGGCAGGTCGTGTCGGTCTGCCCGGTCTCCGTGCTGCCCGGCGGCGCCTGGCTCGACGAGTACACGACGATGACGGCCAGGATTCCGCCGCCGATGAGCAAAGTCCGCTTCGGCAGGACCACGTCGCACACTCCCCACACCAGGTCTGCAAGTCCGTGCCCACGGTCGCGCACCGACCCCGCCGCGCGCCAGTCCCCGTCCGCCGAACCACCCGCAGGGGCCAACCCGGCGTCACGAAGCGTGAAGGCCCCCGGCGCGGTGCGACGGGGGCCTCCGAGCGAGCGGGCCGGGAGATCAGGCCATCTTCTTCTGCAGGTTCTCGTCCAGGGTGCCGAGGAACTCCTCGGTGGTCTGGAACGCCTGGTCCTTGCTGATCAGCAGCGCCAGGTCCTTGGTCATCTTGCCGCTCTCGACGGTCTCGATGACAACCTGCTCCAGCGACTCGGCGAAGCCGATCACCTCGGGGGTGCTGTCGAGCTTGCCGCGGTGGGCCAGGCCCCGGGTCCAGGCGTAGATGGACGCGATCGGGTTGGTCGAGGTCGGCTTGCCCGCCTGGTGCTGGCGGTAGTGCCGGGTGACCGTGCCGTGCGCGGCCTCGGCCTCGACGGTGCGGCCGTCCGGGGTGGACAGCACCGAGGTCATCAGGCCCAGCGAGCCGAAGCCCTGCGCCACGGTGTCGGACTGCACGTCGCCGTCGTAGTTCTTGCAGGCCCAGACGTAGCCGCCCTCCCACTTCATGGCCGCCGCGACCATGTCGTCGATCAGGCGGTGCTCGTAGGTGAGGCCCTTGGCGTCGAAGTCGGCCTTGAACTCCTCCTCGTAGACGCGCTGGAAGATGTCCTTGAAGGCACCGTCGTACGCCTTGAGGATGGTGTTCTTGGTCGACATGTAGACCGGGTACTCGCGCTGCAGGCCGTAGGACAGCGAGGCGCGGGCGAAGTCCTCGATGGACTTGGTGAAGTTGTACATGCCCATCGCCACGCCGCCGTCGGCGCCGTAGTTGGCCACGACGTGCTGGATCGGCTCGGAGCCGTCCTCCGGGGTGAAGGTGATGGTCAGCTCACCGGCGCCGGGGACCTTGAAGTTGGTGGCCTTGTACTGGTCGCCGTGGGCGTGGCGGCCGATGATGATCGGCTTGGTCCAGCCCGGCACCAGCCGCGGGATGTTGGAGATGATGATCGGCTCGCGGAACACCACGCCGCCGAGGATGTTGCGGATCGTGCCGTTGGGCGAGACCCACATCTTCTTGAGGCCGAATTCCTCGACCCGCGCCTCGTCCGGGGTGATGGTGGCGCACTTGACGCCGACGCCGTGCTTCTTGATGGCGTTGGCGGAGTCGATGGTGACCTGGTCGTCGGTGGCGTCGCGGTGCTCGATGCCCAGGTCGTAGTACTCGAGGTCGACGTCCAGGTAGGGGTGGATCAGCTTGTCCTTGATGAACTGCCAGATGATGCGGGTCATCTCGTCGCCGTCGAGTTCGACGACCTTCCCCTGGACCTTGATCTTGGCCATGAGCCGCGGTGCTCCTCTCGCCCTGCTGACTTCGCGCACTAAGCGGTACAAGCGTACTGCTACCCCGGCGCGCGGCACGTGCATGTGTGCACGGTCACCTGGACACGGATCGTAGGCCGTCAAGGTACCTTGACAGCATGGACACCTTGGAGATCCCCGGGCACCGCGGCTCGGTCACCGCCGACCGACCCGCCTGCGACTGCGGCTGGCTCGGCGAGCAGGGCCCGGAGGCTCCCGAGCGCTGGTGGCGCCACGCCATCGGCGCCGCCGACTCCGAGCCCCCGTCGTGGCTGCTGGTCAAGTCCGACGTGCTGCGCGACCAGGTGGTGGACATGATCTCGACCAGGCCGGAGGTGGCGCTGAAGCTGCTCGCCGAGGTCGACCGCTGGACCCGGCCGCTCACCGAGCGGGCCGTGGCCGCCGCCCGCGGGCGCGGCGCCACCTGGGCGGAGGTGGGCACCGCGCTGGGGGTGAGCAGGCAGGCCGCGCACGAGCGCTTCCGCGAGGTCGAATAGGCCACGCGCCCTCCACCGCCCGGGCGTCGCGTTGGCCGCCCGGGTGGGTGACGGCGCGGTTCACTCGGCGGTGAGGTCCAGCCACTCGTCGCGGAGCATGGCGTAGACGGCCTCGTCGGCCCAGCGGCCCTTGACGAACTCGTTCTCCCGGAACCGGCCCTCGAAGCGCATGCCGAGGCGTTCGAGCAGCCTGCCGGAAGGGCGGTTGTCCGCGTCCAGGCGGGCGTAGACGCGGTGCAGGCCCAGCCCCTCGAAGCCCAGCCGCACCACCTGGATCGCGGCCTCCCCCGCGTACCCGTGGCCGTGGTGGTCGGGGTGGAAGGCGTAGCCGATCTCGCCGCTGGAGTGCTCGGCGCTGCGCCAGACCAGCACCACGTCGCCGATCAGGGTGCCGGGGTCGGCGAGGGTGACGGCGAGCCGCAGCACGTCACCGGGTTTCTCGATGGCGCTGTGCCCCACCCACTCGCGCAGCAGGACCTCGGCCTCGTCGCGGGTCCTGGGTCCGGAGTACAGGTAGCGGGCCACGTCCTCGCGGCCCTGGATGTCGGCGAACGCGTCGAGGTCGGACTCCTGGAAGGGGCGGAGGACGAGTCGGCGGGTCTTGATCGGAAACTCGGGTCGGAGCACGTCGGTGATCCTAGGATGGTGTGCCGACATTTCGAGGGGGATGCAGCAGGTGTCAACCGGACCGACGCACGCGATGAGCGGGCTGGCCGCGTGGGCCGGGGTCACCGCCCTGGCCACCGGCAGCGCGGTGGGCAACCTGTCCGCCAAGGGCTGGCTGGTGGGGGCGGTGCTGGCCACGGGCGCGGCGCTGCTGCCCGACCTCGACCACCCGGAGTCCACGGTGTCGAGCACCTTCGGCCCGGTCACCGCCGCGGCCTCCAAGCTGATCAACGCCATCAGCCACGGCGTCTACCGGCTCACCCGCACCAAGCGCGACTCCAACCGCGACGGCGGCCACCGCGGCCTGACCCACACCCTGGTCTTCGCCGTGCTCGCCGCGGTGGTCACCACGGCCACCGTCCAGACCAGCCGCTCCTGGGCGCTGCCGCTGCTGATGTTCTTCTTCTGCGGCCTGGCCGTGCGCGGCATCCTGCACAAGTGGTCCCCCCGCCACGACGCCCTGTGGATCACCGGGACCTCCCTGCTGCTCACCTACGCCTGTCTCAAGTGGACGGACCAGACCGACGCCGACGCGGCGGCCTGCGGCGTCGCCGTCGGCATCGGCTGCATCGCCCACTACTTCGGCGACGCGATCACCGAACAGGGCTGCCCGATGCTGTGGCCGGTCCCGATCGCCTGGAAGACCTGGTACCCGGTCGCCCCGCCCAAGGTCATGCGGATGCGCACCGGCGGCAAGGTCGAGATGGCCGTCGTCGGTCCCGTCCTCACCGTCGTCGCGGTGTGGATGTCCGCGATCGCCCTCCAGCGCACCGGTGTGGTCCCGTTCCTCGAGCACATCCCGCTGACCCCCTGGGCCTGAGCACCCCTGGCTGCGTCACACGCGCCGACCGGATTCCGCGAACGCGGCTAGCCTGCGTGGGTGAGCGCGGAGGACCTGGCCGCCGAGCGGATCGGGGCGGTGCGGGATGACGTCGGGGCCCGGTTTCGGCTGGCGGGCGAGTTCTACCGGTCGCCGGGGCGGCGGCGCTTCGCCAGGGGGGAGCTGAGCTTCCTCAGGTGGGAGCTGCAACGCGGGGTGCTGGAGCCGCCGGGGGCGACGCGACCGGGCAGCCCGTGGTGGCGGGCGGTGAACGAACGCCTGCTGCGCGACAAGGTGGAGGCGGACGTGCTGCGCCCCGGCGAGCGGGCGTCCTCGCGGGCGGTGGAGCTGTGGGTGGCGTTCACCCGGCGGCCGTCACCCGAGACGTGGTACCGGGCGCACAACGCGAGCATCGTCGCGGGCTACCTGGCCCACCAGGACCTCGCCCGCCGGGAGGTGCCGCTCGAACGACTGATGATCAACGTGTCGCTGCTGCGCGCGCTGTACGCGCACGCGCTGGTGGCCGCACCGGGGCTGGCGATGGGCCGGATCGGCGCGGTGACGCGGTTCCTCGGCGATCCGCGGTTCGGCACGGTGGGACTTTTCCTCAACCTTTGCCGGGTGTTCCCCCAGCGTTACCCGGTTCGGGACATGTCGCTGCCGGAGCTGATCGCCGCCGAACGCGTGCTGCCCCGGCTCCTCGACCACGGGGTGATCTGCCCCCGCCTGACCGACCTGTACGCCTTCGCCGCGTCGACCCTCGACCAACCGGGGGTAGCTGAATTCGTCGTGAACGAGGTGCCCTGCTACGCCGACCCCCCGCAGGACTCCTACGCCTGGCACATCGAACACCCTGACCTGGCACTACGACTCGTCCGCGGCGTGACGAAACCCGTTCGCTGAGGCCGGGTTCGGGCGCGGGCGGTGCTTGACCGATCACGCGCGTGATCTTTAGGCTGCGCGCGGACGTCTACTCGAGGTCTCGTCCGTTCGGGGAGGTTTCGGGTGCGGCAGACGGATTCTTTCGGCACCGGTGAACTCGGTGTCCCGCAGGGGATCGCGCACACCACCGTGCAGGTCGGCGTCGGGCCGCCCAGCGGTGACGTGCGCGCGAAAGTGCAACGGGCCATCGGCCATCCGGTGCAGCGCGCGTGGCCCAAGTGGTGGCTCAAGATCACCATCAGTGTGCACGCGGTGCTGGTCTTCGCCCAGGCGGTGATGGCCGGGCAGTACCTCGCGGGTGACTACGGCTTCCTGGAACAGCACAGCGTCAACGCCATGGTGATCGGTGTGGTCTGCGCGGGCACCGTGGGCGCGGCGTACTTCGACCGGCGGTTCAACGCGGCGACGGTGTGGCCGCTGGTGGCCGCGGTGCTGCTGTTCCTCGCCGACATCGGCCAGATGGCGGCGGGGGTGTGGCGGTCGATGGCGCTGCACGTGCCGCTGGGGGTGGCGGTCACCGTCGCGGTCGTGTTCCAACTGGTGTGGGTGTGGCGCAAACCGGCGGCGGCGTGAGCACCGTCGACCGCAGGCGGTTCCTCGGCCTGTCCGGGCTCGCGGTGGTGGGCGGCATCGCCTCGGTCGGCATCGGCACCGGCTTCTCCTTCGGCCGGGTCCTCAACGGCAGCGGTGAACCCGGGGTGCTGGTGCGCAGCGGCGCGCACCTGCCGCCCGCGTTCCGGCGCCCGCTGCCGATCCCCCCGGTGCTCCGCCCCACCCGCTCGGACACCGCGACGGACTACTACGAGATCACCCAGCGGGCCGCGGACGTCGAGTACCTGCCGGGTCTGCGCACCCCGTCGTGGACCTACAACGGCTCGTTCCCCGGCCCCACCCTGATCACCCGGTCGGGCCGGCGGGCGGTGGTGACCCACCGCAACGAGCTGCCCCGCCCGGTCGTGGTGCACCTGCACGGCGGCCACATGCCCGCCGACAGCGACGGCTACCCCGGGGACACGATCCTGCCCGGGGACGGCTCGTCGGTGTCGCACGACATGTCGGTGCCGGGAAACCCGGTCGTCGGCAGCCGCGACTACGTCTACCCGGGCAAGCAGCGCGCCGCCACCCTCTGGTACCACGACCACTCCATGGGCTTCACCGGCGCGACGGTCTACCGCGGCCTCGCGGGCTTCCACCTGGTCCGCGACGACGAGGACGACGCGCTGCCGCTGCCCAAGGGCGACCGCGACATCCCCCTGATGATCACCGACCGCTCCTTCGCCGCCGACGGCCAGTTCGCCTACCCGTCGCTGGCCCCCAACCTCACGGTCCCCGGCGTCACCGACGACCACCTCAACGGCGTCCTCGGCGATGTCGTCCTGGTCAACGGAGCACCCTGGCCCGCCCTCCCGGTCGACCGCCAGCGCTACCGCTTCCGAATCCTCAACGCCTCCAACTGCCGCCGCTACGGCCTCCGGCTGGACCCCCCACCCCCCGACGGCGACCCCACCTTCACCCAGATCGGCTCCGACGGCGGCCTCCTGTCCCGCCCCCTGACCCACGAGTCGATCGACGTGGCCCCCGCCGAACGCTTCGACGTCGTCCTCGACTTCGCCCGCTACGCCCCCGGCACGAGGGTGCGCCTGGTCAACACCCTCGCCACCGACCGCACCGGGGAGGTCATGTGCTTCGACGTGTCGGACCGGACCCCGCAGGACACCACGGCCATCCCGGACGAACTGTCGTCAGTGGAGTACCTCGACCCCCGCCAAGCGGTCCGAACCAGGGAATTCCTCTTCCAGAGCCAGAACGGCGACCCCGGCTGGAGCATCAACGGCGAGCCGTACACCCCCGGAACCGTCCTGGCCCACTCCCGCCTGGGCGACCTGGAACTGTGGCGCTTCACCTCCGACGTCCACCACCCGGTCCACGTCCACCTCAACCACTTCCAGGTCACCCGCCGCAGCAACGGCGGCCCCGGCCCGTACGACGCGGGCTGGAAGGACACGGTCGACCTGCTCCCGGCGCAGGCCATGGAGGTCGCCATCCGGTTCACCGACTACCCGGGCCGCTTCGTGTTCCACTGCCACAACCTCGAACACGAGGACATGGGCATGATGGCCGACTTCACCACCATCTGACCCGGCTCGGCCCGACCTAGCTCGGCCGCGCCCCCACGGCGTCCCGGATCTGACCCCCCAACTCGGCGGCGCCTTCCCGGGCGCAGTGCGCGCAGCAGAAGAACTGCCCGGCCACCTCGACCCCGTGCCCGAGGATTCGGCACCGGCAGTGCTCGCACACGGGCGCCAACTTGGTCGCGGCGCACTCGAAGCTGTCGAAGGTGTGCACCTGCCCACCCACGGTCCGCACCTCGAAGGCCATCCAGTAGTCGTTCCCACACGTGTCACAGGTAGCCACGGAGCCACTCCTCTCAGTCAAGAGGCAGCCTGTGCCCCCCAGCCGACTCCGGCAACCGCTGTCCCCCATCGGGTTACTTCACCGGTCTTGTGCCGTGCAGTCTCAGTGCTGTGTCAACCAGTGGGTACACTCGTCACACTTGGCAAGTTGCCACTTCATCTGACAATATGACACTTTGACACCCTCAAGTCTCGTCGCGTACGCTCAGTGACATGCACACGCACTTTCTCTGAGCTGCGGCGGCGACCGGCACCTGTGGAGTAGCGATGGAGTTCGCCGTGGCCCTGCTCGCCTTCGCGCTCGGCGCGGTGCTCACTTTCTTCCTGGTGCGCCAGTACTACGCCACCCGCTTGGAAGTCCAGCGCCTCACGCACCGCGCGGAAGTGGACCGCATCTCCCACTTCAAGAACAACCAGAAGTGACCGGGGTGCTGTCGTGAAGTTCACCCAGGCCGAATACCGCGTCCTCATCGATGAGTTGCGCAGGCTCCGTCGCGGCCCTGGTCTCGCCGCCCAGCGGAGGATCGCGCTTGACGCCCTGTCCGCGGTTCCCCTCGAGGCCGTCGACACGGCTGACGCGGTCCAGGGGAGCTTGATCGCAGCGATCCACACGGCCGCCGAGCAACTGGCACCCGAATTCGCCACAGCCGCGCTGACAGCGCTCGGCCTCCACCCGCAGTACGCGGACGAGCAACTGGGGGAACGCATCCAGTTGCTCGCCCGAGCCACATCGCATTCCGAGCGCACCATCCAGCGTCGCATCGATGACGCGTTCAGCCAGCTCGCCAACGCCTTGATGAGCCGGACCGTCACGACCGGCTCCGACCACGCCAACCGCGAGGAGAAGTGGGAGAACGCCCACATCAAGGTGAACGTCGTCTACGGCGGCCAGAACGTGGTCGACGTCTTCGAGACCCGCGAGGTCGTTGCGCTCGACGACGGCCTGGCCCTGCTCCACCTCGGCATCACCGCGCCCGCCAGGGCGGATCGCTCCTCGACCGCGATCGAAGAGTTGGAGATCCACGCCATCCAAGGTGGAACGATCGTCGAAAAGCAAGCAGAGACCAACGCCAGGGTGGGTTTTTGGCTCAAGCTCCCCCAGCCACTCGCCGCCGGGGAGCGACACGAGTACACGATCCACGTGCGCGTTTCCGAGAACTCCATGAAGCCCTACTACATCTGCGAACTCCGCCGCCGCTGCGCCAGTTTCAAGCTCAACGTCAAGTTCCACACCCCTCCTGCCGAGGTCCAGCTCCTCTCCGAGGAGTTCCAGGCCGACGTCAGCGACGAGACGATCAAGTTCCCCTCGGTCCCCATCAATTCCGCGGGCGAGGTCAATGCGGAATTCACCAGCCTCAGCCCCGGCCTCGTCTACGGCCTCCGCTGGGTCGATTCCCCCCTTTCGGGCCATTCCGCGCCCCGGTAGCCCTCGCACTCCTCGGCGAGCAGTCAACGCCAGTTGGCTAGCCGGCCAGGAAGATCACGTCCGGTTCGCCGCGCGCAACCGGGACCTCCAGCACCTCCACCGCCGAGAACGCCGTCCTCAGCCGCGCGACGAAAGCAGCACTCGCGGCGGCGCTCCACACCGCCAGGACCCCGCCGGGGGTCAACCGCGAGCGGAGCATCCGCACGCCCTCCACCGAGTACAGGCTCGCGTTGTCCTCCCCCAGGGTCCAGTCCGGGCCGTTGTCGATGTCCAGGCACAGGGCGTCGAAGGTCTGCGGTGAATGGGGGAGCCAAGTGGTGAGGTCGGCGGGGACGCAGTGGGTGCGGGGGTCTTCCAGGAGGTCCTGGTTGCCCAGGTGGGTTCGGTTCCAGGCGATGACCTGTTCCTCGCGTTCGACCACCGTCACCTCGTGGACGCGGGGGTGGGTGAGGGCCGCTCGGAGGGAGAAGCCGACGCCCAGGCCGCCGATGAGGAGGTGGGGGCCGGGCATGCGGTCGGCCGCGGCGGTGATGAGGAGGCGTTCGGATTCTCCCGCGCGGGTGTCCATGAGGAACATGCCGTTGGCGATGATCTCGTGGTGGGCGCCGTCGCGGCGGAGGACCAGTTCGCCGCAGTGGCCGGGGGCTCTGGCGATGGTGGTCTTGTCGTTCATCGGGGGTGAGCTTATAGATTCCCGGGGTGCACACGGTTCCGCCCGTCATCCCCGGGCTCACCCTCGGTCGGCCGCTGGGGCAGGGCGGGTTCGGGACCGTCTTCCTCGCCCGGCAGGACCGGCTCGAGCGCGACGTGGCCGTCAAGGTCGACAACCGGGTCCTGGGGACCGAGCGGGACCGGGAGCGGTTCCTGCGGGAGGCCCGGGCCGCCGCGCGGCTCTCCGGGCACCCCAACGTGGTCAACGTCTACGACGCGGGGGTGACCGCCGACGGGCGGCCGTACATCGTGATGGAGCTGTGCACCGGGGGGTCGCTGGCCGACGTGCTGGAGCGGCAGGGTGCCCTCGCGTACGCGCGGGTGGTGGAGATCGGTGCCCGGTTGGCCGACGCGTTGGCGCACGCGCACGCGGTGGGGATTCTGCACCGGGACATCAAGCCCGCGAACATCCTGGTCAACGCGTTCGGGGCGGTGAAGTTGGCCGACTTCGGGTTGGCCTCCGTCCTGGACGCGCACGCCGACTCGGTGACCGTGACCGTCGGGGCGTTGAGCCCGCACTACGCCGCCCCGGAGGTGTTCGCGCACGCCGCGCCGAGTCGGGCCGGGGACGTCTACTCGCTCGGTGCGACGCTCTACACCCTGGCGACCGGGCGGCGGCCCCGGCAGATCCCGTGGCCCGCGGACAGCCTCGACGGGTTGGTGTCGGCGCTGCGGGCGCCCGTTCCGCCGATCGAGGGGGCGCCGCCCGCGTTGAACGCCGCCCTGCTCAACGCGCTCGACGCCGACGCGGACCGGCGGACGCCGGGGGCCGAGCAGTTGCGGGACGAACTGGAGGGGTTGCGGGCGGTCCGGCCGCTGCCGCCGGTCGTGGCGCCCGCGCGCAGGCGGTGGTTGCTGGTGGTGGCGGTCGTGGCGGTGCCGGTGCTGGTCGCGGCCGGGTTCTTCTGGCGCGGGCTGCTCGACCCGGGTCAGGGAACCCAGGGAGCCGGGCAGACCGGTCAGACCGGTCAGACCAGTGCGGCGCCGCGGGTGCCCAAGGGCATGGTGGAGTGCTCTGGAGAGGGGTTCTGCCTGGTGGACAAGTGTTTCGGCGGGCTGGTGAACCTCGCCGACGTGGATATCAAGGCCGCGCCCGCCGACTGCTCGGGGGAGCACGCGTGGCAGGCCTACGCGGGCACGTTCCGGCCCGAGGGCAGCGAGGACCTGACCGCGACCGCCATCGCCGCGCTGCCGGAGGTGGCGCGGGTGTGCTCGGCGGAGGTGATGGCGGCGCGGACCGCGCTGGGGCGCTCCACCGCCGGGTGGAAGCGGGAGGTCATGCCGACCGACGAGACCGTGCTGTGCCTCGCCGCACCCGAATCGGGCGAACCGGACGGGAGCGTTTTCACGAACCGGTAGCCTGGCAGCCCACACTGCCCACCCCTGGGGGAACGATGCGATCTCGACTGGCGACCGTCCTGTGCGCGGCGGCACTGGTCGGCGGGCTCTCGGCCTGCGACTCCGTGCGGCAGGCGACCGACGCGGCCAGCGCGGCCACCGACAAGACCAGCATCTGCATCGAGGCGCTGCAACTCGCCAACTTCACCCCCAGCTCGCAGGACGTGGAGCAGACCGCGAGCGACGCCAAGCGCCGCGCCGACGAACTCCAGGCCCTGGCCGACAAGGCCGCCGACACCACCCTGCGCGACGCGCTGAGCGGCATGTCGGACAAGGTGTCGGAGTTGGACGTGCGCAACCTCGACCCGGCGACGGTGGCCGACTGGACCAGGGAGAAGGTCTCGGCGTTCAACACGCTGACCCAGGCCTGCCTCTAGGGCCTGCCCTCAAAGCCAGCCCCCACGAACCGCCGGCCCGGAGAGCGAATACCCGGCTACGCAGAGGCCCGGGTGGGTGGATGCCCGGGTGGGTGGATGCCCGGGTGGGTGGATGCCCGGGTGGGTGGATGCACTTGCCCAGCCGACCACCCCGAAAACCGCCAGCCCGACTACCCCCTGCCCGGGTGGGCGGAGGTGCTTGACCGGCCGACCACCCCGAAAACCGGCGGCCCGGCGAGCCAACTGCCCCAGTGGGTGGAGGTACTTGACCGGCCGACCACCCCGAGAACCGCTGGCCCGGCTACGGACATGCCCGGGCGGGCAGGTGTCGTCAACGCAGGCTGACCACCCCACAAACCGGCGGCCCGACCAAGCAACTGCCCGGGTGGGTGGATGTGTTTGGCCGGGGGTGGCGATCATGTGACAGCCTGCCTGGGCGGTGGGGCATCTTTTCAGCCCCACCTGACGCACTGGAGCACATGATCGCCATAGGGGCCCCGGCCAAACACATCCACCCAGCCGGGCACCACCCACAAACGACCGGGCTCTGGAACAGAGCCTCCACGCAAAGACCGGGCTGTGCAGAGCAGGCCCCACCGCGCGGCAGCCGCTCACCGGTGGTGGGCGGCTGCCGGAGCGGGTCAGACGTTGGTGATCTCCGCGATCAGCGCGTCGACGTCGAAGAAGTCGCCCTCGGCGCCGAGCGGCACCAGGTCGGCGGTGGCGTCGAGGAAGTCCTGCACGGCTTCGAGGTCCATCACCAGCAGCGCGTGGCCGTCGGGGGACTCGATCTCCATGACCAGCGCGTCGCGGGGCCCGGAGAACTCCGGGGCGAGCCGGACGTCGCCCTCGCCGACCGGACCGCGCATTCCCTCGACCAGCAGGTCCCTGGCGAAGACCCACTCGACCCAGTGGTCCGCGTCGGTCTGGAAGGCCGTTGCGACGGTGAACGGCTCGTCGGCGCGGTAGCTCCACCGCGACCGGACGGGGGTGGTGCCGCCGTAGAGGGAGATGAGCTGCTCGGAGTGCTGTGCGTCCCTGTTCATCTCGCTGGCCTCCAGTCCGTTCGTTCGCGTCGGTTGTGCGAACCTTCAATCAAGAGAACGCTCCGCAGCGGCTTTCGTGATTCCTTTTCCGGAACGTTCACGCTATCGGGGTATACAGTTCCCATCCATACCGATCCTGCGGGTAATCCGCCTCACTTGCTTACCCCCTGTAACGCAGCGCGGACCCCATCCGGGTGATGGATGGGGTCCGCGTCGGGTCTGGCTCGGGGCCGGATCAGATCAGGCCGAGGCCCTTCACCGCGTCGCGCTCCTCGACCAGCTCGGCGACCGAGGCGTCGATGCGGGCGCGGGAGAACTCGTTGACCTCCAGGCCCTGGACGATCGAGTACTCGCCGTCGGCGCAGGTGACCGGGAAGGACGAGATGATGCCCTCGGGGACGCCGTAGGAGCCGTCGGACGGGATGGCCATCGAGGTCCAGTCGCCCGCCGGGGTGCCCAGCACCCAGTCGTGGACGTGGTCGATGGCGGCGTTGGCGGCCGAGGCGGCGGAGGACGCGCCCCTGGCCTCGATGATCGCCGCGCCGCGCTTGGCCACGGTCGGGATGAACGAGTCGGCCAGCCACGCCTCGTCGTTCACCAGCTCGGCGGCGTTCTTGCCGTTGACCTCGGCGTGGAACACGTCGGGGTACTGGGTGGCGGAGTGGTTGCCCCAGATGGTCAGCTTCTTGATGTCCTCGACGGTGACGCCGAGCTTGGTGGCGAGCTGCGACAGGGCGCGGTTGTGGTCCAGCCGGGTCATCGCGGTGAAGCGGCCCGCGGGGACGTCCGGGGCGTGCTGCTGGGCGATCAGGGCGTTGGTGTTGGCGGGGTTGCCCACGACCAGGACCTTGATGTCGGACGCGGCACCGGCGTTGATCGCCTCGCCCTGGGGCTTGAAGATGCCGCCGTTGGCCTCGAGCAGGTCGCCGCGCTCCATGCCCTTGGTGCGCGGGCGGGCGCCGACGAGCAGGGCCACGTTGGCGCCGTCGAAGGCCTTCTTGGCGTCGTCGGTCACCTCGATGCCCGCGAGCAGCGGGAAGGCGCAGTCGTCGAGCTCCATCGCGGTGCCCTCGGCGGCCTTGACCGCGGCCGGGATCTCCAGCAGCCGCAGGTTGACCTTGGTGTCGGGACCGAGCAGGGCGCCGGAGGCGATGCGGAACAGCAGGGCGTAGCCGATCTGACCGGCCGCGCCGGTGACGGTGACGTTGACGGGTGCCACTTGGCAAGTCCTCCCGATGGGCAACAGACGGATGAGTCGTCGGGTCGACCACGCGGCAGTTCTGCCCTGTCAGCAGCGTCGCCCGGCGGGGGCGAGGCTACCAAGCCCGCCCTGGTCGCAGCCCCGCGCGGTGAGCAGGGTCTCGGCACCCGGATTCGATCTCTATCGGGTGGTTCTGCGCCGACAGGCCCCTGGCCTGCGCGAACCCGCGGCGCCCGGCCCCGACCATGGTCGTCGAGGGGTGGGCGACAGGGCGGGAGCCGATGGGGTTGCGGGAACCGGACTCGACGGTCCGGCTGGAACTGCTGGGCGAGGAGCTGCGCGCGCACCGCGAGCGGGCCGGGCTCAGCCTCGCCGCCGTGACCGCGCAGGTGGGGATCAGCACCTCGAAGCTGAGCCGGATGGAGAACGGGCGCAGGCCGCAGCGGCTGGACGACATCGCCGCGCTGCTGACCGCCTACCGGGTGCCGCACAACCGCCGCGAGGAGCTGGTGGCGCTGGCCAGGGTGGCCGCCGAGCCGCCGGTGCGCCCGGAGCAGGTGTCCGGCCGGTTCGCCACGCTGCGGGTGCTGGAGGGCAAGGCGGCGATGCTGGTCGACGTGGCGCCCACGGTGGTGCCCGCGCTGCTGCAGACCGTGCCGTACACGCAGTCGGTGCTGCGCGAGGTCTACATGCTCGACGACCAGCGGGTGGAGGAGTACACGGCGAGCCGCATCCACCGGCAGGCCGTGCTGCGCAAGGACAAGCCGCCGCGGTTCTTCGCCATCGTCACCGAGTCGGCGCTGCGCACGGTGGTCGGCGGCGCGGAGGTGATGCGCGGGCAACTGCGGTACCTGCTGGAGGCGGGTGCCAAGGGCAACGTGTCGGTGCGGGTGGTACCCGCCCTGGAGCACGGGCACCCGGCGCTGGCCGGACCGTTCCAGCGGTTGCAGTTCGACCGGGGCCGCGCGGTGGTGCTGCTGGAGAGCCGCACGGCGGCGGTGTACCTGGAGGACCCGGCGGAGGTCAAGCACTACGACCGGGCGGTGGTGGAGCTGCTGAGCGCCGCGCTGGACGAGCGGGAGTCTGCGGCGCTGATCGAGAAGGTGGCCGGGTCGCTCAGCGGGTGAGCGGGCCGCCCTCGATGGTCATCGCCACCGCGATCACCATCGTCCCGAACCCGCCGTAGAGGAAGGCGTCGATCACCCGGCTGCGCACCGCGATCAGCCCGGCCTGCTCGTCGCGCAGCAGCACCCGCAGGCCCGCGGCGAGCAGCAGGGCCAGTCCGATCCAGACGGTCCCCTCGCGCCACGCGTACATGACGATCCGGACCAGGCCGACCAGCACGACCGCCAGCACCAGCCCGAACGGCAGGTGGATGAGGGCGGGGTGTTTGCCGCCGCGCTGAGGGGCTCCGCTCACGAGATCATCCTCTCACCCGCGCGCGCCCGCCCGGCACGGCGGCCACCCCGGCGGCGACCAGGGTGAGCGCCACGCCCGCGACCGTGCCCGCGGCGATCCCGCCCGCGGACACGTCCAGCAGCACCGCGCCGACGAGCTGACCGGCCACCGCGCACAACCCGAGCACCAGCACCCCGATCGCGCGCACCGCGTAGACCGATGTGGACAGAGCGACCACGCCGAGCGCGCCGCCGGTGTAGAGGTGCCACTGGCCCGGCGGCGGGTTCGGCAGCCCGCGCAGCGCCACGTCGACGACGCCCACCAGGACCAGCGCGCACGCGCCGACGGAGAAGTTGACCAGTGTCGCCAGCACCACGCTGCCCGACTCGTGCCTGACCAGCCCGTTCGCCGCCTGCGCCCAGCTCAGCGCGGCCCCGGCGAGGGCGGGCAGCAGGGCCAGCCACAGCTCCCCCGGTGAGCCGAAGCGGTCCGACACCGAGACCAGCACGGCCACCACGGTCAGCCCCGCGCCCACCGCCCTGGGCGCGGTGATCCGCCGGGGCTCCCCCGGCCCGAAGCCCGCCCGGTCGACGAACAGGCTGCTCACCACCTGCCCGGCGACCGTGGCCACGGTGAACACCGCGATCCCCAGCCCGGCCGCGGTCGTGCCCTGCGCGGCCACGAACGACGCGCCCGCCGCACCGCCGAGGCACTGCCACACCCGCAGCCGCCCACCGCGGACGGCCGCCCGGAACCGGCCCGCCGCGGCCCGGCCCGACGCGGTGGCGACGACGGCCGCGGCGAGGATCAGCAGGCCGCCGAGGAAGGAGACCAGCGCCGCGGCGACCCCGTCGCCGAGTGCGCGCCCCAGTTCCCCGTTGACCCGGCTCTGCACGGCCAGCGCGACCCCGCCGACCGCCGCCGCGGCGCAGCCCAGCGCGGTGGCGCGGCGGGTCAGATCCACCGGTGGCGCACGGCGTGCACGGCGAGCTGGAAGCGGGAGGTGGCGCCCGCGTGGTCCATCAGGCGCTGCAGGTGCCGGAACACGGTGCGGCGGCTGACCCCGAGCTGCCTGGCGATGGAGTCGTCGTTGGCGCCCGCGGCGAGCAGTCCCAGCAGGCGCTGCTCGATCGGCTGCACCGGCGAGGACGCGCGGGCGCCCGCGTGCAGCGGCACCGCCAGCCGCCAGGACGCCTCGAACAGCCCGATCAGCGCGGAGAGCAGGCTGCTCGGCCGCACCACCAGCAACTGCCGGTTCACGTCGGCCTCGGCGACCGGCAGCGACACCGTGGCGAACTGCTGGTCGACGATGGTCAGCTTCACCGGGACCTCCGGCAGCACCCTGGCCTGCTCGCCCGCGGCCACGCACGGCTGGATGTTCTGCGCGTAGCGGCCGGGGTCCTCGATGGAGGCGCGGGCGTAGACGACCCGGTAGGTGACCTCGCCGCGGCCAAGCTGCTCCAGCTCGGCGTTGTTGACGTGCCCCTCGGTGAAGTACGGCGGCGAGTCGAGCCTGCGGATCTCGGTGCGCGCGCTCAGCTCCATCTGCTGGATGCGCTGGGCGATGGCGGTGCCGGTGACGACCTCGATCAGGTCGTCGGTGCGCTGCGGGGAGATGGCGCGGCGGAAGGTGTCGTAGGCGTTGAGCGTGGCCACCCTGGCCTGCTCCAGCTCCGACTCCCGGCGACGGCTGAGGATCTGCAGGCCGGACGCGGGCGGGACCGGGGTGATCACGCTGCCGTCGTCGCCGCCGGGGCCGACCAGGCCCGCGTCGAGCAGGGTGCGGACGGCGGCGCGCACGCGGTCGTCCGGCTCGGCCATCCCCTCGGCGATCTGCTCGACGGTCGAGGGGCCGGTGCGCAGCAGGTACGCGTAGCCGCGGATCTCGTCGTCGGGCAGGCCGAGCCGGGACAGGTGGGGGGCGAGGTCGCCGTCGGACATGAGCGCAAAGGCTGGCACAGATGAGACGGTGACACAAACGGGGACCTTGTCACTCGGTCAGGTGAGCTGCGTGCGGCGCTTGTCACAGGAGTGTGGACCGGGCGCGCGGGGGAAGCGGGGCGGCCCGGTTTCGGGATACCGTCGAGGCCGTAACCGACCCGTGATCCGCGCTTACCCGGAGCGCCCCCTCACCCTGCGTCATCGTCGCAGGCACGCACCCGAGGCCAGATCCCACCGTATGCCGAGTGCGAACCGGCAGGAGAAGATGTCACCGTGGCACAACCGACGCAGCTGAACCCGACCGAACAGGACGCCCTGGTCAAGCAGATCGGGCTGGCGTTGCTGCGGGCGGCGCCCGAGAACTGGAAGTCCATCGGGGTCGAGTACCGCGCCCTGGGCCGGTACACCGAGACGGCCGCGCGGGTGACGTTCCAGGACGAGACCGTGGAGCCGCTCCAGGTCGCCCAGGACACGGCCGCGCTCTTCGGCAGGCTGCGCGCCGGGATGTACCGCGAGGGCCGCGGCACCTGGTACAACGCCCGCTACCAGCTCGACCAGCCCTCGGCCTACAACCTCGAGTACGACCGCGACGAACCGCAGTGGCTCACCCCGCCGCCGCCCCCCGCCTACGCCGACGACCTGCGCACCTTCCCCCGCGACGAGGAGAACGTGCCGGAGTGGCTGGTCCGGCGGATGGCCGCGCTCAAGCCGCCGTTCCGGGTCGCCCGCATCTTCGACGCCCCCGGCCCGGACGGGCGCCCGTCGGTCAACCGGCCGCCGGTCGACGAGGCCGACCGCGACGCCCTGCTGCGCTACCTCGACGGCGCGCCGCTGCCGCTGCCCGCCCGCGGCTTCGACACCGACCTGCTCGACGAGGAGGGCCGCCAGACCGTCCCGGTCGCCTTCCACACCGACGGCGCCTGGGTCTGGCCCGCCGCGGTCAACTTCTACCTGCGCAACCACGGCGTGCCGCCCGAGCCGGAACTGGTCGAGCAGGCCAGGCGCGCGGAGTTCACCGTGCCCGAGGTGCCCGAGCAGGCGCTGGGCGCGGTCGCCGGGTTCCTGACCCGGGGCCCGGTCCGCCCGCCCCGACCGCCGGTGCGCCCCGGGGCAGGCGGTGCGCCGGGGCCGGTGAACGCGACCAAGGCGGAGGCGCCGGTCGGCGAGGCACCGCCCGCCGCGCCCGCCCGGCCCGCCGAGGACCCGCGGCCCGAGGGCGCGCGGTTCGACGCGCCCGGCGAGGCTGCCGGGGGTTCGCGGCCGGACGCTGCGGCCGAGGGCGCGCGGTTCGGTGCGGACGGGGAAGCCCCTCGGTTCGACGCGCCCGGCGAGGCGGACCGGGACGAGGCACCGGCGCAGCCCCGGTTCGACGAGCCCGCCGAGAACGCCCGGTTCGACGCCGCGGGCGAAGCCGACCGGCACGAGGCGCCCGCGAGGCAGTCCCGCTTCGACGAACCCGCGGAGAACACGCGGTTCGACGTGCCCGACCAGCACGAGACGTCGGCGGGGCACTCCCGGTTCGACGAACCCGCCGAGAACACGCGGTTCGACGCGCCCGACGAGGCCGAGCGGCACGAGGCGCCCGTGGGGCGCTCCCGCTTCGACGAACCCGCCGAGGACACGCGGTTCGACGCCGATCGGGACGAGGCGCCCGCGGGGCGCTCCCGGTTCGACGAGCCCGCCGAGAGCGCGCGGTTCGACAGCGTGGACGAGGCGCCCGCGGGGCGGTCGCGGTCCGGTGAGCCGGTGCCGTTCGGCGGGTCGGCCAACCCCACCCCGTTCGACGCGTTCGCCAACGCCTCCGTGGGTGCCGGGCCCGCACCGTGGGACCGGGCGCCCGCGACCGAGGAGCCGCAGCCCTGGTCGGGCGGCGGGCTGCCGGGGTCGCAGGACGCCGCGGAGCGGGTCGAGTCGGACAGCCCGGGTGGGCTGCCGGGTGCGGCGGGCCGCTGGGACGAGCCGGGGGGCGGGCTGTTCGAGCCGAGCCGCCCGTCCGAGGGCAGGCGCGCGCGGCGCGAGGAGGCCGAGGAGGAGACCGGCGGCAGGCACGGCGGCGAGCAGCCGGAGCGGTTCCAGCCGGTCGAGCAGTACGCGGACGCCCCCGGGGGGAACCACTCCCAGGCGGACGACCGGCCCGAGGGGTCCCGGTTCGACACCGGGCAGGACGGGTCCGGCGCACGGGAGGACCGCTTCACCGCAGGCGGCCGGGTGGAGTCCGCGGAGGCGTTCCAGCAGGGTGACCAGGCCACCCGATCGGGTGATTTCCAGTCCGAGACCGCAGCCGAGTCGATGCCCGACCACGCCACCGCGTTCCACCCGGGCGGCGACCGCGACCAGTCGAACGGCTTCCACACCGACGGCCCGGGGAACGAACGCCACCGGTCGGGTGACTCCCACCCCGGTGGTGACCACGCGGCGTTCCACACCGATGAACCGGGCGACGGCCACGACCGACCGGCCGGGTTCCGGTCCGGCGCCGACCAGCCCCGGGACGACCGGGACGGCGACCGCGGGTTCGAGCCCGACGCCGGGTTCCAGCCGGACCACGGGCGGTCGGAGGAGTTCCACGCGGGCATCGAGCAGACCCCCGCCCAGGACGACCGCTCCCGCCACGCCGTGGCGTTCAGCACCGACGACGACCGGGACGACGACCGCTTCCAGGCGGGCGGGTTCCGGCCCGGCGCCGACCAGCCCCCCGCCCAGGACGACCACTTCCAGCCGGGCGACGACGGGCACTTCTCGCCCCCCGGCAACGCGGACCAAGCCCCGTCGCAGGACGACCGCTTCCAGCCCGGCGGCGACCGGTTCTCGACCGGTGCCCCCGGCAACGCGGACCAGTCCTCGCCGCAGGACGACCGCTTCCAACCCGCCTTCCAGCCCGGCGACGACCGGAACGGCCACTTCTCGGCAGGCGCCCCCGGCGACCCGGACCGGTCCTCGCCGCAGGACGACCGCTTCCAGCCCGCCTTCCAGCCCGGTGCCGGAGACGACCGGTTCTCGGCAGGCACCCCCGGCAACGTGGACCAGGACCAGTCCCAGGGCGACCGCTTCCAACCCGCCGCGTTCCGCACCGGCGACGACGAAGGCGGCCGGTTCTCGGCGGGCGCCCCGGGCAACGCGGACCAGGCCCCGCCGCAGGACAACCGCTTCCAGCCCGCGGCCGCTTTCCAGCCCGGCGAGGACCAGCGGCCGGGCGGAACCCCGGACGACCGGTTCCACGCGGGCGAACCCGACCAGACCGCCGCGCGGGAAGACCGCTTCCAGCCCGCGTTCACCGCCGATGAGCACTTCCGGCCGGAGACCGACCAGAACCCGGGTCAGGACAACCGTTTCGCCCCCGCGTTCCAGGCGGACGGCCAGTCCGGCGACAACGCGGACCAGCGCTTCCAGCACCAGGGCGAGCAGGACCCGGCCCAGGAAAACCGCTTCCAGCCCGCGTTCCAGGCGAACGGCCAGCCCGGCGACAACGCGGACCAGCGCTTCCAGCACGAAGGCGAGCAGGACCCGGCCCAGGAGGACCGCTTCCAGCCGGCCGCGTTCCACGGCGACGGGCCGGAACACGGTGAGGCGCAGCGGTTCGAGCCGTCGTTCCAGTCCGGTGCGCCGGGCGGGTTCGAGGACGACCGGATTCCCGCGCAGGGCGATCGGTTCGAGCACGCCGCCGCGTTCCAGGGTGGGCGGGATGGTTACCAGCCCGAGCAGGCGCACGCGGGCGCGTTCCAGGCCGGGCGGTCCGCCACCGGCTTCGAGTCGCAGCCGGAGGTGTTCCAGCCGGGAGGTGCCTCGGGCTTCCAGCAGCCGGAGCAGTTCCAGCCGCAGCCGGGGCAGTTCCAGCCCGATGGCCAGCCCGGCTTCGCACAACAGCCCGCCCAGTTCGAGCCCGGCTTCGCACAGCAGCCGGGGCAGTTCCAGCCCGGGGACGAGCCCGGCTTCGAGTCGCAGCCGGGGAACGGTGCCGGTCCCGGCGGGCAGCCGTTCGCCGAGGAGCCGGTGGAGTTGTTCACCCACCCGGACCAGCCGAGCCCGGTGGTGCCCGAGCCGAGTGGTCCGCCCGCGGCGGCGCTGCCGTCGTCGGGGAGTGCGGCGGAGGCCGTGGCGGCGCTGCGGTCGCGGCTGGAGGCGCTGGGGGTTCCGGCCGAGCGGTACCGGCTGGGTGTCCCGGAGTCGGCGGCGTGGACGATGGAGCAGACCGCGGAGGGCTGGCGCGTCGGGTGGTTCGACAACCACAGCTTCGTGGCGCCCGCGGTCTTTGAGGACGTGGCCGACGCGTCGGCGTTCCTGCTGGGCAAGTTGCTGCTCGACACCGGGCAGCCCGCCGTCGAGCCGGAGCCGCCGCGGGAGGTCGGTGAGTCCACCATGCGCGCCTCCCTCGCCGACCTGGTCGACGACGACGAGGACGACGACCGCGACGGGGCGTTCGCCCCGGAGCGGGCGGAGCCGCCGCAGCAGCGGCGCGCACCGGAGGCCGCCCCCTTCGCGGCCGAGGAGGAGTTCGTGCCGCGCGACCCGCGGCCGGTCCCGCCGCGCAGGCCGGAGCCCGCGCAGGCCCAGACCGGCCCGAACCGCAGGCCGCAGGACTGGCCGATCCAGCCCCGCCAGGGTGAGCCGCCGCTGACGCTGTTCCGCGGCAAGCAGATGCTGGAACTGGCCCCGGGCACGGAGATCGACCGCTACGGCGAACCCGGTGGGAACCTCACCTACGCCGCGGGCACGCCGTTCGAGCGGCGCTCGCTGGTGCCGGACTGGGTGGGCAGGCCGTACCGCGCCTACCGGGTCCTCAAGCCCACCGAGGCCCTGACCGGGGTGGCGATCCCGTGGTTCGACCAGCCCGGTGGCGGCACGGCGTACCTGCTGTCCCGCTCGGTCGCCGAGCTGATCGACAACGGCCACCTGGTCGAGGTCAATGACCGCGAGGCGCCCACCCGCCCCTGAGACCCACCCGCCGGCGGGCGTCCCTCCCCACACCGGGGCGGGGCGCCCGCCGCCTTTTCCGGGGCGGTTCAGCCGATGTCGAGGCCGTGGGCGACGGCGAAGGCGATGGCGGTGTCGAGGTCGACCCGCGCGCCGCGGAGGGTGGCCTGGACCAGGCCGTTGGCGTCGACGCGGGCGCCGCGCAGGTCGGCGCCGGTGAGCTTGGTGCCGGTGAGGCGGGCGCCGGTGAGGTCGGCCTCACGCAGGTCGGTGTCGCGCAGGTCGGCGTCCATCAGGTTGGCCTCGCGGAAGCGCAGGCCGGTCAGGGTGCTCTTGCGCAGCGCGGCGGCGGTGAGGCTGACCAGGGTCAGGTCGGAGTCGCGCAGGGTGATGGGCAGGAACCGGCAGTCGACGAACGTGGAGCCGATCAGGGTGCAGCCGACGAACTCGGTGTCGGTGAGGGTGGCGCGGTCGAACTTGCAGGAGCGGAACGCGGTGCTGCGGTGCGCGGACTCCCCGAGGTCGGCGCGGGTGAAGTCGCAGTCGGTGAACGTGCAGCCCGCGGTGGTGAGGCCGCGCAGGTCGGCCTCGGTGAAGTCGCAGGCGGTGAAGTGCCGCTGGTCCCAGTGCTGGCCGTGCAGGTCGGTGTCGCTGTAGTCCTCGCCGGTTTCCACGGGGCCACCCTGCCACGCCCGGTCTCAGGGGACGACGACCACCGGGCGCTTGGCGTCGGCGATCAGCGTCTTCGGCACCGACCCGAGCTTGCCGCCACCGGCCCGCGACCGGCCCACCACCACGCAGTCGGCCTCGAACTCGGCGGCGATGGCCTCCAGCCCGCGGGCCGGGTCGCCGCGGTGGTGCACCACGCTCCACTTGACACCCACCGGGTCGAGGTAGCGGGCGGCGTCCAGGCGCATCTCCACCATGATCGAGACGGTGGTCTCACCTGCGGTCTCGGCACCCACCCCGGCCCAGCCGCCGGGGGCGAGCAGCGGTTCGACGTAGACGAGGACCAACCGCGCCTTCTCCCGCCGGGCCATGCCCGCCGCCCAGGCGGAGGCGTTCTTCGCCGGGGTGCTCCCGTCCAGACCGACCACGATGACGGCCAGTCCGTCCTTCTCCTTGGCAGGCATGGGACCGAGGGTAGGGGCGGGCCGCGGCCGGGGGTGCTCAGTTTTGCTCAGCGGAAGTCCCGCGACTTGGCGGGGATGCGCAGCGGCAGGTGCTCCAGGCGATCGGCGACGAGGGTGACCACGCCGTCGGTGTTCTGCACGGTGCCGCGGACCAGCAGCGCCGAGCTGGTGCGGGCCACCCCGCGGTGGCGGGTCCACAGACCGGGCGAGCAGACGACGTTGGCCATGCCGGACTCGTCCTCGACGTTGAGGAAGGTGACGCCGCCCGCGGTCTGCGGGCGCTGCCGGTGGGTGACCGCGCCGCCGATCAGCACCCGGGTCCCGGAGTCCGTTGTGGACAGATCGGCGATCGGGATGGCGCCCGCCCCGGTGAGGCGGTCGCGGATGAACTGGGTGGGGAAGCTGCCCGGGGACAGGCCGGTCGACCAGACATCGGCCACGGCCACCTCGACCTCGTCCATGCCGGGCAGCGGCGGGGGTGCGACACCGACCGCGGTACCGGGCAGGTGCCCGGGGCGGTCCGCGGCGGCGGCACCCGCGGCCCAGAGGGCTTCGCGGCGCCCCAGGCCGAAGCAGGCGAAGGCGCCGGAGGTGGCCAGGGCCTCCAACCGGGGCGTGGTCAGCCGGACGCGGCGGACCAGGTCGACCAGGTCGCGGTACGGGCCGTCGGCGGTGCGGACCCGGACGATCTCCGCCGCCAGGTCGGGGCCGATCAGCCGGACCGAGGCCAGGCCGGTGCGCAACGCCTTGTCCCGGTCGCGGCGGTGGCGCGCGGTGGGGTGCGCCTTGGCGGTCCGGCCGGGTTGGGCGGCTTCGCCCGCGGCGGGCAGGCCATCGGCGGCGGGTTCGCCGCAGGCGGCGGCCGGTTCGAGGGTGGCGTGGACGGCGCTGGCGTTGATGTCCGGGCCGCGGACCTCGACGCCGTGCCTGCGGGCGTCGGCGACCAGGGACTGCGGGGAGTAGAAGCCCATGGGCTGGGCGCGCAACAGGGCCGCGCAGAAGGCCGCCGGGTGGTAGAGCTTGAACCAGGCGCTGGTGAAGACGAGCAGGGCGAAGCTGAGCGCGTGGCTCTCCGGGAAGCCGAACCAGCAGTTTCTCGTAGATGCGGCCTGCCAGTTCCGGGGGCAGGCCGTTGGCGGTGGCGCCGGTGTGGAAGCGCTCGCGCAGGCGTTCCATGCGGTGGGTGGAGCGCTTGGCGCCCATGGCGCGGCGCAGTTCGTCCGCCTCGACCGGGGTGAAGCCCGCGACGTCGACGGCGATCTGCATCAGTTGTTCCTGGAAGAGGGGGACGCCCAGGGTCTTCGCCAGGGCCTTCTCCAGGAGGGGGTGGTCGACGTTGGTCGGTTCCTCGCCGTTCTTGCGGCGGATGTAGGGGTGCACCGAGCCGCCCTGGATGGGGCCGGGGCGGATCAGGGCGACCTCGACCACCAGGTCGTAGAACTCCCTCGGTTTGAGGCGGGGCAGGGTGGCCATCTGGGCCCGGCTCTCCACCTGGAAGACCCCGACCGAGTCCGCCGCGCAGAGCATGTCGTAGACCGCCTGGTCGCCCAGGTCCAGGCCGCCGAGGTCGACCTGGACGCCGTGGTGGTCGCGGACGAGGTCGACGGCGTGGTGCAGGGCGGAGAGCATCCCGAGGCCGAGGAGGTCGAACTTGACCAGGCCGACGGCGGCGCAGTCGTCCTTGTCCCACTGCAGGACCGTGCGGCCGGGCATCCGGGCGGGTTCGACCGGGCAGACCTCGCTGACCGGGCGGTCGCAGATGACCATGCCGCCGGAGTGGATGCCCAGGTGCCGGGGGAAGCCCTCCAGTTGGCCGGCCAGTTCCAGCACCGCGGGCGGCACGTCGAGGTGGTTGTCGCGGGCGGTGTCGGACAGCGGGCCCCAGCGGTCGATCTGCTTGCTCCAGGCGTCCTGCTGGCCCGGGGAGAAGCCGAGCGCCCCGGCCACGTCGCGCACGGCCGACTTGGCCCGGTAGGTGATCACGTTCGCCACCTGGGCGGCGTGCCTGCGGCCGTACTTGCGGTAGACGAACTGGATGACCTCCTCGCGCCGCTCGGACTCGATGTCGAGGTCGATGTCCGGCGGGCCGTCGCGGGCCGGGGCCAGGAAGCGCTCGAACAGCAGCTCCCAGCGCACCGCGTCGACCCTGGTGACGCCGAGGGCGAAGCAGACCGCCGAGTTCGCCGCCGACCCGCGGCCCTGGCAGTGGATGTCGGCGCGGCGGCAGAACTCCACGATGTCCCACACGATGAGGAAGTAGCCGGGGAAACCCAGTTCCTCGATGACCCGCAGCTCGTGCTGCACCTGGGCGTGGGCGCGCGGCGCCTCGGCGGCGGAGCCGTACTTCGCCGCGGCGCCGAGGTGGGTCAGCTCGCGCAGGTAGCCGGCCTCGGTGTACCCGGGCGGCACGTCGAACGGCGGCAGCGCCGGGGCGACCAGCTCCAGGTCGAAGGACAGTTGCACGCCCAGCACGGCGGCGCGCTGCACGGCACCGGGGTGGCGGGCGAAGCGGGCCAGCATCTCGGCCCCGGAGCGCAGGTGCGCGGTCGGGGCGGGCGGCAGCCAGCCCGCCAGGTCGTCGAGGCCGCGGCGGGCGCGCACGGCGGCCACCACGGCGGCCAGGCGCCCGCGCGCCGGGTGGTCGAAGTGCACGGCGTTGGTGGCCACGGTGGGCAGCCGCAGCTCGGCGGCCATCCCCGCCAGCAGGTCGTTGCGGACCGAGTCCTCGGGCAGGCCGTGGTCGACCAGCTCGACGAACACCCGGTCCGCGCCGTAGCAGGCCGCGAGGGCGCGCAGCTCGGCGAACGCGGCGGCGGGTCCCCCGGCGGCCAGCGCCCGGCGGACCGCGCCCTTGCGGCAGCCGGTGAGCGCGACGCAGTGCTCGCGGGTCTGCTCGACGACGTCGCGCAGGTCGTAGGCGGGTTTGCCCTTCTCCGCGCCGTCGAGGTGCGCGGTGGTGAGCACGCGGCACAGGTCGTGGTAGCCGTCCGGGCCGTCGGCGAGCAGCAGCAGGTGCTCACCCCCCGGGTCGGGGACGCCGTTGCGCGGGGCGGTCAGACCCAGGTTCAGCTCGGTGCCGAACACCGTGCGCACGCCCAGTTCCCTGGCCGCCTCGGCGAACCGGACCACCCCGTACACGCCGTCGTGGTCGGTGATCGCCACGGCGTCCAGGCCCAGCAGGGCCGCCGCCTCGACCAGTTCCTCGGGGGAACTGGCGCCGTCGAGGAAGCTGAAGTTGGAGTGGCAGTGCAGTTCGGCGTAGGGGACCCGGGAGTCGCCGTCGGGCTGGTCGGTGGCGCCCAGCGCGCTCGCCCCCGCGGGGGCGGTGTAGCGGTCGCGCCTGCGCGTCCAGGCCGGGCTGTCGCCGCCGTCGCCGACCCCCGGTGAGCGGCCGGAGAGGATGCGCTCCAACTCCGACCAGCGCACCGGGGGGTTGCTCCAGCCCACCGCTACCGGTTCTCGCTCACCACTGCGGGCCGTCCTCCGGGGAACGGCGCTGCTCGGGGATCAACGCGGCCAGGTCGACCAGGTCCCACCAGTCGAGCACGGTTGCCGGGTCTTCTTCGTGTGCCATCAGTCGTACATCCCTTCCACGGTCCACTTCCTGTCCTCGCGCACCAGCAGGAGCGCGGTCTGACCGTCCTCAGTGGATTCCACGAGCACCTGGAGCCGGGCCCGGCGGCGCGCGGTCGCCTGGTCCCACCAGGTCTCGTCGGCGGGCCACGGCCCAGCCCAGCCGAGCACCGGGCGCGCGGGCCCGCCCTCGACGGCGACCGACACCGGTTCGGCCGTCAGCGCGAACCGGCCGTTCACCCCGACCTGCTCCCCTACCGGGCCGAGCACCGCGGCGGGCAGCGGCCGGTCGGGCACGACCGACGGCGACGGCGCGGGCAGCCGCCCGGGCCAGGGCGGTTCGGCCGGGGCGGCCGGGGTGCGCTCGTCGCCCCAGGGCACCAGCCGGACCCGGTCGGCCGGGCCGCGCCCGCCGCCGAGGACCGGGGTGAGCACCGCCCCCTGGCCGAGCAGGCCCTGCACGTGGGTCATGGCCCTGGCCGCGCGGGCGGCCCGCTCGTCCTGCCCGCCCTGCCACAGCTCCAGTTGCAGGGCGCGGCCGTCGACGGTGTCCTCCGGCACCAGGCGCAGCCGGGTGAGCCCGGCCGTGGGGCGGTCGGGGCCGAGCAGCCAGCCGTCGAGCTGCCAGCGCACCCGGTCGGCGATGCCCGCCGGGGTGAGCGGTTCGGCGCAGCGCCAGACCCGGCGCAGGTGTTCGCCGTGCGCGGTGGTGGCCTCGACGGCCAGCCGGGTGCAGGCCAGCCCGTGCCCGGCCAGGCGGGTGTGCAGCCGCTCGGCGAGGCCGCGGGCGGCGAAGGCGGCGGCCTGCACCCGGTCGACCGGGTCGTCGGGGGTGTGCGTGACGGCGAGGTCGTCCGGTGGGCGGCGGCGCGCGGGCGGGCGCTCCTGCGCGCCGCGGGCCAGCCGGTGCGCCAGCACGGCGTCGGCGCCGAAGCGGGTGGCGACGTCGCGCTCGGGCAGCGCGGCGAAGGCACCCAGGGTGCGCAGGCCGAGCCTGCGCAGCAGGTCGACCAGCTCGGCGCGGTCGGGCAGGAACTCGCGGACGTCCAGCGGGGCCAGGAATTCCGCGCTCCGTCCACTCGGGACGATGAGGCCGCGGTGCGCGGCGCGGGTGGCGGCGAACAGCCCGTCGGCCGCCCCCACCACGCACTCCGCGTCGGCCGCGGCGGCCACCTGGTCGATCAGCCGCTCGGCGACGTCGGCCTCGGAGTCGAAGTACGCGGCAGGCCCCCTGGCGGGCACGGCCACCACGCCGGGCCGGACCACCTCGACCCCGACGGCCAGCCGCTCCACCGCCGCCGCCACCGGCTCGAACAGCCGGGCGTCGCGGTCCGGGTCGTCCGGGAGCACCACCAGGTCCGGGCAGCGCCCCTGCGCCTCCCGGCGGCGCACGTCCCGCCCCACGCCCGCGCCCCGGGCGGCCGCGTTCGCCGCGACGACCCGGTTGGCCACCACCACGGCCGCGGGCGCGTCGAGCGGCAGCCCGGCGACCCGGCCCGCGGCGACCACGGGCCAGTCCGGGCACCAGACGACGAACAGGCGGGTCACCGGTCTCCCCCCGGTTCGGCGGTTGTGGATGTCTCGAACATATGTTCGATGATCGAGTGCGTCAAGTGAGGTGGGATCGATTCACCTTGCAGGGTGACGAAGCGCTGGACCGGACGGGTGGCGGCACCCCGGCCCCGGGCACGCACGAGAGCCGTCCGCCCGCGCAGGTGGCCGTGCCCCGGGCCCAGTCCCCACCACCGGTCCCCCTCGGACCGCAGTTCCACCTCGGCGCCGGGCCAGGCACCGAGGGACAGCAGGACGGCCCGCCGACCGCGGGCGCGGGCGGAGAGCCTGCGCGCCACCGCGTCGGCGACCCGCGGCGCGGCGACCGCGACCACGTCGAACCCGTCGAGCAGCGCGGCGACCACGGCCCCCAACTCCGCCCCGGGCGCGGGCACCAGCGCCAGCCGCTCCACCCGCACGCCGAGCTCGGCGGCGGCGACCACCCCCACCCGGGGCAGGCCGACGACCGCGCCCCAGGACCCCGCCCCGGTGGCCTCGGCGAGGAGGGCCAGCAGCAGCGCGGTGGACCGGTGCACGACGACCGTGCCGCCGCGCCGGAGACCGCCCCAGGGGAACAGGGCGGCGAGGTCGGCCCGGACCGGCAGCGTCTCGACGGTGGGCGCGGAGGTGGCGAGGGCAGCGGCCAACCGGTCGGCGTCCCGGGTGGCGGCACGGGAGGCGAACTCAGGCGAGGACACGCCGACCACCGCCACACCCGACCGGACACCGGAGCACGGCCGATCGGCGACACGCGACCGGGGGCGGAGCCGCCCGCCCGCGAGCCGGACCCCAAGGCGAGGCACGGCGCACCAAGGCGTGCGGCGAGGCGCAGCGCGCGAAGGCGGAAACGGGGGCGGGTGCAGGGGCACAGAGCGCGGAGACACAGGGCACCGGAGCGCACAGCAAAGCGGCACAGAATGCGGCCGCGCGGGCAGGGGCACCAGGCGCGGAGATGCGGAGAGCGCAAGGGCGCGCGGCGAGGCGCAGCGCACAAAGGCACAGGGCGCGGCCGCAGGGGCAAGGACAGGGGCGCCGAGTGCCGAGATGCAGAGAGCGGGAGCACCGGGTGCGACGCACCGCGAGGCGCAGTGCGAGGCGCAGTGCGCGGGGGCGGAAACGGGTGCGGTGGTGGAGGCGGGGGCGTGGGTTGCTCCCGACAGTCTCCCCCTGTCGGGAGCAACCCACGACCACACGCCACACCTCTCCCGTCGGCACGCGTACCGCTCAATACGCGCGACGCCGCGGGGAAGGCGGCGGTGGACCGCCGGGTCTCCACTCCCGACAGTCCATCGAACACAAGTTCGACTTGGGCATACAGTACCGAGCTCGGCGACCCTGTCAACCGGAGATCCCCAACCCGATGAAGATCGCGGACGGGTGGTCCCGACGGGTCGGTCACGTCACGCTCCCGCGGGCGGGTGGGTGCGCTAGTTTGCCAGTCAGTTGCTTTGCACCACTGAGGGAGCGCCATGTCCGAGACGATCGAGGCGGATGCCATCGCGCCGAGTTGGCGCTCGTGGACCGGGGCGCACGGCGGCCTGCTGGCCGGGCTGGTGCTCGACCACGCCGGGCGGCGGGTGCCGGGGCAGGCGGCCCGGTCGCTGCACGTGAGCTACCTCAGCCCGGTGCGCGCCGATTCCGTCCGGGTGGCGACGCGGCTGGTCAAGGCGGGGCGCAGTTCGTCCACCGTCACCGCCGAGTTGACCGCCGAGGACCGGGTGGCGGTCTTGGCCACCGCGACGTTCGGGGGCAGCACCGCAGGCCCGGTCCTGCCCGGGCCGCCCCCGCCGAGCGCGCCGGGGCCGGACGACGTGCCGGGGTTCGACTTCCCCGGGCACCTGGTGCCGTTCGCCGAGCACCTGGAGGTCCGGCCGGTGGGCGCGGTCCCGCTGGGCGGCGGCGAGGTGGCGGAACTGGTGGGGTGGGCCAGGATGTTCGACCCGCCCGCGCGGCCGGAGTCGGCGGCGGCGCTGCTGCTCGACGCGCTGGCGCCCGGGCTCTACGCGGTGCGGACCTCCCCGGTGCCGGTGCCGACGGTGGAGCTGGCGGTGCACTTCGCCGAGGGCGCTGCGGGGTTCGACGCGCGGGCGTGGTCGCTGCTGCGAATCCGGACCGAGCACGCGGCGGGCGGCTGGTGCGTGGACGCCAGCGAGGTGTGGTCGCGGAGCGGGGAGCTGATCGCCACGGGCAGGCAGGCGCGCCGGGTCGTCGAGGGCTGACGGCGAACAGCGCCCGGCCCCGACCGGGACCGGGCGCTGTCGGCGTCGCCTAGTGGGCGAAGTGGCGGGTGCCGGTCAGGTAGACGGTGACGCCCGCGGCTTCGGCGGCGGCGATGACCTCGCCGTCGCGGACCGAGCCCCCCGGTTGGACGATGGCCTTGACCCCGGCCCGCACCAGGGTTTCCAGGCCGTCCGGGAACGGGAAGTAGGCATCGGAGGCGGCCACCGAGCCGGGGACGCGGTCGCCCGCCCTGGCCACCGCGAGCTTGGCCGCGTCGACCCGGTTGACCTGGCCCATGCCGCAGCCGACCGTGGCGCCGCCCTTGGCGATGACGATGGCGTTCGACTTGACCGCCCGGCAGGAGCGCCAGGCGAAGGTCAGGTCGGCCAGGGTGTCCTCGTCGGCGGGGGCGCCGGTGGCCAGCGTCCACTTGGTGGGGTCGTCGCCCTCGGCGTCGATCGCGTCGGCCTGCTGGACCAGGAGGCCGCCGGAGATCGGGCGCAGCTCGACACCGCCGCGCCGCGGGGGCTCGGCCACCAGGATGCGGATGTTCTTCTTGCGGGTCAGCACCTCGACCGCGCCGTCGGCGTAGGCCGGGGCCACGATGACCTCGGTGAAGATCTCCGCGACCTGCTCGGCCATGGCCACGCTGACCTCGCGGTTGGCCGCGATGACCCCGCCGAAGGCGCTCAGCGGGTCGCAGGCGTGCGCGTTGCGGTGCGCCTCCGCGATGTCCACCTCGGACACCGCGATGCCGCACGGGTTGGCGTGCTTGATGATCGCCACGCAGGCCGAGGCGTGGTCGTGCGCCGAGCGCCAGGCCGCGTCGGCGTCGACGTAGTTGTTGTAGGACATCTCCTTGCCGTGCAACTGCTCGGCGGTGGCCAGGCCGGTGGCGCCGTCGCCGCGGGCGTACAGGGCGGCCTTCTGGTGCGGGTTCTCGCCGTAGCGCAGGACCGCGCGGCGGTCCCAGGTGGCGCCGGTCCAGCCGGGGAAGCCGGAGCCCTCGTCGTCGGGGGCCAGCTCGCCGCCGATCCAGGAGGCGACCGCCACGTCGTAGGAGGCGGTGTGCCGGTAGGCGGCGGCAGCCAAGCGCTGCCGGTCGGGCAGGGTGAAGCCGCCCGCGGCGACCTCGGCGAGCACCCAGTCGTAGCGGGCCGGGTCGACCACCACGGCCACCGAGGCGTGGTTCTTCGCCGCGGCGCGGACCATCGCCGGTCCGCCGATGTCGATCTGCTCGACGCACTCGTCCGGCGACGCGCCGGAGGCGACCGTCTTCACGAACGGGTAGAGGTTGACCACCAGCAGGTCGAACGGCGCGATGTCCAGTTCACCGAGCTGGGCCACGTGCTCCGGGTTGCGCGTGTCGGCCAGCAGCCCCGCGTGCACCCCCGGGTGCAGGGTCTTGACCCGCCCGTCGAGCGATTCGGGGAAGCCGGTGACCTGCTCGACCGGGGTGACCGGCACGCCCGCGTCGGCGATCGCCCTCGCGGTGCCGCCGGTGGAGACGATCTCCACCCCGGCCGCGTGCAGGCCCGACGCCAGCTCGAGCAGGCCCGCCTTGTCCGACACGCCGACCAGGGCTCGGCGAACCGGCCTGCGCTGCGCGGTATCCGTCACGGGATGCTCACCTTTCGTCCGTCCACGGTGTAGCCCTGCCGGGCCATGCCTGCGACCACCTCGACCAGCAGTCGCCGCTCCACCGCCTTGATCCGTTCGTGCAGCCCCGCCTCGTCGTCGCCCGCGTGCACCGGCACCGGCTCCTGGGCGATGATCGGGCCGGTGTCGACGCCGCCGTCGACCAGGTGCACCGTGCTGCCGGTGTAGCGGACGCCGTGCGCGAGCGCGTCGGCGACGGCGTGCGCGCCGGGGAACGACGGCAGCAGGGCGGGGTGGGTGTTGATGACCCGGCCGCCGAAGCGGTCCAGGAACGCCGGTCCGAGGATCTTCATGAACCCCGCGGACACCACCAGGTCGGGCTCGTGCGCGGCGACGGCCGCGGTGAGCGCCGCGTCCCAGGCGGCCCGGTCGGGGTGGTCGGCCACGCGCACGGCGAAGGCGGGGATGCCCGCCCGCTCGGCGCGGGCGATGCCCTCGATCTTCGCCCGGTCCGCGCCCACGGCCACGACCCGCGCCGGGAAGTGCGGTTGCCCGGCCTCGTCGAGCAGTGCCTGCAACAGGGTGCCGGTGCCGGACACCAGGACGACGATCCTGGCCGGGGCGGCGGGCTGGTACTGGGCGCTCAGCACGGACTCCTGGGGCAGCGGCGGGAACCGGTTGGGGGTGCCCCCAGCGTAAGCGGTGCGGACTTGACCTTGGTCAGCGGCCCGAGTCGCGGTCGGCGGGCCGGTCCGCGCTGTCCTCGGCACCGCCCGCCCCGGTGTCCGGGGCCACGTCGTCGGCCTCGGTTTCGGAGGCGGTGCTGTCGGGGGCGGTGCTGTCGGTCTCGTTGTCGGTGGCGCGGTCATCGGTCTCCGCGCCGCTGTCCTCTTCGGTCTCACCGCCCGCCTCACCGGGTTCACCGGAGTCGGTGGGGCGGGGCTCCTCGTCCCGGGCGGGGACGGGGCGCGGGCCGGTGGTCCAGGCCACGACCGCCCCGGGGACCCCGATCCACAGCACCAGCGCCAGGGACAGCCAGGCGGCGCGCAGGTCGAGCGGGTGGAACGGGCCGCTGCCGAGCGCACCGCCCGCGCTGCCCGCGAACACGGCGAACGCCATGGCCACCACCACCGCGGCCACCGCGACCGCGCGCAGCCTGCCGGTCGGGGTGGGGGCGGCGGTGCGCAGCGCCCAGCCGACCAGGCAGCCGACCGCGGCGGGCAGCGCGCACAGCGCGGGCCACCAGGCCGCGTGCTGCTCCGGCAGCGCGGCGAGCAGCGGCAGCGCGGGGACCGCCCCGCCGGTGGCCCCGGCCACGCCGACCCCGACCTGGCCGAGCGCGAAGCCCGGTCCGGCGATGAACCCGGTGGCGGCGACGGCGGCGTTGGGCAGGTAACCCACCGACAGCAACAGCATCCCCGTCGCGCTGCCCACCCCGTCGGCGGCGAACAGGTCGCGGGCGGTGCCGAAGGAGGCGAGCAGCGCGGCCACGACGACCGCGGTGCCCACGGCGAACAGGACGCCCACCCCGAGCAGCCCGGCCTTCAACCCGCGCAGGGCGAACGGGTCGACGCGTTCGCGGATCGTCCGCAGCAGACCGGACCGGGGAAACACGCCGACCGCGGCGGCGGTCCCGGAGAGCAGTGCCGGGTAGTACAGGCCCGCGAGCGGGTCGACGGTGACGGGACCACCGGCGCAGAGCAGCGCCAGCGCCAGGCCGAGCGCGGCGTGCGCGCCCGCGATCGTGCCGACGACCCGCACCGCCACCCGGGGGGTGCCGACGCCGAGGCGGGTGACGGCCCGCGCAGCGGTGCGCCACACCAGCAGCGCCGCGCCGATCGTCGGCAGCAGCGGCAGGGCGCCGAGTTCACCGCCCTGGACGGTCACCGGGACCTGGTGCGCGGCCAGCCAGCCGGGGACGGCGGCGGCGAGCACACCGGCGGTGCTGAACTGGGCCCTGGCCGCCGTCGCGGTGGCGACCGCCAGGAGCGCGGCCACGGCGGTCCAGCCGAGGAGCAGCGGACCGATCGCGGCCACGGCGAGCACCCTGACCGGTGAGGGGGCGGGGGCGGGCGCGGGCCTGCCCTGCTCGGTCCGCCTGTCGGACCGGGGGCCGGGGTGCAGCAACGCCATGCGCCCCACTGTCGCACCCGGGTCGGGGGCGGCGGGTCAGGCGCGCCGGGCTGGGCGGTGCGCTTGCGGGTGAACGGAAAAGCGGGCACCGGGAATCCCGGTGCCCGCTCCTCGCGGTTCTCAGCCCTGGGTGGGGTGACCGCCCGGCGGGGTGGCGGGCGGCGGCTGCTGCGGCTGCCCGAACTGGCCCTGCTGCGGGGCGAACGTGGTCTGCTGCCCGGTGGCGGGCTGCCCGTACGGGCTCTGGAACTGACCCGACGGCGGGTTGAAGCCCCCGGGCTGCTGCTGCGGCGGGAACTGGCCCTGCTGCGGGTGGAACGGCACCTGCTGCCGCGGCTGCGGCGGCTTGAGCACGCCCAGCTCGAACAGGTACGCCACCACGACCACGATCATCTCCAGCAGGCCGAAGATGAGGATCAGGATGCCGCCCGCGCCGAGGGTGTCGCCGACGAAGACGCTGAACAGGAAGGCGAAGGTGACCGGCACGACGACCGCCGACGGGAACAGGCCCGCCTTCTTGTCGCCGGGCAGGATGGCGGCGAGCCCGAGCAGGCCGCCGGTGAGCAGCAGGGCGGGCACCCAGCCGACGTAGCCCTCGAAGAACGACGGGCCCAGGTCGACGGCCGGGGCGAAGCCGAGGAACAGGTTCAGCAGGCCGAGCCCCGCGCCCACCAGGCTGAGGATCTGCGCCAAGGTGAGCTTGACGCCCGACGACGGCGGGGGGCCGTAGTTCGGGGCGGGCTGCTGCTGGCCCGGTCCCGGGTAACCACCCGGTGCTCCGCCTGGGTAACTCATCGCGTGCTCTCCTCGACTCGCTCGACGCGACAGGGACATTCCGGGTGCTCTGCCCACCGCCGACGCCGTGGTCGCCGCTGGGTCCGCCCGGCGGTCGGACGGTCTCGGGGGCACCCCGGTTCCACCGACCGCGAAACGGATACGAGCCCGGACGGTACACCAGTCGGGGAAGCGGTGATCGCGGACGCGGGAGGGCCGGGCGCGCCCGGCGCCCGGCCCTCCCGGTGGTGATCTCGCGTACTACTTGGCGGCAAACAGCTCCCGCGCCAGCGCGGCGGTCTCGGACGGCGTCTTGCCGACCTTGACGCCCGCGGCCTCCAGGGCCTCCTTCTTCGCCTGCGCGGTGCCCGCGGAGCCGGAGACGATGGCGCCCGCGTGGCCCATGGTCTTGCCCTCGGGGGCGGTGAAGCCCGCCACGTAGCCGACGACCGGCTTGGTGACGTTCTCCTTGATGTAGGCCGCGGCCCGCTCCTCGGCGTCGCCGCCGATCTCGCCGATCATCACGATCAGCTCGGTCTCCGGGTCGGCCTCGAACGCGGCGAGCGCGTCGATGTGCGTGGTCCCGATGATCGGGTCGCCGCCGATGCCCACGGCCGAGGAGAAGCCGATGTCGTTGAGCTCGTACATCATCTGGTAGGTCAGGGTGCCCGACTTCGACACCAGGCCGATCTTGCCCGGGCCGGTGATGTCGGCCGGGATGATGCCCGCGTTGGACTGCCCGGGGCTGATCAGGCCGGGGCAGTTCGGGCCGATGATCCGGGTCTTGTTGCCGGTGGCCACCGCGTGCGCCCAGAAGTACGCCGAGTCGTGCACCGGGATGCCCTCGGTGATGACGACGGCGAGGCCGATGCCCGCGTCGATCGCCTCCAGGACGGCGTCCTTGGCGAACTTCGGCGGCACGAAGATCACCGTGACGTCGGCGCCGGTGGCCTCCATGGCCTCGGCGACGTTGGCGAAGACCGGGAGGCTCGCGCCCTCGATCTCGACCTTGGTGCCCGCCTTGCGCGGGTTCACCCCGCCGACGATGTTGGTGCCGGACTTGAGCATCCGGCCGGTGTGCTTGGTGCCCTCGGAGCCGGTCATGCCCTGCACGATGACCTTGGACTCACTGGTCAGGAAGATTGCCATCAGGTCACGCCCCAGCCGCAAGCTCGGCGGCCTTGTCGGCCGCGTTGTCCATCGTGTCCACGACGGTCACCAATGGGTGGTCGGCCTCGGCCAGGATGCGGCGGCCCTCCTCGACGTTGTTGCCGTCGAGGCGCACCACCAGTGGCTTGGTGGCCTTGTCGCCCAGGATGTCCAGGGCGGAGACGATGCCGTTGGCGACCGCGTCGCAGGAGGTGATGCCGCCGAAGACGTTGACGAAGACCGACTTCACGTCGGTGTCGCCCAGGATGATGCTCAGGCCGTTGGCCATGACCTCGGCCGAGGCGCCGCCGCCGATGTCGAGGAAGTTCGCGGGCTTGACGCCGTTGTGCTTCTCGCCCGCGTAGGCCACCACGTCCAGGGTGGACATGACCAGCCCGGCGCCGTTGCCGATGATGCCGACCTCGCCGTCGAGCTTGACGTAGTTGAGGTCCTTGGCCTTGGCCGCGGCCTCCAGCGGGTCCTCCGCGTCCTGGTCGACCAGGTCCGCGTGGGCGGGGTGCCGGAAACCGGCGTTCTCGTCCAGGGTGACCTTGCCGTCCAGGGCGATGATCTTGTCCTGGGGGTCGCGCACCAGCGGGTTGACCTCGACCAGGGTCGCGTCCTCGCCGACGAAGGCTTCCCACAGCTTGACGACGACCTCGGCGGCCTGGTCGGCGATCGCCTCGGGGAACTTGCCCGCGGTCACGATCTCCTTGGCCTTCGCCAGGTCGACACCCTTGATCGCGTCCACCGGCACCTTGGCCAGGGCCTCGGGACGCTCGACCGCGAGCTGCTCGATCTCCATGCCGCCCTCGGCCGAGGCCATGGCGAGGAAGGTCCGGTTGGTCCGGTCGAGCAGGAAGGAGAAGTAGTACTCCTCCGCGATGTCGGACGCCACGGTCACCAGCACCTTGCGGGTGATGTGGCCCTTGATGTCCAGGCCGAGGATCGCCTCGGCCTTGGTCTGCGCGTCGGCGGGGTCGTCGGCGAGCTTGACACCGCCCGCCTTGCCCCGACCGCCGGTCTTGACCTGCGACTTGATCACAACGGTCTGCCCGAGCTTCTCCGCGATCGCGCGGGCTTCCTCGGGCGTGCTCGCCACGTCGCCCGGAAGGACCGGGACCCCGTGGGCGGCGAAGAGATCCTTCGCCTGGTACTCGTACAGGTCCACTCGACAGTCTCCTGACTCCGGTGTCGACGTGCTGCTGTCGGACGTCACGGAACCCTAGCGAGGTCGGTTTTCCGTTGACACGGCACACCCGGTGAGGTAGGTCACGAGCAGTCGTGAGTTCAGTCACCCGGCGTGTCGCCGGTCACCCGAGTTCGGCTTCCGCCCAGCTCAGCGCGGTGTCCAGGGTCACCACGGCGATGTCGTCCGCGTCCGCCGCGGCGAGCAGCGCGGCCACCTCGTCGGCCCGCTCGGCGACGGCGACCGCGTCGGCGTCCTCCTGCAGGACGGCGGCCACGACCAGGCCGGGGTCGGCCACCGGTCCGGTGTGGATCACCTCGACGCCCGCGTCGCGCAGCTCCCGCGCCACCGCGTGCACCCCGGTCGGACCCGACCCGGGGGAACCCGGTTCGGCGAGGACAACCCGCAGCCTGCTCACCGGCGCCGCCGGTCCGACCCGGCGGTGACCGCGGCGGCCACCAGCAGCGCCGCGGCGGTGGCCAGCGCGAGCCAGGTGCCGGGGCCGGGGGTGGCGCCCTCGGCGCGCGCGGCGGTGAGCGGGTACTCCAGCGCCCGCACGCCCACCAGCAGCGCGGCGCCCAGCAGCAGCGCGGCGCCCCGGGCGGGCCGGGAGAACAGGGCCAGCACGGCGGCCGCGAGGACCGCGGCCAGGGCGGCGAGCAGGCCCCAGGAGGTGAGCCGGAAGTCGGCCCAGATGCCGGGGGAGACGAAGCCGGGGGCGCGCAGGGCAGGCAGGCCGAAGGCGCCCACAGCGAACAGGGACGCGGCGGCGACCGGGGCGGCCAGTACGGGGTCGACCCGGCGCCCGGCCGGGTCGGCGGACCCGGTCCCGCCGCCGTCCTGGGCGTCGTCGCGCTCGGCGCTGCCCGCCACCGCGGCGAGCACGGCGGCGACCAGCGCGGCGGCGATCGCCGAGCCCGCCGCCAGCGCACCGGTGCCCGCGCTGATCAGCGGGCTCGCCTCGGTCGCGGTGACCGCGGAGTCCAGCGCGGCGACGCCCGCCAGCGGGACCACCGCGAGGGCGACGGTGAACGCGGGCCGCGCGGCGGCGGCGAGGGCGGGCACGAGGAGCGCCGCGGACAGCACCGCCAGCCCCAGCGCGCCGGGGAGGAACAGCCTGTTGGAGTACTCCACCGGCTCGGGCAGCTCCGGGGGGAGCACCAACTGGCGGCCGAGGTAGGCGACCAGCGCGAAGGCGACCGTCACCAGCCCGACGGCCCCCGCGGCGCGGTGCAGCCCGAGGCCGCCCGTCGCCGGGGCGTCGAAGGTCTTCACGGAGCTGTCGGACAGCCGCCTGCCCGCCGCGACCCCCCACGCGACCCACAGCGTGGCGGCCGCGAGGAGCAGTGCGACGACCGGTCCCGGCGCCACGTGCAGCCCGTCGGCGAACAGGCCCGCCGCGACGTTCGGGGCAGCGACGGCCGCGACACCGGCCAGCAGGCCCACGGGCACCCCGACCACCACGGAGCGGTGGCCGCTCGTCGCGGCGAACACGGCCGCGATCGGCAGCAGCACCGCCAGCGCGAACAGGCCGACCCCGGGCAGCACCGGGCCGCCCATGGCGCCGTCGGCCAACTGGAAGGGGTTGTCGGAGGTGTAGGGCCGGGCCAGCAGCGCGACCCCCGCGAGCCCGCCGAGCACCAGCGCGGCCATCGGCCTGCTGTGCGGCGCCTCGACGCGCTCCGCGCCCGGGTCCTCGGCGCGCTCGGTGGTGGAGTCCTCGAACTCGGCGGCGTAGGGGGTGCCGACCTCGGCCGACCTCTGGCCGAACGCCAGCGCGCCTGCCGCCAGCCCGAGGACGTGCCCGAGGAGCAACGGCCACAGGCCCGCGCCCGCGCCCAGCGGTTGCAGGCTGTGCACCACGGTGACCTCGGGCCGGGAGGCGTAGAGCGGGTCGACGAGGAACTGGGCGTCGAGCAGCAGCCTGCCGGGCAGCAGCGCGGCGGCGCCGACCAGCACGCTCGCGCCGAACAGCGCCCGGCCCCTGGCGAAGGCGACGGCCGCGAGGACCGGGGGCAGCAGGGCGAGCAGGACCAGCAGCGGCAGCGCGGCGAAGCCGGGGGGCGGCGCGTCGGCGACGGGGCCGAGCAGCAGGCCCGCGACCTGGAGGGCGGCGGCGCCCGCGGCCAGTCCGAGCGCGGCCCGGATGCGGGTGGGGGCCTCGGCCCACCCCACCCGGTCACCCGGGGTGGGGGGCCTGGACGGGTCGACCGCGCCGTCCGGCCGGTCTGGCGCCGCGGTGCCGGGCGCTGGGGTCCGCGAGTTCATCGTCGCCAACGTAGCAATGGGGGCCGCCCGGGGCAGTCGACCCGCGCGGCGGGTGCCGGGGAACGCCTACTCGGCGCAACGGCGGGCGCGCCGGACGTCCAGGGGTTGGTGGAGCGGTGGACCACTTCGTGATCAATGGCTTCCGGACAGGGGTGACCCACGACGCTGCCGGACGCGCGTCTGGACTGATGGTTGCCACCCAGGGGGACCGATAAACGAGACGCCGGTCACATTGAGCCTGTGACCTCGACTTAACTTTGCGTAGTAATGGCTGCTCGAAAGCTTTTCACGGAGAGTCGCGCTGATTCGGCAGGGCGCTTGCTGTTGCCCGCCTCGCCGCGCCACCGTTACTGTCCCCGGGTCCGTTGTCACAGTCCGATCACGAATGGGACAGGGAAGGCATCCAGTCCGCCGACCCGCCCGGGTTCCCCCGCCCGGTGTCCGCACCGCACGGCCCGCCCCCGCGAGCCGGGTGTTCGAATCGGCCTCCCCGAAGGCGGAAGGCTAGGTCTTGTCTCGACATCGCACCAACGGTGAGCAGCAGTTCACCGCGCTCGACGAAGCTCTCGAACGCCCCACGTCCCGAGCTCGCGGCGCTCACCGCATCGCCCCGCCGTCCTCGGCCCTGCGCGGCCGGGTCGTCGTCGCGGCCGTCGCCGTCGGCGCCTTCGCCGCGGCCGCCGCCGGACAGACCCTCCAATCCGCTGCGGCGGGCACCGCCTCCGATGAGATTGTCCCGCTGGCGGGCGTTCGAAACACGACTTCCACGATGGGGTTGGGCGGCGACGCCCGCGGCGCCTCCACCGCCACCCCCGAGCTGCTGCGGGTCGACGAGTCCGCCGACGCGATCGTCGAAGCCCAGAAGATGGCCAGCACCGAGCGCGTGGTCCAGGCCCGCGACCAGCGCATCGCCCAGCAGAAGGCCGCCGAGGAAGAGGCCGCCCGGCCCAAGGTCGTCACCCCCGCCGAGGGCACCTTCACCTCCGGCTTCGGCGCCCGCTGGGGCGTCACCCACTACGGCGTCGACATCGCCAACCGCATCGGCACCCCGATCGTCTCCCTCGCCGACGGCGTCGTGCTCGAGGCCGGTCCGGCCAGCGGCTTCGGCCTCTGGGTCCGCGTCCAGCACGACGACGGCACCATCTCCGTCTACGGGCACGTGAACGACTACGTGATCCGCGAGGGCCAGAAGGTCAAGGCCGGTCAGCTCATCGCCCACATCGGCAACCGCGGCCAGTCCACCGGCCCGCACCTGCACCTGGAGATCTGGGACGAGAGCGGCCGCAAGCTCAACCCGGTGCCCTGGCTGGCCGCCCGCGGCGTGCGCCTCTGACACCGCGCCCCGCGCCCCCGGAGCGGTGCCCGGCACCCCCGTCGTGATCATGGGGACAGTCAACCGCAGGGGTACGACACTTTTCGAACGGATATTCGAGGGCTAGGTTGCCGGGCATGACCGGCTTCTCCCCCACCCGCCTCGACCGCTGGCGCGCCGGGCTCGCCGACCACGTCGAGCGCGGCTCCGCGCCCGGTCTGGTCGCCCTGGTCGACCGCGGCGGCGAGACGCACGTGGCGGTGGCCGGTGGTCTGACCCGCGACACCCTGTTCCGCATCTCGTCGATGACCAAGCCGGTGACGGCCGTGGCCGCGATGGCCCTGGTCGAGGACTGCGCCCTGCGGCTCGACGACCCGGTGGACGACCTCCTGCCCGAGCTGGCCGGGGTCCGGGTGCTGCGCGAGCTGGGCGCGGCGGTCACGGACACGGTGCCGCTGGGCCGGCCGATCAGCGTGCGCGACCTGATGACGTCGACGTTCGGCCACGGCCAGCTCATGGCCCCGCCGGGGACCTACCCCGTCCAGGCCGCGCTGGCCGAGATCGGCTTGGAGCCCGGCCCGCCACAACCGTCCCTGGTGCCGCCCGCCGACGAGTGGCTGGCGCTGCTGGGGAGCGTGCCGCTGCTGGCCCAACCCGGGGCGTCGTGGTTCTACAACACCGCCTACGACGTGCTGGGCGTGCTGATCGCCCGCGCCTCGGGCACGTCGCTCTCGGACTTCCTGGCGGCCCGCGTATTCGGTCCACTCGAGATGTTCGACACCGGGTTCTCCGTTGCGCCGCAATCACTTCACCGACTGCCCACGGCCTACGCCGGAACTTCGGTGTTCGACCCGCCGTCCGGGCAGTGGAGCGCACCGCCGCCGTTCGAGTCCGGCGCGGGCGGGCTTGTGTCCACTGCGGACGACTACCTGGCGTTCGGGCGGATGCTGCTCAGCGGTGGCGGGGAGGTGCTGTCGCCCGCGTCGGTCGCGCTGATGACGCAGGACCAGCTCACCCCCGGGCAGAAGACCGGCGGCGGGTTCCTGGACTTCTCCCGCTTCGGCTGGGGCTTCGGGATGAGCGTGGTGACGCGGCGGACGGACGTGTTCACGACGCCCGGGCGGTTCGGGTGGGACGGCGGGCTGGGGACGTCCGCGCGGATGGACCCGGCGCTGGACGTGACCACGGTGCTGATGACCCAGCAGCTCTGGACCTCACCGACCGGACCGCTGCTGGTGCACGACGCCGACGTGTGGGCTTACCAAGCGGTGTTGTGAGCGCCCGCCGCGCCTCCTGGGAGGCGCGGCGGGGCGTGGGTGGCTAGAGCTTCACCATGGGGACCGAGCCGATGAGCATCAGGCGGATGGTGCCCGCCGTGCCGAAGTCGATCGTCGCGGTGGTGCGGGGGCCTTGGCCGTCGGTGGCCACGACTCGGCCCAGGCCGTACTTGTCGTGGTTGACGCGGTCGCCGACCTCAAGGGTGAGGGCGGCGGTTTCCTGCCAGCCCCGGGTGGCCTGGCTGCGGGTGCCGCGGGAACCGAAGGTGGAGCGGGAGGTGCCCCCACCGCCGCCACCTGAGCCCGAGCCGAAGGTGGTGGCGCGGACGGGGCTGGAGCGCTCGGGGCCCAGGCGGCGCCAGTCGAGGAGGTCCGCGGGGATCTCGTCGAAGAAGCGGGAGGCCGGGTTGGTCATGGGCTGGCCCCACGCCGAGCGGACGACGGCGCGGGAGAGGTACAGGCGTTCGCGGGCCCGGGTGATGCCGACGTAGGCGAGCCTGCGCTCCTCGGCCAGTTCGACCGGGTCGCTCAGGGCGCGCATGTGCGGGAAGACGCCGTCCTCCCAGCCGGTGCTGAACACGACCGGGTACTCCAGGCCCTTGGCGGTGTGCAGGGTCATCAGGGTGACCACGCCGCCGGTGTCGTCCTCGTCCGGGACCTGGTCGGCGTCGGCGACCAGGGAGACCCGTTCCAGGAAGGCGGCGAGGGTGCCCGCGGCGGGGCCGGTGGTCTCGATCGGGGCCGAACCCTCCGGGGCGTCGTCCTCGGGGGCGTCCGGGAGTTCGGTGAACTCGCGGGCGACCGTGATCAGCTCCGTCAGGTTCTCCAGGCGGGAGGCGTCCTGCGGGTCGTCGCTGGCCTCCAGCTCGGCCCGGTAGCCGGTCTGCTCCAGGACGGCGTCGAGGACCTCGGCCACGTCCTGGCCGTCGTCGACGAAGCGGCGCAGGCCGTCGACGAGTTCGACGAAGCCCGCGATGGCCCGCTGGGAACGCGGGTTGAGCATGGCCACGCGGCCCTCGGTGGCGGCGCGCAGGGCGGTGTTGAACGAGACGCGCTCGCGCTCGGCGTGCATGGCGACGCAGGCCTCGGCGCGCTCGCCGATGCCGCGCTTGGGGACGTTGAGGATGCGGCGCAGGCTCACCGTGTCCTCCGGGTTGGCCAGGACCCGCAGGTAGGCGACCGCGTCGCGGATCTCGCGGCGCTCGTAGAAGCGGACGCCGCCGACGACCTTGTACGGCAGGCCCAGGCGGATGAAGATCTCCTCGAACACCCGGGACTGGTTGTTGGTGCGGTAGAAGACCGCCACGTCGGAGTTGTTGGCGATGCCCGCGTCGACCAGGCGGTCGATCTCGCCCGCGACGAAGTTGGCCTCGTCGTGCTCGTTGTCGCCGACGTAGGCGACGATCTTCTCGCCGTCGCCCATCGCGGTCCACAGGCGCTTGTCGCGGCGGTCCGGGTTGCGGGAGATGACCGCGTTGGCGGCGGTGAGGATGTTCTGGGTGGAGCGGTAGTTCTGCTCCAGCAGGACGGTGGTGGCCTGCGGGTAGTCGCGCTCGAACTCCACGATGTTGCGGATGGTCGCGCCGCGGAAGGCGTAGATGGACTGGTCCGCGTCGCCGACCACGCACAGCTCGGCGGGCGGCACCGCGTGCTCCCCGGTGCCCCGCCCGGTGCCGACGAGTTCGCGCACCAGCGTGTACTGCGCGTGGTTGGTGTCCTGGTACTCGTCGACCAGGACGTGGCGGAAGCGGCGGTGGTAGTACTCGGCCACGTCCGGGAAGGTCTGGAGCAGTTCCACCGTGCGCATGATCAGGTCGTCGAAGTCCATCGCGTTGGCCTCGCGCAGCCTGCGCTGGTACTCGACGTAGACCTCGGCGACCCGGCGCTCCAGGTCGTTGGTGGCGTTGCCCGCGGCCGTCTCCGCGTCGACCAGCTCGTTCTTGAGGTTGGAGATGTGCACCGCCAGCGACCGGGCCGCGTACCGCTTCGGGTCCAGGTCCAGGTCGCGGGCCACCAGGGTGATCAGCCGCTTGGAGTCGTCGGAGTCGTAGATGGAGAAGCTCGACGTCATGCCCAGGGTCTTCGCCTCGCGGCGCAGCACCCGCACGCACATGGAGTGGAAGGTCGACACCCACATGGCGTTGGCGCGGCGGCCCACCAGCTCGGCCACCCGCTCCTTCATCTCCGCGGCGGCCTTGTTGGTGAACGTGATCGCCAGGACCTGGCCGGGGTGCACCTGGCGGGCACCGAGCAGGTACGCGATCCGGCGGGTCAGCACCCTGGTCTTGCCCGAACCGGCGCCCGCGACCACCAGCAGCGGGCTGCCGGTGTGCTCGACGGCGCGGCGCTGCTGGTCGTTGAGACCTTCCAGCAGGGCTGCGGGGTCGGCGGGGTGCATGGGGTGCGTGTGCTCCGCGCCCGCGCGCGCGGGCGGGCGGGGAGTGGCGGGGAGGTCGAAGAGGGCTTCCATCGTGCCGATCACGGTACTCGGGGGCACCGACGAACCGCCGTGGGTGGCCGTTCCTACTCCGTGGGAGCCCGCTCGACCGAATGGCGGACATGTGCCACGATGTTCTCGTGCTGACCTACGCCAAGTTTTTCTACGGGAACCGGACTCCGGCTCCCGCGGTGGTGTAGGAACACCAGACCACCAGGAAGCCCCGGAGTCCCACGGACCCGGGGCTTCGTTGCGCCCGGGGTCGGCGGAACTCCACCGAGAATGCCGGAGGCACGGCGATGAGCCCGATGACCGACAACACCCCCGCCCCGTCCGACCTGCCCGACACCGCGAGCCGGGTGGAACTCCCCCAGCCGGAGGAGGTCGCCGCGCTGCGCGACGAGATCGACGAGTTGGACCGGGAGATCCTGCGGCTGGTCAAGCGCCGCGCCGAGGTGTCGCGCACGATCGGCGCCGCCCGGATGGCCGCCGGTGGACCGCGGATCGTGGTGAACCGCGAGATGGACGTGCTGGCCCGCTACCGCGAGCTGGGCCCGGCGGGTCGCACGCTGGCGATGGCGCTGCTCGACCTGGGCCGGGGCAAGCTCGGCCGCTGAGGCCGCCAGCCGGGGCGATCTCGGGGACGAATGGGGGGCTTCCCCCATTCCGGTGCCGCGCGGCTGGGGCAGACTGGTCGCATGGGTCTCATCGCGCTGATCGTGGTCATCGTCGCCATCGTGGCCGTCCTGGGCAATGTCGGGTACCTGGCGCTGCTCAACTCGGCGGCGGGCAAGCGGGGCGCCAGCGGCGCCTCGGTGTCGCAGTACGTGCGGTCGCGCTGGCCGGTGGCCGGGGTGACCGCGGCGGGTGCGGCGCTCGCCCTGCTGCTCTCCGGCGGCGAGGGTTTCGCCGACGTGCTGGCGGTCGTCCTGGGCGCGGGGTCGGCGGCGGTGGCGGGCAAGTCGCTGTCCACCACGATGGAGCGCTACCGCAGCAACTCCTGACACGCCGCGTCCCAATTGGGCTGGGAAATTCACTCGGAAGCGTGAGCTGACCAGCGAGAACGGGGCGCGGAGGAAAACCCTCGGCAACGACCTAGGCTGGCGCTCCTGCCGGCCGGGGTCGCCCTGGCCGGACACCGACCGAGGAGTCCGCGCGCATGGCGAGCACGGGGGAACGGGGCAGGCACCGGCTGACCGAGGCGGAGCCCGCGTGGCCCGAGGACGACCGGGCCGAGGCCGACGGCTGGCCGGGCGCGGCGGGCGACTGGGCGGGGTCGGCGGGCGACTGGGACGGCGGGCCGGGCGACTGGCCCGACCGGGCGGACGACTGGGACGACGGCGTGGCCGTCTGGACCCCCGGCGCGGACAGCAGGGCCGACCGGGCGGACGACCGGACCGACCGGACCGGCGCCGACGCCGACACGGTGGTGCTGCCGCTGCCGGTCGTGCTGCTGCCCGAGCCCGCCTCGCGCCGCGACGGCCCGGCGACCGGGTTGGCCAAGTTCGACCTGGGCACCATCCCGGCCTCGGTCACCCCGCCGCGAAGCTGGCGGCGGGCGGCCTGGTTCTCGGTGAGCGCGGCCATCCTGGTGGTGGTCGGCCTGTCGTTCGCGGCCGTGGTGCTGATGAGCGCCCCCCGCGACCCCGGCCAGGTGGACGCCCTGCCCGGCCTGCCCAGCGGTGAGCCGCTGCAACCCGACGTGTCCACGACGGCGACGGACCGGGAGCCCAACACGGTCCGGGAGAACCCGACGACCTCGCCGGCCCCGTCCCCCGGTCAGCGGAGCCGGTCGGCGGGCCCGACGGCGTCCGCCCCGGCCGGGGGTCCCGAGGACCCCGCGGACCCGGCGGACCCCCCCGGCCCGGCGGACCCGACGGTGACCGCGCGGCCCAGCGCCACCGCGAGCAGGCCCACGAGCGGGCCGGTGGAGCCGTCGCGCACCACCGTGAGCGGTGCGGCGCTGCTGTCCGCGCAGACCGACCCCGGGGCCATGGGCGACCGCACCGAGCAGTACTTCCGGAAGGTGGTCGAGGACGCCGCCGCCGCCTACGCGCTGACCTCGGGTTCGCTGCGGCAGGCCGGGCCGGAGGCGATCGAGCAGCGCTACGCCTCGGTCGAGCGGATCGAGGTGACCGGCATCGAGATCGACCCGGTGCGGTCCACCACCCGGGCGTCGCTGCGGGTGGTGGGCAAGGACGGCAGCGTCACCGAGATGCAGCGGGAACTGACGTTCAGCACCGGCTCGAACCCGAAGATCATCGCGGAGCGGCCGGTGTCGTGAGCGGGCGGGCGGTGAGTTCGATTGGTCCGAATGCTGCCGTAACAGCGTTACCAATCTCTTACGCTGCGTCACGGTTGCTCTTTTAGAGTGAATCCGATCGCCAGCTATTTTCTCGATCGGGTGAAGAGCCGAGAAAGAGTGGTGGGAAGCCGTCCCGTTCCGGTACGAGTTCCCGAAAGCCACCCGAGCGGAGGAAAGCGGCAGTGGACCGTCCGAAGACCGGCACCCCCGGCAGGCGCCGCCTGCGCACCGGTTCGGTCCGCGTCACGGAGCTGATCGGCGGGCGGCGGATTCGCATCCCCGAACCCGCCGCACCGCCCGCGGGCGAGAACGCGCGCCCCCGGCCGTCGGTGATCGACGGCCCGGACGCGCTGCGCGGCCCGGTGGCCGGTCCCGCCGACGACCAGGCCACGGTCCGGTTCGACCGCGTCCGCACCGGTGACACCGACACCCTCGAGATCGCCCCGGAGGCGAGCGCGCCGCCGGTCAGGTCCTCCCGGGCCGCCAGGGTGGCCCAGGCCGCGGTCCTCGGGTTGGCCGTGGCCGCGCTCTGCGGGGCCGTGGCGGTCGCCGCCGTGGTCACCAGGCAGCGCGCCGCCGACAGCGCCGACAACCGCCCCAGCCTGCAGATCACCGGTGAGCGGGCGCTGCTGCCGGACCGGTTCGTCGCCGCCTACACCGACACCGGGCGCAGGGCCCGGATCGCCCCGCCGACCACCGCCGCCGCGCCCGACCGCCGGGTCGTCGCCCGCACCACCGAGGCGGAGGGCTCGACCAGCCCGGCGAACAGCCTGCCCGCGGCGCGGCCGGTGGTGTCCCCGCGCGACGTGGTGCTGGAGTTCTACCGGCTGGTGCCCGAAGACCCGTCGGCCGCGTTCGACCTGGTCGCCGGTGCCGCGCTGGGCACCAGCCGGGCGGAGTTCACGGCCGCGTACCGGGCGGTCCGCGAGGTCAGCGTCGTGTCGGTCGAGGCCGGTGCGGCCGAGCGGGGCGAGGTCCTGGCCGTGGTGGTGCTCACCCTCGACGACGGCGCCACCCTGCGGGTGCGCCAGCTACTGACGGTGAGCGGAACGGCTCCGCAGCGCATTTCCGACGCCGAGCTGCTCGCGGTGCAGCCGCAGTAGCCGGGCGATTGGTCTCGGACGCCGGGCGATTGTGACAATATGTAGCCGTTGGCCAGCAGGCTCGCCCGCGCGGGACTGCGTTCATGCGCGGTGCGTGAGCGCCTAGCCTGGAGCGGTCGGACACCCGGCGCCGGTGGTGCACCCGCGTGCCGGGTGGCCGCGTGCCGTGAGACTGAGACGTAGCGCCCGCCATCCCCAGCGGGCTAGGGAGGTTCCGGTCGGGATGAGCGATGAGGGCCGGCTGGTAGCCGGGCGCTACCGGCTGGAACGACGCATCGGTGCCGGTGCCATGGGTGTGGTGTGGCAGGCGCTCGACGAGCGGCTGAACCGCACGGTCGCGGTGAAGAAGCTGCTGCTGCCCCCCGGCCTGCCGCCGGACGAGGCCGACGAGGCGGTGGCCCGCTGCAAGCGCGAGGGCCGCATCGCCGCCCGGCTGCACCACCCGAACGCCATCGCGGTGTTCGACGTGGTGGACGAGGACGGCGCCCCCTGCCTGATCATGGAGTACCTGCCCTCGGACAGCCTGGCGATCGCGCTGAACGAGCGCGGGCCGCTGCCGGTGGCCGAGGTGGCCAGGATCGGCGCGCAGGTGGCCGCCGCGCTGGCCGCCGCGCACGCGGCCGGGATCGTGCACCGCGACATCAAGCCGGGCAACATCCTGCTCGGCGACGACGGCTCGGTGAAGATCACCGACTTCGGCATCTCCCGGGCCACCGACGACGTCACGGTCACCAAGACCGGGCTGATCGCGGGCACCCCGGCCTACCTGGCGCCCGAGGTGGCCGTCGGCCGCGAGCCCTCGGCCGCCTCCGACGTGTTCTCCCTGGGGTCGACGCTCTACGCGGCGGCCGAGGGCGAGCCGCCGTTCGGGCTCAGCGAGAACACCCTGGGCCTGCTGCACGCGGTGGCCTCCGGCAAGATCAACCCGCCGGTGCAGTCCGGGCCGCTGACCGCCGTGCTGATCTCGCTGCTGGCGCTGGAGACCGAGGCCCGGCCGTCCGCGGCCGAGGCGCGGGACCTGCTCGCCGCGGTGGCGCGCGGGGAGGACCCGGACGTGCCGCCGCCCACGGTCGCCGTGGCCGCGGCGGCGGTCCCCGACGAGGCGACCAGGGTGGTCGGCACCACCAACCCGACGTCGGTGGTGCGCAGGCCCGGTACGGTCGCCACGGCACCGCCGCCGGTCAAGTCGCACAAGCCGCTGGTGTTCGCCAGCGCCGGGGTGGCGGCGATCCTGGCCGTGGGCACCTGGTTGGTGCTCACGACCCAGCGGGCACCCGCGGACCAGCAGGACATCCCGGCCAAGGTCGACACCCCGCCCGCGTCGACGTCGGTGCTCGCCCCGGTCACCACGACCACCCCGCCGGAGCGCACCACGCGACCGGTCCAGCGGACCACGACCGCGGCGCCCACGACGACCGCCGAGACCACCACGACCACCGAGCCCACCACGACCACGACGACCCCCAGCAGGCCGACGACCACGGTGGAACCGACCACGACCACGCAGGCCGAAACCACCACGACGACCCCCGCGCCCCCGACGCAGGCAGACGCACCGTGAGCCAGGAGCCCCAATGACCAGCGAGCAGACCTTGGTCGCCGGGCGGTACCAGCTCGGCGCGCGCATCGGCGCGGGCGCCATGGGCGTGGTCTGGCAGGCGCACGACCAGCGGCTGCACCGCACCGTGGCGGTCAAGCAGCTCCTGCCGCAGCCCGGCGTCAGCGAGGAGCTGAACGAGGAGGCCCGGCTGCGCGCGATGCGCGAGGGCCGCATCGCCGCCCGGCTGGCGCACCCGAACGCGATCACCGTCTACGACGTGGTCGAGCACGACAACGAGCCGTGGCTGGTCATGGAGTACCTGCCGTCGAAGAGCCTGGCCGGGGTGCTCAACGAGCGGGAGACGCTGCCGCCCGCCGAGGCCGCCCGGATCGGCGCGCAGGTGGCCGCCGCGCTGGTCGCCGCGCACGCCGCCGGGATCGTGCACCGCGACGTCAAGCCCGCCAACGTGCTGCTCGGCGAGGACGGCAACACGGTCAAGATCACCGACTTCGGCATCTCCCGCGCCACCGGCGACGTCACGGTCACCGCCACCGGGATGCTCGCGGGCACCCCGGCCTACCTGGCGCCCGAGGTGGCCAAGGGCGAGCAGCCGACGTCGGCGGCGGACGTGTTCTCCCTCGGCTCGACGCTCTACACCGCGGTCGAGGGGCACTCCCCGTTCGGGCTGAGCGAGAACACCCTGGCGCTGTTGTACGCGGTGGCCGCGGGCAAGGTCATGCCACCGCGGCAGGCCGGTCCGCTGACCGCGCTGCTGATGCAACTGCTGCGCGCGGACCCGACCGAGCGGCCGACGATGACCGCCGCCAAGGAGGCGCTGACGGCGGTGGCCGAGGGCAGGCCGCTGCCGCAGGCGGCACTGGCCCACCAGCGCACCGAGCCGTACGCCAAGCCCGCCCCGCGCCCCAACCAGGCCGCGCCGATGCCCCCGATGGGCACCCCGCCGGGCGGCCTGGCCACGGGCGCCCCGCCGCAGGGCCACCCCGGCACCCGGCTGGACGTGCACCCGTTCACCGAGCCCAAGCCCTCGGGCCCGATGCAGGCACTGCGCCACCAGGACCAGCAGCGCCACCAGGACCAGCAGCCGATGCGCGGCGCGCAGCCGATGCCGATGCCCCCGCGCACCAACGGCCGCCCGCCCGCGGGCAACCCGGCCGTGGGCAACCGCAGACCCGCGGGGCAACCCCCCAAGCGCAAACCCGCCGCGAAGCCCGTCCCGGCCAAGCGCGACACCAGGACGATCGTGCTGACGGTGTTGGCGATCATCGCGGCGATCCTGGTGGGCATCCTCGGCGCGAGCCTGGTCAACGGCGGCAAGAACAACTCCGGCGCCCCCGGCCCGCAGATCGCCCCGGAGACCTCGGCGCAGACCACCACCACCAAGCCCACCGCCCAGCCGGTCACCACCGCCGCCAAGAAGACGACCACAACCACCACGACGACCGCGACCACCACCACGACGCCGCCGGAAGCCCCCTCGGCCGGGGATTACGAGGCGGCCGTGCGCAACTACTACGCCTTCCTGCCCGGCAACCCGGAGGGCGCCTGGGCCCTGCTGAGCGAGAAGGCGCAGAAGAAGTCCGGCGGCTTCGAGAAGTTCAAGAAGTTCTACGACCGCATGACGTCGGTCCGCCTGGAAAGCGTGCAGACCGACGACGACAAGGTGTCGGCGGTGATCGAGTTCACCCCCAAGGACGGCAAGGTCTCCCGAGAGCCCTACGTCTACGAGGTCTCCGAGGACAACGGCACCTTCAAGATCGACGACTACGACCAGGGCTCCCGCCGCGGCTAGGGCCTGCCCGCAAAGCCAGCCCCACGAACCGGTGGCCCGGCGACGACGACCGGGTTCGCCGAACTGCTCGCGCAGCGCATGCGCTCCCGCGTGCTGACCCCGCCCCACCCGGCTTCGCGGGCACGCCGCGGGTGCCGGGCGTGGACTCCACCCGCGCCCTCGCGGCGGCTCTACGCGGCAGCCGCCCGCAGGGCGTCCAGCAGACCGCGCAGCGCGGGTTGCGGCTCAGCCGATTCCCGCACCGCCGCGAAGATCGCCCGGATGGGCTCCGGTCGCCGCACCGGTCGCACCACCACCCCCGCGTGCCGGTTGCCCAGCCCCATCCTCGGGATGAGGCACACCCCCAGCCCGGCCGCCACGAACCCCTGCGCCGTGGCGTAGTCCTCGCTCTCCACCACGACGTCCGGGGAGAACCCGGCCGCCGCGCAGGCGTCGACGACGATCCGGTGGCAGGGCCCGGACGGGAACTCGTTGCCCACCCAGGGTTCCTCGGCGAGGTCGGCCAGGTCCAGGCAGCGCTTGGCCGCCAGCCGGTGCCCGCGCGGCAGCACCACCCGGTACGGGTCGTCGAGCAGGTGGGTGAGCACGACGCCGCGCGGGAGCTCCGGTCGCGGGTGGATGATGATCGCCAGGTCGGCGCGGCCCTCGGCCACCTCGGGCAGCGGGTCCTCCGGGTCGATCAGCTTGAGGTCGACGCGGACGCCGGGGTGCTCGGCGCGCAGGGCGGCGAGCGCGGGCGGGACCAGGGCGGCGCCCGCGGTCGCGAAGCAGCGGATGGCCAGGTGCCCGGTGCGGCCCGCGCGCAGGTCGGCCAGGGCGGTCTCGGCCTCGGCCAGGTGCCTGCCGATGATCGCGGCGTGCTCGGTGAGCAGCCGCCCGGCGGCGGTGGGGCGCACGCCGCGGCCGACCCGCTCCAGCAGCGCGGTGCCCGCCTGCTTCTCCAGCACCGCGATCTGCTGGCTGACCGCGGAGGGCGTGCAGCCCAGGTTCGCGGCCGCCGCCGTCACCGACCCGCTGGTCACCACCGCCCGCAACACCTGCATCCGCCGCACGTCGAGCATGTAGCGGAGCTTAACGGTTCGTGCACGACAATTCGCTTGTCCTGCCAGAAGAGCTGCGAGAGCGTGGTGAGCAGACCACGGAGGAGGCAGCGGTGAACGGCGGACGCGCGACCCTGGTGCGGATGGGGGTGCTGGCCCTGCTGTGGGGGTCGAGCTTCCTGTGGATCAAGCTGGCGCTTGGCGGCCTGCCGCCCGCGTGGATCAGCGCGGTGCGCTGCGTGCTCGGGGCGCTGGTGGTGCTGGGGCTGTGCGCGTGGGGGCGGCACCGGCTGCCGGGGTCGGTGCGGACCTGGGGCCACCTGGCGGTGGCGGCGTTCTTCGGCAGCGCCCTGCCGTTCCTGCTCTTCGCCGTCGGCGAGCTGACCGTCGACTCCGGGGTCGCGGGGGTCCTCAACTCCACGACCCCGCTGTGGGCGCTGCTGATCGGGATCGTGATCGGCACCGACCGCGGCCTGTCCCCGGTGCGGCTGGGCGGGCTGCTGGTGGGCTTCGCCGGGACGGTCCTCATCTTCGCGCCGTGGCAGACCACGGGCCTGGCGAGCTGGGGCTCGGTGGCAATCCTCGCCGGGGCGGCCAGCTACGCCGTCGCCTACGCCTACGTCGCCCGCAAGCTCTCCAACCGAGGCACCTCCCCGATCGCCCTCTCCGGCGCCCAACTGACCGCCGCGGCGGCCATGGGCCTGCTCACCCTCCCGTTCAGCGACACCGCTTCCATCTCGCTGACCCCCACCGTCCTGGTCGCGATCGGCGTCCTGGGCGTCCTCGGCACCGGCGTGGCGTTCGCCATCAACTACCGCCTGATCGCCGACGAGGGCGCCACCCAGGCGACGACGGTCGGCTACCTGCTGCCGGTGGTGTCGGTGCTGCTGGGCGCACTGTTCCTGCACGAGCCGCTGAACGCGCGGGTCGTGGCGGGGATGGTCGTGGTGCTCGCGGGCGTGGCGATGACCCGGTTCCGGCCCCGGCCGGTGCCCGCCCCGGCCCCCGTCCTAGACCAGGCGGCGGTCTGAGGCCCAGCGGGACAGCTCGTAGCGGTTGGAGAGCTGGGTCTTGCGCAGCACGCTCGACACGTGGGTCTCCACCGTCTTCACCGAGATGAACAGCTCGGAGGCGATCTCCTTGTAGGCGTAGCCGCGGGCCAGCAGCCGGAGCACGTCGCGCTCCCGGGGGGTGAGCAGGTCGAGTTCCGGGTCGTTGATCGGGGCGGCGCCGGGGCGGTCGGCGAAGGCGTCGAGGACGAAACCGGCCAGCCTCGGGGAGAACACCGCGTCGCCGTCGCGGACGCGCTGGACGGCGGTGGCGAGTTCGGTGCTGGAGATGGTCTTGGTGACGTAGCCGCGGGCGCCCGCGCGGATGACCGCGATGACGTCCTCGGCGGCGTCGGAGACCGACAGGGCCAGGAAGACGACCTCGGGGTTGGCCTTGCGGGCGCGGCGCAGGACCTCGGCGCCGCCGCCGTCGGGCATGTGCACGTCGAGCAGCACCACGTCGGGGCGGTGGTGGGCGATGCCCGCGACCGCCTCGCCGACGCTGCCCGCCTCGCCGACGACCTCGACGGCGTCGGTGACGGTGTCCAGCTCGGCGCGGACCCCCGCGCGGAACATGCTGTGGTCGTCGACCAGGTAGACGCGGACGGGGGGCTTGGCCGGGGCGGCCTGCTCTGGCTCGGTCATGGGCTCACTTTCGCGCGGGGCATGTCCAACTGGACCTCGGTGCCGTCCCCGGGTGCGGTGCGCAACCGGATCTCGCCGCCGTTGCGCTCCATCCTGCCCCGGATCGAGTCGGCGAGCCCGTGCCGGTCCTGCGGCACCGCGCCCGGGTCGAAGCCCCGGCCGCGGTCGCGGACGAAGACGGTGACCTTCTCCGGTTCGACCTCGGCGTAGACCGACACCTCGCCCACCCCGGCGTGCTTGGCGGCGTTGACCATCGCCTCGCGGGCGGCGAGCACCATCGACACCAGCCGCTCGTCGAGTTCGCAGTCGCCGACCACCACGTGCTGCACCTTGATGGCGAAGCTGTCCTCGACCTCCCCGGCGGCGCGCTCGAAGGCCGCGGCCAGCGTGCCGTGGTCCATGCCCTCGTGCAGGGAGCGGCCGTACCCGGAGGGCCCGTAGAGCCAGCTACGTAGCTGCCGCTCCTGGCCGCGGGCCAGGCGCAGCACCTCGCGCGGGGCCTCGGACTGCTTCTGGATCAGGGCGAGGGTCTGCAACACCGAGTCGTGCAGGTGCGCGGCGATCTCGGCGCGCTCCTCGGTGCGGATGCGGGCGCGCCGCTCCTCCCCCAGGTCGCGGACCAGCCGCAGCCACCACGGCACGGTCAGCACGGCCACGCCCGCCAGCGCGGCCAGCACCGCGAGCAGGGCGAACTGGAACTGGTCCAGGCCGATGCTGCGCAGCAGGAAGATCACGATCCCGGCGACCACCAGCAGCGCCCCCGCGGCCACCCGGACGCCGCCCGCCCGGCCCCCGCCGAGCACCGCGCCGGTGACCCGGCGCCGCTGCGCCTGGTCGGCCTCCCGCCAGACCAGCACGGCCCCCGCCAGCGCCACCCCGATGCCGCCCGCGATCCAGCCGCTGACCATCCCGGACAGCGTGCCCGCCCCGACCGCCAGCCCCGCCCCCACGGCGACCAGGCCGAACGCCTGCTGCCGCTCCCGGGAGGACACGGCGGGCCCCTGCAGGTCCGACGGCGCCTGCGCGCCCGCCACCCACAGCAGCCCGTAGGCGGCGATGCCCGCCCCGCCCAGCGCCGCGAGCAGCGCGAAGGTGATGCGCACCCACAGCACGCCGACGCCGAGGTGGTCGGCTATGCCCCCGGCGACCCCGGCGATGGCGCGGCCGTCCCGGCGGCGGTAGAAGCGGACCTCGTCCGCCACCGCCACCGCGTCGGGTGCCGAGCGCTCGATCTCCGCCTCCGGTGTCGTCTGCTCCTCGAGCCGCGTACTCACACCGAGGATGCTCACACAACGCCCCCGGCGCCACATCGGGGTCGGACCCTGATGCGGGTTCAGGGTCGGTCCCGGATGTGCCCGGCGGCCCCGCCGACCAGAGTATTCACCGTGAGTGGGAAAACGACAGAGCAGGACAGCAGCGTGGAGGACACGCTCAAGGACTTCTGGGCGACCCGACCGAGGCGGCCCCGCCGGGGGCGCAAGGTCGCGGGCGTCGCGGCGGCGATCGGGGAGCGCTACCGCATCGACCCCGTCATCGCACGGGTGGGTTTCGTGGTCGCGGCCGTCTTCGGCGGCGCGGGCGTGGTGCTCTACCTGCTGGGGTGGCTGTTCTTCCCGGAGGAGGGGGACGAGACCTCACCGGCGGAGTCGCTGCTGGGCAAGGGGCGCAGCTCCACCTCGCAGCACGTCACCATCGGCCTGTGCATCGCGCTGATCCCGGCGTTCAGCTGGTTCATCGACAACGACGCCACCACCTACATCGGCATCGCGGTCGTGGCGGGGATGCTGTTCCTGCTGCACCGCAACCGGTCGCACCTGGGCACGGTGCCGACCGCGCGGCCGGAGCAGACCACGGAGTCCTTCGAGTCCCACCAGGTCTTCGGGGCCACCGCGGCGCAGCAGACCGCCGACGAGCCGGCCCAGCCGACCGGTCCGCCCGCCTGGGACCCGCTGGGTGCCGCGCCCTTCGCGTGGGACCTGCCCGAGCCCAGCCCGGCCGCACCGGAGCAGCGGCTGCCGGTGCGGCGGGAGCGGCGGTCGAAGGCGGGGGTGATCACCCTGGCGGTCGTCGTGCTGGCCGCGGGGGTGGCGGCGGCGATCGGCCCGAGCGACGCGGGCTGGTTCAGCCCGCGCCACGTCGTGGGCCTGCTGCTGGCGGTGCTGGGGTTGGGCATGGTGTTCAGCTCGTTCACCCGCAGCGGGCGGGGCCTGATCGCGCTGGCGCTGCCGCTGGCCGGGATCGGCATCGCGCTGACGGTGTTCTTCCCGCAGGGCATCCGCGCCGACGGCATCGGGGAGATTAACGCCAAGCCGACGACGCTGGAGGAGGTCCAGGCTGAGTACCGGCGCAACATCGGCTCGCTCGACATCGACCTCACCGCCCTGCCCGCCACCGGGTCGGTCACCACCGAGGTGCACGCGGACGTGGGCAGCGTCGTGGTCCGGGTGCCGGAGAACGCGGACGTGGCGGTGCGCTGCTCGGCCGGGGTCGGCACGGTGACCTGCCTGGGCGCGACCATGGACGGGACCTCCCCGAACGTCGACAAGACCGACTTCGGCGCCGACGGCGAGGGCGGGCTCAAGATCGATCTGGTGGCGGGCGTGAACGGCCCCGGGGACGTGGAGGTGCGGCGTGGCTGAGCGCGACGGGGTCCGGCGGGGGCCGGACGTGCTGGTGCTGATCGCGGGTCTGCTGACCCTGGGGGCCTCGGCTTTCGTGCTCACCGACGGGGCGAGCTGGTTCCCGGCGGTGGACGGTCGCTGGTTCGTCGCGGGGGTGGCGGTGCTGGTGGGGGTGGCGCTGCTGGCCTCCGGCAGGGGCCGGGGGCGCGGGGGGTGCTGACCGGGGTGCGGCTGTCGGCGTAGGGGCGCAGGCAGCCGCATTCCCCTGCCCACGGGGGAACCGCTCACACAACGGGGAAGGACCCGGCCGGGATTCGGCCGGGTCCTTCCCCGTCTCAGCACCACCGGCCGGGCGGTGGCGCTACTCCCACTCGATGGTGCCCGGGGGCTTGCTCGTCACGTCGAGGACCACGCGGTTCACGTCCGCGACCTCGTTGGTGATCCGGGTGGAGACGCGCTCCAGCGTCTCGTACGGCAGGCGGGTCCAGTCGGCGGTCATCGCGTCCTCGCTGGACACCGGGCGCAGCACGACCGGGTGACCGTAGGTGCGGCCGTCGCCCTGGACGCCGACGCTGCGGACGTCGGCCAGCAGCACCACCGGGCACTGCCAGATGTCGCGGTCGAGACCGGCGGCGGTCAACTCCTCCCTGGCGATGGCGTCGGCGGCGCGCAGGATCTCCAGGCGCTCCGCGGTGACCTCGCCGATGATGCGGATGCCCAGGCCGGGACCGGGGAACGGCTGGCGTTGCACGATGGTCTCCGGCAGCCCCAACTCGGTGCCGACCCGGCGGACCTCGTCCTTGAACAGCGCGCGCAGCGGCTCGACCAACTCGAAGTCGAGGTCCTCGGGCAGGCCGCCGACGTTGTGGTGGCTCTTGATGTTCGCCGCGCCGGTGCCGCCGCCGGACTCCACCACGTCCGGGTAGAGGGTGCCCTGGACCAGGTAGCGGTACTTGTCGCCGCCCGCCTCGGCCTGCAGGTCCAGCTCCGCCTGTTCGAACACGCGGATGAACTCGCGGCCGATGATCTTGCGCTTCTGCTCCGGGTCGGTCACCCCGGCCAGCGCGGCGAGGAACCGCTCGCGGGCGTCCACGGTCACCAGGCGCACGCCGGTCGCGGAGACGTAGTCGCGCTCCACCTGGGCGCGCTCGCCCGCGCGCAGCAGGCCGTGGTCGACGAAGACGCAGGTGAGCCGGTCGCCGATGGCGCGGTGCACCAGGGCGGCGGCCACCGCGGAGTCCACGCCGCCGGACAGCCCGCAGATGGCCCGGCCGTCGCCGACCTGGGCGCGGACGCGCTCGACCTGCTCGTCGACGATGGAGGCGGTGGTCCAGCGCGGCGCCAGGCCCGCGACGTCGTGCAGGAAGCGGCGCAACACCTCCTGCCCGTGCGGGGAGTGGCCCACCTCCGGGTGGTACTGCACCCCGGCGAAGCGGCGCGCGGTGTCCTCGAACGCCGCGACCGGGGCACCGGCGGAGGACGCGGTGACGGTGAAGCCCTCGGGGGCCTTGGTCACGCAGTCGCCGTGGCTCATCCACACCGGGTGCCGGGCGGGCAGGGCGTCGTGCAGCACCCCGCCCTCGGCACCGAGGTCGGTGCGACCGTACTCGCGGGTGCCGGTGTGCTCGACGGTGCCGCCGAGCGCGCCCGCCATGGCCTGGAAGCCGTAGCAGATGCCGAACACCGGCACGCCCGCCTCGAACAGCGCCGGGTCGACCCGCGGGGCGCCCTCGGCGTAGACGCTGGAGGGACCGCCGGACAGCACGATCGCCGCCGGGTCCTTCGCCAGCATCTCCGCGACCGGCGTGGTGTGCGGCACGACCTCGGAGTAGACCTGCGCCTCGCGCACCCGGCGGGCGATGAGCTGCGCGTACTGCGCGCCGTAGTCCACGACCAGGACGGGCTTGTTCTCGTCTGACATGTGATGACTCCGCTTTCCCCGGGAGCAGGCGCACGAGCAGGACCCCACCCGGCACACAGCAGCCCAGCACTGTGTGCCGACCGGTCCCTCCCTGGGTTTCTCTCCCGGAGATGCCTGCCGGTGCCCACGTCCGCACCGGTTTTCCGTGACGCTCGAACCAGACCCGCACCCGCTCCGGGTGCGGCGGAACCCTAGTCACCACCGTCGGTCAGCCACCGCCATCGTAACTTGGCGAGCTTCCCGGCGGGCTCGGGCCTACGGTTGTCGGTATGAGCGTCGAAGAACACGCCGTCGTGGCCAAGCCGCGCCCGTTCTGGGTCGCGGGCAAGGCGGAGAGCAGCGAGGACACCTTCCAGGTGCGCCACCCGTACGACGGGACCGAGGTCGCCGCGGTGTCGGTGCCCTCACTCGATCAGGTGGAGCGGGCGGTCGCCGCGGCGACGGCGGTGGCCAAGGAGTTCCGCTCGACCCCGGCGCACGTGCGCGCCACCGCGCTCGACCACGTCTCGGCCGCGCTGGCCGAGCGGATCGAGGAGGTCGCCGAGACCATCACCGCCGAGAACGGCAAGCCGCTCAAGTGGGCGGAGGTGGAGGTGCACCGCGCGGTCTCCACGTTCCGCTTCGCCGCGGAGGAGGCGCGCAGGCACGTCGGTGAACTCCAGCGGCTCGACACCGACCCGGGCGGGGAGGGTCGGCTCGGGGTGATCCGGCGGCGCCCGCGCGGGCCGGTGCTGGCGGTGGCGCCGTTCAACTTCCCGCTGAACCTGGTCGCGCACAAGGTGGCGCCCGCGCTGGCGGTCGGCGCCCCGGTGATCGTCAAGCCCGCGTCGGCCACCCCGCTCTCGGCGCTGCTGCTCGGGGAGATCCTGGCCGAGACCGACCTGCCGGAAGGCGCGTTCTCGGTGCTGCCGGTGCGCGGGTCGGCAATGTCCACGCTCATCGAGGACCCCCGGCTGCCGGTCATCTCGTTCACCGGCTCCACCGGCGTCGGCTGGGGGATCATGGACTCGGCGCCGCGCAAGCACGTGGTGATGGAACTGGGCAGCAACAGCGCCGCCATCGTCTGCCCGGACTGGACCGACCTGGACCTGGCGGCGACGCGGATCGCCACCTTCGGCAACTACCAGGCCGGGCAGTCGTGCATCGCGGTGCAGCGGGTCATCGTGCACCGGTCGGTCGCCGGGGAATTCGTGCCGAAGCTGGTGGCCGCGGTCGAGGCCCTGCGCACCGGCGACCCGCACGACCCGGAGGTCGAGGTGGGCCCGCTGATCGACGAGGACAACGCCGAGCGGGTCGCGGGCTGGATCGCCGAGGCCGAGGCCGCGGGCGCGAAGGTCCTCACCGGCGGCACCCGCGACGGCGCCACCGTCGCCCCCACGGTGCTCGCCGACGTCCCCGCCGACGCCAAGGTCTGCCGCGAGGAGGTCTTCGGCCCGGTCCTGGTCGTGTCGACGGTCGACTCGGTCGAGGAGGCGTTCGAGCAGGCCAACAGCACCGACTACGGCCTCCAGGCGGGCGTGTTCACCCGCGACGTGCAACTGGCCTTCCGCGCGGCGGCGGAACTGGAGGTCGGCGGCGTGGTCATCGGCGACGTCCCGTCCTACCGGGCCGACCAGATGCCCTACGGCGGTGTGAAGGGCTCCGGCACCGGCCGCGAGGGCATCCGCTCGGCGATGGACGACTTCACCGAGGAGCAGACGATGGTCCTGTCGGACCTGCTGCTGTGACCGGCACCCGGGCCTGACCGCACCCGGTCAGGCCCGGATCGCCTGGGGGAAGGCGAAGACGGAGTCGGGGTCGTACCGGGCGGCGACGGTCGCGAGGCGGGGCAGGTTGGCGCCGTAGTAGGCGCCCGCCCAGTCGGGCATGGTGGGGTCGATGTAGTTGACGTAGCCGTCCTTCACGCCCAGGGCCGCGAGGCCGTCGCGGACCGCGGTCATGGCCCCGGGGTTGTGACCGCTCTGGAAGACCTGCACGGTCGCCAGGGCGCTGCGGTGCGGGAAGGCGCTGTCGGCGGGGGCGACTTCCGCGACCGCGCCGCCGAGGGAGTCGACGAGCAGGTCGAGTTCGGACGTCCCGTCGAGCAGGGCGGCGAGGGCGGTCGGGTCTGCCACCGGGGTGCTCAGGACCCGCGAGGACGCGGTGAAGGTCTGGCGGCGCACGGAGTCCGGGGAACACTCGGTGCAGCCAGCGTAGAACAGCATGGCGTCCAGGTAGGACCGTTCGACGACCTGGCGGCTGGTGGGTTTGGCGCCGGTGCGGGCGATCACGGCGTCCAGCAGCGGGTTGAGCCCGGCCGGGGTGCCGATGAAGCAGCCGCTGAGGTGCGCCCTGCGGCCCGCGCTGAGCGACACGGTCGACCACAGCTCGGCGGGCGAACCGGGCAGCCACTCCTGCCAGGCGGCGAAGACCTCCGGCGCGGCGCCCGCCGGGAACGCGGTGGCGAACGTGGTGACCCGCGGGGCGGGCTCGGTGCGGAAGGTGAACTCGGTGGCGATGCCGAAGTTCCCGCCCCCACCACCGCGCAGCGCCCAGAACAGGTCGGGCTCGCTGTCCGGCGCGGCCGTGCGCAGCGCCCCGTCGGCGGTGACGACCCGGACGGCGGTCAACCGGTCGCAGGTGAGGCCGTACTTGCGGGTCAGCACCCCGATGCCGCCACCGAGGGTCAGGCCCGCGATGCCGACGCTGGGGCAGGTACCCGCGGGCAGGCACCGCCCGGCCGCGGCGAGCGCCCGGTAGACCTCGATGAGCCGGGCCCCGGCCTGGACGGTGGCGATGCCGTCCGGGGCGACCCGCACCGCGGCCATCCCGCGCAGGTCGACGACGAGGCCGTTGTCCGGGGCGGAGTAGCCTGCGTAGCTGTGACCGCCGCTGCGGGCCGCGATCGGCAGGCGGGAGGCGCGGGCGGTGTCCACGCAGGCCCGCACGTGCTCGGCGGTAGCGACCCGGGCGACGGCCGCGGGGGTGCGGCTGTCGAAGTCGGGGCTGTAGAGGCGGTGCGCGGCGGTGAAACCGCGGTCGGCGGGCAGGCTGAGGGCCCCGTCGAGCCGGGCGCGGAGGGCGTCCCAATCTGGCGGGACGGGCGCCGGGCGGATGGTCGGCACGGTGGGTGGCGTGGTCGAGGGCACGGTGGTGGCCGGGTTCGTCGTGGGCTGCGCGTCCGGCGCACCGGTGCAGGCCGCCGCACCCCACGCCACAGCGCCCACTCCGGCCGCGCGGAGCAATGACCGCCTGCTGATCCCCGACATGTGCGCCTCCCGGCTCGATCCCACCACTACTCGGGGAGACGCGCAGCGGATGCGGCGGGCAGCCGACCCGACCACCACCCACGACAAACCCCACCGGGCACAGCGGCCCAGCCGACCACCCCGAGAACCGCCGCCCCGGCTACGCAGAGGCCCGGGTGGGTGGATGTGTTTGGCCGGGGGTGGCGATCATGTGACAGCCTGCCTGGGCGGTGGGGCATCTTTTCAGCCCCACCTGACGCACTGGAGCACATGATCGCCATAGGGGCCCCGGCCAAACACACCCACCCACCCGGGCACCCAACGCAAAAACCGGCTTCCTCAAGCCCATCCAGTGGCTCGGCGGACGGCAGCGGGGAGGGTCGCACCCAAGTCCACTGAGGACAAGACCGCCGCCAGGAAGCCGTCCGGGCGGACCAGGGCCACCCCGGCCCAGGGAAGGCGGAGGGTCGCCGCGACCTCCGCCGAGACCGGGACCACGGTGACGTCCGGCAGGGCAGGTGGAGCAGCACCGGGGGCGGCGAGGACGGTGCAGCGGGGGCCGAAGGTGTCGCGCAGGCGGGTGGCGGCGGGGAGCGCGGCGTCCGGGCAGAGGACGCCGGGCAGTGGCGGCCGGGCGGTGTTGGGGGTGCGGGGGAAGCTCGCCAGGTCCGCCGGGGCGGCCGGGGTGGTGAGGGGCGAGTCGAGGTACCAGAAGGGTTCGGAGAACTTGCCGGAGTCGATCTCGGCGCGGGCGGCGGGGTCGGTGGTGGCGCGGGTGAGGACGTCCTGGCGGTGGGCGCGCTGGGCGTCGTCGGCGGGGACGAGGAAGCGCATGGTGGTGGCGGTGACCCGGAGGTTCTCGTCGGTGGCGGCGCCGCGTTCGGTGTCGTAGGTGGCGAGGAGGCCGGGGCCGCCCCAGCCCGCGCGGGTGGCGGCGACCTTCCAGGCGGCGTTCTCCACGTCGGCCAGCCCGGAGTTCATGCCGCGGGCGCCGAAGGGGCTCATCAGGTGGGCGCAGTCCCCGGCGAGGAGGACCCGCCCGACGACCATGGCGGGGACGCGCCGCTGGTGGAACCGGTAGGCGGAGGCCCAGATCAGCTCGTGGCCCACCTCGCCGATGACGGCCCGGATGCGCTCGTCCAGGCGCCCGTCGGCCGTCTCGGCGGCCAGGTCGAAGTCGCGCGGCACCTGCCAGTCGATGCGCCACACCGAATCCGGCTGCGGGTGCAGCAGCACCTGCCGCCCCGGGTTGAACGGCGGGTCGAAGTAGAACCGGCGCTCGGGCACCGACTCCTCCAGCTTGGCCCGGATGTCGGTGATCAGGAACCGGTCGTCGAAGGAGTTCCCCTCGAACGGCAACCCCAGCGCCCTGCGCACCCCCGACCGACTGCCGTCAGCGGCGATGCAGTGCGAACCGACCACGAACTCCCCTGTGGACAGTTCAACTGAGACAGACGATTCGTCCTGCGACACCCCCACGACCCGACTGCCGTACCGCAGGTCCACCAACGGTTCCCCGGCGACCCGCTCCACCAGCAACCGCTCCACCACGTTCTGCGGTGTGTTGACGAACGGCGGGAACTGCCCCGGCGGCGGCTCGGGGAAGGTCTGCGCGAACACCTCCCGCTCCCGGAAGAACATCCGCCCCGAGTACCAGGTGACCCCCGCGTCCACCACCGCGCGCCCGACCCCGGCCCGCTCCAGCACGTCCAGCACGTCCCGCTGCACGCAGATCGCCCGGCTGCCCGCAGGCACCCGCCCCGGCAACGCCTCCAGCACCACGCTCGGCACCCCGTGCCGGGCGAGCAGCAGCGCACCGGTCAACCCCACCGGCCCGGCGCCGACGATCAGAACAGGCTCATCGCTCACCCACCCGACATTGCCACGCGTGCCCGACCGAGTACAGAGCGCTGATGAACCTGTGGACAACTCAGGGGTGGGGGCCGCCCGCGCCCACCGCTCCCGCCGGACGACCGGCGGTGGGCCGGGGGACTCAGTCGCGGAGTTCGGCGTCGATCGCGGTGGCGGAGAAGTGGTTGGGGTCGAAGTCGGCGTCGAGGTACTCGGTGAGGTGGGGGTGGTCCGGGTGGTCTGGGTGGGGGAGGACGGAGAGCAGGGCCGCGTAGCCGTGGACGCCGCCCGCGACGTGTTCCGGTGGGGCCGCCCGGGCGCCGTCGGTGCAGCGGGGGTAGCGCAGGCGCGGGTCGGAGGGGGTGACCTTCTCCAGGCGCACCAGGTGGTCCCAGGCGTCGCCGAGGTCGTAGCGGTACTGGAGGTGGCCGTGGGTCATGGCCTCGGCGAGGGTGACCGTCCGCTCGTCGGCGGCGGGGAGGTCCGCCCCGGGGTCGGCGACGAGGCCGTGCGGGGTGGTGAAGACGTGCTGGTGCTCCCCCGACCAGCCGAACGCGGTCTGGATGACCGCGCTCAGCTCGGCGAGGGTCGTCGACGACCGGACCTCCAGCAGGCGCCAGATGGGCGGGTCGGCGTCGAGCAGGCTGACGCTCAGGCGGTGGATCAGGACTGGGTGGCCTTCAGCGTGGACTTGCCGTTGGTGCGGATGTCGACGATCGGCAGGCGCAGGGCGCCCGGGGCGTCGGCGGGGACGGCGGGGCGGGCCGGGGCGACCGGGGCGATGCGCCGGTAGCCGGTGCCCTGCGCCGGTCGGGTGTCGACCTCGCCCTTGTTGGGCCAGAACGAGAACGCGCGCTCGGCCTGGGCGGTGATCGTCAGCGACGGGTTCACGCCCAGGTTGGCGGTGATCGCGGCGCCGTCGACCACGGAGATGCCCGGGTAGTTGTGCACCCGGTGGTACGGGTCGATCACGCCGTCCTCGGGGGTCTCGGCGATGGTGGCGCCGCCGAGGAAGTGGGCGGTGAGCGGGATGTTCATCATCTCGTTCCAGGTGCCGCCCGCGACGCCGCCGATGTGCCTGGCGGTGTGCTGGTTGGCGTCGTACCCGGCCTTGATGAACGTCGGGTTGGGCTCGCCGTGGCCCTGCTTGGAGGTGTACTTGCGCCTGCCGAACAGGCCCTTCTTGGTGAAGGTGGTGATCGAGTTGTCCAGCGACTGCATCACCAGCAGGATCATCGTCCGCTCCGACCAGCGGCGGCCGATCAGCAGCCGGACCGAGCTGGGCTTGGTGATCAGGCCCTTGAGCACCTGCACGAACCGGGGCGTCGCCGAGTCGCCGTCGGAGGCCAGGGTTTGCAGCAGGCCCATGGCGTTGCTGCCCTTGCCGTAGCGGCACGGCTCGATGTGGGTGTTCTCGTTCGGGTGGATCGAGGAGGTGATGGCCACGCCCTCGCTGTAGTTGCGCTCCGGGTCGACCGAGGTGCGGCCGGAGCCGATGATCGCCTCGGAGTTGGTGCGGGTCAGCTCGCCCAGCTTGGCCGACAGCTTCGGCAGGGTGCCGGAGTCCTTCATCTTGTGCAGCAGGTTCTGGGTGCCCCAGGTGCCCGCCGCCAGGATGACCCGGTCGGCGGTGATGGAGGTGCGGAACGCCTTCGACCGGGTGCCGGTCTTGCGCAGGTCCACCTCGTAGGTGCCGTCGGCGCGCTCGCGCAGCGCGGTCACGGTGGTCAGCGGGATGACCTTGGCGCCGCCCTGCTCCGCCAGGTACAGGTAGTTCTTGACCAGGGTGTTCTTCGCGCCGACGCGGCAGCCGGTCATGCACGAGCCGCACTCGGTGCAGCCGGTGCGCTCGGGGCCCGCGCCGCCGAAGTACGGGTCGGCGACCTGCTCGCCCGGCTTGTCGAAGTACACGCCGACCGGGGTCGGGTGGAAGGTGTCGGACACGCCCATGTCGGCGGCGACCTTCTGCATGACCTCGTCGGCCGGGGTGGTCGTCGGGTTGGTCACCACGCCGAGCATCCGGGAGGCCTGGTCGTAGTGCGGCGCCAGCTCCGACTCCCAGTCGGTGATGTGCGCCCACTGCTTGTCGTTGTAGAACGGCTTGAGCGGCCGGTAGAGGGTGTTCGCGTAGACCAGCGACCCGCCGCCGACCCCGGCGCCCGCCAGGATCATGACGTCCTTGAGCATGTGGATGCGCTGGATGCCGTAGCACCCGAACTGGGGCGCCCACAGGTAGCGGCGCAGGTCCCAGGAGGTCTCGGCGAACTCGTCGTCGGCGAACCGGCGCCCCGCCTCGACCACGGCGACCCGGTAGCCCTTCTCGGTCAGCCGGAGGGCGGCGACACTGCCGCCGAACCCCGACCCCACCACCACGACGTCGTAGTCCGCCTTGTTACCGGTGAGTTGCGCAGCCATACCCCGAGGTTAGGCGTTTGGTCACACGGAAGGCTAGGGGCGGGGGCCACTTTTGTGTGACTTGCAGTAACACCCATACCGTTACCCGTCGAAACGCAACAGTCCGTAGAGCGCCACGTCCCGGCGCACCCCACCGCGGAGCTGCGCGCCCCGGACCGTGCCCTCCGCGCGGAAGCCCGCCCCCTCCAGCGCCCGTCGCGCCGCCAGGTTGTCGACGTCGGTGGCCGCCTCCACCCGGTCGAGGTCGGTGGTGGCGAACAGGTGCCGCGCGGTCAGCCGCAGCGCCCCCACCCCGGCCCGGCGCCCCCGGGCGGCGGGCAGCAGCGCGATCCCGATGTTCCACGCCGCGCACGCCCGCGTCCGCCCCCAGCCGACCTGGTGCCAACTGACCTGCCCGAGCAGCCCACCGGTGGCGGCGTCGAGCACGGCGGCGCGCACCAGGCCCACCGGCGGCACCTGCGGCCGGTCGTCGGGGTCGACGTCGAAGGCGCCGTCCGAGCCCGCGGCCAGCGCGGCCCGGTCTTCCGGGAACGCCTCGGCCAAGGCGATCCCGTCCGCCTCGGCGAGCACGACGCGGCTCACCCGTGGTCCGACCGCGGCGCGCCGGACGTCACCGCGTCGCGGCGCGCGCCGCCCCCCTCGGTGGACCGAGCCGCACCCGGCGCGCGCCGGGTGCGGGTGTTCTCCACGTCGGTGACCTTCACGAGCGGACGGTGAGGCCCACCCGCTGGAACTCCTTGAGGTCGGAGTAGCCGGTCTTGGCCATCGCCCGGCGCAGGGCGCCGAACAGGTTGACCAGGCCCTCGGCCTCGCCGGACGGGCCGAACAGCAGGGTGTTCAGGTCGATGCCCACCTCGTCGGCGACCGGCAGGACCCGGCTGCGCGGCAGCGACGGGTGCGCCGCCGCCGAGGTCCAGTACAGGCCCTTGCCCGGCGCCGTGTCGGCGGCGGCCAGCGGGGCGCCGAGCATCACCGCGTCGGCGCCGCAGGCGATGGACTTGGCGATGTCGCCGCTGGTGTTGACCTCGCCGTCGGCGATGACGTGCACGTAGCGGCCGCCGGTCTCGTCGAGGTAGTCGCGGCGGGCGGCGGCGGCGTCGACGATCGCGGTGGCCATCGGGACGCCGATGCCCAGCGAGCTGTCGGTGGAGGTGACGCCGTCGCAGTGGCCGTAGCCGACGATGACGCCCGCCGCGCCGGTGCGCATCAGGTGCATCGCGGTGCGGTAGTCGTGCGCGCCGCCCGCGATGACCGGGATGTCCAGGCCGCCGATGAAGCTCTTGAGGTTCAGCGGCTCGTCCGCCCCGCGCGCCACGTGCTCGGCGGAGACGATGGTGCCCTGCACGACGAGGATCTCCACCCCGGCGGCGATGAGCCCGGGGGCCAGCAGCGCGGCGTTCTGCGGGCTGACCCGCGCCGAGACCGTCACCCCGGACTCGCGCACCTGCCGGATCGCCTCGGCGACCAGGTCCGGCTGGATCGGCGCGGCGTGCAGCTCCTGCAGGACGCGCACCAGCGCGCCCGGCTCCTCACCGGCGTCGGCGGCCTCGACCAGCCGGGCCAGCGCCTTCTCCGGGTCGGCGTGCCGGGCCCACAGGCCCTCGGCGTTGAGCACCCCGAGGCCGCCCAGCTTCCCCACGGCGACCGCGCCCGCCGGGGACACCACCGCGTCGGTGGGGTGGGTGATCAGCGGGATGTCGAACCGGTAGGCATCGATCTGCCAGGTGGTCGCCACGTCCGAGGACGACCGGGTGCGCCGCGACGGCACGATCTCCACGTCGTCGAGGCCGAAGGCGCGCCGAGCGGTGCGCCCCATGCCGATGTCGACTAGATCCCGCACTGGTGTTCCTTTCCGGGGCCGCCGAGGGTTCAGCGGGTGGTGTAGTTCGGTGCCTCGACGGTCATGGTGATGTCGTGCGGGTGGCTCTCCTTGAGCCCGGCCGCCGTGATCCGGACGAGCTGGGCCTGCTGCAGGTCGGCGATCGTGCGCGACCCGGTGAAGCCCATGCCCGCGCGCAGGCCGCCGACGAGCTGGTAGATGACCGACGACAGCGGGCCGCGGAACGGCACCCGGCCCTCGATGCCCTCGGGCACCAGCTTGTCGTCGGAGAGCACGTCGTCCTGGGAGTAGCGGTCCTTGGAGTAGGACTTGGCCTCGCCGCGCGACTGCATGGCGCCCAGCGAACCCATGCCGCGGTAGGTCTTGAACTGCTTGCCGCTGACCAGGACCAGGTCGCCGGGGGCCTCCGCGGTGCCCGCCAGCAGGCTGCCCAGCATGACCGCGCTCGCCCCGGCCGCGATGGCCTTGGCGATGTCGCCGGAGTACTGGATGCCGCCGTCGCCGATGACCGGGATGCCCGCCGGGGCGCAGGCCAGCGACGCCTCGTGGATGGCGGTGATCTGCGGCACGCCGACCCCGGCCACCACGCGGGTGGTGCAGATGGAACCCGGGCCGACGCCGACCTTCACGCCGTCCGCGCCCGCGTCCACCATGGCCTGCGCGCCCGCGCGGGTGGCCACGTTGCCGCCGACGACGTCAACCGCGTCGCCCAGCTCCTTCTTCAACCGGGACACGATGTCGAGGACCGCGCGGGAGTGCCCGTGCGCGGTGTCGACCATCAGCACGTCCACGCCCGCCTCGAACAGCGTCATGGCCCGCTTGTAGCCGTCGTCGCCGACACCGCACGCGGCGCCGCAGACGAGCCTGCCGTCCGGGTCCTTGGTGGCGTTGGGGAACTGCTCGGTCTTGACGAAGTCCTTGACCGTGATCAGCCCGCGCAGCTTGCCGTCGCCGTCGACGATCGGCAGCTTCTCCACCTTGTGCCTGCGCAGCAGCCCCAGCGCCGCCTCGGCGGACACGCCCACCTGGGCGGTGATCAGCGGGCCCTGGGTCATCACCTCGGAGACCCTGCGGCTGTGGTCGACCTCGAAGCGCATGTCCCGGTTGGTGATGATGCCGACCAGGATGCCCTGGGCGTCGGTCACCGGCAGCCCGGAGATCCGGTACCTGGCGCACATGGCGTCGACCTCGGCGAGGGTGTCCTCCGGCGAGCAGGTGACCGGGTCGGTCACCATGCCCGCCTCCGAGCGCTTGACCGTCTCCGCCTGCCGGGCCTGCTCCTCGATGGACAGGTTGCGCTGCAGGATGCCGATGCCGCCCTGGCGGGCCATGGCGATCGCCATCCGCGCCTCGGTGACGGTGTCCATGGCGGCGGACAGGATCGGAATCCGCAGGGTGACGTTGCGGGAGACCCGGGTGGAGGTGTCGACACTGCTCGGGATCACGTCGGACTGCGCGGGCTGCAACAGCACGTCGTCGAAGGTCAGGCCGAGGGTGGCGAACTTGGGCGGGACTCCGTCAGCGTTGAGTTCGCTGGTCATGGTGGGTCGCGGACCTTCCTGCATGGCTGGCGGAACAGGTGGTGCAGGCGGCGGCCGGGGAGCGCACCCCGCCGTGCACCCGCGGGGCCGTGCACCCGCGAGAACACACCCCGCGGCACGGTCACCCCATGGTATCCGGGGGACACTGGGCCAGTCGGCGGGTACCGTGCGTGCTCGTGCCGCATGACGCAGTTCCGCCCAACCCGTTCCCCGGGGATGGGCTGCCACCCGACCCGTTCCACGGCGACCCGGAGGACCCGGCGCGCGCCCTGGACGAACACCACGACCACGACGACCGGCCGATGACCGCCGAGGAGCGGGAGGACCTGGTCGGCGACCTGGCCGACCTGGCCGTCTACCAGGCGCTGCTGGAGCCGCGCGGGCTGCGCGGCATCGTGGTCGACTGCGGGGAGTGCGACGAGCCGCACTACCACGACTGGGAGTTGCTGGCGTCGAGCCTGCGCCAGTTGCTCGACGACGGGCGGATGCGGCCGCACGAGCCCGCGTTCGACCCGGACCCGGAGTGCTACGTGAGCTGGGAGTACTGCCGGGGGTTCGCCGACGGGGTCACCTCCAGCGAGAACGCCCACTAGCGGTTCGCCCGCCCGGTGTGAGGTGCTCGACCGGGTGGTTGTGCCCCGGTCAGCGCCTCCAACCGCCCGCCCCACCCACCGTGAACGTGTGAGAGGACCCACCGGATTTTCCGGTGGGGCCTCTCACACGTCTGGCTCGCGTTCCTAGGCTTCCGCGTCGTTCGGGGTCGCTTCGCCCTGGGTGCCGGTGTCGGAGGGGGTGTCCTCCGGTTCCTCGCGCGGGACCTCGCCGGTCGCGGTGGGCACCGTGGTGCTGACCGGGGGGTCCTCCGGGGTGGTGGAGGGGAGCGGCGGGGTGGTCGACGACGGGGGGTTGCTCGGCTGCGTCACCGTGGTCGGCTTCGGCGGGTGGCTGGTGGCCGGGGGCGTCGTGACCACCGGGGCGACGGTGGACGGGTTGGGCAGCGGCGGGGGCGTGGCCGGGTCGGCCGGGTTGCCGCGCAGCAGCGAGAGCAGGTCGGCGTGCTGGGCGGCGAGGTCGGTGCGGCCGTCCTCGTTGCTGACCGAGGGGAGTTCCTGCTTGGCCTCTTCGAGCTTGCCCTTGGCCTCGGCGACGTTGCCCTGGTTCAGCGCGGCCTGGGCGATCTCCAGGTCGGCGCGGACCGAGGCCGCCGCCTCGACCGAGCGGGCGTGGTCGGCGTAGAGGACCTTGGTCAGGCTCCACAGCGTGTCGCCGGGGTGGGCGTCGCGGGCGGCGAGGCCCGCGCCGGTGAAGGCGATGGCGAGGACCGCGGCCGCCGCCGCGAACGGGACCAGCAGGCGGGGCCTGCGGTGGCGCTTGCGGGTGCGGGCCTGCAGCACCGTGGCCTGGGCGAGCTGGGTGTCGACGAGCTCGCCCATCGGGGCGGCGTCGACCTCGTCGCGCCAGGAGGTCAGCAGGAGGGCGAGTTCGTCGTCGCGGAAGTCCTGGGCGGGGGTGGTGCGCTCGTCGCGCAGGGCGGCGCCGAGGGAGTCGAGGAAGGCGTCGTCGGCGTGCACCAGGGAGATGTCGACCGCGCCCTCGTCGTCGGCGAAGTCGTCCGGGTCGGCCATCTCCAGCCCCTCGAAGCGCTCGGTGCGGCGGTCGGGGTCGCCGAACACCACCGGGGTCACGTTCGACCTCGGCTGCTCCGCGCGGGACGCGGTCTCGTCCGCCGTCCCGAACTCGTTCCGATCACCCTGGTCGGGCATCTCAGACCACCTCCTCCGCGGACAAAGTCTTCCGCAACCTGGCAAGTGCACGGTGCTGGGCCACCCGGACCGCTCCGGGTGTCGAGCCGACCGCCTCGGCCGTCTCCTCAGCCGACAGCCCCACCACCACCCGCAGCACCACGATCTCGCGCTGCTTGTCCGGCAGGACCTGCAAGAGGTCGTTCATCCGCCTGCTGAGCTCCCCCTGCATCGCCCGCTGCTCCGGACCGGCTTCGGTTTCCGGCCCGTCGGGAACATCGGCGACGGGCTCCGATCGGTTACGCGAGGAGGCCCGGTGGGCGTCGGCGACCTTGTGGGCGGCGATCCCGTAGACGAACGCCAGGAACGGGCGGCCTTGGTCGCGGTAGCCGGGCAGCGCCGTCAACACCGCGAGACACACCTCCTGGGCCACGTCGTCCGCCGAGGCGTACGAGCGTTCCTGCCTTCCGACACGGGCGCGGCAGTACCGCACCACCAGGGGACGCACGGACGCGAGCACCCGCTCGATGGCCCGAGGGTCACCCTCGACGGCGGCGCTCACCGACGCGTCCAGTCCGTCCCCCAATGTGGTCATCGCAGAATGCAGCCCTGGTGTTACTGGTTCGGTCAACGGCGGAAGAGGCGGGTGCGGCCGGGCCGCACCCGTGGTCCACCGTACCGTCCTGGTCGGAAGCGCTTTGTGGGCATTCGTCGACCGGGGTCACCCGGAGGGTCGAACGACGGCGTGACAGAGCGCACACTACCCGCCCGGTCCCGCTCGCGCGCGGGCAGGTCGGTGGACGCACGGCGAGCCGTGCGCGCCCCTCCCCACCCGGGCACACACGGCTCGCCGCCGACAGCGGATCGGTCCCTAGGAGACCAGGCCGCGCCGGAACCCGTGCGCGACGGCCTGCGCGCGGTCGCGCACGCCGAGCTTGCGGAAGAGCCGACGCGCGTGCGTCTTCACCGTGTCCTCGGAGAGGTACAGCTCGCGGCCGATCTGGCCGTTGCTCTTGCCCTGGCTCATCCCGCGCAGCACCTGCAGCTCGCGGTCGGTGAGCTGGACCCCGGGGTCCGAGGGCTGCCGGGGCGCGGGCACGGAGGTGCTGGCCAGGGTGTGCGCCAGCGCCGCGACCAGCTCGGGGCGCGAGGCGTCCCAGCGCAGGTAGCCGCGGGCACCGCCCGCGATCGCGGCGGCGATGCTGCCCGCGTCGTCGGGCGCGCCGAAGACGATGACGTTGGCCTGGGGGTTCGCCGAGACGAGTCGCCGGGTGGCCTCCACACCGGTGGGCACCGCGCGCTGCGTGCCGACGAGCACGACATCCACCGGCTGCCGGGAGAAGCGGGCGAGCAACTCGTCACCGTGCGCTACACAGTCGATGCGACTGACCCCTGGTACAGCAGACATGACACGGGTCAAGCCCTCCCGCACGCTGCGCCGGTCGTCGCAGATCAAGACCGTTGTCACGGGGACTCCTTCCTGCAGCCGAGTGACGTTCCATATCCCCTATCGGACGCTTGGCGCCGAACCTTGACACGATGCGGTGGTAAATCTGTCAACGAGTTCACCGTATTGCCGATCGGTCGTGGTCACCTGTTCGGACCAACGACAAAATCCGAGGTCGGAAGCCATGGCGAGGCGACCGCGAGTTCCCGGCCGGGCGGGTCGGCGTGTCGTAACACACAGTGCAGGACGCGCTCCGCGTCTTCAGCGTGCCGGGCCGCCGCCGCCGGGTCGAGCGCCGCGAGCAGCAGCAGGCACGGCCAGCGCAGCGGCGGCAACCCGGCCTCCCCGGCGTCGGTGAGCGCCCCGGTGACGAGCGGCAGCGCCTCCGCGCCCGCCCCGACCGCGGCCAGGGCCGCGCCGAGCACCATCGCCGACTTGACCCGGTGCCGGGTGGAGCCGGAGTCGACCGCCGCGGCGTGCGCGGCCCTGGCCGGGTCCAGCGCCGCCGCGGCCCGCCCGGCGCCCAGTTCGACCTCCGCGGCCAGCCAACCCCGGCGGATGCGCCCGCGCCAGCCCGGGTCCGGGCCGTCGGCCTCGGCGGCGGTGAGCGACCGCGCCCGCGCCGTGCGGCCGAGCCCGACGGCGTCGGCGGCCAGGCCGAGCAGGACGTCCGAGCGCGCCTCCGGCAGCCGGGGGTGGTCGGCCGGGGCGCGGGCCAGCGCGGCCAGCCCCCGGCCGTCGAGCACCTGGGCGGCGGCGTGCCCGCCCAACTGCCTGCGGTGCGAGCCGAGGGCGGCGGCGGCGAGCGCGACGAGCACCGGGTCGCGGTCGGTCAGCAGCGGCACCAGCCGGGCCACGGCCGCGGCGTAGTGGCCGCGGCCACCGAGCGCGACCCCGGCGAGCCAGGCGTCCCCGGGGGTTCGCGGGGGCCGGAAGGGGTCTGCGCCGGGTGTGCGGCCGAAGGCCGCGTCCCACAGATCAGGGTCACTCACGAGGGGAGTCTGCGGCAGGGGTCAACACTGAAACGATGCGCCCGACTGTGTCACCCACATCGGGGAGGTGTTCCACCCTCGTGGACAACCCGGCGGCGGTCCAGCCCGGCCCGCAGGCGAGCAGCCGCGGCCGCGGCCGGGCGGTCGGGACCGCGCGCAGGACGGCGGGGTCGGCGTGCGCGGCCGCCTGCGCCCAGACCGCCACGACCGCGGGCCCGGTCCGGCCTGCGGCGGCGGCCAGCGCCGGGGCGGGCAGCGCGGCGCCGAGCAGCCGCACCGCGACCCCGCGCTCGGCCAGCGCGGCGCGCACCACGTACAGCGGCAGGCCGTAGCGCTCGCCCGGGGCCCCGCACAGCAGCACCCGCGCGGGCCCGCGCACCGGCGGGGTCGCCCGGACCACCTCGGTCAGCACGCACTCGGTCAGCAGGTGGGCGACCTCGGTGCCCGCGTCGGCCGGGTGCGTCCAGCCGACCCCGACCGCGGCCAGCACCGGCCCCACCAGCTCGTCCCACACCCACAGCACGCCCCGGTCGACCAGGGCGGCGGCCAGCGCGGCGGTCACCGCGGCGTCGTCCATGGCCAGCACCGCGCGGACCAGCTCGCGCACCCGGGGACCACCGCCGGGCGGCCCGCCGCGCACCCTGGCCGCGACGGCGTCCGGGTCGGGCAGCTCCAGGTCGGCGAGCGCGGCCGGGTCGGCGGAGACGCGCAGCGCGTACTCGGCGGCCTCGGCCGGGGCGGCACCGTTGAGCAGCGCCCGGCGCATCAGCTCCAGCCGGGCCAGGTCGGCGGGGGCGTAGCGGCGGTGCCTGCCGGTGGTGCGCCCGCTCGGGCCCAGGCCGTAGCGGCGGTCCCAGGTGCGCAGCGTGGCGGGGGCGACGCCGAGCCTGCGCGCCACCGCGGCGACCGGGAGAGTCGGCTCGGCCCCGGACGCCGACTCTCCGGGACTCCCGGGCGCGGTTTCGGTCGGCACTCCCCCATCGTCGGGTGACTCCGGACGACCGGCAACCGGACGGACGAACACGCTGCGTCAACCGGCGAATGCCGATCGGCTGAACCGCGCAACCGATGAGTCGATCACCCTTGAACAAGCATTGGCGCGGTTCTAGCGTGTAACACGTTGCGCCGAATGGAGTAATTCGCTCCACTCGGGACGGTGGACAGACACAGATTCCCTGTGACTATGGAGGCGGCGGCAATGGCGGACACTCGCAGGCTTCCCGGGCCGAACGCCGATGTGTGGGACTGGCAGCTCGACGGGTCCTGCCGGGGCATGGACAGCGCGTTCTTCTTCCACCCGGACGGCGAACGCGGACCGGCGCGGGCCCGGCGGGAGGCGAAGGCGAAGGCGATCTGCCAGGCCTGCCCGGTGCTGTCGCTGTGCCGGTCCCACGCACTGGCGGTGCACGAGCCCTACGGGATCTGGGGCGGGCTCTCGGAATCCGAGCGCGAGGCGATCATCAAGACCGACAAGCGCTCGCTCGCGGTGGCCTCGCACTGAGGTCCCCGGGAACGCGAAAGGGCCCGACCGGCACCACGCCGGTCGGGCCCTTCGTCCGTGCGGCCCGGGTCAGTGCCCGTGGCCGTGGCCGTGCCCGTGACCCGCGTCGGCGGGCTCGTCTTCCTTCTTCTCCACGACCGCGCTCTCGGTGGTGAGCACCATGCGGGCGATCGAGGCGGCGTTGGCCACCGCGGAGCGGGTGACCTTCACCGGGTCCACCACGCCGTCGGCGAGCAGGTCGCCGTAGGTCAGCTTGGCGGCGTTGAAGCCCTGGCCCCAGGGCAGCTCGCGCACCTTGTTGACCACGACCGCGCCCTCCTGGCCGCCGTTCGCGGCGATCCAGAACAGCGGCGCGGACAGCGCCTCGCGGACGATGCGCACGCCGGTGGCCTCGTCGCCGGTGAGGCCGAGGTCGCCGTCGAGCTCCTTGGCCACCTGCACCAGCGCGGAACCGCCGCCGGGGACGATGCCCTCCTCGACCGCGGCCTTGGTCGCCGCGACGGCGTCCTCGATGCGGTGCTTGCGCTCGGCCAGCTCGGTCTCGGTGGCCGCGCCGACCTTGACCACGGCGATGCCGCCGGACAGCTTCGCCAGCCGCTCCTGCAGCTTCTCGCGGTCCCAGTCGGAGTCGGTGGCCTCGATCTCCTTGCGGATCTGCTCCACCCGGCCGTCGATGTCGGCCTTGGCGCCCGCGCCGTCGACCAGCGTGGTGTCGTCCTTGGTGACCACGGCGCGCCGGACGGTGCCCAGCGAGTCGAGGGTGGCCTCGGACAGCTTCAGGCCGATCTCGGCGGAGATGACCTGGCCGCCGGTGACGATCGCCAGGTCGTCGAGGAACGCCTTGCGGCGGTCGCCGAAGAACGGCGCCTTCACCGCGACGGCCTTGATGGTCTTGCGCAGCGCGTTGACCACCAGGGTCGACAGCGCCTCGCCGTCGACGTCCTCGGCGATGATCAGCAGCGACCGGCCGCTCTCGGCGACCTTCTCCAGCACCGGCAGCAGGTCGGCCAGGGCGGAGATCTTCTCCCGGTGCAGCAGGACGTAGGCGTCCTCCAGCACGGCCTCCTGCGCCTCCAGGTCGGTGGCGAAGTGGGCGGAGACGTAGCCCTTGTCGAACTGGATGCCCTCGGTGACGACGAGCTCGGTGGCCAGCGTGGAGGACTCCTCCACGGTGATCACACCGTTCTCGCCGACCTTCTCGATGGCCTCGCCGAGCAGGGCGCCGATGGAGGCGTCCCGGGAGGCGACGGTGCCGACCTGGGCGACGTTGTCGCGGCCCTTGACCGGGGTGGCCTTGGCCTTGAGGGCCTCCACGACCGCGTCGGACGCGGCCTGGATGCCCTTGCCGATGGCGGTCGGGTTCGCCCCGGCCGCCACGTTGCGCAGGCCGATGCGCACCAGCGCCTGGGCCAGCACGGTCGCGGTGGTGGTGCCGTCACCGGCGACGTCGTTGGTCTTGGTGGCGACGTTCTTGGCGAGCTGGGCGCCGAGGTTCTCGAAGGAGTCCTCGAGCTCGATCTCGCGGGCGATCGTGACACCGTCGTTGGTGACCATCGGGCCACCGAACTTCTTGGCGAGCACGACGTGGCGCCCGCGCGGGCCGAGGGTGACCTTGACCGCGTCGGCGAGCTTGTTCACACCGCGCTCGAGGGCCCGACGAGCGTCCTCGTCGAAACTGATCTGCTTGGGCATTGTCCCTCTCCTGTACGCGAAACGCCCCGGTCGGGCCCCCGAACGGGGCCGCCGGGGCGTTCAGCGTGTGGGTACGTCTTAGTTGATGACAGCCAGCACGTCGCGGGCGGAGAGGATGAGGTACTCCTCGCCGTTGTACTTGACCTCGGTGCCGCCGTACTTGGAGTAGATGACGACGTCACCCACGGCCACGTCCACCGGGACGCGGTTGCCCTTGTCGTCGATCCGGCCCGGGCCCACCGCCACGACCTTGCCCTCCTGGGGCTTCTCCTTGGCAGTGTCCGGGATGACCAGACCGGAGGCAGTCGTAGCCTCGGCCTCGCTCGCCTGGACGACGATCTTGTCCTCGAGCGGCTTGATGTTCACGCTCACCGCTGTGACCTCCACGGGTCGTCGAAAGCGTTGGCAGGTTGATGGCGGCGGAACCCCTCACGAGGCTCCACCAACGGCTCCTGCCACCCCGCCGTCGCGGGTGCCGGGGCGGTACTGGCGCCGTGCGTCTAGCACTCTACCCACGCGACTGCTAACGCTGCAACGGGGTCCGCCGAGATGGGATGAGAAAGCGGGGAGTGACACAACATGACTTCCAGGGATGACGGCTCCACGGGTGCCCGGGCGGGGATGATCCGCCGGGCCGGGGTGGGCGACTTCGACCGGCTGCGGGAGATCGAGGTGGCGGCGGGGGCCGCGTTCCGCGACGTCGGCATGCCCCACATCGCCGACGACGCGCCGCCGTCCGATGCGGACCTGCTGGCGTTCGTCGACGCGGGCGCGGCCTGGGTGTCCGAAGTGGACGACGTGGTGGCGGCCTACCTGGTGGCCGAGCGGGTCGACGGGCGGGTGCACGTCGCGCAGGTGAGCGTGGACCCGGCGTTCCGGGGGCTGGGGCTGGGGGCGGCGCTGATCGACCACGTGGACGACGGGGGCGGGGTCACGCTGACCACGTTCGCCGACGTGCCGTGGAACGCGCCCTACTACCGGCGGATCGGCTTCCGGGTCGTCGAGCCGACCGGGGGGCTGCGCGAGGTCGTGCGGCGGGAGGCCGAGGCGGGGCTGGACCCGGCCACCCGGGTGTGCATGGTCAGGGGCTGAGGACCCGCAGCACGGCCTCCCGACCCGCCGCGACGGCCCTGGTCAGCAGGGCCGTGTCGCGGGTGAGCCTGCCGACCTCCGGCGCCCCGGCGGCGGGGCGGACCTCCAGGACGGCGGGGTCGGTGGCGAGGTCGCGGTCGTCGGCCTCCTGGCGGGCCGCCCGGCCCTCCCAGGACGAGAGGGCGCCGGGGGCGACGCGGTCGAGGTAGCGGGAGACGACGCGGCCCTCCAGGCGCGACGGCGGGCCTGCGGTCCAGCCGGTCTGGCGGGTGCGCAGGACCAGGACGTCGGTGAAGCCCCGCGCCAGCGGGGTGCGGAACGGGATCGCCTCGGCCAGCCCGGCGTCGATGAAGGTCCGCCCACCCAGGCGGACCGGGGGGCCGGAGAGCAGGGGCAGGCCGGTGCTGGCGCGCAGGGCCAGTTGCAGGGTGCGCTGATCGGTGACCAGCGGGTGCAGGTCGGTCGCCGCCCCGGTGGCGGTGTCGGTGGCCAGCGGGTGGAACGTGGTGGGGTTGGCCAGGATGGCGGCGAAGTCCATCGGGATGGTCTCGTAGACGACCTGGACCAGGTGGGTGGTGTCGACCACGGGCCCCAGGCGCAGCGCCCGCCAGGGGTTGGTGACGCGGCGGATGACCGCCGGGTCGTCCCAGGCCATGACGTCGGGCCGGGCCTGCCCGGCGAGGAACCACGCACCGTTGAGCGCACCCGCCGACGATCCGAACACCGCGTCGAAGCACGCCGCGTAACCCAGCTCCGCCAGGGCGACGACCATGCCGCCGGAGAAGGCGCCACGGCTGCCGCCACCCTCGACGGCCAGGGCCAGGCGGTGGCCGTCGACACGGCCGCCCGCAGCGCGGCGGGACTGCAGGAGCGAGATCACCGGGTGCACGGGCACAAACCTAGGGCCTGCCCTCAAGCCAGCCCCCACGAACCGCCGGCCCGGCAAGCGAACGCCCGGGCGGGCGGAGGCACTTGCCCAACCGATCACCCCGACAACCGCCGGCCCGGCCAAGCAGAGGCCCGGGCGGGCGGAGGCGCTTGCCCAACCGACCACCCTGAAACCGGCGGCCCGGCTATGGACACGCCCGGTGGGTGGATGTGTTTACCCAGCCGACCACCCCGAAACCGCCGGCCCGGCGAGCCGACTGCCCGGGTGGGTGGATGTGCTCGGCAGCCAGCCACCCCCGCAACCGGCGGCCCGGCTACGCCCCGGCCCGGGTGGGTGGAGGTGCTTGGCCAGCCGACCACCCCGAAAACCGCCAGCCCGGCGAGCAAATACCCGGGTGGGTGGATGTGCTTGCCCAGCCGACCACCCCGAAACCGCCGGCCCGGCAGGCCAACTGCCCGGGTGGGTGGATGTGTTTGGCCGGGGGTGGCGATCATGTGACAGCCTGCCTGGGCGGTGGGGCATCTTTTCAGCCCCACCCGGTCACACTGGAGCACATGATCGCCATAGGGGCCCCGGCCAAACACATCCACCCAGCCGGGCACACCCACCAAAAGACCGGGCTTTGAACAGCGGCACAGCCGAGCACATCCACCCAGCCAGGCACCACCCACCAGAAGACCAGGCTTTGAGGACCAGACCCCAGGTCATGCCCGAAAAGCCCGTGCCCGCAACAGCCGCACCGGACGCGGCCCGACCGCGACTCCCCTCGGCCGCACCCCCGCGCATGACCTGGGCGACGCCCAACCCTCACCAAGTCCTCACCCGGATGTGGGGCGCGGGTCACCGACCACGGGCGAGCATGGCGAACCGGTAACCACCACGTACCGGAGGTCCCCCACCATGTTCCCCACCCGCCGCTCCGTCCTCTTCGGTGGTGCCGCCGCCGTCGGCCTCACCGCCGTCGGGCTGCCTGCCCTGGCCGCCACCGGCACGCCCCGGCTGGCCTTCCCGTTCACCCTGGGCATCGCCTCCGGCGACCCGTCCGCCGACGGGGTGGTCCTGTGGACCCGGTTGGCCCTCGACCCGCTGGCCCCGGACGGCCACGGGGGGATGCCGAACCGGGTGGTGCCGGTGCAGTGGCAGGTGTCGACCGACGAGCGGTTCACCCGGGTGGTCCGGGCCGGGGTGGAGTTCGCCCGGCCGGAGACCGCGCACAGCGTCCACGTCGAACTGGCCGGGTTGCGGGCGGGCACCGAGTACTTCTACCGCTTCCGCGTCGACGGGCACCTGTCGGTGACCGGGCGGACCCGCACCGCCCCCGCCGCGGGTGCCCTGGGCCAGGGGCTGACCATGTGCTTCGCGTCGTGCTCGCACTACGGCGAGGGCTTCTTCACCGCCTACCGCCGCCTCGCCGAGGACCAGCCGGACCTGGTGCTGCACCTGGGCGACTACCAGTACGAGTACGCCGCCAAGGCCGCCGACGTGCGGGTGGTGGCGGGGCCGGAGACGCGGGCGCTGGCCGACTACCGGCTGCGGCACGCGCAGTACAAGTCCGACGCCGACCTCCAGTTCGCCCACCAGGTGGCCCCCTGGCTGGTCGTGTTCGACGATCATGAGATCGAGAACAACTGGGCGAGCGACACCCCGGAGGCGCCGGACCCGGCGTTCCCGGCGCGCAAGGCCGCCGCGTTCCAGGCCTACTACGAGAACATGCCGCTGCGCCGGGTCAGCAGGCCGCGCGGGGCGGAGATGCAGTTGTTCCGCCGGGTGCGGTGGGGTTCGCTGGCGACCTTCCACATGCTCGACACCCGCCAGTACCGCGACGACCAGGCATGCGGGGACGGCACGAAGGTCGACTGCGGGGAGCGGCTGGAGCCGACCCGCACCATCACCGGCGCGGAGCAGGAGAGGTGGCTGCTCGACGGGTTGCGCACCTCGCGGGCCCGGTGGGACGTGCTCGGCCAGCAGGTGTTCTTCGCCCAGCGCGACCTCACCGCCGGTGAGCGGCAGGGGTTCAGCATGGACTCCTGGGACGGGTACAAGGCCAGCCGCGACAAGGTCGCCTCGGCGTTGGGCGGCACCCGCAACGGTGTGGTGCTGACCGGTGACGTGCACCGGCACTGGGCCGGGGAGGTCAAGGAGAGCTACGACCGCCCGGACTCGCGCGGGGTGGCCACCGAGCTGGTCACCACCTCCATCACCTCGACCGGTGACGGCGACGAGAGCACCTCCGCGACCGTGCTCGCGGAGAACCCGCACCTCAAGTTCTTCAAGAACCGCCGCGGGTACGTGCGGACGAAGTTCAGCGCGGGCGAGCTGCGGGCCGACTTCCGGACCCTGCCGTACGTGCGGACGGCGGGCGCCCCGGTGGAGACGGCCGCGAGCTTCGTCGTGGAGGACCGCGTTCCCACCCTCAACCGGGTGTGAACACCCCACCGGGTAGACCGTAGGAGCGTCAAAGATTGACGGGCGCGGCCTCCCGGCAGGAGAGTGGACGGCGATCCGCCCGTCCCTGCCCGCCGGGAGGTCCCCCGTGTCCCGCACTCTGGCCCTGACCGTCGCCGCGATCGCGGTGGCGGGGGTGGCGGCGCCCGCCGCGTACGCCGCACCCGCAACCCCACCCCAGCCCACCGGCGAGCGCCAGGCCGCGTTCCGGGCTGCCGCCGCCGAGTTCGGCGTGCCCGAGCCGGTGCTGCTCGGCGTGTCCTACCTGGAGTCCCGCTGGGACGCCAACGGCGGCGCCCCCAGCACCGCCGCGGGCTACGGCCCGATGCACCTGACCGACGTGCGCGCCGCCAACCCGGGCGGGCACCACCACGACGGCACCGAGGACGCCCGCGGCGACGCGGCCCGCCCGGCGCTGCTCCCCGAGCCCGGCGCCCTCGACACCGACTCCCCCGCGCTGCGCACCGTCGACCTGGCCGCCTCGCTCACCGGCATCGATCCGGCGATCCTGCGGTCGGACCCGGTGGCCAACGTCCGCGGCGGTGCCGCCCTGCTCGCCGCCCACCAGCGCGACCTCGGTGGCCCGACCGGTGATCCCGCCCGCTGGTACGGCGCGGTGGCCCGCTACAGCGGCGCGACCGAGGCGGGTGCCGCGTCCGCCTTCGCCGACGAGGTCTTCTCCGTGCTGGCCACCGGCGCCGACCGCACCACCGACGACGGGCAGCGGGTGCGCCTGGCCGCCACCCCGCTCACCCCGGACCGCTCGGTGCTCAACCGGATGGGCCTGGCCCCGGCGGGTGGCTCGCGGGTCGAGTGCCCGCGCAGCCTGGGCTGCGAGTCGATCCCGGCGCCGTACGAGGAGTTCGGCGGCGACTACGGCAACCACGACCTCGCCGACCGCCCGACCAGCCAGAAGATCGACCACATCGTCATCCACGACACCGAGGCCACCTGGGACACCACGCTGCGGCTGGTGCGGGACCCGACGTACGTGAGCTGGCACTACTCGCTGCGCAGCGCCGACGGGCACATCGCCCAGCACGTGCCGACCAAGGACGTGGCCTGGCACGCGGGCAACTGGTACGTCAACGCCAAGTCCATCGGCCTGGAGCACGAGGGCTTCGCCGCCCAGGGCACCTGGTACACCGAGGCGATGTACCGCACCTCGGCCAAACTGGTGCGGTACCTGGCGGAGAAGTACCGCATCCCGCTGGACCGCCAGCACGTCATCGGCCACGACAACGTGCCGGGCACCGTCCCGGGCACGGTCGCGGGGATGCACTGGGACCCGGGCCCCTACTTCGACTGGTCGCACTACTTCGACCTGCTCGGCGCCCCGTTCCGCCCGGCGGGCCGGGGTTCGGGGGTCGTCACGGTCAAGCCGGACTTCGCCGCGAACAAGCCCGCCTTCACCGGGTGCACCGAGGCGGGCACCCCGTGCGCGCCGCGTGGTTCCAGCTCGGTGATCCTGCGCAGCGCACCCAGCGACACCGCCCCGCTGCTCAACGACGTGGCCCTGCGCCCGGACGGCTCCCCGGCCACCCTGGGCGTCTCCGACATCGGCAGCCGGGTCGACGCGGGCCAGCAGTACGCCGTCGCCGACCGCCGCGGCGACTGGACGGCGATCTGGTACCTGAGCCAGAAGGGCTGGTTCCACAGCCGCGACGCCATCCCCGGCCGCGCGGCGACCGTGTCGGCGAAACCCGGGCGGACCGCCGTCCCGGTGTACGGCCGCGCGTACCCGGAGGCGTCGGCGTACCCGGCGGGCATCCCGGCGCAGGCGGTGACCCCGTTGCAGTACTCGCTGCCCGCGGGCCAGCGGTACGCGGTGGGCCTGACGACGCCGTCGGAGTACTACTGGGCCACCACGTTCGACCCGGCCACGCACACCGTGGTCCGGGGTGAGCGGTACGTGCAGATCCAGTTCGGCCACCGGGTCGCGTACGTGCGCGCGGCGGACGTGGTGATCTCCTGAAACCGGAGCGGCCCCGGGGTTCCCCGGGGCCGCTCGGTGTTTGGTCCCGCGCTCGCGAGGCGCGGGCTGCGTCCCCACCAGGAATCGAACCTGGACCGCCGGTTCCGTAGACCGGTGCCCTCTCCGTTGGACCATGGGGACAATCGACCGGGAGCGCGGCGCACGGACCACTCCCCCGGTCGACCGCACCGGACCGAGATGTTGTTGCGGACAAGAGTTTCCCGCCCGTGCGCGGGGTGAACCGACAACGAAAAAGCCGCCCTGGCCGGCGGACCGGGGGGCGGCTTCCGAGTGACCGTCAGGCGGTCACGGGGAAGCCCGGTGGGTGCTGGCCGAATCGCTCGGCGTTCCAGTACCGCATCGTGCTCCTCCCGGGTCGGTCGCTGTCGTGGACGACTATGACGGTCGGACCGCCCCGCCCGCAACGGATTTAGGCGCGCTCAGACCGACACCGTGCTCACCGGGAGGCCCGGTGTCGCCGACAGGTCCAAAGAGGACGGTTCAACGCCCGCGGCGACCAGGTGGGCGCCGAGGGCGGCGACCATGGCGCCGTTGTCGGTGCACAGCCTCGGTTTGGGGACGCGCAGGGTGATCCCGGCCGCGGCGCAGCGCTCGGCGGCCAGCGCCTTGATCCGGGAGTTCGCGGCCACCCCACCGGAGACGACCATGGTGCCGATGTCGAACCGCTCGGCCGCGCGGACGGCCTTGGCGGTGAGGACGTCGGCGACCGCCTCCTGGAAGGACGCGGCCACGTCGTCGAGGGGGACCTCCTCGCCGTCGCGCTCGCGGGCCTCCACCCAGCGGGCCACGGCGGTCTTGAGGCCGGAGAAGGAGAAGTCGTACTCCGCGTCGCGCGGGCCGGTCAGGCCGCGGGGGAAGGCGATGGCCCGGGGGTTGCCGCGCTGGGCGGCCCGGTCGATCGGCGGGCCGCCGGGGTACGGGAGGCCGAGGACGCGGGCGACCTTGTCGTAGGCCTCGCCCGCGGCGTCGTCGATGGTGGAGCCGATCTCGGTGACGCGGGTCGCCAGGTCGTCCACCCGCAGGAGCTGGCTGTGGCCGCCGGAGACCAGCAGCGCCAGGCAGGGCGAGGGCAGCGGGCCGTGTTCGAGGGTGTCGGCGGCGACGTGGCCCGCCAGGTGGTTGGCGCCGTAGAGGGGCACGCCCAGCGACAGCGCGTAGGCCTTGGCCGCCGACACGCCGACCAGCAGCGCGCCCGCCAGGCCGGGTCCGCTGGTGACCGCGATGGCGTCCACATCGGACAGTTTCAGCCCGGCGACCTCGAAGGCGCGGCGCATGGTCGGGACCATCGCCTCCAGGTGTGCCCGGCTGGCCACCTCGGGCACCACGCCGCCGAAGCGGGCGTGCTGCTCGACGCTGGAGGCCACCTCGTCGGCCAGCAACTCCAGACGGCCGTCGCCGTCGAGCCGGACCAGGCCGACGCCGGTCTCGTCGCAGGAACTCTCGATGCCGAGGATGATCGTCACGTGCTCTCCTTCGGCCGGGCGGGCCGGGCCATGGTGAAGGCGTCGGCGCCGGAGGGCTGGTAGTACCGCTTGCGGAGTCCGATGGTGTCGAAGCCGTGCGCCTCGTACAGGGCGATGGCGCCCGCGTTGTCCGTGCGCACCTCCAGGAAGACCTCGGCGCCCTCTTGGTCGGCGCGGTCGAGCAGGGCGCGCAGCAGCAGCCTGCCGACACCACGGCGCTGGTGGGCCGGGTCGACGCCGATGGTGTGGACGCTGCCCTCCATGTCGCCGGGCCGCCCGGCGAGGGACAGGCCCGCGTACCCGATGAGCTGCTCACCCGCGTAGGCGCCGAGGTAGTGGTGCCCCCAGTCCAGCTCGGTGGCGAAGGCGTGCTCGCTCCACGGGTCCTCACCGGGGAACAACTGCTGCTCCAGCTCGGCGCAGCGGCGCAGGTCGGCCCGGCGCAGCGGGGCCAGCCGGACGGTCGTGACCGGCTCGCTCACGCCCGGCTCACCCGCTTGCGCGCCCCGGGCTCGACCGCGTCCGGCCTGCGCAGGTACAGCGGGGTCAGGTCGCCGGGCTCGGCGCCCGCGCGCAGCACCGCCGCGGCGGCGGTCACCAGCCCGACCGGGGTGGGGTGCTCGGGCCCGACCACCGGCAGGCCGAAGTCGAAGATCCGGGCCCCAGCCACCCGCGTCACGCCCAGCTCGGCCAGGCGCCCGGCCAACTCGGCGGGGGCGACGACGTCCGGGCCCGCGGTGCGGGCGCCGCCCGGGCCGTAGGCGGCCCAGTAGACCTCGCGGCGGCGGGCGTCGGTGACCACCAGCAGCGGGTCACCGGGCGCCTCGGCGGCGGCCACGACAGCGATGGCGTCGAGGGAGCACACGGGGTGCACCGGGCGGTCCAGGGCGTGCCCGAGGGCGGCGGCGGTGACCATGCCCGCCCGCAGCCCGGTGAACGGCCCCGGCCCGGTGCCGCAGACCACCGCGTCGACCTCCGCAAGCGCTTTCCCCGCGGCGGCGAGGGCGTCGCGCACGTGCGGGGTGAGCAGTTCGCCGTGCGCCTTGGCGTCGACCGTCACCCGCTCGGCCAGCAGGGTCGGCGGCCCGTCCGCGGGCAGGTCGAGGACACCGGCGGTGACCGCGGGGGTGGAGGTGTCGACAGCGAGGACCAGCACGGTCGTCAAGGGTACGAGGCCGCCCGTAGCGGCCGGGGGGTGCCCTCGTCGACGTGATCGTGGCAACTGCCCGCGAGCCCGCCCCCCACTACAGTCCGAACGGTGCTGCTGCCCACCCTGTCCGACCCGACCACGCGCGAGGCGGTCCGGTTCGGCGACGAGGTCCTGACCTTCTCCGAGCTGGCCGACGCCGCGCGGGCGGTGGTCTCCCGGCTCGGCGGTGCCCGGCGGGTGGCGGTGTGGGCCACCCCGAGCCCGCACACCTGCCTGGCCGTCGTCGGCGCGCTGGTGGCCGGGGTGACGGTCGTGCCGCTGAACCCCAAGGTCGGTGAGCGGGAGCTGGCGCACATCCTCGCCGACAGCTCCCCGGAGCTGGTGCTGGCGGCACCCGGCGTGGACCTGCCCGACGGGCTGGCCGGACTGGCGCGGGTGGACGTGGACCTGACCGCGCGGGAATCCGGGCCGCTGCCGGAGGAGGCCGACCCGGAGTCGCCCGCGTTCATCGTCTACACCTCGGGGACGACCGGGCCGCCGAAGGGCGTGCTGATGCCGAGGCGGGCCATCGCGAGCAACCTCGACGCGCTGGCCGACGCCTGGGAGTGGACCGCCGAGGACGTGCTGGTGCACGCGCTGCCGCTGTTCCACGTGCACGGGCTGGTCGTGGGGGTGCTTGGGCCGCTGCGGCGCGGGGGCGGGGTCCGGCACATCGGCCGGTTCGACTCGGCGGTGATCGCGGCCGAGCTGGCCGGTCCGGCCACGATGATGTTCGGGGTGCCGACGATGTACCACCGGCTGGCCGCCGACTGCGAGGCCGACCCTGCGGTGGCGGCCGGGGTGGGGCGGGCGCGGCTGCTGGTGTCCGGGTCGGCGGCGCTGCCCGCCTCCGACCACGCGCGGATCACCCGGGCCACCGGGTTGGCGGTCGTCGAGCGGTACGGGATGACCGAGACGCTGATGAACACCAGCGTGCGGGCCTCCGGCGACCGGCGGCCGGGGACCGTGGGCCTGCCGGTGGACGGGGTGGAGCTGCGGCTGGTTGACGACGACGGGGTGCCGTTCGCCGAGGTGGAGACCGTCGGGGAGATCGAGGTCCGCGGGCCGAACCTGTTCCTGGGCTACCTCAACCGGCCGGACGCCACGGCGGCGGCGCTGCACGACGGGTGGTTCCGCACCGGGGACATGGCGGTGCGCGAGGCGGACGGGTACGTGCGGATCGTCGGGCGGCGGGCCACGGACCTGATCAAGAGCGGCGGGTACAAGATCGGCGCCGGGGAGATCGAGAACGCGCTGCTGGAGCACCCCGGGGTGGCCGAGGTCGCGGTGACCGGGGAACCGGACGACGACCTCGGGGAGCGGATCGTGGCGTGGGTGGTGCCCGCGGGGCCGCCGCCCGCGCTGGAGGAGTTGGCCGACCACGTGGCGCGGTTGCTGTCGCCGCACAAGCGGCCCCGGGTGGTGCGGTACCTGGAGTCGTTGCCGCGCAACGAGATGGGCAAGGTCACCAAGCGAGCGCTCGGTGCCTGACGGCGGCGCCCGGGAGGTCCTGGCCGCTGTTGCCGAGGAGTTCGCGGAGTTCACCGCCCCGGCCGGTCCCGCCGCGGTGGACGGGCCGCTGGGGTGGGCCGGGTACGACGACGCCCGGGTCCGGGCGTTGCGGCGCTCCGGGGAGAGCGAGTCGGTCGTCTGCGGGGTGGGGCGGGTCGGCGGGGTGTCGGCGGTGCTGGTGGCGTTCGACTTCCGGTTCCTGGGCGGGTCCGTGGGGACCGCTACCGGGGACCGGATCGAGTACGCGTTCCGCCGGGCCCGGGAGACGCGGACGCCGCTGGTGTCGCTGATCGCCACCGGTGGCAGCCGGATGCAGGAGGGGATGCTGTCGCTGCGGCAGTTGCAGCGGATCGCCCGGCAGTCGGTGCTGCTGCGGGAGGCCGGGGTCGCGCAGGTCTCGGTGCTCCGTGATCCGACGACGGGCGGGTTGTGGGCGTCGCTGGGGGCCGGGGCGGACGTGGTGCTCGCCGTCGAGGGGGCGCAGGTGGGGTTCGCCGGGCGGCGGGTCCGGCCGCCCGCCGTCACCGATGACCCGGCGTACACGGCGGAAGGTCAGTTCGCGGGCGGGCACGTCGACGAGGTGTGCTCGGCGGAGTCGCTGGGCGAGGTGGTGGCGGAGTGGTTGCTGCTGCTGACCTCCGGGGCCCCCGACCCGGCCGAGGTGCCCCGGGCGCTGGGGTCGGTGGAACTGCCCGCCGACGGGTGGGCCGCGGTGACGGGGGCGCGCGCCGCGTCGCGGCCTCGGGCGGAGGCGTACCTGGACGACTACTTCGACCTGCGGCGGGAGATCCGCGGGGACCGCGCGGGCGGGGTGGACGCGGGGATGCTGTGCGGGGTGGGGCTGCGGGGGCGGCACGCGGTCGCCTTCGCGGCGCAGACCGGGACGGCCACCACACCGGCCGGGTTCCGGACCGCGTCCCGGTTGGTGCGGCTGGCCGAGCGGCTCGGGCTGGCGGTGCTGACGCTGGTGGACACGCCGGGCGCCGCGAACGACGCGGTGGCCGAGCGGGCCGGGGTCGGCCCCGCGATCGCGGAGCTGTTCGGGGTCGTCGGCGGGGCGCGGGTGCCGGTCACCACGCTGGTCATCGGCGAGGGCGGGTCCGGCGGGGCACTGGCGCTGGCCGCGCCCGAGCGGACGTGGATCGCGCCGGACGCCTACTTCTCCGTCATCGCACCGGAGTTGAGCGCGGCGATCCTCAAGCGGACCCCGGAGGACGTGCCCGCGCTGTCCGACCAGTTGCGGCTGCGCCCACAGGACCTGCTCGAACTCGGGGTGGTCCGGGGGATCGCGGCGCGCTAGAGCAACCAGGTGTCGAGGACTTCGGGCAGTTCCGACAGGGACTGGATCACCGCGTCGGGGGCAACGTCCACGGGGACCTGCTGGACCGCCGGGATGGTGCTGTGCGGGATGAGGACCGCCTTCATGCCCGCCGACTTGGCGCCGCTGATGTCGTCGTACGGGCGGTCGCCCACGTAGACGCACTCGGCGGGGTTGTCCACGCCCACCGCTCGCATCGCCGCCTCGAACGCGGCTCGGTGGGGCTTGGTGTGGGCGAGGTCGCTGCTCCAGACCCGGGCGTCGAACAGGTCGCGCACGCCGTCGCGGTGCAGGACGTGCTCGTGCCAGTCGGCGGGCCAGGCCGTGGAGGACAGGACGCCGGTGAGCAGGCCCCTGTCCTTCAGGGCTTTCAGCATGGGGGCGGCTTGCGGGTCGGTGTGGGTGGCCCGGTCCCAGTAGCGGCGGAAGGCGTCGAGGGCCTGGTCGTCGTGCGGGCCGCCCGCGTTCTCCAGGACCTCGGCGAGGGTGAAGGCGCGGTGTTCCTCGCGGACCCGCAGCCACAGGGCGTCCTCGGCCCCCAACGCCGTGGTGGCGAGGGTCGCCGCCCGGCCCGGGTCGTCGGGGTGGACGACGTCGGCGTAGGCGCGCCAGGCGGCCAGGTGGTCCATGGTGACCCAGGGGGTGAGGGTGCCGCCCCAGTCGAAGATCACTGCGCGCATGGGGGGGCAGCCTAGGGGACCGGGTTCGGTCGGGGGAAAGGGAAATCGACGCGGTCCACCCAGGTGCCGTGCGGCTCCAGGGTGAGCGTGCGGGTGTCGTCGGGGTGGCGGGTGAGGCGGACGACGAGGTGGTCGGGGGTGAGGCGGTCGGCGCTGCCCTCGCCCCACTCGACCACCACGGCCGAGTCGACCAGTTCGCTGTCGAGGTCCAGGTCGTCCAGCTCGTCCAGGTCGCCGCCGAGGCGGTAGGCGTCCACGTGGATGAGCGGGATGCCCCGGGGACCGGCCGGGTGCTCGCGGGCGATGACGAAGGTGGGGCTGCTGACCCGGCCCCGCACGCCCAGCCCGGCGGCGATTCCCCGCGTCAGCACGGTCTTCCCCGCGCCCAGCGGGCCCGCCAGCAGGACCAGGTCACCGGCGCGCAGGGCCTCGCCCAGGGCGTGGCCGAAGGCCTCCGTGTCTTGCGGGGTGCGCAGCGACAACCGCTCGGGCACGGTCCCTCACTTCCTCGTCGGAGCCGCGCCCTCGGAGTCCGCGCCGCGACCGCGGGCGCACTCGCGCAGCAGGGTGGTCAGGTGCCCGGTGACCAGGTCGGGCTGTTCCAGCATGACGGTGTGCCCCGCGCCCGGGGCCTTGACCAGGGTGGCGTCGGGCAGTGCCAGGGCGATGCGCTCGGAGTGGGAGAAGGGGGTCATCCGGTCCTCGTCGCCGCCGAGGACCAGGACCCGGCAGTGCTTGAGACCGGCCAGGGCGGCGTAGCGGTTGTGGCTGCCCAGGGTGTCGGCGAAGTCGGCGAGGACGCGGACCGGGGTGGCGTCGAGCATGGACACCAGGAAGTCGACGGCGGCCGGGCTGACGTCGCCGCTGCCGAAGCCCAGGACGCGCGTCCCCCGGCGGGTCAGGCGCCCGCCCGCCGACCGGACCAGTTCCACCAGGCGGGGCTGCCGGTCGGCGACGACGCCGAGGAGCCGGACCGTGGGGTTGTACTTCGACAGCAGCGGCCGGGGCAGGCCGGACTTGCCGACCTCGCCCGCGGAGGTGCCGATGAACGCCACCCCGCGCACCCGGTCGGCGAACAGCCCCGGGTCGCGCTCGGCCAGCGCCATGATCGCCATGCCGCCCATGGAGTGCCCGACAAGGACCAGCGGGCCGGTGGGGGCGACGGCGCGGATGACCTCGTCGAGGTCGGCGGCGAGCTGGTCGATGGTGCTGGTGTCGGCCCGCGCCCTGGCGGAGCGGCCGTGGCTGCGGTGGTCGTAGAGGACCTGGCGGACCCGGGGGTCGGTCAGCGCGGCGAGGTCGCGGCGCTGGAAGTGCCAGCAGAGCCTGCTCATGGCGAAGCCGTGGACGAGGACCGCGGTCAGCGCGGGCTCGCCGCCGTCGTCGGGGTCGACCTCCTCCACCGACAGGGCCAGGCCGTCGGCGGTGGTCACGGTGGACTCGCGGGTGGGGGCCAGCCCGCCCAGGCGGTCACCCGGGTCCGGCTCCCCGGACCCGCGGCCCCTGGCGACGCGGACGGCGACGGTGGCGCCCGCGGCGGCGACGCCGACCGCGGCGCCGACCAGGCCCGCCCAGCCCGCGCGGTTCACCTCGCCCCCGGGTACCGCCGCACCACGCGGGGGCGGTACATGCCGGTGACGACCTCGTAGTCGATGGTGCCGATCGCCTCGGCCCACTCGGTGGCGGTCGGCTCGCCGCGCGACCCGTCGCCGAACAGCACGACCTCCGCGCCCACGGCCACCTCGTCGTCGCCGCAGTCGACGACGACCTGGTCCATGCAGACCCGGCCGCGCACCGGGCGGCGGCGACCGGCGAGCAGGACCTCCATCCGCCCCGACAGCAGCCGGGGGACGCCGTCGGCGTAGCCGACGGGGACCAGGGCCACCGTGGTGTCGCGGTCGGCGGTCCAGGTGTGCCCGTAGGAGACGGACTCGCCAGCCGGGAGGCGCTTGGTCAGCGCCACCGACGAGCGGAACGACATGACCGGGCGCAGGTCCTCGCGCTGCGGCACCGGGTTCAGCCCGTACATGGCGATGCCGACGCGGACCATGTCGAAGTGCAGGTCCGGGCGCAGCAGGGTCGCCGCGGAGTTGGCCAGGTGCCGCTTGGGGGTGAGCCCGGCGGCCAGGGCGACGTCGTGGGCGTCGGCGAAGCGCTTGGCCTGGGCGTCGACGGAGGGGTGGTCGGGTTCGTCGGCGCAGGCCAGGTGCGACCAGATCGCGTACACCTCGTTGTCCGAGGCGGCGGCCGCGGCGACCAGTTCCGGCCAGTCCCGCGGCGGGCAGCCGTTGCGGCTCAACCCGGTGTCGACCTTGAGGTGCAGCCGGGCGCCGGACAGGCCGCGCAGTTGGTCCACACTGGACACGCCGAGGTCGATGCCCGCCGCCACCCCGGCGGCGAGGTCGGTGCCCGGGGTGTCCAACCAGGACAGTATGGGCGCGTCGATGCCCGCCGCGCGCAGGGCCAGCGCCTCGTCCAGGGAGCAGGAGCCGAGCCAGGTCGCCCCGGCCTCCAGCGCCGCCCTGGCCACCGGGACGGCGCCGTGGCCGTAGGCGTCGGCCTTGACCACGGCCAGGGTGTCCGCGCTCCCGGCGCGGGCGGCGAGGAGGGCGACGTTGTGCCGCAGGTGGTCGAGGTCGACCACCACCTCGGCGCGCACGGGGTTCGGCGCTGGGTTCGGCTCAGCCATGACGGCGGTCATCGTCGCACACCAGGTCGCGGATGGCGGCGGTCACCGCTTCCCCGATCCGGGCCGCGGACGCGGGGGCACCGTCGGCGGCCAACTCCCCCGCCCGGACGTGCAGGTAGGCCGCCGCGCCGCCGGCCAGCACCGGGTCGAGCCCGGCGGCGAGCAGCGCGCCGACGATGCCGGAGAGCACGTCGCCGGAGCCCGCGGTGGCCAGCCAGTGCGAGCGGGCCTGGTTGACCAGCACCCGCCCGTCCGGCCCGGCGACGACGGTCGCGTGCCCCTTGAGCAGCACGGTCGCGTTCAGCTCGGCGGCCAGTGCGCGGGCGGCGGCGACCCGGTCGGCGCCCAGGGTGATGCCGCGCGGCTCGGCGATCCTGGCGAACTCGCGGTCGTGCGGGGTGAGCAGCACCGGGGCACCCGGGTCGCGGGCGTCCCACAGCTCCGGGTGGTCGGCGAGCAGGGTGATCCCGTCGGCGTCGACCGCGGTGGGCACCCCGGCGTCGAGCACGTGCCGCAGCACGTCGCGGGCGGCGTTGCCGGTGCCCATGCCGGGCCCGGCCACCCACGCCTGCACCCGGCCCGCGTCGGTCACCGAGCCGGTGACGACGACCTCCGGGTACCGCCTGCTGACCTCCTCGGCGGCCGACCCGGCGTAGCGGGTCATGCCCGAGGTGGCGCGCACCGCCGACCCGGTGGCCAGCACGGCCGCGCCCGGGTAGGTCGACGACCCGGCGGTGACGCCGACGACGCCCTGGGTGTACTTGTCGTCGGACTCCCCCGGCAGCGGCCAGGCGGCGGCCACGTCCGCGCGGTCGAGGACGGCGAAGTCCGGGTCGGTCAGGTCCAGGCCCAGGTCGACCAGGTGCACCTCGCCGCAGCGGGCACCGGCGAGGAAGTGCACCGGCTTGTACCCGCCGAAGGTGACCGTGGCCGCGGCGGTGACCGCCGGTCCGTCGACGGCCCCGGTGTCCGGGTCGACGCCGCTGGGCAGGTCCACGGCCAGGATCGGCGCGCTGATCCGCTCGACCACCGCGGCGGCGTCCGGGCGCAGCGAACCACGGGCGGACAGCCCCACGATGCCGTCGATGACCAGGTCGGCCGGGACCACCCCGGTCACCACCCGCCCGCCCGCCGACCGGAACGCGGCCAGGCCCCCGGCGTGCGCGCGGTCCGGGGCGAGCAGCAGCGCGCTCACCCCGACCGACCGGCGCCGCAGGTAGGCGCCCGCCCACAGGGCGTCGCCGCCGTTGTTGCCCGCGCCGACGAGCAGCAGCACCCGGCGCCCGGCCACCCCGCCGGTGCGCTCGGCCAGCATCCGCCGCGCCCGCCCGGCCAGCCCCCAGGCGGCGCGCCGCATCAGCGCGCCGTCGGGGGTGACGGCCAGGACCTTCTCCTCGGCCTCGCGGATGCGACCGGTCGACCACGCGCCTCGCACGACCTACTCCACCGTGACGGACTTGGCCAGGTTGCGCGGCTTGTCCACGTCGTAGCCGCGCGACCTGGCGATCTCCGCGGCGAGCACCTGCAACGGCACCGTCGACACCAGCGGTTGCAGCAGCGTCGGGACGGCGGGCACCTCGATCAGCTCGTCGGCGAACGGGCGCACCGTCTCGTCGCCCTCCTCGGCGATGACGATGGTGCGCGCGCCGCGGGCCTGGATCTCGCTGATGTTCGACACCAGCTTCGAGTGCAGCACCGCCCGCCCCTTCGGCGACGGCATCACCACCACCACCGGCAGGCCCTCCTCGATCAGCGCGATCGGGCCGTGCTTGAGCTCACCGGCGGCGAAGCCCTCGGCGTGCATGTACGCCAGCTCCTTGAGCTTGAGCGCGCCCTCGAGGGCCACCGGGTAGCCGACGTGCCTGCCCAGGAACAGCACCGCCTTGGCGTCGGCCAGCTCGCGGCCCAGCTCGCGGACCCGCTCGCTGGTGCCCAGCACGGTCCGCACGGCCTCGGGCATGGCCTCCAGCTCGTGGAACTCGCGGGCCACCTCGTCGGGGTACTTGGTGCCGCGGGCCTGCGCCAGGGCCAGGCCGACCAGGTAGTTCGCCGCGACCTGGGCCAGGAACGCCTTGGTGGAGGCGACCCCGATCTCGGGACCGGCGTGCGTGTAGAGCACCGCGTCGGACTCGCGCGGGATCTGGGCGCCGTTGGTGTTGCAGACGGCCAGCACGCGCGCCTTCTGCTCGCGGGCGTGCCGCACCGCTTCGAGGGTGTCGGCCGTCTCCCCGGACTGGGAGATCGCCACGACCAGGGTGGAGCGGTCGAGCACCGGGTCGCGGTAGCGGAACTCGCTGGCCAGCTCGACCTCGACGGGCAGCCGGGTCCAGTGCTCGATGGCGTACTTGGCGACCAGGCCGGAGTGGTAGGCCGAGCCGCAGGCCACCACGAACACCTTGTCGACGTCGCGCAGCTCCTGGTCGGACAGGCGCTGCTCGTCGAGCACGATCCGGCCGCCGACGAAGTGCCCGCGCAGGGTGTCGGCGAGCGCGGTGGGCTGCTCCTCGATCTCCTTGAGCATGAAGTACTCGTGGCCGCCCTTCTCCGCGGCCGACAGGTCCCAGTCGACGGTGAACGGCTTCGCGGGCGCGGGCTCCCCGGCGAAGTCGGTCACCTCGTACCCGTCGCGGGTGATCAGCACCACCTGGTCCTGGCCCAGCTCCACGGCCTGGGAGGTGTGCTCGATGAACGCGGCGACGTCCGAGGCGAGGAACGTCTCCCCGTCGCCGATGCCGACCACCAGCGGCGAGGACCGGCGCGCGGCGACGATCAGGTCCGGGTGGTCGGCGTGGGTGAACACCAGGGTGAACGCGCCTTCGAGCCGACGGCACACCGCGCGCACGCTCGCCGGGAAGTCCCCGGCGGTCTCCCCGGTCGCGTAGGCCAGGGCGACCAGGTGCGCGGCGGTCTCGCTGTCGGTGTCGCTGATCAGCTCGACCCCGGCCGCCTCCAGCTCGGCGCGCAGCGCGGCGAAGTTCTCGATGATCCCGTTGTGCACCACGGCCACCCGCCCGGTGGCGTCGCGGTGCGGGTGGGAGTTGCGGTCCACCGGCGCCCCGTGCGTGGCCCACCTGGTGTGGCCCATGCCCGCGGTGCCCGCGAACCCGTCCCGGCCCACCTCGTCGAGCCGCGCTTCCAGGTTGGCGAGCCGACCTGCCTTGCGCTCGACCGCGAGCCCACCGTCCGCGAGGACGACGACACCCGCAGAGTCATATCCGCGGTACTCGAGCCTGCGCAGTCCGTCCAGCACGACGTCCAGCGCGGGCCGGTGCCCGACGTATCCCATGATTCCGCACACCCGACCAGGGTAGCCGGCCGCGCCGGGGGGACCCGGATAGGCTGCGCGCATGGCACGCAAGGCCAAGAACCTCCTCGTCGAGCTGTCCCGCCAGGGCCCGCACCGAGTCCTGCGCGGTGACCTGGCGCTCGTCGGGATGCCCGGACTGGTCTGCACCCCGGAGTCGGGCCTCGGCCTGCCCGCGGTCGCCTTCGGCCACGGCTGGCTGCAACCCCCCTCCCGCTACCACGGCCTCCTGCGCCACCTGGCGTCCTGGGGCGTCGTCGCGGCGGCCCCGGCCACCCACGCGGGCCCGCTCGGCTCGCACCGCCTCCTGGCCGCTGACCTGCAGACCACCCTGGACGTCTGCGTGGGGGTCCGCCTCGGCGACGGCGCGATCAGCGTGGACCCGGGCAAGCTCGGCCTGGCCGGTCACTCCACCGGCGGCGGCAGCGCGGTCCTGGCGGCGGCGGCCAACCCGAAGGTCCGGGCGGTGGCCACCCTGGCCGCGGCCCAGACCCGCCCGTTCGCCACGGACGCGGCGCGGGGGTGCTCGATGCCCGGCCTGCACCTGGTCGGCGGGCGCGACGTCGTCGCCCCACCGGTGGCCAACGCGGAGCTGATCGCCGAGGCGTGGTCCGGCCCGGCGCAGGTGCGCACCCTGCCCAAGGCCAGCCACCTGGGGTTCACCGAGGGCAGGCACTGGAGCGGGCTGCTGGTCGCGGGCAAGGCGGAGTCGGCGACGCACAAGGCGGCCAAGGCCCTGCTGACGGCGTTCTTCCTGGTGCACCTGGCGGGGCAGCGGGACTACCTGCCGCTCCTGGAGACCCCGTTCAAGTCGGCCGACATCACCTTCGACAACACCCTGGAAGACCCGGTCGACCAGAGCGCGTGACCGGGCAGCCTCCGGTCACGCGGAACCCCGGTCCTCGGAAGACCTGTCGACCAGGCGCCGGGGTGCGGTCGCTCCCCGGCCCGGCGGGACCTCAGTCCTCGGCGGGTCCGAGGTCCAGCACGTAGGACTTCGCCTCCGGCCGAGGCGGCGCGGTGGACTTGGCCCGCTCCTCGGAACGGTCGATGGCCTCGGCGGCCGCCAGCGCGGCGGCACCGGCGGCGGCGCTGTTGGCCGCCGCCCGCCGACGCACCTCGGCCAGCGCGTCCTCCTCCCGGAGCCGCACCTCCCGGACAGCCGCCGCGGCGGCCGCCAACCGGGCTCGTGCCCCGTCCAGTCCGGGGGTCACTTGACCGACTCCGGGTCCAGCATCCCCTTGACCCTGGCGAAGCGGTCGAAGTCCTCCTCGAACACGTCCTTGGCCACCAGGTAGCGGTTGGCTTCGCGGTCGGTCCCCCCGGCGTTGCCGCCACCGCCCGCGCCCATGCCGCCCATCATCGGCGTGCCGCCGAACCCGCCACCGCCCCCGGACCCACCGGACACACCGGAGGCGGCGGGTGCGGCGGCGGCGACGCCGCCCGCCGGGTTCCCCGGCACGGCCTCGGCGGGCATGGCCCCGGCGAACGACCCCGGCCCGGCGGGCACGGGCGCGGCGGCCCCACCGCCGGGGGAACCGCCGCCCGCCGGACCACCGCCCGCCACTGGGCCACCGCCCGCCGAACCCCCACCGGCAGGACCACCGCCGGCCGAACCACCGCCCGCCGCTGGGCCGCCGCCTGCCGAGCCCCCGCCAGGCCCGCCGCTCGCGGAGCCACCGGCGGTGCCCGCGGTGTCCACCGGCATCCCACCGGCGAGCCCGGCAGGCCGCGAAGCGGGATCGGCGGGCGCGGGTTCGTGGAAGTCGACCGTGTAGGACTTCGGGGCCGCGCCGTCCACGCCCGGGGTGCGCAGGACGATCTTCCCGTCCTCGGTGCGCTCGGCCGTGAGCGAGTCGGTGACCTGGATCTTGCCCGTCCCCGGCTCCGGGGTGAGGACGCCCTCCGCCGCGACCCGCCGCTCGGGACCGAAGCCCGCGTCGGCGCCTGCCGGTCCGAAGTCGAGCTGGTGGGTCTTGGGCTTGCCGTCCCCGGTGTCCACGGTGAGCGTCGCCCGCCCGGCCGCGTCCGGTTCGGAGACCGTGTACGAGACGTCCCCGTCGGTGATGGTGACCGTGTCCGGGGCCGGGTCGAGCGCGTCGCCCACCCCGCCGCCGACGTGCCCACCCGTGCCGCCGGTGATCAGGTCGTCGAGCCGGGGCCCCGCGCCCGGCGTCTGGTCGAGCTGCGTGAGCGCACCCTGCGGAACGGTCGGGACCGCGGGCGCCTGCGGAGTCCCACTGCTCGAAGCCCCCGAACCGGACCCGCCCCCGCCGGGAGCGGATGGGCTGCCCGACGACGAAGGCGCGGTCGGCGCGCCGCCGCCACCCGACGAAGGGCTTCCCGACGTGGGGTTCTCCACCGCGCCCGGCCCCTGCGTCGAGGGCCCCTGCCCGGTGTCCGGCCGCGGCACCTCGATGCCGCCCGCCAGGTCGGCGAACGGGTCGGCCGGGACGGCGTTCAGCCCGTCGACGACGGCCGCCCACCCCTCCGACACCGATTCCCTGGTGGAGGCGCAGATCTCGTCGAAGGTCCGCTTCTTCTGGTCGAACAGGGCCACGAACGTGCCGTCGAGCCACCCCTGGGCCGCCTGGGCCATGATCTCCCGCACCCGGTTGCCCCAGAGGGCCCAGCCGATCCAGGAGAACAGGTCGTCGTCGAGCCCGCCGAACATCGGCCAGCCGCGCATGTCGCGCAGCTCGTCCCGGTCCGCCTGCTGCCGGGCGGCCCGGATGACCCGGGAAGTGTCCTGGGGCGTGAGCCCGTCTACGGTGTCCGCCCACAGCCCGAACACGGTCTGCGCCCGGTGCAGCACGGCCGTCTCGATGTGCGCGACGCCCTCGGTGACCAGGGTCGACGCGGTCCCGGCGCTGTCGGCGACCTCCCGGCCGTGCCCGACGAACGCGCGCCCGTAGGCGTCGGCGGCGTCGGCGGCCGGGCCGGACCACACGCCGCGCAGGTCACCCGCGGCGGTGCTCAGGTCGAGGGTCACCTCGGTCAGCTCGCCGTGCACCTGGCCCATGGTGGCGGCGTCGGCGCGGAACCTGCCGAAGTTGATGGACTTCAGCTCGTCGTAGACGTTCTCGAAGTCGGTGTGCAGGTCGGGGCCACCGCAGCGCCAGTCCCGGTAGGGCGGGAGGAACAGGGCGAAGAAACCCATGCCGCGCGACCCGGGTTCCAGGATCTCGTCGGAGGTGCCGACCCCCGCGCCACCGCCCTCGACGGTGCGGCCGGGCAGGCCCGCCAGGTCCTCCCCCGCCCGGTCCACGGCCCGGTCCCACTCGGCGCGGTTCAGCTCCCGGTCGAGCGTCGCCTGACCCGCGTCCCGCTCCTCCCGGCTGGGGAAGCCGCCGATCCGGTCGCGGACGTCGTCCCGGACGCCGTAGCGGTCGGCGTAGTCCTCGATCTCCCCGGCGTTGTCCCAGAACTCCGGATCGCGCCCGAGGAACGGCGAGGAGCCGTGCACGTCGGCGAAGGCGCGCAGGATGCGGGCCTTGTCGTCGTCGGAGACGGCGGGGTCGTCCAGGACGGCCTTGACCTCGTCCCAGGTGCTGTAGTCGGCCATCACTGCCACGCATTCCGGACGGTGGAGCTGTTGTCCTGCTCGGCCGCGGCGTAGTCGCGGTGGGTGTCGGTCAGCCGGTCGGCGTAGGTGCTGGTGGCGGTCGCGTACCCGCGCACCCCGGCGACGAGGTGCCCGCGCAGGGCCTCGGCGTAGGCGCTCCCGCGGTCGGCGAACGCCCGCCCGAAGTCGGCCGGACCGACCTGCCCGTCGTCGAGCCGGTCCGCCTGCGCGCCGATGGGCTCGACCTGCCCCTTGACGCGCCCGGCGATCCCGGCCAACTCACCCCCGGTGCTGTACCCGTCCACCACGATCGCCCTCTTCCCTCGCACCTGCTCGTCCACCTACGACGTCCGCACGGCGACGGCGGGTTCCGGATCGGGCAGATCCCTTAACGGACGCAAAACGCCCCGCTCCCGAGTGGACTCGGCGGCGGGGCGTCCGCGGTGGACGGATCAGCGCATCCAGGTGTGCCCGGACAGGTCGTCGTCGTCGGGCTCGGCGGGCCTGCTCGGCCGAACCGGCCGCCGCTGCACCCGCGGCGGGAGCGCGGCTTCCGCCTCGTCCTCCTCGCCCCCGAAGGACAGGTATCGCGGCGGCTGCGCCTCCCGCACCGGCTCAGGCACCGGGATGGGGGTGGTCGGCGGCGCGGCCTGCACCGGGATGGGCGTCGTCCGCGGGGCGGCCTCGGCCCGCAACTCCTCGTCGCCGAACGACATGACGACCTGCCGGTTCTGCCGCGGCCCCCAATCGGGCTTCGACGGCTCGACCGGCTCCTGCGGGGCGCGGGCGGCTTCGCGGGCCGCCTCCGCCGCGGGCAGCGCCTCGGCCGCCGCGCGGGCCCGCTCGGCGGCCAGCGCGTCCTGGCGGGCCAGCTCGGCGGCGAACTCCTCGCCGATGCCGTCGACCCGGGCGGTGTGCTGGGCGGCGATGTCCTCGTACTGGGCCAGGATGGCCCGGTTCGGTTCGGTCACGGTGTTCACCGACCCCCGATCGCGTCGCCGAGGGGCAGCCCGACCTCGTCGTCGTCATCGAACAGGTTGCCCACGGTCCGCCACTGGGACCCGGCGCGCTCGGAGTCGCCCCCGCCACCACCGCCCCCGCCGCCGCCCATCGCGCCGCCACCGCCCATCGGCATCCCGCCGCCCGCGGCCCCGGCACCCGCCGGGCCCGCCGCGTCGCCCTGGTGCCCGGGTTGGGCGCTGGCCAGCCCGGCCTCGCCGGAACCCGAAGCCTGCACGTCGCCGGTCTGGGCGGACGCGGGCAGGCCGTCGGCGTGACCGTCGCGACCGTCCTGGTCGAAGGCGCTGCCCGCGGCACCCCACTCGTCGCCCGCGGTCAGGGCACTCGACGCGTGGGTGGCGGCCGAGGGTTCCTGCAACGGACCGAGCGGCTGGCCGTCGGCGGAGCCGCCGAAGCCCGCGGACTGCTGCCCGACGCCGGGGTCGCCGAAACCGGGGCCGGACGCGAACGCCTGCTGCTGGCCGCCCGCGACCGGCTGACCGACCGGATCGGCCTGGAACTGCTGCGCCTGGGGACTCGCGGCCTGCTGACCGATCGGATCGGCTTGGGGTGATTGCGCTTGGGCGCCCGCGACCGGCTGGCCTGCCGGACCGGCTTGGAGCGGCTGCGCCTGGGGGCCTGCGTTCTGCTGCCCGGTGCCGGGAGGCCCGGCGGTGGGTGCCGCGGGGTTCGAAGCGGTGGAATCCGCGGCGGGGCCGTCGGCGTAGTCGAGCGTGTAGACCTGCGGGGTGCCGGTCCCGTTGTCGACGGTGACCCGGACCGTGTCCGGGGCGCCGTCCGGGCGCTCGGCGGTGATGGTCAGGTCGCCGTCGTGGATGACCGCCTTGCCGTCGGCACCGGCGAGGACTTGCTCGGCCCGGGGCGGGGCCGCCGGGTCCTGGCCGGGGGCGACCGGGGTGCCGTCGGGGCCGAAGCCCGAGGTCGGGGTGGCCGCTCCCGGGGTGGCTGCTCCCGGGGTGGTCGTGGGCTGGCCCGCGCCGAAGTCGAGGTCGTAGGACTTGGGGGTGCCGGTGCCGTCGTCGACCGTCACCTTGACGTGGCCCTGGCCGTCCGGGCTCTGCACGCCGATCGTGCGGTTCCCGTCCGTGATGGTCACCGTCTCGGGGCTGCCGCCCGTGTTCTGACCGGGCGTGCCGGTGGCCGGGTCGGTGGCGGTCGGGTCGGTCGCGGTCGGATCAGTGGTGGTCGGGTCGGTCGCGGTGGGGTCGGTGACCCCGGCGGCCTGGGTGGGGTCCGGCAGCGGCGGGACCTCGGGCGGGGGCGGCATGGCGGCGCTCGGCGGGGTGGAGGTGTCCGAACCGCCCGTGCCGCCGGTGTCCGAGCCGCCGGTTTCCTTGGGGCCGCCGGTCGAGCCGCGCTTGTCCTCCTTGGGCGGGGGCTTCTCCTCCGGCGGGGGCTGGCTGGCACCGGAGAGGCTGAGCTTGCCGAACGGGTCCGCGGACATGGTCGTCGCGGCCGAGTTCAGGGTGTCCCAGGCCTGCTCGACGGCCTTGACGGCCTCCTCGATGCGGCGCCGGAAGTTGCCGATGGTGAGGAAGTAGCACTCGCAGAAGGCGTCGAGCTCGTTGCAGATCTCGTTGGCCCAGCGGTTGTTGCCGTCGGTCAGGTGGACCTGCCCCGCCCACCGCATCGTCTCCGGCGTCTGCATGACCCGGCCGAAGGAGAGATTCGTGTCATAGAACTCCCCCACCCAAACATCGTGCACCTGGTCGCACTCGTCGTGCGCGAAAGGACCGGCCCGGTAGGTGCCCTTGCCCTCGCCGCCGAACTCCTGTCCGATGATGCGCTTCATCTCGTCCATGTAGCGGCTCAGGTCGCCGCGGACCTCGGCGCCGCCGCCCTCACCGCCGCCGAGGGAGCTGTAGCGGTCGACCAGTGGCTTGCCGCCGACGTCGCTCTGGGTCGGGAAGTCCCTGAGCTTGTTGATCACGTCAAGCGTGGTCTGGCGGGCGCCGGTGATGTGGTCGCGCAGTTGGCCGAGCTGGGTGCTGTAGTCCATGGCGGCGGCGCGCAGGTCGTTGAACTTGGTGGCGGCGAGGTCACCGGCACCGCTCTTCCACGCGCCCTGGAGCTTGGCCGAGACCGCGCCCGCCGAGCCGTCGATGCCACCGGCGGCCTTGATGAGGTTCTCCAGGCGCCCCTTGGCGCCCCACATCATGCCCCAGTTGATGATCTTGAGCTTGTACAGGCCGCCGGACTGGTCGGTCTTCTCCTGCCACCCGTCGCCGTAGACGGGCTGGCTGCCCCACCTGGACTTGTTCCCCGGCAGGCAGGCCGGGTGGTTGCGCCACTTGTCGTAGAGGAAGCCGAGGTTGTCCTTCCCCATCATCCTGGTGAAGTCGTCGAGCTTGCGCAGCTCGTTCTCGGAGTGGTGGTCGGCCCGGACGTCGGCTGGGGTCTGCAGCGCGTCCTGGACCTCGTGGCTGAAACGACCGCCGTCGGGCACGGTCACTCACCCCCGGCCTTGGTGATGCCCCACGCGTTGTCGACGTCGGTGGCGCTGGTGGACTTGGCCGAGTCGGTGAGCCGCTGGGCGGCCTCCACGCAGAACTGCTGCGCCTTGCCGACGGAGGCGCTGAGCCGCTGGACGACACCGTTGAACGCGGTGAAGGCCTCGAAACCGTCGGGCGTGCCGCCGAAGTGCTCCGCCTTCAGACCGTCCCCGGTCGCGTAGCGCTGGACCTCCTGCAGTGAGACGGCGAGATCGGCGACGTCCATCCCGGCGGACCTCACCGCCTCGTGGTCCATCTCCATGGTCTCGTCTACCGCCATGCTGGCCCCCTAGCCTCGACTTCCCCTCCGTCGACGACCGCCGAAATCCCGGTGCCGCCCGCGTGACCCCACCACACGCGTGGGGAGAAATCTACCGACCACCTGGGACACGCGACCGCCGAACGGCCTATTTGCGCGGGTGAAGACGTCAGCTCGCCGCGGAGACGACGGCGGCGAGGCGGTCGGCGCAGGACTGGGCGAGGTCGTGGGTGGGGGCCTCGACCATGACGCGGACCAGTTGTTCGGTTCCGGAGGGGCGGAGCAGGACGCGGCCGGTGTCGCCGAGTTCGGTTTCGACCTGGGTGACCGCGGCGCCAACCGAGGCGGAGCCCGCGACGGCGGCCTTGTCGGCGACGCGGACGTTGACCAGGACCTGCGGGAGGCGGTGCATGACGCCCGCGAGTTCGGCCAGCGGGCGGCCGGTGGCCACGACGCGGGCCATCAGGCGCATGGCGGTGAGCAGGCCGTCGCCGGTGGTGGCGTAGCCGGGGAGGACGACGTGGCCGGACTGCTCGCCGCCGAGGGCCAGGCCCGCGCCGCGCAGTTCCTCCAGGACGTAGCGGTCGCCGACGGCGGTGCTGCGGAGCTTGACGCCCGCGTCGCGCATGGCCAGGTGCAGGCCGAGGTTGCTCATGACCGTGACGACCATGGTGTCGTCGACCAGTTCGCCGGAGTCGCGCAGGGCCAGGGCGAGCACGGCCATGATCTGGTCGCCGTCGATGACCTCGCCCGCGGCGTCCACGGCCAGGCAGCGGTCGGCGTCGCCGTCGTGGGCGATGCCCAGGTCGGCGCCCTCGGCGAGGACGGCGGCGCGCAGCGGCTCCAGGTGGGTGGAGCCGCAGCCGTCGTTGATGTTCTCCCCGTCGGGGAGGGCGTTGATGGCGATGACCTCGGCGCCCGCCTCGCGGTAGGCCTGCGGGGCGGCGGCCCAGGCGGCGCCGTTGGCGCAGTCGACGACGACCTTGAGGCCGTCGAGGCGGTTGGGGATGGACGCCAGCAGGTGGGCCACGTAGCGGTCGTGGGCGTCGGTGATGTCGTAGATGCGGCCGACCCCGGCGCCGATGGGGCGCTCGGCGGGCTGCGCCAGCGCCGCCTCGATCGCGTCCTCCACCACGTCGTCGAGCTTGTGCCCGCCCGCGGCGAAGATCTTGATGCCGTTGTCCGGCATCGGGTTGTGCGAGGCGGAGATCATCACGCCCAGGTCGGCGTTGAGCGCGCCGACCAGGTGCGCCACACCCGGGGTGGGCAGCACGCCCACCTGGAGCACGTCCGCGCCCGCGGACGCCAGGCCCGCGCACACCGCGGCCTGCAGCATCTCACCGCTGGCGCGGGGGTCGCGGCCGACCACGGCGACCGGGCGGTGCGAGCCGTCCCGGGGGGCCAGCACCGCCGCCGCCGCGGCGGCGACCGACAGGGCCAGTTCCGGGGTGAGGTCCCGGTTGCCGAGCCCCCGGATTCCGTCGGTGCCGAACAGGCGTGCCATGGGGTGCATCCTCCGCTGCGGTGGGGCCGGGGGCCGTCGGGCCGCCGACCCTGGGGACCAGGACCTGCTGGGGTGTGAGACGCAGGAAGGAGCGGCAGGTTCGCACCTGCCGCTCCTTCCCGGGAAAGCTCTCGATCAGCGCTTGCTGTACTGAGGCGCCTTGCGGGCCTTCTTCAGACCGTACTTCTTGCGCTCCTTGGCCCGCGGGTCACGGGTCAGGAAGCCTGCCTTCTTGAGGACCGGGCGGTCCTCGATGTCCAGCTCGATCAGCGCGCGGGCGATGGCCAGGCGCAGCGCGCCGGCCTGCCCGGTGATGCCGCCGCCGTGCAGGCGGGCGCGGATGTCGAACGACTCCGGCTTCTCGGTGATGACCAGCGGCTCCTTGATGAGCTGCTGGTGCACCTTGTTCGGGAAGTACTCCTCGAGCGACTTGCCGTTCAGGGTGAACTGGCCGGTGCCGGGGAGGATGCGGACCCGGACGATCGCCTGCTTGCGGCGGCCGACGGTCTGCGCGGTCTCGTTGCCGATGCGCGGGAGGGCGGGCGCCTCGTCGGCGTCCTCCGCGACCTCGTACTCGACGGCGTCGGACTCGGCCGGGGCCTCTTCCGCCGACTCGTCGGCGTCGGTGTCGGCGACCTCGGGGGTCTCCTCGACCGCGTCGGCCTCGGGAGCCTCGACGGCGGCCACGGGGGCCTCGTCGGTCTCGGGGGTCTGGACGTCCTCGCTCACTTGGCGACCTTCGCAATCTCGAACGGCTTGGGCTGCTGGGCGGCGTGCGGGTGCTCCGGGCCTGCGTAGACCTTGAGCTTCTTGCCCTGCGCGCGGCCGAGCTTGTTCTTCGGCAACATGCCCTTGACGACCTTCTCGAGCAGGCGGTCGGGCTTGGTGTCGAGCAGCTCGCCGAAGGACCGCTTGCGCAGACCGCCGGGGTAGCCGCTGTGGCGGTACGCGAACGCCTGGTCCCGCTTGTTGCCGGTCAGCACGACCTTCTCAGCGTTGACGATGACGACGAAGTCGCCGGTGTCCACGTGCGGGGCGAAAGTGGGCTTGTGCTTGCCACGCAGGAGCGTGGCCACATGCGTGGCGAGACGGCCGAGCACCACGTCCTCGGCATCGATCACGTGCCAGGCGCGGTCGACCTCGCCGGGCTTAGGGCTGTACGTGGGCACGGGTCTACCTCATCGTCAACTTGCGTCATGGGTGCCTGTGCGGGCATCACCCCGGGTTGAGTTGGTCATCCCGGGGCGCGCAACGCCACTCGACTCGCGTTCGACCAGTCGAGCTTCACGCCCCGCGCCGCACAACAACGTAAGAAGATACCGGGTCGCTCCGGGAGGGTCAAAACGACCCCCTGTTGGCGGTGTTTTCCCGCTGTTCAGCGGGCGTCGACCGGCGGTTCGGCGCCGGTGGCGAGCGGGTGGCGCGGGCGGGTGGCGGGACCCGGGAGCGCCCCGGGCGGGGGCACGGGTGTTTTCGGACACACGAAAAACCCGAGTGGGGCCCGAGAGCTCGCGCTCCGGGCCCCACTCGGGAGTTCTCGACTCAACCCGCCACCAGGGGGCAGCGGTCGATCAGCCCCACTTGCTGGCGTTGGCCTTCTCGGTGGCCTCGTAGTTCTCACCGGACTGCTGTACGGCCACGGCGATCGAGGAGAGGACCTGCTTGAGCTCGTCGTAGGCGCGGTCCCACTCGGCCTGCTTGGCGGCCCACGCCTCGGAGGCGGCACCGGTGTAGCCCGCGGCCAGCGGGGCCAGGCGGGCCTTGAGGTCGCCGAGCAGGCCCTCGAGCTGGCCGGAGGTGGAGGCCAGGGACGCCGAGGCGTTCGCGACCTCCGCGAAGTTGACCTTGATCATGTCGCCGGACATTGTGGTTCTCCCTAAGTCTGCGAAGTCTGGGTGTGGAAGCTGGAAATCAACCGCGGAGCGAAGAGGGCGGGAACTCAGCCGCCGAGGACGTTGGCGATGGAGCTCATCGAGGAGGAGGACTCCTCTTCCTGCTGCACGTACGCCGCGTTCGACTGCTTGAGCTGCTCGGAGATCGCCGCGAGGGCGTTGTGCAGCTTCTGGGCGTCGGTGTTGTAGCGCTCCATCAGCGTGGCGAACGCGCGGGCGGCGCCACCCTTCCAGTTGTCGTGCAGCGGGGCGAGGGCGCCGCCGAGGCTCTTGAGCGCGTTCTGGCTCTCCTCGTTGACGTTGTCGACGTCGACAGCGGCCTTGGCCATCTCTTCGGGCGTGATTCCGTAACCGGACATTGGGAGAACCCCCTGGTGGTAGTGGGTCGTACGCGTTCTTTGTTCGTACGCCGCTTACGACGATGACCCTGCCAGGTTCGGTTCCGTCTGCGTGCGACTTGTTCGGAGGTAGTTGCTCCCGTAAATGTCGGGGCGGGGAACCCGCAGGTCAGAGGCGCTTTGGCCGGGCGCGCGGCAATGGCGGGGCTTCACATTGGTGAAGCTGCCATGTGCGTTCGCGACGCGGCCGGGGGAATCAGCCGCCCTCGAGCAGGATCTGCTGGTCGGCGAAGTAGCCGTCGTCGTCCTCGGGGTCGGTGCGCCGGACCGGTGGGGCCGGGCGGGCGGGCCTGGGCGGCTCGGGGTCGTCGCGCTCCAGGACCACCGGGTCGTTCTCGGCCAGCGGGTCGTCCACCGGCTCGGGTTCGGGCTCCGGTTCCGGCTCCCGCTCGGCGACCAGCCGGTGCGCCGGGGGGAACTCGTCGACCGGCAGGCCGCGTTCCCGGCGCCACTCGGCGGCCCGCTCGCGAGCCCTCGGGTCGGTCAGCTCGTCGACCCCGACCCGGAGGCCGCCGTCGCGGGCGCGGGCGGCCAGGGTGTCGTTCTCCCTGCGGAAAGCGGCCACCTGGTCCCTGGCCTCGGCGGAGGCCCGCCGGGCCCGGGTGACCGCGGCCGACACCTCGGACCGGAACCGGGCCACCGACTCGGCGAAGCCCTCGTTCGGCGCGCTCATCCCCGCTCCCCTCATCTCAGCCGGTGACCGGACTCAGCCGGTGACCACCATGGACCGGACCACCGCGTCGCACGCCCGCGCGACCCGGTCGCGGCCGTCGTCGGTGTACTGGCACCCGACGCTGACCTGGGCCGCCCCCTGGAACAGGACGTACCAGTCGACGGTAGCGCTCTCGGCGTCGAGCTGTTCGCGGTAGTGCACGACGTCGCGGTCGGCGAACCTGGTCGCGTCGGCGAAGTCGGTGAACTGGTCGCCGCCCGCCTCGTAGTCGCTGCGCAGCTTGCCCACCGCGCGGGCCCGCTCGGCGCCGCTGTCGAAGCTGAGCCGCTTCTCCTCGACCAGCACGGCGTCCCCGCCGCCGGTGTCGTCGGCCGGTCTGATCTCGGTGCGCAGCAGGCCCGGGTCGCCCCCGGTCTGGGTCCAGCCGTCGGGCAGCGCGAAGCGGTACTCGTACTGGGCGATGACCCGGCCGGGGTCGGCGGGTGGCTGCTCCTCGCGGCCGAGCACCACGACCAGGGTGACCGCCACCGCGACGGCGAGCACCAGCGCGCCCAGGCCGGCCAGCAGCCACGTGCGCCCGCGCACCCCCCGCGCGCTGTCCGGGGTGGACGGTCGGACCGCCGCGGACCCGGGGTGCGCGGCGGGGAACCCGCCGGACGGGGGACCCGGGGGGCGTGGGCCGGTGGGCAGCGGGCGCGGCAGCGGGCCGGAGGGGTGGCGGTGGACCGGACCGCGGACCGGCCGGGTGCGCTCCTCGGCCGGGCTGTGGACCGGACGGGTGCGCTCCTCGCCCGGGCTGTGGACGGGGCGGGTGCGCTCCTCGGCGGTGACGATCGGGGGGCGGCTGGTGGGCACGGTGCGGTCCTGACCGGGGGCGAGCACGCCGGTGCCCTCCGGGTCGGGGGCGACCGCGCGCAGCGCGCCGCGGGCGACGACGGTCTCCGGCTGGTCCAGGGTTACCGGGACCACACCGGTGCGCTCGGCCACCAACCGGGCGATCAGCGGGATGCGACTGGAGCCGCCGACCAGGAACACCCCGGTCAGCTCGGCCGGGGTCAGCCCCGACTCCGCCACCGCCGCGCTGACCAGCCGCACCGCCCGGCCCACGGGTTCGGCGATGAGGCGCTCCAGGTCGTCGCGGGTGACGTGGGCGTCCGGGAACGGCGAGGGCAGCGGGACGTCGGTGTAGGGGTGCCGGGAGAGGGTCTCCTTGGCGTCGCGGACGTCCTGGCGCAGCACCCGGCGACGGCGCCGCTCGGCGAGGTCGCGGCCCTCCACCAGGTCGCGCCAGGCCTCGGGGTGCCCGGAGGTGGCGCCGATGTGCTCCAGCAGGAGCTGGTCGACGTCGGCGCCGCCGAAGGACGGGTCGCCCTTGGTGGCCAGGACGGTGTGCCGGTGCCCCTGGGTGCGCACGACGCTCACGTCCACCGTGCCGCCGCCGACGTCGAGGACGGCGAGGGCGCGCTGCGGCGGGCCGGGGAAGCTCGCCGCGTGGAACACCGCGGCGGCCACCGGTTCCGGGACGGTGGCGACCCGGTGGCCCAGGCCCGCGGCCGCCTGGCGCAGGACCCGGGTGCGCACACCGCCCCAGTCGGCGGGGTGGGTCAGCACGAGCTGGTCGACCGGGGCGCCGCCCGCGACCCGCCTGGCCTCGGCCACGGCCCGGCTGAGGACGGCGCGGAAGACCGCCGGGACCGGGAGGACCGCGTCGCCGAGGAGGAGTTCGGACTCGTCCACCCGGCGCTTGGGGTGGGGCTCGTAGCGGGAGGGGTCGAGCGCGGCCTGGCGCTCCGCCTCCTGGCCGACGAACAGGGTGCCGTCGGTGGCGGCGTAGACGGCCGAGCGGAGCAGGGGCTGCCCGTCGACGACGACCACCTGCGGCTCCCGGCCGTTGACCGAGACGGCCACGCAGGTGCTCGACGTCCCGAAGTCGACCGCCACACGCAGCGCCACAGTCCACCCCCCGCTCGGCTCCGGGATCACCCTACGTGCCCGGACAAGAGCGGCGCGGGCAGCCGGGACGCCCCGGCGCGGCGCAGGCGCCCGGGGAAGCGCCGAGCCCCGACCCCTCGGGCGAGGGGCCGGGGCTCGGGGGTGCCGCGGTTACTCCGGGTTGATCCAGGCGATCTGCATGAGGGCCTGGCCCACCTTGCGCGAGACCAGGGTGCCCCGGCCGGGTGGCATGACGCTGGGCTTGGTGGTGCCCAGCAGGGCGCCCTCGTCCTTGTTGCCGCTGCCGACGAGACCGGGGCTGGCGATCTCGCGGAGCTTGCCCAGGACCGGGTCGAACATGGCCCGGGAGGCGCCGCCGGTGCGGCGGACGGTGACCACGTGCAGGCCGACGTCCTTGGCCTGGGGGAGGAACTCGGCGATCGGTTGCAGCGGGTTGGTGCCCTGCGGGGCGACCAGGTCGTAGTCGTCGACGATGAGGAACAGTTCCGGGCCCTTCCACCAGCTCCGGTTCTTGAGCTGCTCCTGGGTGACGTCGGGGCCGGGGAGCCGCTTGAGCATGGAGCCCCGGACGTCCTTGACCATGTCGGTGAGCTGGTTGCTCGACACCGCGTAGCCCAGCAGGTGCTCGGTGTTGATGAAGCCGAGCATGGTGCGCCGGTAGTCGACCAGGATGATGACCGCTTCCTTGGGCGTGTAGCGGTCCATGATGCCCCGGACGATGGTGCGCAGCAGGTTCGTCTTGCCGGACTCGCCGTCGGCGAAGGCCAGGAAGTGCGGCTCCGCGTCAAAGTCCAGGTAGACCGGTGCCAGGTCGTTCTCGTCGACGCCGATGGGGACGAGCTTGGTGTCCCCGCGGGTGTCCTGGGCGAGCAGGTCCTCGTAGGACATCAGCTCGGGCAGCAGCCGGACCTTCGGCGCGTGCCTGCCGCGCCAAGCGGCGTTGATCTTGGCGACCGCGTCCTGGACGCCGCCCGCGACGTCCTCGGGGTTGCTGGAGCCGTCGACGCGGGGCAGGCCGGTGAGGAAGTGCAGCTTGTCCCGGGACAGGCCGCGGCCGGGGCGGCCCGCGGGGATGTTGACCGCGACCCTGCGGTCCACGTCGGACTCGCTGGGGTCACCGAGGCGCAGCTCGAAGCGGGTGCCGAGCAGGTCCTTGAGCGCGGGGCGGATCTCCGCCCAGCGGTTGGCGGCCACGACCACGTGGATGCCGAAGGACAGGCCCTGCGCGGCGAGGTTGACGACCTGCATCTCCAGGGACTCGAACTCCTGGCGGAAGTTCAGCCAGCCGTCGACGATCAGGAACACGTCGCCGAACGGGTCGTCCTTCAGGCCGCCCTGGCGCTTGCGGTTGCGGAAGTCGGTCATCGAGTCGATGCCCATGTCGCGGAAGCGCTGCTCGCGCTCGGCGACCAGGCCGGTGACCTCGGCGACCATCCGGCGCACCTTGTCCGGGTCGATCCGGCCCGCGACGCCGCCGACGTGCGGCAGCCCGTCCAGCGTGCCCATCGTGCCGCCGCCGAGGTCGAGGATGTAGAACTGCACCTCCTCGGCGGTGTGCGTCAGCGCCATCGACATGACCAGCGTGCGCAGCAGCATCGACTTGCCCGCCTGCGGGCCGCCCGCGATCGCCGCGTGGCCCGCGGCACCGGAGAAGTCCGCCCACAGCATGTCGCGGCGCTGCTCGTAGGGCTTGTCGACGATGCCCAGCGGCACCTGGAGCCTGCCGTTGCCGAAGAACCCGACCGGGGACAGGCCCCGGTCCTCGGTGACCTGCAGCGGCACCGTGAACAGCATGTCCAGCGAGCTGGGGTCGTTGAGCGGCGGCAGCCACACCGCGTGCGCGGGCGGGCCCTGCCCGACGAGCCGGTTGACGATCACGTCCAGCTCGCTGGCCTCGGTGCCGCCCTCGGGCTTCTTCTCCTCGACCACCGGGGCCAGCGGCTTCTCCGGCTCCTTGGGGATCTCCACGTAGTCGGGCACGAACAGCTTCGCCCGCCGGTCGCCGGAGACCGCCGCGACCGGTCCGGCGGCCTGCATCCCGGCCGGGCGGTAGGGCCCGGAGACGTACGCGGCCTTGAACCGGTGCATCGTGCTGGTGTCGAACTTGAGGTAGCCCGAGCCCGGGATGGACGGCAGCTCGAACGCGTCCGGCACGCCGATCGCGGCGCGGGACTCCGCGGCGGAGAAGGTCTTGAGGCCGATGCGGTAGGACAGGTGCGAGTCCAGGCCGCGCAGCTTGCCCTCCTCCAGCCGCTGCGAGGCGAGCAGCATGTGCATCTGCAGCGACCGGCCCAGCCGCCCGATGGCGACGAACAGGTCGATGAAGTCCGGCTTGGCCGAGAGCAGCTCGGAGAACTCGTCGACGACGATGAACAGCGCGGGCAGCGGGTCGAGGTCGGCGCCGTTCTCGCGGGCCTTCTCGTACTCCCACACGTTCTTGAAGTTGCCGCCGTTCTTGAGCGCCTCCTGCCGCCGGTTCATCTCCCCGGCGAGGGCGTCCTTCATACGGTCGACGAGGGTCAGGTCGCCCTGCAGGTTGGTGATGGTCGCGGCGACGTGCGGGGCGCCGTCGAGGCCGAGGAAGGTGGCGCCACCCTTGAAGTCGACCAGGATGAAGTTCAGCGTCGTCGACGAGTGCGTGGCCAGCATGCCCAGCACCAGCGTGCGCAGGAACTCGGACTTGCCGGAACCGGTCGCGCCGATGCACAGGCCGTGCGGGCCCATGCCCTCCATGGCCGCTTCCTTGATGTCGAGCTCGACGGCCTGGCCGAACTCGCCGACGCCGAAGGGCACCCGGTAGCGGTCGCGCACCGGCCGGGGCCGCCACGCCTGCTGAACGTCGAAGGTCATCGGGTCGCCCGGGATGCCCAGCAGCTCCAGCAGCGTCGGGTTGGACAGCAGCGGCTCCTCGTCGCCGGAGTCGGCCGCCGCGGCGCCCACCCGGTACGGGGACAGCTTGCGCGCCAGCGCCTCCGCCTCGGCCACGCTGAGCTGGTCCGGGGAGGCGAACCACTCCACGCCGCTGGCGCTGCGCGCGCCGAGCCGGTCGCCCTCGACCACCAGGCGCAGGCCGCGGCGGGCGGTGAGGTTGCCCAGCGACTCCGACAGGTCCAGCAGGGTGACCCCGACCAGGCCCTCCTCCAGGATGATCTGCTCCTCGCGGGTGACCTCGCCGTCGTCGATCACCACCACGACGTGCGGCTGGTCGGGCTGCGGCGGGGCGTTGCGGGTGAACCGCTGCCGGTCGCGCAGCTCGTCGTCGAGCCAGTCCTCGATCTGGGCCAGCGACCCGGCCATCATCCGCAACTGGCCGATGCCGTCGAGCAGGTTCGGGTGCTGCACGTGCGGCAGCCACTTGGCCCACTCCCACTCGGCCTTGGCCTTGCCCGAGGTGACCACGGCGACCAGCACGTCGTCGGGCGTGTGGAAGGTGACGAGCTGGGCCAGCAGCGCGCGGGCCAGGCCGCGGCACCGGTCCTTGTCGCCGGTGATGCCGACCGCGGCGAACCCGCGCACGGCGACCTGGATGGGCAGCTCGGGGACGATCGAGTGCGCCCGGACGAACCGGCGCAGGGCCAGCGTGGCGATCGGCTCCAGCTCGTCGACCGGGCCGGTCTGCGGCGGCACCAGCCGGGTGGCCAGCCGCTGCGAGCCGCGGCCCGCGCGCAGGTGGCAGAAGTCCGGGTCGGCCTGGCGGCGCTCCCACATCCGGCGGCTGGTGGCGATCGACCACAGCGCCTGCGGGTCGGGGTGGGTCCACTCCAGCGAGGCGCGCTGGTCGAGGGAGGCCTCGCGGGCCCGGTCGCGCATCTGGCCGAGGTAGCGCAGGTAGTCCTTGCGGTCCTCGTTCATCTCGGCCTTCTTCTGGCCACCGCCCCGGCCGCCCATGCCGCCGGCCATCATGCCGATCGTGGACATCAGGAACATGCCGCCGAAGAGCAGGGAGGACGGGTTCTTCCCGCCCACCATGAACATGAAGACCATCATCCCGACCGAGGCCACGATCATGACCGCGGGCAGCATCTTGAGCAGGATGTTGCCCGGGATGACCCTGGGCACCTCCGGCGGCGGCTCCAGGTGGACCTCCCCGCCGGGCTGCCGCGGCGCGGACAGGCGGGGCGAACGCTTGAACTGCAGCGTGCTCACCGGGCGGACACCTCTTCGACTCGATTTGCGGCTTGGGGGGTGAAACTACCGAACCGCCGGGTCCGGCCCGGCCGGTTCGGCGGAACGGGCCGCCGGGAGCGAGCCCACCAGGGCCGCCAGGAAGACCGCGCCCAGCACCACGGGGACGACCCCGCCGCCGGACACCGCGAGGAAGTAGACGATCCCGACCGACACCGCGCACACCGCGGCCCCGACGGCGAACCGCCCCGGCCCCCGCGCGCGCCGCCCGGCCAGGAAGACGGTGACCGCCACCAGCAGCAGGCTGCCGTGCACCAGCGCGGCCGGGTCCGCGTCGTCGCTGACGAACGCCCACCCGGTGATCACCCCGGCGACGAGCACGGCCAGCACCGGCAGGACCGCGGCCGGGGTGGGCCCGCGCCCCGGCCGCACCGCGGAGCCGACCAGCAGGACGAGCGCGGCCAGCAGGAAGACCACCCCGAACAGCAGCGAGCTCGGGTTGCGGCCGCCGAAGACGAACAGCACGCCCATCATCACGATCGAGGCCACCACCAGCACCAGCCCCAGGGCGACCCGGTCGGCCAGCTCGTGCCCGCTCGGCGTCCACACCAGCACGACCGCGGCGACCAGGTACACCAGACCGGGCAGGGCGCCCGCGGGGTGCCGCCCGGTCAGCTCGAACAGGAAGGCGCCCATGGCGACCGCGCCGACGACGGCCAAGACCGCCAGCGCGCGGTAGCCAACCCCTGCGGGCATTCGCCCCACCCCCGTGCTCGGCGACTTTCTGCGGAACCGCCGGACCCGGCGATGTCGGTGCGGCCATACTAGGACCGATTCGCGCCGGACCGGGGTCGGTCCGGCCAGACCTGTGGACAACTCGAGGGGGCAGGCGGTGGCAACGGGGACGACCGTGTTCAGCCGGGTGACGGTGGTCGCGCCGAGGACGCGCATCGACGTCGCCCTCCCGGCGGACGTGTCGGTGGCTGACCTGCTGCCGATGCTGCTGGAGATGGCCAAGGAGACCACCTCCGACGGCGGTGCCCGGCACGGCGGCTGGTGCCTGGCCAAGCTGGGCGACAACCCGCTGGACCCCAGCCGGACGCTGGGCGCGCTCGGCGTGGTCGACGGCGACATGCTGCAACTGCGCAAGCGCGCGGAGAACCCCCCGCCGCCGCTGTACGACGACGTGGTCGACGCGATCGCCGAGTCCGCGCCGGACAGCTACCGGCCGTGGACGAAGGAGACCGCGAACCGCATCGGGCACATCGCGGGCGCGCTGGCGCTGGTGCTCGGCGCGCTGGCGGTGCTGATGGCGGGCCCGCTGTCCGGCGGCGACAACCTGGCCCCGGCGATCACCGCGGGCGCCGCGGCGGTCGTGCTGGTGGCCCTGGGCGCGGTGCTGGCCAAGGCGTACCAGGCGCCGACGACCGGGGTGCTGGTCGCGGCGGCGGGCGGGCTGCCGATGGCGTTCGTCAGCGGCCTCTACATCGTGCCGGGCGAACCGGGCCGGGCCAGCCTGCTGCTGGCCTGCTCGCTGGTGCTGATCGTGGCCTCGGCGTCGATCATGCTGATCGGCGCGGGGGTGACCACGTTCGTCGCGGCGGGCACCGCCGCGCTGCTGGGAGTGGCCGCGTTCGCGGTGGCCACCCTGGTGGCGCACCCGGCGGCGGGCATCGGCGCGGGCACGGCCGCGGTGGCGCTCGGCGCGCTGTCGGTACTGCCCCGGCTGACCATCCAGCTCGCCAGGCTGCCGCTGCCGAACGTGCCGGGCAGCGCGGAGGACCTCAAGGAGGACACCGGCTTCCCCGACTACCGCTCCATCGAGCGGCGGGCGGGCCTGGCGCACGAGTACATGACCGGCATGATCATCGGCTGCGGCGCGGCGGCGGCCACCGGCGCCATCGTCAGCGCGGGCTCCCCGGAGGTCTGGGGCGTCATCCTGGGCGTCGTGGCGACGCTGGTGCTGCTGCTGCGCGCCCGCACCTACGCCAACGGCAGCCAGGCGATCGCGCTGCTGGCCACCGGGATGCTCTCGGCGGTCGGCATCCTCATCGGCTGGCTGCTCGAGGCCGACAGCTTCGAGCGGCTGCTGTGGGTGTTCGGCGCGCTGGTGCTGATCGCGGCGGCGGCGATGGTGCTCGGCGTGGTGTTCCCCGAGCAGCGCTTCTCCCCGCCGCTGCGGCGCACGGTGGAGGTCTTCGAGGCCATCTGCATCGCGGTCGTGCTGCCGCTGGCGCTGGCCGTGATGGACCTCTACAGCAGCCTGCGGCAGGTGAGCCTCTGATGCGGGCGCGGCGGATCGGGGCGGTGCTCGGCGCCGCGGCGATCGCGGTGGCGCTGCCCGCGGTCCCCGCGTCCGCGCAGCAGCAGCCGCCCCCCGGCGGCAGGCCGTCCCCGGTGGACACCAGGGCGGTCCCGCCGCCGCTCGACCCGAACTGGCAGGTGCCCAAGGTCGGCGGCCCGGACGCGACCTACGCGCCGAAGACCGCGTGCATCGCCCCGGCGTCCGGGCAGCGGTTCGACCTGAAGAACAAGCCGTGGGGCCAACTGGAGATGCAGTTCGACGAGCTGCACCAGTTCTCCCGCGGCGAGGGCGTCACGGTCGCGGTGATCGACACCGGTGTCCGCAAGCACGACTACCTCACCGTGCGCGGCGGCGGCGACTTCGTCATCGCCGCCCACAACGGCCTCGAGGACTGCGACGGCCACGGCACCGAGGTCGCGGGCATCATCGCCGCGCACCCGCCCGCGGACGGCCAGATCGGGTTCGTCGGCATCGCCCCCGGCGCGGAGATCCTGTCCATCCGCCAGTCCAGCGCCAACTACGAGGGCAAGCGCCCCACCGCGGCCGACCCGGACCCGCGCGCCGAGCCCGCGGGCACCCTGGAGACGCTGGCCCAGGCCGTGGTGTCGGCGGCGAACCAGGGCGCCCGCGTGATCAACATGTCGGTGGACAGCTGCCGCCCGGCCGACCTGCCGATCCAGCCGTCGGAGAAGAACCTCCAGGCCGCCCTGCGCTACGCCCACGAGCAGATGGACGTCGTCCTGGTCGCCTCCGCGGGCAACTATGGCCAGGACTGCGAATCCGGCGTCAACGCGGGCGACCCGACCCGGCCGGACCACCTGGTGCTGCCGCCGTGGTTCTCCGAGTACGTGATCTCGGTGGCCGCCATCCAGGCCAACGGCGACCCGGCCGACTTCTCCGTCCCCGGCCCGTGGGTCACCGTCGCCGCCCCCGGCACCAACATCATCTCCCTGGACCCCACCACGAACGACGGCCTGGTCAACCTCCAGGTCGTGAACGGCAAGAGCCAGGAGATCCAGGGCACCAGCTTCGCGGCCCCGTACGTGGCGGGCCTGGCCGCGCTGATCCGCTCCTACCGCAAGGAACTGAGCGCCAAGCAGGTGTCGGAGCGGATCAAGCTGACCGCCATCCACCCGGCCGCGCCCGGGGGCCGGGACAACCGCATCGGCTACGGCATGATCAACCCACTGGCGGCGCTGACCGCGGCGATCCCCGCCGAGAAGGGCATCCAGCCGGACCAGCCGCTGGACATGAAGGCCGAGCTCCCGGGCCCGATCGTGAAGAACTGGGCGCCGATGCAGGTGGCGCTGATCGGCTCCGCGGGCGGGTTGCTGTTGCTGCTGCTGACGCTGTTCGTCGTGCACACGGTCCGGCGGAACCGAGGCGGCGGGAAGGACGAGCTGCGCGGGATGGCCTAGCCGGGGGTTCCGGTCAGCGGCCTGGCTCTCGGCCGGAGCCCGGTCGGTCTTGCGGGGCTTGGGCCAGGCTCCTGTGGACAGGTCGGGCTTCGGCTGCGCTTGGTGTCGGCGCCTGCTGCTTGGATTGATTCGGGGGCTTCGCGGATCGGACTGTGGACAAGTCCGATCCAGCTTGGGGTTTGTGTCGGTGCCGCGTGGTTGGGTTGATTCGGGGGCTGCTCTGGCGGGGTGCGCTGCGTGCGGGGTGCTGGATCGGGTGGTTGTTCTTGGTCGGGGCCCCTGCGAAGACCCTCTGCGGCGGTGCGCGTGAGTGGGCGAAGGGATGCCCACCTCGCGAAGCCAGCTTGGCAGAGGGTCTTCTCCCCCAACCAAGAACAACCACCCGATCCAGCGCACCACCACTTCTCTGCGCCGTGGCCGCAGGCTCGCACCGACGCCCGGACCCGGGTGCGAGTGGCGGTGGTTCACCACATTGCCGCGCCGTGGCCGCAGGCTCGCGCCGACGCCCAGCCCCGGGTGCGCGTGGCGATGGCTCACCGCCTCGCTGCGCGTGACCGCCGGCTTGTGCCCCTGCGAGCTGGGCGGACTACGGGTGCCGGGGCAGCCCGTGGTGGTGGGGAGCGGGTCAGGCGGGGTCGTCGCCGATGACGGAGGGGCTGGCTCGGCCGGGTTTGCCGAAGATGTCCTCCGGGTTGCCCGCGACCTTGGTCCTGGCCTTGTGCTCGTTGTTGCCGCCCTGGGCGCCCATGCCGCCGCCCATGGGCATGCCGCCCATCATCCCGCCCATGCCGCGGCCGCCCGCCGAGGCGGCGGCGGGGGCCGCGCCGCCGTTGGGCATCCCGCCGGGTTTGCCGGGGCCCGCCTCGCCGACGCCCGTGGCCGCGCCGCCCGCGCTCAGCGGGGTGGCCGGGGAGGCCGCGCCGCCGCCGAGGCCCGCGCCACCGCCGCCGAAACCACCACCGCCGCCGCCGAAGCCGCCGCTGCCCAGGCTCGCGCCGCCGCCCGGGGGGTCTGGGGTCGCGGCGGCGGGGGTGACGGCCGCGGGGACGTCGACCGGGGGGACTTCGGCGGTGATGCCCCAGTTCTCCTCGGGGAAGGTGTGGGCCATGGTGATCTTGTCGAAGACCTGGGAGCCGTCGACGCCCTCGCACAGCTTGACCAGGGCTTCGAGGACCTGGCGGGTGGCCTCGAACAGTTCCCGGGTGGGGCGGCGCATCTGGTCGAGGTACTGGCGGGTGCGCTCCTCGCCCTGCACCGGGCCGGACATGGCCTGCGAGGTGGTCTCGGCCATCTCCACCAGGACGCCCGCCATGTCCTCGACGACCTGGCGGAGGCCGTCGGCGGTGGTGTCGAGGACCTCGCCCATGGTGATCATGGCGTCGGCCAGGTCGTGACCGGCGAGGCCGACGCGGTTGACGTAGTCGATGAAGGACTCGGCGTCGGCTCCCTGCCAGGCGGCGTCGAGGCCGCCGAGGGGCTGGGTGAGGCCCTCGGTGACGACCTCGGCCACCGCGCCCACCGCCCGCCAGCGGTCGGCCTCGGCGTGCATGTCGCTCCACCGGCCGACGACCGGGGCGAAGTACTCCTGGACCGGGTCGGGGATGCCCAGTTCCGCGCACAGCGCGCTCAGGAAGTCCAGGTACGCCGAGAGGTCGGACCGGATCTGCGCGCCGTCGCGGCCACCCTGGGCCTGGCTGGGGCGCGGGGTGGGGGTGGCGACCGGGGCGGGCGGCGACGGCTGGGCGCGGGTGTCCGGGGGCAGGGCGCTGGACAGCCCCGCCTCACCGGCGTCGAGGGCGGCGCTGATCGGGCGGGACTGCCAACCGCCGAAGGCGGGGTCGGTGGACAGGCCCGCCGGGCCTGCCGCGCCGTCGGCGGGCTCTCGGGTGCGCATGGTCGCCCCTCTCAGGCCTGGCCGCTGCGGTTGATGGAGGCGATGCCGTCGCCGTCGGAGGACTCGTACTTCTCGGCGACCTGGGTGAGGCTGGTGGAGGCGGACTTGAGCGCCTCCACGCCCCGGGTGAGCTGGGTGCGCAGCGCCTCGGCGGCGCGCAGGTAGGACTCGGTGACCCGGACGGTGTCGCCCAGGGTGCCGAAGGTCTCCGAGGTGAGCGGGGCGGTGCGCAGCACGGCCGCGCCCTCGGACAGGACCTCGGCCGCCTCGCCGACGTTGTACGCGTACTGGCTCACCCAGGTGGGGTCGACCTTGATCGTGGCCATCGGGTGCGCACCTCCTCGGTCACGGGGCGTTGCTCACCGGTGTGACGGTAGTCGTCGGCGCCCGGTTCCCGTGACCACCGATCAGCCGCCCGCCGGGGCGTCCGGTCAGCCCCCGCCCGCCGGGTTGGCCGCGGTCGACGGGAACAGGCCGGGCTCGACCGGCACCGTGTCGTAGGTCTGGAGCACGTCGGTGGTGCTCAGCGAGGCGCCGTCGGGCAGCAACTGCACGATGGACACCGGGGCGGGCAACTGGTTGTCCAGGCCCAGCGCGTTGGCGCTGCGGGCGTCGGGCACGCCGTACTTCACGCCGCGGTCGGAGATCAGGTAGATCGGGCCGGTCTGGAAGTTCATCCGGTTCGTCGCCCCGCGCACCACGGCCGCCTTGCCCGGCGGCATGTAGAACGAGTCGATGCGGATCTGCGCGCTGCCCGGGCTGGTGATCGGGATGGTGGCGGGCTCGCCGTCGGCGTTGAACCGGTCGATCGGCAAGCGCTTGCCGACGTGCACCTTGGTCTGCTGGTCAGCGTCCTGGCCCTCGCCGACCAGGCCCCAGCCCAGGCAGGCGACCGGGGAGTTGATCGGGTCGAGCACCTCGGGCACCTGCGCCGGGAACGACGAGTCGTCGATCACGCCGTTGGGGCTCTTGGCGGGCAGTTCGGCCGGGCTGATCTGCTTGATGTCGGCGCCGCCCGCGGTGGTGGTGAAGCGGATCAGGTCGGCGGTGGACCGCTTGATCTGCTGGACGCCGTCCCGCAGGACCACGTAGTACTCCAGGACGCGCCCGGCGCGCTCGACCTCCAGGACCGCGCCCACCACCAGGTCGTCGGCGGTGCGACCGCCCACGCCGGGGATGGTGGGCGCGGTCAGCGGCGCGACCGGGGGGATGGCGTTGAGCAGGCCGTCGGTGATGTTGCGCTCGGTGCCCTTGTTCCTGGTCTCCAGGCTGAGCACGTCCTTGATGCTGCGGCTGGTCGTGTCGACCTCGGCGCGCACCGTGTCGGCGTTGGGGACGTTCGCCGTCGCGGGCTTGCGGTAGACCAGGTAGGTCTTGCCCGCCCGGTCGCGGACCAGCAGCGACTCCGTCTCGGCCAGCTCGGGGCCGAGGTCGGGCACGCCGCCGATGACGCTGGTCTCGATCTTGTTCTCGTTCGCCACCCGGTTGAGCGAGGGGTCGTTCTGGTAGGCGTCGCAGACCGCCCAGTTGGCGCTGATCCGCTCGGCCGCGGAGCCGGGGAGGAACTGCGGGCCGTCCTGGATGCCGGTGAGGCGCTCGCGCGGGAGGCCGATCAGCTTGTCGTCCGGGACGACCTCGGGCTGCACGACCTGACCGCCGCCGCCCGCGTCGGTGTTGCTCGCCGGGGCCTGGTTCTGGCCGGAGGAGCTGCGGGCGAGCATCAGCAGCCGGGCCGAGGCCAGGTTGAACGTGGGGATCAGGACGTCGCCCTTGAGCGGGTCCTTCCACTTCACGTAGACCGCGCCGGAGGGCTTGCCGATGATGATCCCGGTGTTCTCCGGTGCCTTGCCGGTCGGGTTGAGCAGGCCGACGACGAGGAAGCCGACGCAGATGATGGCCGCGATGCAGACCCCGACGATGGTGGCCCGCGAGTGCGTGCGCATCGGGTCGTGCAGCATGACCGCGTCCTTGCGCACGAGTGCCGACTGCATCCGGCGCAGCACGAAGCGGTACGCCTGGACCTGAGACTTCGTCGTTGGTGTTGATGGCATTCTCGGCCTGCTGCTCTCCCCGTCGCGGTACCGTTCCGCAGGATAGCCGTACGGCTCCGGCCGTACGCGGGTCTTGCGCCATCCTGTGGAAAACCCGGGACCGCGCAGGCGCCGAGCAGCACCGATGAGGGGAAGAGACCGATCGGATGTCCGTGACCACTCCGCCACGACAGGGCAGGACGCCACCACCTGGACAGCCGCCGCGCCCCGGCGACCCCGGGGGTCCGGGCGGTGGCCCCGGCAGACCGGGCGGCCCCGGAGGACCCGGTGGCCCGGGTGGTCCCGGTGGGCCGGGCGGTCCGGGCGGACCCGGTGGCCCCGGTGGCCCCGGTGGGCCCGCGCGCCCGCCCGGTCAGCCCGCCGAACCGGAGCAGCCGCGCGCCAGGGTGGCGGCCCGCAGGCGCACCAAGGGCGCCAGCCTGGGCTCGCTGCCGGTGTCGAACCTGGTCGTCCTCGAGGTCGGCGCGGCCATCGGGCTGGTCCTGCTCGCGATCGACCTCACCATGGTCTACGTCGCCATCGGCATCGCCGCGGTGGCGCTGGTGGTGGCGTTCCTGCGCTGGCGCGGCCGCTGGTTCACCCAGTGGATCGGGCTCACCACCCGCTACACCTTCCGGTCGCACTCGCGCACCACCAAGCCCGTCGACCCGGTGACCATGGAGGAGCAGCTCGCCGCCGCCGAGGAGGCGACCACGGTCACCGGCCCGGACGACGCGCGGGTGGCGCTGCTGCGGCTGGCCGTGCCGGACCTGGTGGTGGCGCACGGCGCCGACCACGAGCGCAGGCCGCTGGGCCTGGCCTGGCACGAGGGCACCTGGACCGCGGTGCTGCTGGTCGACCCGGCGCCCGCGCTGGTGAGCGCGGTCGGCTCCACGCCGAGCCTGCCGCTGGGCGCGCTGGCGCCGTGCCTGGAGGACCGCGGGGTGGTGCTCGACGCGATCCAGGTGATCTGGCACTGCTACCCGGGCAGCGTGGCGCTGCCGCCGAACTCCCCCGCCCTGGCGTCCTACCTGGAGGTGCTGGGCCCGCTGCCCGCGGCCGCCCGGCGCACCACCTGGGTGGCGGTCCGGCTGGACCCGCGGCGCTGCCCGGCGGCGGTGCGCGAGCGCGGCGGCGGTGTCGTCGGCGCGCACCGGGCGCTGATCGGCGCCCTGTCCCGGGTGCGCAACGCGCTGGAGTCGCGCGGCGTGCCGACCCGGCCGCTGGACCCCGACGAGCTGCTGCGCGCCGGGATCTCCTCCGCCGAGCTGACCGGGGTCGCCGGGTCGACCGACCGGGTGGGGCTGCGCGAGCGCTGGACCGGGGTCACCGCGGCGGGCATCGGGCACGCCAGCTACGCGATCACCGGCTGGCCGCAGGGCAAGATGGCGACCAGCCTGAACGCGCTGACCGGGGTGCGCGCGCTGTCGGCGACGGTGGCGATGTCCATCTCCCCGGGCACCGACGACGACCAGGTCGGCCTGCGCGGGCTGGTGCGGGTCAGCGCCCGCAACCCCGACGAGCTGAGCCTGGCCGACGAGCGGCTGACCGCGATCTCCGACCGGCTCGGCATCACCCTGACCCCGCTGCGCGGCCTGCAGGTGGCCGGGCTGGCGGCGACACTTCCGCTGGGAGGCCGGGCATGAGCGGGTCGAGCAGGCTGCTGGACACCCAGGGCGGCGGGGCGAGCATCGCCCCGGAGTTCCTGGTGTCGCCGGACATGCTGGACGCGGTGAGCCCCTCCGGTGACCGCGGCGGCATGGTGCTCGGCTCGGGCTTGCAGGGCGAACCGCTGACGATCTCCGCGCTGCGGCCCGCGCCGACCAGGATCGTGCTGGTCGGCGGGCTGTACCTGGCCCGGCAGGTGGCGCTGCGGGCGATGGCCGTCGGCGCCTGGGTGGTGGTCGCCACCGGGCGGCCCGCGGCCTGGCAGATGTTGCAGAAGGCGGCGGGCGAGGGCCCCGACGGGCGGCTCGCGCCGCTGGTGCAGATCCGGCGGCTGAGCCCGGTTGAGCTGCCCCGGCCGTCCGAGGACGGCCCGCTGATGGTGGTGCACGACGGCGGCCCGACCCCGCAGGAGCTGTTCCCGCCGCGCACACCGTGGCAGACCACGGTGTACGTGCTGCCCTACATGCACCCGCAGGCGGGGGCGACGGCGAACGCGGCCGACCTGGTGCTGCTGCAGCGGCTGCCGGTCGGGCAGGCGCAGTTGGCGGCGCGGATCTGGCGGCTGCCGCCGCCGATGGTGCAGCAGCTCACCTCGCTGGCCGACGACCAGGTGGTGGCCCTGGGCCGCAACCTGTGGAAGCCGCTGCGGCTGGTCACCACGCAGAAGGAGCAGCAGATCCTGGGCCCGGTCCGGCGCGGCGACTGAGCAGGTCGCAACCGGTTCCACGAACCCCCACCCCTTCCGGCGGCGGGGGGTTCGTCCGTTCGAAGTGGCCGGTGGGCACTGGATCGACCAAAAGGCGCATTCCGTTGCCGGCGGCGGCCAACTGTTCATAAGTGGCGTGGGGAAATCCCCGACGCGCCTTGCGCCGGAAATGCGCGTTCGCCACTGTTGTGCTCAGTTCGCGCGAACAAACGTTCACCAGCATCTCTCCAGCACGCGGCCCGGTTGTGAGGGCCTCCGCCGCCGCGTGCCCCCTGCTTGAAGGAGCCATGCACATGCGTTTGTCTCGCACTGCCTTACAGCGCTTCGCCGGGTTGGGCCTGGCCGCCGCCGCGACCCTCGCGGCGAGCGTGTCGCTGGCCGCGCCCGCCTCCGCCGCCCAGGGCACGATCCTGGGCGCGGACCGGGCCGACGTCGTCCCCGGCAGCTACATCGTCGTGCTCAAGAACGGCCTGTCGGCCGCGGCGAGCACCGACGGCCTCGCCGCCGCCTACGGCGGCCAGGTCGGCCACCGCTTCTCCTCGGTCAACGGGTTCTCCGCGAAGATGTCCGAGACCCAGGCCAGGAAGCTCGCCGCCGACCCGTCGGTGGCCTACGTCGAAGCCGACCAGGTCGTGCGGATGTCGGTCGACCAGACCAACCCGCCGTCCTGGGGCCTGGACCGCATCGACCAGCGGGACCTGCCGCTCAACAGCGTCTACTCGTACGCGACCACCGCGTCGAACGTGAACGCCTACATCATCGACACCGGCATCAACTTCCCGCACAGCGACTTCGGCGGTCGCGCGGTCAGCGGCACCGACAAGGTGGACAACGACAACGACGCCACCGACTGCCAGGGCCACGGCACGCACGTGTCCGGCACCGTCGGCGGCGCGGCGTACGGCGTGGCCAAGGGCGTCAAGCTGATCGGCGTGCGGGTGCTCGACTGCAACGGCTCCGGCACCACCGCGGGTGTCATCGCGGGCGTCGACTGGGTGACCGCGAACGCGGTGAAGCCCGCCGTGGCCAACATGAGCCTGGGCGGTGGCGCGTCCACCACCCTGGACAACGCGGTGGCCGCCTCGATCGCCTCCGGCGTCACCTACGCCGTCGCGTCGGGCAACTCCAACGCCAACGCGTGCGGCTACTCCCCCGCCCGCGTGCCCACGGCGATCTCGGTGAACGCCTCGGACCGCAACGACGCCAGGGCGAGCTTCTCCAACTTCGGCACCTGCACCGACATCTTCGCGCCCGGCGTGGGCATCACCTCGGCGTGGATCGGCGGCACCTCCGCCACCAACACCATCAGCGGCACCTCGATGGCCTCCCCGCACATCGCGGGCGGCGCGGCGCTGTACCTGGCCGCCAACCCGACCGCCACCCCGGCTCAGGTCGCCTCGGCGCTGATCTCGGCGGCCACCCCGAACAAGATCACCAACCCGGGCACCGGCTCGCCGAACCTGCTCCAGTACACCGGCACCGGCGGCACCACCCCGCCCGGACCGGGCTGCGCCGCGGTCACCAACGGCACCGCGACCAACATCCCGGACCTCAGCACGATCAACAGCAGCATCACCGTCTCCGGCTGCTCCGGCAACGCGGGTTCGGCCTCGACGGTGGCGGTGAACATCACCCACACCTACCGCGGTGACCTCACCATCACCCTCGTCGCGCCGGACAACTCCACCTACCTGCTGAAGAGCTCCAACAGCTCGGACGGAGCGGACAACGTCGTCGCGACCTACACGGCGAACCTGTCGTCCGAGCCCGCCAACGGCGTCTGGAAGCTCCGGGTCGCCGACGTGTACGCGGGTGACACCGGCAAGCTGAACACCTGGACGCTCGACCTCTGAGCGCTGCGATCGGCAGCCTGATCGGCTGGACCACGGTGAACGGCCCGGACTCCCCCGAGTCCGGGCCGTTCGTCCGCGGTGCCTGCCGTGGGGCTCAGAGGGTGCGGACCCGGCGGGTGAGCTCGGCGCGGGCCGCCAGTTCGGCGTCGGCCGGGTAGTCCACGCCGACCAGGGCCAGACCGTGCGCCGGGGCGACGGTGATGGCGCTGGGGCGCTCGGTGGCGGTCAGCATCCCGGCGGGCCAGCCCGGGGGCTTGCGGCCCTCGCCGACCGCCAGCAGCGCGCCGACCAGGCTGCGGACCATGGAGTGGCAGAAGGCGTCGGCGGACACCCTGGCCTCCAGGGTGCCGTCGGCCGCGCGGGACCAGTCCAGGCGCTGGAGTTCGCGGATGGTGGTGGCGCCCTCGCGGCGCTTGCAGAAGGCCACGAAGTCGTGCTCGCCCAGCAGCAGCGCCGACGCGGCGTTGAGCGCGCCGAGGTCCAGCGGGCGGGGCCAGGTGACGACGTGGTTGCGGCGCAGCGGGTCCGCGCTCGCCTGGTGGTCGCACACGCGGTAGGCGTAGTGGCGGCGCAGCGCCGTGAAGCGGGCGTCGAACTCCGGTGGGACGGGGGTGGCGGCGCCGACGCGGACGTCCGCGGGCAGCGCGCGGGCCAGGCGGGGCACCAGGACGCCCAGGTCGACGTCGGCGGGCAGGTCGACGTGGGCGACCTGCCCGGTGGCGTGCACGCCCGCGTCGGTGCGGCCCGCGACCGTCAGCCGGACGTCGAGGCGCAGCACCAGCGACAGCGTGTCCTCCAGGACCCCGCACACCGTGCGGCGGGCGGGTTGGCGGGCCCAGCCGGAGAAGTCGGTGCCGTCGTAGGCGATGTCCAGGCGCACCCGTCGAACACGGACGAGCCCGCCGCCCCCGGTGGGGGTGGCGGGCTCGTCCGTGGTGTGCTGCGAGGTCAGGACTTGTCCTTGGCGCCCTCGGCGGGCTCCTCGGCGGCGTCCTTGGTGGCCGACTCGGGCGCCTCGGCGTCCTGGTCGACCGCGGTGTCCTCAGCGGGGGCCTCGGTGGTGGCCGCGTCGGTCTCGTCGACCTTGGCGTCCTCGACCGGGGCGTCCGCCTTCGGCTCGTCCTTGGCGAACCTGGTCTTGCGCGCGGCCTCGGCCTCGGCGGTGACCGTCTTCTCCTGGATCAGTTCGATGACCGCCATGGGGGCGTTGTCGCCCTTGCGCGGCATCGTCTTGGTGATCCGGGTGTAACCGCCGGAGCGGTCGCTGAAGAACGGGCCGATCTCGACGCAGAGGCGCTGCACGACGTCCTTGTCGCGGATCACCTTCATGATCTCGCGGCGGTTGTGCAGGTCGCCGACCTTGGCCTTGGTGATCAGGCGCTCGGCGTAGGGGCGCAGGCGCTTGGCCTTCGCCTCGGTCGTGGTGATCCGGCCGTGCTGGAACAGCGCGGTGGCCAGGTTGGCCAGCAGCAGCCGCTCGTGCGCGGGGCCCCCGCCGAGACGGGCGCCCTTCGTGGGGGTGGGCATTGCTTGCTCCTTGTGGAAATCCGCTGCTCAGGCGTCCTCGCGGACGACTCAGAGCTGCTCGGTCTCTGCGTAGTCCTGGCCGTCGTCGGTGCCGGTGTCCGCGGTGTCCGACCAGCCGTCGGTCGCGTAGTCCGCCGCAGCGGCCGTCGGGTCGAACCCGGGCGGGCTGTCCTTGAGGGCCAGGCCCAGACCGACGAGCTTCATCTTGACCTCGTCGATGGACTTGGCACCGAAGTTGCGGATGTCCAGCAGGTCCGCCTCGCTGCGCGACACGAGTTCACCCACGGTGTGGATGCCCTCGCGCTTGAGGCAGTTGTAGGAGCGGACGGTGAGGTCGAGGTCCTCGATCGGCATCGCGTAGGCGGCGATGGTGTCCGCCTCCTGCGGCGAGGGGCCGATCTCGATGCCCTCGGCGTCCACGTTCAGCTCGCGGGCGAGCCCGAACAGCTCGACCAGCGTCTTGCCCGCGGACGCGACCGCGTCGCGCGGGGTGATCGACGGCTTGGTCTCGACGTCGAGGATGAGCTTGTCGAAGTCGGTGCGCTGCTCGACGCGGGTGGCCTCGACCTTGTACGTCACCTTGAGCACGGGCGAGTAGATGGAGTCGACCGGAATCCGGCCGATCTCCGCGCCCGCCTGCTTGTTCTGGACCGCCGGGACGTAGCCGCGACCGCGCTCGACCACGAGCTCGATCTCCAGCTTGCCCTTGCCGTTCAGGGTGGCGATGTGCAGGTCGGGGTTGTGCACCGTGACGCCCGCGGGCGGCACGATGTCGCCCGCGGTGACCTCGCCGGGGCCCTGCTTGCGCAGGTACATCGTCACCGGCTCGTCCTCCTCGGAGGAGACCACCAGCTCCTTGAGGTTCAGGATGACGTCGGTGACGTCCTCCTTCACCCCGGGGACGGTGGTGAACTCGTGCAGCACGCCGTCGATGCGGATGCTCGTGACCGAGGCACCCGGGATCGACGAGAGCAGCGTGCGGCGCAGCGAGTTGCCGAGCGTGTAGCCGAAGCCGGGCTCGAGCGGCTCGATGACGAAGCGGGAGCGGGTCTCGACGACCGGCTCCTCGGCCAGGGTGGGACGCTGTGAGATGAGCACTCTGGGTTCTTCCTTCCCTGTGGGCGCCCGCTATTTGACGCCCGGACTGATTGGGATGCCCGCGCGCGCTCCCCGTCTGGAGGGGGTGTGCGCGCGAGCGGGGCGGCGGCTCCTGCGCCACCGCCCCCGCGCGATCACTTCGAGTAGAGCTCGACGATCAGCTGTTCCTGCACGGGCACGTCGATCTGCGCGCGCTCGGGCAGCTGGTGCACCAGAATCCGCAGGTTGGACTGCACGACCTGCAGCCAGCCCGGGATCGGGCGGTCGCCGAAGGACTCCTTGGCGGCCACGAACGGCAGCGTCGAGAGCGACTTGGGCTTGACATCGATGATGTCGAACTTGCTCACCTGGAACGACGGGATGTTGACCTTGCGGCCGTTCACGATGAAGTGCCCGTGGCTGACCAACTGGCGGGCCTGGCGCCGGGTGCGCGCGAGACCCGCGCGGTACACGACGTTGTCCAGGCGCGACTCGAGCAGCTGGAGCAGGACCTCACCGGTCTTGCCCTGGCGGCGCACGGCCTCCACGTAGTACTTGCGGAACTGCTTCTCGAGGACGCCGTAGGTGTAGCGCGCCTTCTGCTTCTCCTGGAGCTGAAGCAGGTACTCGCTCTCCTTGATCCGCCCGCGGCCGTGCTGGCCCGGGGGGTAGGGGCGGCGCTCGAACGCCTGGTCCCCACCGACGAGGTCGACCTTGAGGCGACGCGAGATGCGCGTCGCGGGCCCGGTGTAGCGTGCCATTTCTTGTTACTCCTCCCCGTTCCTCAGACCCGGCGCCGCTTGGGCGGGCGGCAGCCGTTGTGGGGCTGCGGGGTCACGTCCTGGATGGTGCCGACCTCGAGGCCCGCCGCCTGCAGCGAGCGGATCGCGGTCTCCCGGCCGGAGCCGGGGCCCTTCACGAACACGTCGACCTTCTTCATGCCGTGCTCGGCGGCCTTGCGGGCGGCGCTCTCGGCGGCCATCTGCGCCGCGAACGGCGTGGACTTGCGCGAGCCCTTGAAACCGACGTGGCCGGAGGAGGCCCACGCGATCACGGCACCGGTCGGGTCCGTGATGGACACGATGGTGTTGTTGAACGTGCTCTTGATGTGAGCGTGCCCGTGGGCGACGTTCTTCTTTTCCTTGCGCCGGACCTTCTTGGCTCCGGCGCCGGTACGCGACTTGGGGGGCATGTCTTCGGGTATCTCCTACTCGGACCGCGAGGTGGTGATCTCAGGAGCGGCGTCCCGGATGATTGATCCGGCGTCCTTGTACAGGTCGCGCAGGGCGGCCGGGCGGGCACACCTGGGCGCGACGGTGTAGGCCATGAATGACCTGTTGCGACGTCGGCGCTGCGGCACGACGTGCGACACGGACTCGCAGCTCTTGCTCACTTCTTGCCGGCCTTCTTCTTGCCGGCGACCGTCTTCTTGGGGCCCTTGCGGGTGCGGGCGTTGGTCTTGGTGCGCTGTCCGCGCACCGGCAGACCGCGGCGCCACCGCAGGCCCTCGTAGCAGCCGATCTCGATCTTCCGGCGGATGTCGGCCTGGACCTCGCGGCGCAGGTCACCCTCGACCTTGAAGTTCTGGTCCATGTACTCGCGGAGCTTGATCAGGTCCTCGTCGGAGAGGTCCTTGGCCCGCAGGTCGGGGTCGATGTTCGTGGCGGCCAGCAGCTCCTTGGAGCGGGTGCGGCCGATCCCGAAAATGTAGGTCAGCGCGATCTCCATCCGCTTTTCGCGGGGGAGGTCGACGCCGGCGAGTCGTGCCATCTCGGCGTTGTCTCCTCTGTGTCTTCCCCGGGTTTGCTCCCCCACCACCCCGGACCGACTCAAGGTCCGGGACCCGGCCTGGGGTCCGGGCGTGCTCCGGGTCCGTGTGACCCGACAGGTTGGGGGAGGCCTTCTTCATTGCTCTATCTGTGCGTCTGGTCTGCGACCGGGCGCTCGGCGGTGATCAGCCCTGGCGCTGCTTGTGGCGCAGGTTCTCGCAGATCACCATGACCCGGCCGTGACGGCGGATCACCTTGCACTTGTCGCAGATCTTCTTGACGCTCGGGTTGACCTTCACGTCTGCTGTTCTCCTGCTTCGGCCGTGGCTGCCCGGTCCGGGGGGACCGGGAGGCTCGTCACTTGTAGCGGTAGACGATGCGGCCGCGGGACAGGTCGTAGGGCGAGAGCTCCACGACTACCCGGTCCTCCGGCAGGATGCGGATGTAGTGCTGCCGCATCTTGCCGCTGATGTGTGCCAGGACCTTGTGGCCGTTCTCCAACTCGACGCGGAACATCGCGTTGGGGAGTGGCTCGACCACGCGGCCTTCGACCTCGATGGCCCCGTCCTTCTTGCCCATGTCCTCCGCGTTTCGTGACGTTGGTTCGCTGTTGGGTGGCTGGTGCTTGTCGTGCTGGTCCTGCTCCCCGGCGGGCGCGCGGCACGGCAGCAGGAACTGCACCGGGCGACGCGCACGACGGATTCGGCGCTGAGCGCCACCGGTCAAGTGTACGCACAGTGCCGACGGGCACAAAATCCGGGTTGCCGATCCGTCAAGAACCGGTGTGAAATTCACTCGATCGAGTCGAGTGTGGCGGAAGAACCGCTGGTCAGACGCCCTCGGGCGCGGTGAGGACCCACGGGCCGTCCTCGGTGATGGCGACCGTGTGCTCCCAGTGCGCGGCGCGGCTGGCGTCGGCGGTGACGACCGTCCAGCCGTCCTCCAGCTCCACCGTCTCCTCGCTGCCCAGGGTGAGCATGGGCTCGATGGCGATCGCCATGCCGACGCGCAGCTTGGGGCCTCGGCCGGGCTTGCCGTAGTTCGGCAGGAACGGGTCCATGTGCATCGAGCTTCCGATGCCGTGGCCGCCGTACTCGCGGACGATGCCGTACTCGCGGCCGTGCGCGCGCCCGGCCGCCAGCGTGGCGGTCTCCACCGCGTGCGAGATGTCCGAGAGCCGGGCACCCGCGACGGCGGCCTTGATGCCCGCCTCCATGGACAGCCGGGTGGCCGTCGACAGGTCCTCGTCCGCCGCGGAGACCCCGCCGATGGCCAGGGTCACCGCGGAGTCGCCGTGCCAGTCGTCGAGGATCGCCCCGCAGTCGACCGAGAGCAGGTCGCCCTCGGCCAGCACCTGCGACCCCGCCGGGATGCCGTGCACGATCTGCTCGTTGACCGAGGCGCAGATGCTCGCCGGGAAGCCGTGGTAGCCCTTGAAGGACGGCACGGCGCCCGCGTCGCGGATGGTCTGCTCGGCGATCTCGTCCAGCTCGGCGGTGCTCACCCCGGGCTTGGCCGCGGCGGTGACCTCGGCGAGCGCCCTGGCCACCACCAGCCCGGCCGCGCGCATGGCCTGCAGCTCGGCGGGCGACTTGATCTCGATCATCCGGGCCTTCCAGGTCGCGAGCGCCATCCGGAAGGCGCTGAAACCACCGCTCATCCCCGGTCGCGCAGGGCCGACAGGACCCGACCGGTGATCTCGTCGACCTCGCCGACCGCGTCCAGCGTGATCAGCTTGTCGGCGTAGTACTCCAGCAGCGGGGCGGTCTCCTTGCGGTAGACGTCCAGCCGGTGGCGGATCACGTCCTCGCTGTCGTCGACCCGGCCGCGGCCGAGCAGCCGCCCGACCACGACGTCCTCGTCGATCTTGAACTCGACCACGGCGTCCAGGTCGACCCCGCCGAGGGCGTCGCGCAGGAAGTCGGCCTGGCCGGTGTTGCGCGGGAAGCCGTCGAGCAGGAAGCCCGCCCGGGTGTCCTCGTCGGCGAGCCGGACGCGGACCATCTCGTTGGTGATCTCGTCGGGGACCAGGCCGCCGCTGTCGATGATCGCCTTGACCCGCAGGCCCAGCTCGGTGCCGTTCGCGATGTGCGCTCGGAACAGGTCACCCGTGGAGATGTGCGGTACGCCGAGCTGACGGCTGAGCGCAGTTGCCTGGGTTCCCTTGCCCGCACCGGGCGGACCGACGAGCACAACACGAGTCACTTGAGGAACCCTTCGTAGTTACGCTGCATGAGCTGGCTCTCGATCTGCTTCACGGTGTCCAGGCCGACGCCGACCATGATGAGCACCGCGGTGCCGCCGAACGGGAAGTTCTGGTTCTGCCCGCTGTCGGTCACTTCGAGGAAGAAGTTCGGCAGCACCGCGATGATGCCGAGGTAGAGCGAGCCGGGCAGGGTGATCCGGCTCAGGACGAACTGCAGGTACTCCGAGGTGGGGCGCCCGGGGCGGATGCCGGGGATGAAGCCGCCGAACTTCTTCATCTCGTCGGCGCGCTCGTTCACGTTGAACGTGATGGTGATGTAGAAGTACGTGAAGAAGATGATCAGCAGGAAGTACACGCTGATGTGCACCCAGCTGTCCTGCTTCACGATGTAGTTCGCGATGAAGTTCTGCCAGCCCGCGCCGTCCGCGCCGACCAGGCGCGAGATCAGGTCCGGCAGGTACAGCAGCGACGAGGCGAAGATGACCGGGATGACGCCCGCCTGGTTCACCTTGAGCGGCAGGTAGGTCGAGGTCCCGCCGTACATCCGGCGGCCGATCATGCGCTTGGCGTACTGCACCGGGATGCGGCGCTGGCCCTGCTCGACGAACACCACGCTGGCGATGATCAGCAGCGCGAACACGCAGACGACGGCGAAGGTCACGCCGCCCTTGTCCAGGATGGCGGCACCCTCGGCCGGGATGCGGGCCGCGATGTTGATGAACATCAGCAGGGACATGCCGTTGCCGATGCCGCGCTCGGTGATCAGCTCGCCGAACCACATGATGATCGCGGTGCCCGCGGTCATCGTGACCACGATGACGATCAGCGTGAAGATGTTGCTGTTCGGGATGATCGGGTCCTGGCAGTTGCCGAAGAGCTGCCCGCGGTCGGCCATCGCCACGATGCCGGTGGCCTGCAGGATCGCCAGGGCGATCGTCAGGTACCGGGTGAACTGGGTCAGCTTGCCCTGGCCGGACTGGCCTTCCTTCTTCAACTGCTCGAACCGCGGGATGACCACGGTGAGGAGCTGGATGATGATGCTCGCGGTGATGTAGGGCATGATGCCCAGCGCGAAAACGGAGAGCTGGAGCAGCGCGCCGCCGCTGAACAGGTTCAGAAGCTGCACGACGCCCTGGTCGTCGACGTTCTCCAGGCACCGCTTGACGTTCGGGTAGGACACACCGGGCGACGGGATCGTCGCGCCCACCCGGTAGATCGCGATGATCATGAGGGTGAACAGGATCTTGCGGCGCAGGTCCGGCGTCGCGAGAGCCGAGCGGAAGGCGCTGAGCACCGCAAGAACCTCCTCGGCGTCACCGGCAGCTCGGTGCCGGTGAACGGCTGGAGCCGGCTGGTCAGCCGGCACGTACACGATGTTCCCGAACGACCGCTTGGTGGCAGGACGGGAACGCTCCGGGGGACAGGGCTCCCGCAGCGTGCTCCCGACTCTAACAGTACGGCGAGTAGGTGGAGCACCCCCCGGGGTGCACTGAAAGCGACGATCACTACTGGTGAACAGCGGATCGGCGGCGGTTGCTCCGATGGGCTGACGCCGTTCGTCGGTGGTGCCCCCGCCTTGCGCGGGACGCGATGACACCGCGCGCCGATTGGGGGAGGAATTGCGCACCCGCGCTCAACCGGTCATCGCCCCGCCGGATGTCGATCGGGGACGCCCCACTCCCCCACCGGGCCCGGGCAGTGGGCTGGGGGACCCGCGCGAGGCCCTGTGCACAAGCGAGAAGGGCCGGAACCCCGTGGGGGTTCCGGCCCTTCTCGTGCGCCTGGATCAGACGGTGGTGGCGGTGCCACCGGCCGCGGACAGCTTCTCCGACGCGGAGCCGGAGAACTTGTCGGCGGTGATGTCCAGCTTCACGCCGTTCAGGTCGCCGTTGCCGAGGACCTTGACCAGCGAGCCCTTGCGGACCAGGCCCTTGGCGACGAGGTCGGCGATGCCGACCGTGCCGCCGTCGGGGAACGCCACGGCGATGTCGCCGACGTTCACGACCTGGTACTCGACCCGGAAGCGGTTCTTGAAGCCCTTGAGCTTCGGCAGCCGCATCTGGATCGGCATCTGGCCACCCTCGAAGCGCGCGGGGACGTTCTTGCGCGCCTTGGTGCCCTTGGTGCCTCGACCGGCCGTCTTGCCCTTGGAGCCCTCACCACGACCGACGCGGATCTTGTCGGACTTGGCACCGGGGGCCGGGCGCAGGTGGTGGATCTTGATGGCCATGTCAGACCTCCTCGACGGTCACGAGGTGGCGGACGGTGTGGATCAGGCCGCGCACCTCGGGGGAGTCCTCGCGCACGGTGCTCTGCCGGATCTTGCGCAGGCCGAGGGTGCGGAGGGACTCGCGGTGGTTGCGCTTGGTGCCGATGCTGCTCTTGACCTGGGTGACCTTGAGCTGCGCCATGGTCAGGCCCCCGTTCCGGCAGCGGCGGCCGCGCGGGCGCGGAGCATGCCCGCGGGTGCCACGTCCTCCAGCGGCAGGCCGCGGCGGGCCGCGACCTCTTCCGGCCGCTGCAGACCGCGCAGGGCCGCCATGGTGGCGTGCACGATGTTGATCGCGTTGTCCGAGCCGAGCGACTTGGACAGCACGTCCTGGATGCCCGCGCACTCCAGCACCGCGCGGACCGGACCACCGGCGATCACACCGGTACCGGCGGACGCCGGGCGGAGCAGCACGACGCCCGCGGCCTTCTCACCCTGGATGGGGTGCGGGATGGTGCCGCCGATGCGCGGGACGCGGAAGAAGCTCTTCTTGGCTTCCTCGACGCCCTTCGCGATCGCGGCGGGCACCTCCTTGGCCTTGCCGTAGCCGACGCCGACCATGCCGTCGCCGTCGCCGACGACGACCAGCGCGGTGAAGCTGAAGCGCCGACCGCCCTTGACGACCTTCGCGACGCGGTTGATCGCGACGACGCGCTCGAGGTGCGGGGTCTTCTCCTGGGCCTGGCCGCGACCGCCGTCACGCCGGTCGCGACCGCCGCGGCGCTCGCCGCGCTCGTTGCCGCCGCCCTGCTGACCGCCGCCCGGGCCGCCCTGCCCGCCGAACTGCCGTGTACGTCCCGGCATCAGGCGTTCCTTCCATCGTTGCTGTACGTCATCAGAACTCCAGCCCCGCTTCGCGGGCCGAGGTGGCCAGCGACGCGATCCGGCCGGTGTACTTGTTGCCGCCGCGGTCGAAGACGACCTTGGCGATGCCCGCGTCCTTCGCCCGGGCGGCGAGCAGCTCGCCGACCTTGGCCGCGCGGGCCTTCTTGTCGCCGTCCACCGCGCGCACGTCGGCCTCCAGGGAGGACGCGGACGCGAGGGTGTGCCCGGCCAGGTCGTCGACGATCTGCGCGGTGATGTGCCGCGAGGACCGGTTCACGACCAGGCGGGGGCGCTCCGAGGTGCCGCTGATCTTCTTGCGGAGCCGGAAGTGCCTGCGGGTCTTGGCGATGCGCCGGGAGGTGGAGATGTCCTTGCCCACCGGCTTGCGCTTGGTGACAGTCGCTTCGCTCATGATCACTTACCCGTCTTTCCGACCTTGCGGCGGATCTTCTCGCCCGCGTACCGCACACCCTTGCCCTTGTACGGGTCGGGCTTGCGGAGCTTGCGGATGTTGGCCGCGACCTCGCCGACCTGCTGCTTGTCGATGCCCGAGACGGAAAACTTCGTCGGGCTCTCGACAGCGAAGGTGATGCCCTCGGGGGCGACGACCTTGACCGGGTGGCTGAAGCCCAGGGCGAACTCGAGGTCCGAACCCTTGGCCAGAACGCGGTAACCGACGCCGTGGATCTCGAGCTTCTTCTCGAAACCCGCGGTCACGCCGACGACGACGTTGTTGACGAGCGAGCGGGTCAGGCCGTGCAGGGCACGGTTCTGGCGCTCGTCGTTGGGCCGCTTGACCTCGAGCGTGCCGTCCTCGGCGCGCTCGACGACGATCGGCTCGGACACCGTCAGCGTGAGGGTGCCCTTGGGCCCCTTGGCGCTGAGCTGCTGCCCGTCGATGGTGATGTCGACCCCGGTCGGGACGGGGATCGGAAGCCTACCGATGCGAGACATGCTGCTACCCCTCCCTTACCAGACGTACGCGAGGACTTCGCCGCCCACGCCCTGCTTGCCCGCTTGCCGGTCGGTCAGCAGGCCACCGGACGTGGAGATGATCGCCACGCCCAGGCCGCCGAGGACCTTCGGCAGGTTGGTCGACTTCGCGTACACCCGCAGACCGGGCTTCGACACCCGGCGCAGACCGGCGATGCTGCGCTCGCGGTTCGGGCCGTACTTGAGGGTGACGACGAGGTTCTTGCCCTTCTCGCCGTCCTCGTCGCGGAAGCCCGCGATGTAGCCCTCGCGCTTGAGGATCTCGGAGATGTGCGCCTTGAGCTTCGAGTGCGGCAGCACGACCTCGTCGTGGTACGCCGAATTCGCATTGCGCAGACGGGTCAGGAAGTCTGCGATCGGGTCGGTCATCGTCATGGGTGACCTGTCAACCTTTCTCGCCGTGGTTCCCTCGCGGGCCTGCGGCGAACTGGGGGTAGAGCGGGCGAGGAGCCCGGGCCCGCGAGGGGCCCGGGTTCCCTACCAGCTGGACTTGCTGACGCCGGGCAGTTCGCCCCGGTGCGCCATCTGGCGCAGGCAGATCCGGCACAGGCCGAACTTGCGGAACACGGAGTGCGGACGGCCGCAGCGGTTGCAGCGGGTGTACGCGCGCACCGCGAACTTCGGCTTGCGAGCGGCCTTGGCGACCAGAGCCTTCTTCGCCATCTCAGTTCTCCTTGAACGGGAAGCCCAGGTGCTTGAGCAGCGCCCGGCCCTCCGCGTCGTTGGTCGCGGTGGTCACGATGGTGATGTCCATGCCGCGGGGGCGGTCGATGGCATCGGGGTCGATCTCGTGGAACATGGACTGCTCGTTGAGACCGAAGGTGTAGTTGCCGTTGCCGTCGAACTGCTTCGGGGACAGACCGCGGAAGTCGCGAATCCGGGGCAGCGCGATGGTGAGCAGGCGGTCGAGGAACTCCCACATGCGGTCGCCGCGCAGGGTGACCCGAGCGCCGATCGGCATGCCCTCGCGCAGCTTGAACTGCGCGATGGACTTGCGGGCCTTGCGGACCTCGGGCTTCTGGCCGGTGATCGTGGCGAGGTCGCGGACCGCGCCCTCGATCAGCTTGCCCTCACGGGCGGCGTCGCCGACGCCCATGTTGACGACGACCTTCACGACGCCGGGGATCTGCATGGGGTTCGAGTACGCGTACTCGTCCCGCAGGGCGACCGTGATCTCCTCGCGGTACCGGGTCTTCAACCGGGGGATGATCTTCTCAGTGGTGGACATGATCAGATCTCCTTCCCATTGCCGTTGGTGCCGCGGGCGATCCGGACCTTGTTGCCCTCGTCGTCGAACTTGTAGCCGACCCGGACGGCCTTGCCGTCGTTGACCAGCATCACGTTGCTGATGTGGATCGGGGCCTCCTGGGTCACGATGCCGCCGGACTGCGCGCCGCGCTGGGTCTGCGAGACCCGCGTGTGCTTCTTGATCCGGTTGACACCCTCGACGAGGACCTTGTTGGTGTCGGGGTAGGCCTGGATGACCTTGCCCCGCGCGCCCTTGTCCTTGCCCGCGATGACGACGACCGTGTCGCCCTTCTTGACCTTGAGCTTGGGCTTCGCCATGTCAGAGCACCTCCGGCGCCAGCGAGATGATCTTCATGAACTTCTTGTCGCGCAGCTCGCGGCCCACCGGGCCGAAGATGCGCGTGCCCCGCGGCTCGCCCTCGTTCTTGATGAGGACGGCGGCGTTCTCGTCGAACCGGATGTAGGAACCGTCGGGACGGCGGCGCTCCTTGACGGTGCGGACGATGACGGCCTTGACGACGTCACCCTTCTTCACACCGGCGCCGGGGATCGCGTCCTTGACGGTGGCGACGATGATGTCGCCGATGCCGGCGTAGCGGCGACCGGAGCCGCCGAGAACACGGATGCAAAGGATTTCCTTCGCACCGGTGTTGTCGGCGACCCGAAGCCGCGACTCCTGCTGGATCACTACTTACTCCTGACCATTCGTGGCCTGCCAGATTTCCGACCTGACAGGCTCGGCCTAGCAGAAAACGGAAGTATTACTTGGCCTTCTCGAGGACCTCGACCAGGCGCCAGCGCTTGGTGGCCGACAGCGGCCGGGTCTCCATCAGCAGGACGCGGTCGCCCACGCCCGCCGTGTTCTCCTCGTCGTGCGCCTTCACCTTGGTGGTGAAGCGCAGGACCTTGGCGTACCGCGGGTGCTTCTTGCGGTCTTCCAGGGCCACGACGACGGTCTTGTCCATCTTGTCCGACACGACCAGGCCCTCGCGGACCTTGCGGTTGTTGCGGACCTCGACGGATTCAGTGTTCTCGCTCATGCGGATGCCTCACTCGACGCCTCATCGGGGGACACCGACAGCCCGAGCTCGCGCTCGCGCATGACGGTGTAGATGCGGGCGATGTCGTGCTTGACGGTGCGCAACCTGCGGTTGTTGTCGAGCTGACCGGTCGCCATCTGGAACCGAAGGTTGAACAGCTCTTCCTTCGCCTCTCGCAGACGCGCCACGAGCTCCTCGTCGCTGAGCTCGCGCATGTCCGCCGCGGTGGTACCCGCTGCCATCAGAAGTCACCACCCTCACGCGTGACGATGCGGCACTTCATCGGGAGCTTGTGGATCGCCCTGCGGAGTGCCTCGCGCGCGATCTGCTCGTTCGGGAAGCTCATCTCGAAGACGACGCGACCCGGCTTGACGTTCGCCACCCAGTACTCCGGCGAACCCTTTCCGGAACCCATGCGGGTTTCGGCGGGCTTCTTGGTGAGCGGGCGGTCCGGGAAGATGTTGATCCAGACCTTGCCGCCACGGCGGATGTGCCGGTTGATGGCGATACGAGCGGACTCGATCTGGCGGTTCGTCACGTAGGCGGGCTCGAGCGCCTGGATGCCGAACTCGCCGAAGGTGACCTTCGTGCCGCCCTTGGCAGCACCCGACCGCTTGGGGTGGTGCTGCTTGCGGTGCTTGACCCTGCGCGGGATGAGCACTGGTCAGCCCTCCCCGTTGGAAGCGGTCTCCGCCGCGGGGGCGTCGACCTTCGTCTGCGCCTCGGCGGCCGCGCGGCCCGCCTCGGTGCTGGTGGCGGTGGTGCCCGAGGCACCGGAGCGGCGAGCGCGGTTCGGGCGCTCGCGGCGCGGCTCGCGGCGGTTGTCCGGCGCGGCCGAGCGGGGGTTGTTGTCGGCCTCGCGGCGACCGCCGACGACCTCGCCCTTGTAGATCCACACCTTCACGCCGATGCGGCCGAAGGTGGTGCGGGCCTCGAAGAAGCCGTAGTCGATGTCCGCGCGCAGCGTGTGCAGCGGGACGCGACCCTCGCGGTAGTGCTCCGAGCGCGACATCTCGGCACCGCCGAGGCGGCCACCGCACTGCACCCGGATGCCCTTGACCTGCGGCGAGCGCATGGCCGACTGGATGGCCTTGCGCATCGCGCGCCGGAAGGACACGCGGTTGGACAGCTGCTCGGCGGTCACCTGGGCGACCAGCTGGGCGTCGGACTCGGGGTTCTTGACCTCGAGGATGTTGAGCTGCACCTGCTTCTTGGTGAGCTTCTCCAGCTCACCGCGGATGCGGTCGGCCTCGGCGCCGCGGCGGCCGATGACGATGCCCGGGCGGGCGGTGTGGATGTCCACCCGCACGCGGTCACGGGTGCGCTCGATCTCCACGCGGGAGATACCGGCGCGCTCCATGCCCTTGGACAGCAGGCGGCGGATCTTGACGTCCTCCGCCACGTACTCGGCGTACTGCTTGTCGGCGTACCAGCGGGACCGCCAGTCGGTGGTGATCCCGAGCCGGAAGCCGTGTGGGTTGATCTTCTGCCCCATTAGCGGGCACCACCCTTCTTCGCGGCCTTGGCCGCAGGCTTCGGCCGGGACTCGACCTCGACCGTGATGTGGCTCGTGCGCTTGCGGATGCGGTACGCGCGACCCTGCGCACGCGGCCGGAAACGCTTCAGCGTCGGGCCCTCGTCGACGAACACCGTCTTGATCCAGAGGGTGTCCGGGTCGAGGCTGAGGTTGTTCTCTGCGTTGGCAATGGCACTGGCGAGCACCTTCGCGACCGGCTCACTTGCCGCAAACGGCGCGAACCGGAGCACTGCCAGGGCCTCGCTGGCGCTACGACCCCTGATGAGCTCAACGACGCGACGCACCTTCATCGGAGTGTCGCGGACGTAGCGAGCCCGAGCGACGGCGCTGGGGTATTCCTCCTGCGCCGTAGCTGCGTTGCGGGCGTTCATCGCTGCTTCCCCTTAGCTCTTTCTCTGCTCTGTGAGTTCGTGCCGACTAGCGGCGGCGGGCCTTGCGGTCGTCCTTGATGTGGCCCTTGAACGTGCGGGTCGGGGCGAACTCGCCCAGCTTGTGACCCACCATGGCCTCGGAGACGAACACCGGGACGTGCTTGCGGCCGTCGTGCACCGCGATGGTGTGACCCAGCATGTCCGGGATGATCGTGGACCGGCGGGACCAGGTCTTGATGACGGTCTTCTTGCCCGACTCGTTGAGAGCGTCCACCTTCTTGAGCAGGTGGTCGTCCACGAACGGGCCCTTCTTCAGGCTGCGTGGCATTGCTTCTACCTCCCTGCTCAGCGCTTCTTGCCGGTACGCCGGCGGCGGACGATCAGCTTGTCGCTGGGCTTGCGGCGACGGGTGCGGCCCTCGGGCTTGCCTGCCGGGTTCACCGGGTGGCGACCACCGGAGGTCTTGCCCTCACCACCACCGTGCGGGTGGTCGACCGGGTTCATCGCGACACCGCGGACGGTCGGGCGCTTGCCCTTCCAGCGCATGCGCCCGGCCTTGCCCCAGTTGATGTTGGCGTGCTCGGCGTTGCCCACCTCGCCGACGGTGGCGCGGCAGCGCACGTCGACGTTGCGGATCTCACCGGACGGCATGCGGAGCTGCGCGTACGGGCCGTCCTTGGCCACGAGCTGCACGCTGGCACCGGCGGACCGGGCGATCTTCGCGCCGCCACCGGGGCGGAGTTCGATCGCGTGGATCACGGTGCCGACGGGGATGTTGCGCATCGGCAGGTTGTTGCCCGGCTTGATGTCGGCGCGGGGGCCGTTCTCGATCGGGTCGCCCTGCTTGAGCTTGTTCGGCGCGATGATGTAGCGCTTCTCGCCGTCCGCGTAGTGCAGGAGCGCGATGCGCGCCGTGCGGTTCGGGTCGTACTCGATGTGCGCGACCTTGGCGGGCACGCCGTCCTTGTCGTTGCGCCGGAAGTCGATCAGTCGGTACGCGCGCTTGTGGCCGCCACCCTTGTGCCGGGTGGTGATCCTGCCGTGCGCGTTGCGACCGCCCGTGCCGTGCAGGGGGCGGATCAGCGACTTCTCCGGCGTCGACCGCGTGATCTCGGCGAAGTCCGAGACACTGGAGCCGCGACGACCCGGGGTCGTCGGCTTGTACTTGCGGATTCCCATGTGTTCTCAGTCCCTTACGCGGCCGGGCCGCCGAAGATCTCGATCGGCTTGCTCTCGGCGGACAGCGTCACGATCGCTCGCTTGGTGTCCTTGCGCTTGCCGTACCCGGTGCGGGTGCGCTTGCGCTTGCCGTTGCGGTTGAGCGTGTTCACGCTCACCACCTTGACGCCGAACACCTTCTCGACCGCGATCTTGATCTGGGTCTTGTTGGCGTCCGGGGACACCAGGAAGGTGTACTTGTTCTCCTCGAGCAGCCCGTAGGACTTCTCGGAGATCACCGGCGCGAGAAGGATGTCTCGGTGGTCGGGGATCACTTGTCCTCCTCGGACTGCTCGGCCTCGGCCGACGTGGCCTTCGCCCTGGCGCCGCCCTGGCTGGGGCGGGTGAGGAAGGCGTCGAGCGCGGCCTTGGTGAACACGACGTCGTCGTTGACGAGGACGTCGTAGGTGTTCAACTGGTCCGGCGCGATCACGTGCACGTTGGGCAGGTTGCGCACCGACACCCAGGCGACGTCCTCGGAGCGGGTGAGCACGACGAGCAGGCGCTTGGCGTCGGACACCGACGCCAGCAGCGTGCGCGCGGTCTTGGTCGACGGGGTGTCCCCCTCGACCAGGCCGGACACGACGTGCACCTGGCCCGCGCGGGCCCGGTCCGAGAGCGCACCGCGCAGCGCGGCGGCCTTCATCTTCTTGGGGGTCCGCTGCACGTAGTCGCGCGGCTGGGGACCGTGCACGACGCCACCGCCGACGAACTGCGGCGCGCGGGTCGAGCCCTGCCGGGCGCGGCCGGTGCCCTTCTGGCGGTAGGGCTTGCGACCACCGCCGGACACCTCGCCCCTGGTCTTGGTGGAGTGCGTGCCCTGCCGGGCGGCGGCCATCTGCGCGACGACGACCTGGTGCATCAGCGGCACGTTGGCCTGCACGTCGAAGATCTCGTCGGGCAGCTCGGCCGTGCCGTCGGTCGTGCCCGCGGGGGTCTTGATGTCAACGCTGGTCATCAGGCACCGCCCTTCGCGGCCGTGCGGAGGAACACCAGGCCGCCCTTGGGGCCGGGAACGGCGCCCTTGAGCAGGATCAGGCCGGACTCGGCGTCGACCCGGTGGACCTTGAGGTTCTGCGTGGTCACCTTCACGTGGCCCATGCGACCGGCCATGCGCAGGCCCTTGAAGACCCGGCCGGGGGTGGCGCAGCCGCCGATGGAACCCGGCGAGCGGTGCTTGCGCTGGGTGCCGTGCGAAGCGCTGAGGCCCTTGAAGCCGTGGCGCTTCATGACACCGGCGGTGCCCTTGCCCTTGGTGGTGCCGGTGGCGTCGATGACCTGACCGGCCTCGAACACCTCGGCGGTGATCTCCTGGCCGACCTCGTAGCCGCCCGCGTCGCTGGTGCGCAGCTCCGCGAGGACGCGGCGCGGGGTCACGCCCGCCTTGGCGAAGTGGCCGGACTCCGGCTTGTTGACCTTGCGCGGGTCGATGGCACCGAAGGCGAGCTGGACCGCGACGTAACCGTCGGACTCCTGGCTGCGAACCTGGGTGACCACGTTGGGACCCGCCTTGACGACGGTCACCGGAACGATCCGGTTGTTCTCGTCGAAGACCTGGGTCATCCCGAGCTTGGTGCCCAGGATTCCCTTCATCTGCCTGTCAGACATGGCTCTTTACTCTCCGCCGCGCGCTTACTGGATGTTGACGTCGACGCTGGCCGGGAGGTCGATGCGCATCAGCGCGTCGACCGTCTTCGGCGTCGGGTCGAGGATGTCGATCAGACGCTTGTGCGTCCGCATCTCGAAGTGCTCGCGCGAGTCCTTGTACTTGTGCGGCGAGCGGATGACGCAGTACACGTTCTTCTCAGTGGGCAGCGGCACTGGCCCCACGACCCGGGCGCCGGTGCGCGTCACCGTCTCCACGATCTTGCGCGCGGACGCGTCGATCGCCTCGTGGTCGTAGGCCTTGAGCCGAATGCGGATCTTCTGTCCCGCCATGGTGGCTTGCCGTTCCTCTTCTCGTTGCGATCCCGGCGGTCCGTGGAGGACCGGTGCCGCGCCGCTTCCCTGTTCATAGTGTGTGGACCCACCGGCTCCCGGTCCACGAGGTCGGGCGTGTCGCGCCCGATCCGCACACCGGTCCCTTGGACGAACTTCGCTTCCTCGGGCTAACCGTGCATCGTGTCTATCGGCGGAACCCTGTGCTTGGGGACCAGGATTCCGACTTCTCGCGCGGGGCGGCCGGTGGTAGGACCCGGCCGCCCCCGCAACGAGCAACCCATCAAGGATGCCACACCGCGGCGCGGCAAACAAAACCGGGGGGTCGGAGTCGCCTCCGACCCCCCGGGGGGCACTACTTGTTGATCTTGGTGACCCGGCCCGCACCGACGGTGCGGCCACCCTCGCGGATGGCGAAGCGGAGACCCTCGTCCATCGCGATGGGCTGGATGAGGTTCACCGACATGCTGGTGGAGTCACCCGGCATGACCATCTCGGTGCCCTCGGGGAGGGTCACCACGCCGGTCACGTCGGTCGTCCGGAAGTAGAACTGCGGACGGTAGTTGTTGAAGAACGGGGTGTGCCGACCGCCCTCGTCCTTGCTCAGGATGACGACCTGGGCCTCGAACTCGGTGTGCGGGGTGGTGGTGCCCGGCTTCACGATGACCTGGCCGCGCTCGATGTCCTCGCGCTTGATGCCGCGGAGCAGGAGGCCGACGTTGTCGCCCGCCTGGCCCTGGTCGAGCAGCTTGCGGAACATCTCGACACCGGTGACGGTGGTCTTCTGCGCCTTCTCGCGGATGCCGACGATCTCGACTTCCTCGTTGACGTTGACGATGCCGCGCTCGATGCGGCCGGTGGCCACGGTGCCGCGACCGGTGATGGTGAAGACGTCCTCGACCGGCATGAGGAACGGCTTGTCCGTCTCGCGCTCCGGCTGCGGGATGTTCTCGTCCACCGCGTCCATCAGCTCGATGAGGCGGGCGCCCCACTCGGCGTCGCCCTCGAGGGCCTTGAGCGCCGAGACGCGCACGACCGGGAGGTCGTCGCCGGGGAAGTCCTGCGCGGACAGCAGCTCGCGCACCTCGAGCTCGACGAGCTCCAGGATCTCCTCGTCGTCCACCATGTCGGCCTTGTTCAGGGCCACCACGATGTAGGGGACGCCGACCTGGCGGGCCAGCAGCACGTGCTCGCGGGTCTGCGGCATCGGGCCGTCGGTGGCCGCCACGACCAGGATGGCGCCGTCCATCTGGGCCGCACCGGTGATCATGTTCTTCACGTAGTCGGCGTGCCCGGGGCAGTCGACGTGCGCGTAGTGGCGGTTCTCGGTCTGGTACTCGATGTGCGCGATCGAGATGGTGATACCGCGCTGCTTCTCCTCCGGCGCCTTGTCGATCTCGTCGAACGGCGTGAAGGGGTTCAGGTCGGGGTACTTGTCGTGCAGGACCTTCGAGATGGCCGCGGTCAGCGTGGTCTTGCCATGGTCGATGTGACCAATGGTGCCGATGTTGACGTGCGGCTTGGTCCGCTCGAACTTGGCCTTCGCCACTGGACTGTCCTCCTGGACTGGATTTGCTTTCTTCCGCTGCGGGGACGGACGTTATCCGGCCGGCCTCGGAAGCGGCTCATTAGGGTCTGTGCGGACCGGGGGGAACCCCCCGGAGTACCGCACTAAAGTGCGGTGCTCCGGGGAGCAACCCCGCAAACTCGGGGGAGTGAGCGCACGCTCACTCGCCGGTGGCCTTGGCGATGATCTCCCGCGCCACGCTGGCCGGGACCTCGGCGTAGGAGTCGAAGACCATCGAGTAGTTGGCGCGGCCCTGGGTCTTCGACCGCAGGTCGCCCACGTACCCGAACATCTCCGACAGCGGGACCAGGGCCTTCACGATCCGGGCACCGCTGCGCTCCTCCATGGCCTGGATCTGGCCGCGGCGGGAGTTGAGGTCGCCGATGACCTCGCCCATGTAGTCCTCGGGCGTGGTGACCTCGACGGCCATCAGGGGCTCCAGGATGACCGGACCCGCCTTGCGGGCGGCTTCCTTCATCGCCATGGAACCCGCGACCTTGAACGCCATCTCGGACGAGTCGACCTCGTGGTACGCACCGTCGAGCAGGGTCAGCTTCAGGCCCACCAGCGGGTAGCCCGCCAGCACGCCGTACTGCATGGCGTCCTGCGCACCGGCGTCGACCGAGGGGATGTACTCCCTGGGCACGCGGCCACCGGTGACCTTGTTGTCGAACTCGTAGAGCGCGCCGTCCGTGGTGGCCAGCGGCTCCAGCTTGATGACGACCTTCGCGAACTGGCCCGACCCACCGGTCTGCTTCTTGTGGGTGTAGTCCAGCTTCTCGACCGTCTTGCGGATGGTCTCGCGGTAGGCCACCTGCGGCTTGCCGATGTTGGCCTCGACCTTGAACTCGCGCCGCATGCGGTCGACGAGGATGTCGAGGTGCAGCTCGCCCATGCCCGCGATGATCGTCTGGCCGGTCTCCTGGTCCAGGTTGACCTTGAAGGTGGGGTCCTCCTCGGCCAGCTTCTGGATCGCGGTGCCCAGCTTCTCCTGGTCCGCCTTCGTCTTCGGCTCGATGGCCACCTGGATCACGGGGTCCGGGAAGGTCATCGACTCGAGCACGATCGGGTTCGCCGGGTCGCACAGGGTGTCGCCGGTCGTGGTGTCCTTCAGCCCGATCACGGCGTAGATGTGACCGGCGCTGGCGGTGTCGACCGGGTTCTCCTTGTTGGCGTGCATCTGGAACAGCTTCCCGATGCGCTCCTTGCGGTCCTTGGTCGAGTTGATGACCTGCGAACCGGAGGCGAGCTTGCCCGAGTACACCCGGACGTAGGTCAGCTTGCCGAAGAACGGGTGCACGGCGATCTTGAACGCCAGGGCCGAGAACGGCTCCTCGGTGTTCGGCGCGCGGGTCGCCTTGGTCTCGCCGTCGAGCAGCGTGCCCTCGACCGGCGGGACGTCCAGCGGCGCGGGCAGGTAGTCGATCACGGCGTCGAGCATGGGCTGCACGCCCTTGTTCTTGAACGCCGAGCCGCACAGCACCGGGTAGGCGAGCCGACCGGTGACGATCGCGCGGATACCGGTCTTGATCTCCTCGACGGTCAGTTCCTCGCCACCGAGGTACTTCTCCATCAGCGCGTCGTCGGTCTCGGCCACGGCCTCGATGAGCGCCTCGCGGTACTCGGCGGCCTTGTCGGCCAGGTCCGCGGGGATCTCCTCGACGGCGTAGTCCTCGCCCTTCTGGACCTCGCCGCGCCAGGTGAGCGCGCGCATCTCGACCAGGTCGACGACGCCGATGAAGTCGCTCTCGGAGCCGATCGGGAGCTGGATCGGCAGCGGCTTGGCACCGAGGCGCTCGGAGATGGTGCGCACGGTGAAGTAGAAGTCCGCGCCCAGCTTGTCCATCTTGTTGACGAAGCAGATGCGCGGGACGTCGTACTTGGTGGCCTGGCGCCAGACCTGCTCGGACTGGGGCTCGACACCCTCCTTGCCGTCGAAGACCGCGACGGCGCCGTCCAGCACGCGCAGCGAGCGCTCCACCTCGACGGTGAAGTCGACGTGCCCGGGGGTGTCGATGATGTTGATCTGGTGGTTCTTCCAGAAGCAGGTGGTGGCAGCCGAGGTGATCGTGATGCCCCGCTCCTGCTCCTGCTCCATCCAGTCCATGACCGCGGCGCCGTCGTGCACCTCGCCGATCTTGTAGCTGATCCCCGTGTAGAAGAGGATTCGCTCGGTCGTCGTGGTCTTGCCCGCGTCGATGTGGGCCATGATCCCGATGTTGCGGACCTTGGCCAGGTCGGTCAGCACGTCGAGTGCCACGGGTGTGTTCCCCTGTCCTTGATGCAGAGCTACGGCGCCGCTGGGGCCCCGACCGGGTGGCCGAGGCCGGTTCTCACCAGCGGTAGTGGGCGAAGGCCTTGTTGGACTCGGCCATCTTGTGCGTGTCCTCGCGGCGCTTGACGCTGGCGCCAAGGCCGTTCGAGGCGTCGAGCAGTTCGTTCTGCAGGCGCTCGATCATGGTCTTCTCGCGGCGGGCCTGGGAGAAGGACACCAGCCAGCGCAGCGCGAGGGTGGTCGAGCGACCCGGCTTGACCTCGATCGGCACCTGGTAGGTGGCGCCACCGACGCGGCGGGACTTCACCTCGATGGTGGGCTTCACGTTGTCCAGCGCGCGCTTGAGCGTCACCACGGGGTCGGTGCCGGTCTTCTCCCGGGCACCTTCCATCGCCCCGTAGACGATGCGCTCGGCGACCGAGCGCTTGCCGTCCTTGAGGACCTTGTTGATGAGCTGGGTGACCAGCGGCGAGGCGTACACCGGGTCGGAGATAAGCGGCCGCTTAGGGGCCGGTCCCTTGCGGGGCATGTCAGCTCTTCTCCTTCTTCGCGCCGTAGTGGCTGCGCGCCTGCTTGCGGTTCTTCACGCCCTGCGTGTCCAGCGAACCCCGGATGATCTTGTAGCGCACGCCCGGGAGGTCCTTCACACGGCCACCGCGGACGAGCACCATGGAGTGCTCCTGCAGGTTGTGACCCTCACCGGGGATGTACGCCGTGACCTCGATGCCGCTGGTCAGCTTCACGCGAGCGACCTTGCGGAGCGCGGAGTTCGGCTTCTTCGGGGTGGTGGTGTACACGCGGGTGCACACGCCACGCCGCTGCGGGCTCCCCTTGAGAGCCGCAGTCTTCTGCTTGGCGACCTTGTCCTGGCGGCCCTTGCGGACCAGCTGCTGGATCGTGGGCATAGACCGGCTTTCTCTGTTCACTCTCGGCACCCCTGCCGGGCGCCGAAGGCACTGTGTACTTGCGGTTCCTGCTGCTCCGCCCGCCCCCCGAGGTCGGGCGTGTCGCCCGGCCCCGAAGCGCCCGCGGGGTATCACACCATCCCTGCGGGGTTCGGGAGGAACTCCGGCGTGACTGGCAGGAGTCCGATCCCCGACGGTGTGGTTGACACCGGCAGATCACCGACCGCGCGGCACAGGCACACGGACCGACCCGACATGGGTCGGGCACGAGTAGCAAAGATACCCCGACCGTGGACGCGGGGTCAAAACGGGGTGCACTACACCCCGCGGCAACCCCGGGGCGTGCACCGTACAGGGGCGAAACCTGTGGCGTTCACCACAGGGCGCCGCCGGGGTGTCCCCGGCGGCGCCCGTCGAGCAGGTGTTCGAACCCGATCGCACCCGACCGTCCACGGGGAACGCGGGCGCGCGGTGGAACCGTTGTCAGATGCCGCAATTCGGCGCGGACCAAAGCCGCCCGGACCGGTTCGCCAGGTGGGTGTGGTCGTTGTGGTCGGGGTAGCCCGGGCCGAGGATCTCGCTGAACCCGTGGTTGCGCGCCTGCTGCGCCAGCTTGCAGAAGCCGATGCCCCCGGCGCCGAGGTCCGCCGCGTCGCCGTAGAGGTGCCTGCTGCCCGCCGCTCCCCCGACGGCGCTGTTGCAGGCGTAGCTGCGGAAGCCGCCGTTGACGGTGATCGGCCGGTCCCCCAGGGCGTGCCGCATCGCCTGGAGCTTCCACATCGTGACGAGCGCGTTGGCCTTCGCCGTCGCGGCCGAGACCGCCCCGCCGGACCAGGTCGAGTTGCAGCGGTTCAGCTCGGCGTAGGAGAAGTTGACCGGGGTGCAGTCGGAGTCCTCCAGGGAGGACAGCTTGGCGAAGGTCGCCGGACCCGCGACGCCGTCGGCGCCGAGCCCGTAGGCCTGCTGGAACCGGGTCACCGCGGCCTTGGTGCCCGCGCCGAACTGGCCGTCGATGGCCAGCACCGCGCCGTAGCCCGGGTAACCGGACACGCGGATCTGCAGTTGGCGCACGTCCTCCCCGGAGGCACCCTGCGACAGGGAGCGCCCGAAGCCGTAGCAACTCGCCGCCGAGGCCGGGGCGGCGCTGACGGTGAGCACGGAGAGGACGGCGGCGGCGATCAGGGGGACGACGGCTAGGAGCCTGGCCAGTCGCTTCACGGGGGCACCTCCGGGTGGGTGAGTGACACCGGAAGCGTGACGCGGCGGTGAAGTGGCGGTCAACGAATCACAGACCGAATAGGGGCTCGGTGGAGGCCACCCCTGCCGTGGCCGCGCGATGGCGGAGCGGGCCGAACAGGCGGTGGCACAGGAGTCCGGCCCACCTGGATTTCCAGTGCCGGTGTTCGACACTTCGGACCGACAACCGCCGTGTGCCGAATGCCCCGACACCACCCGGCGCAGTCGGTGAGTTTATTTCGCCCCTGTGAACCACGCCTGGCTATTCGAACGTCATCGCAGGTCAGAGCCGTACCGATACCATGATCTCAATGTGAAACAAGTCACAAAGCAACTATTGGCACGTACACACTAAAGCGTGTTCTGCTCCCCGCTATTCATCCCTCCGCGCCTATCGGGGATCGCCCATGGACCACGTGCACCACTTCTCCGCGGGACCGTTCACACCCACCGTCGCCTACGTCCTCTCCGTGGTCGGCTGCTCGCTCGGGCTGCTGAGCATGCAGCGGGCGCGGAACCACCGCGGGTGGCAGAAGGTCTCCTGGCTGGTGCTGGGCGCGGTGTCCATCGGCGGCACCGGGATCTGGGTGATGCACTTCGTGGCGATGCTCGGCTTCGCCGTGGACGGCACCGACATCCGCTACGACCTGGTGCGGACGCTGGTCAGCATGGTGGTGGCGGTGGGGATCGTGCTGCTGGGCCTGGCGGCGGTCAGCTACCGCGAGGTCGGCCGCGTCCGCCTGGCAGGCGCGGGCACCATCACCGGCCTCGGCGTGGCGTCGATGCACTACGTGGGCATCTCGGCGATGCACCTGCGCGGAACGGTCACCTACAACGGCTGGCTGGTGGCGCTGTCGCTGCTGATCGCGGTGGCGGCGGCCACGGCGGCGCTGTGGGCGGCGCTCAACATCCGCGGCGTCCCCGCCACCGCCGGAGCGGCCCTGGTGATGGGCCTGGCGGTCAGCGGCATGCACTACGTGGGCATGGCCGCCATGTCCGTGGAGGTGGACCCGACCACCCCCGCCTCCCTGCCCGGGGTGGGCTCGTACGCGTTCTTCGCTCCCCTGGCCATGATCATCGGCCTGGTCACGGCAGCGTCCCTGCTGACGGTGGCGATCTCCTCCAGCGAGCAGGAGATCGAAGAGGAACTGTGGGTGCAGAGCCAGCTCACCGGCCTGGCGGGCACCCGCGGCTGAGCGCTGCGAACCCAGGTCGCTCGGCGCACTCGCAACGCGAGCTTCCCGAAGGTGATTTCCTCATTGCCGTCGTCCGGCGTGGGGGTGATGCGCACTGCGCGGGACATGCTGAGCGCACAGGCTTTCCATGATCCTCGGCCAGTCGGTGAGCACATCCCTGCCGACGACCAACTCGTCGACGAGTCCGCAGTAGAGCAGGTCGACTGCCCGCCGCAGGTCCGACTGACGCGCCGTCCACTGGTCGCGCCCGTCAAGGATGACATGGTGCTCGACGTGAACGCCGTACTTGTCCTCGAACGCCCGCAGTTCGATACCGACGAGTTGACACTCGTAGATGGCATCGGACATCTTGCTGCCACCACTGGTCTTGCCCCAGTACTCCTTGATCTCCCACAACGCCTTCGGATTGGCGAGACCGGGAAATGCTCCGTCAAGGCGGCGGGGGCTCACCCAGAGGTGATCATCGGCGATCACGGTGGCGCGCTGTTGCGGATTGACGTTCACCGTCCTCCCGTACTGCCCGCAGACCTGGTTCGTCATCGCTTCAACGGTGGCGACGAGCACTTTGGCCGACTGGTGGTGACCAGTCATCTTCGTGCCATAGGTGAGTGCTTCGACACCGAAGAGCCTGCTCAGGTCCATCTTGGCCTCGTCTTCCGTGCGCATGCGAGCCAGCAGGTCGCTCGCCAACTCCGCCCGGAGGTGGAGGTATTCGACCAGCGGCTCCACCAGGTGTTCACGGCCACGGATGTAGGCGTCGAGTCCTGGCGATTTCTGCCCACCCAGGGCTTGTCGGGACGAGAGGATGTCTTCCCTTGAAGGGATTTTCCTCTTGTACACATCCACCAAGATCCGAACGACATGCCAGAACGGATCGTCCCATGATGGGGACGCAAAGTGGTCGGATCGTCGCAATTGGTCCCTCCCGGTGAACCGAAGTGATCGAAGAATTGCCCTGGGGCGCACGCCGCGCATCGGCGATCTCAACGACGTCGAACAGGCTCGCGTTTCGTTCTCCGCACATGACATGGGTTAGGATCTCGCCCATGGCGTCGATACGTCCACAGACGACGAGCAGCACCCGCGGTGAAGGTCGCTCGTTCCTCAAGTGGGCAGGCGGCAAAAGCCGGTACGCAGACCAGTTGATCAAGGCGGCTCCGGCCTACGACGGCTGCTACTGGGAGCCCTTCATGGGCAGCGCCGCCGTGTTCTTCGAGGGCAAGCCCACCAAGGCTGTGCTTTCCGACGCCAATCCGGACCTTGTCGTCTGCTTTTGCGCTGTCGCTCGCGACCCGGAAGCGGTCATGGCCCAGCTCGACACCATGCCGAACACGCGCGAGTACTTCGAAGTGATTCGACGTCAAGACGTCGAAAATCTTTCGGAAATACAGTGCGCCGCGCGTGTCATCTACCTGAACAAGACATCTTTCCGCGGCTTGTGGCGAGTCAACAAAAAAGGTCAGTACAACGTTCCGTACGGGAACTACGATCGACCGTACTACAACCGGGACACCCTCCTCCTCGCGTCGCGCGCATTGAACGGGGTTGAGGTGCGGCACGGCGACTTCGCGGAGTCGCTGAAAAAGGCGTCGGCTGGTGATTGGATTTACCTCGATCCGCCGTACATTCCGGAAGGCGGGTTCTCCGACTTCAAGAGGTACACCTCCGGGCAATTTCACGAAGCTGACCACCAGCGTTTGGCCGAGGCGATGTGGGATGCTGATCGACGTGGAATTTTCCTGATGCTGACAAATAGCGACACAGACACGACCCGGACCATCTTCAAGGGTTTCAACGTGCGGCGGATGGCCACTCGGCGTGACATCAACCTCCAGTCAGCGAAGCGCGGGAGCTGGGATCTCGTTTTCACCAACTACGAGCCGAAGACCGAGCCCTGAACTCTGTTCTGAGCCACTGTCCGCTCATCGCGGTGAAGGCCCCCGGGCGCCCTGAGGTGTCCGGGGGCCTTCACCGCGGTGACCACCACTCGGTCAGCGGTGGTCGCGGCCGAATCGGTACGGACACGGGCAGCAGCGCGCCACAGGGCCTGCGGCGACCGGCACGTGCTGGGCGAGCACGTGCGGGCGACCGCCCTCGGGGATCAGCCCCGCATGTGGTGCTGGGCCGCGCTCTGGATCTCCTGGCGGAGCTGTTCCAGGGATGAGCCGACGTCGTTGAGGAGGCCCTGGGATCGGGAGATGGCGTTCTGGATGCTGTTCGCGCTGCTGGTGTCGCCGAGGATGCCCGCGACCTGGGCCTGGACGTTGACGAGTTCGTTCAACAGTCCCTGGACGTGCGCGGTGGGCAGTTGCTCGGCCAAGCCGAGGAGCTGCTGGGCCTGGTCTTGGATGGTCATTCTCCTGGTGCTCCTGTCCGGCGATCGGTGGGTGTGGCACGAGGGAAGGCCCCGGACACCTCGAGGGTGTCCGGGGCCTTCGCCGTGGGAACTGCTACTCGGTCAGCGGTAGTCGCGGCCGAAGTCGTAGTCGTCGAGCGGGACAGCCGCGCCGGTGCCGGTGCCGAAGACGTCGGGGGTGTAGTACCCGTCGTCGTAGCTGGGGATGGCGTAGGCGGCCACTCGGGCCTCCTCGGTGGGCTGGACCTGGATGTTGCGGTACTTGTTGATGCCGGTACCGGCCGGGATCAGCTTTCCGATGATCACGTTCTCCTTGAGGCCCACCAGCTTGTCGCTGCGACCGTTGATCGCGGCGTCGGTGAGGACCCTGGTCGTCTCCTGGAAGGAGGCGGCCGAGAGCCAGGAGTCGGTGGCCAGGGAGGCCTTGGTGATGCCCATCAGGACCGGGCGGCCGGAGGCGGGCTCGCCGCCGGAGGCCACCACGCGGCGGTTCTCGGACTCGAACTGGGCCCGCTCGATGAGCGCGCCCGGCAGGAACTCCGCGGCACCGCTGTCGAGGATCGTGACCCGGCGCAGCATCTGCCGGACGATGACCTCGATGTGCTTGTCGTGGATGGACACGCCCTGCGCCCGGTACACCTTCTGGACCTCGTCCACCAGGTGCAGTTGGGCCTCGCGGGGACCCATGACCCGCAGCACCTCGTGCGGGTCCCTGGTGCCCTCCAGGAGCTGCTGGCCGACCTTCACGTGGTCACCGTCGGACAGCGGGCCGTCCGGGGTGGCCGCCAGGCGCTGGCGCTTCGACAGCTTCTCGAAGATGATCTCCTCGCTGCCGTCGTCCGGCGTGAGGGTGATCTTCCAGAAGCGGTCGCCGTCCTCGATCCGCACGCGGCCGTCGACGTCGGCGATGGGCGCCTTGCCCTTCGGGACGCGGGCCTCGAACAGCTCCTGGACGCGCGGCAGACCCGTGGTGATGTCGTCGTTGACGACACCGCCCTGCTGGAAGGTGCGCATGGTCAGCTGGGTGCCGGGCTCACCGATCGACTGGGCGGCGACGATGCCGACGGCCTCGCCGATGTCGACCAACTGGCCGGTGGCCATCGAGCGGCCGTAGCAGGTGGCGCAGACGCCGACCGCGGCCTCGCAGGTCAGCACCGAGCGCACCTTGACCTGGGTGACGCCGGAGCCGATCAGCTTCTCGATCGCCGGGTCGCCGAGGTCGTCGGCGCGGTTGAGCAGCACGTTGCCCTCGGCGTCGGTGACGTCGTCGGACACGCAGCGCGCGTAGACCGAGGTCTCCACGTGCTGGTCGCGCAGGACCTTGCCGTCCGCACCGGCCTCGCCCAGCGGCATGATGATGCCCCGGGTGGTGCCGCAGTCGACCTCGCGGACGATGACGTCCTGCGACACGTCCACCAGGCGCCGGGTCAGGTAACCCGAGTCGGCGGTGCGCAGCGCGGTGTCGGCGAGGCCCTTGCGGGCACCGTGCGTGGCGATGAAGTACTCGACCACGGACAGGCCCTCGCGGAAGTTCGCCTTGATCGGCCGGGGGATGAACTCACCGCGCGGGTTGGTCACCAGGCCGTTCATGCCCGCGAGCTGCCGGATCTGGGTCATGTTGCCCGCCGCGCCCGACTTGACGATCGTCGGGATCGGGTTGTCGTCCGGGAAGTTCTCCTCCATGGCCTTGGCGACGTCCTCGGTCGCGTTCGACCACACCTTGACCAGCTCGTTGTTCCGCTCGGTCGAGGAGAGCTGGCCGCGCTGGTAGCGCTTCTCGACGATGTCGGCCTTCTTCTCGTACTCGTCGAGGATGCCCTTCTTGGCGGGCGGCACGATGACGTCCGAGATGGCGATGGTGACACCCGAGCGGGTCGCCCAGTAGAAGCCCGCGTCCTTGAGCTTGTCCAGCGTCCGCGCCACGGTGACCATCGGGTACCGCTCGGCGAGGTCGTTGACGATCGCGGCCTGCCGCTTCTTCGGCATCGGCTCGTTCATGAACGGGTAGTCCGCGGGCAGCAGCTCGTTGAACAGCACCCGGCCCAGGGTGGTGCTCGCCAGCCACGGCTGACCCGGTGCCCAGTCCTCGGGCGCCATGCCCGGGCCCGGGTTGCGGTCGCTGATGCGGATCTTCACCGCGGACTGCAGGCCGATCACGCCGCGGTCGAAGGCCATGATGGCCTCGGCCGGGGACGAGAACGCCAGGCCCTCGCCGACGCCACCCTCCTTGGGGCGGGTCAGGTGGTAGATGCCGGTCACCATGTCCAGGCGGGGCATCGCCAGCGGGCGACCCGACGCCGGGGACAGGATGTTGTTCGACGACAGCATCAGGATGCGGGCCTCGGCCTGCGCCTCGGCCGACAGCGGCAGGTGGACCGCCATCTGGTCACCGTCGAAGTCCGCGTTGAACGCCTCGCAGACCAGCGGGTGGAGCTGGATGGCCTTGCCCTCGACGAGCTGCGGCTCGAACGCCTGGATGCCGAGGCGGTGCAGGGTGGGCGCGCGGTTGAGCATCACCGGGTGCTCGGTGATGACCTCCTCCAGCACGTCCCACACGGCCGGGCGGGCGCGCTCGACCATGCGCTTGGCCGACTTGATGTTCTGCGCGTGGTTGAGGTCGACCAGCCGCTTCATCACGAACGGCTTGAACAGCTCCAGCGCCATCGCCTTGGGCAGGCCGCACTGGTGCAGCTTGAGCTGCGGGCCGACCACGATGACCGAACGGCCGGAGTAGTCGACGCGCTTGCCGAGCAGGTTCTGGCGGAACCGGCCCTGCTTGCCCTTGAGCAGGTCGGACAGCGACTTGAGCGGGCGGTTGCCCGGCCCGGTCACCGGGCGACCGCGGCGGCCGTTGTCGAACAGCGCGTCGACGGCCTCCTGCAGCATCCGCTTCTCGTTGTTGACGATGATCTCGGGCGCGCCGAGGTCGATCAGCCGCTTGAGGCGGTTGTTGCGGTTGATGACCCGGCGGTACAGGTCGTTGAGGTCCGAGGTGGCGAAGCGGCCACCGTCGAGCTGCACCATCGGGCGCAGGTCCGGCGGGATGACCGGGACGCAGTCGAGGACCATGCCCATCGGCGAGTTGCGGGTCGCCTGGAACGCCGCGACGACCTTGAGCCGCTTGAGCGCGCGGAGCTTCTTCTGCCCCTTGCCGTTGCGGATGGTGTCGCGGAGGTTGACCGCCTCGGCGTCGACGTCGAAGTCGCGGGCCAGGGTCTGGATGGCCTCGGCGCCCATCGAGCCGGTGAAGTAGTCGCCGTAGCGGTCGACCAGCTCGCGGTAGAGCATCTCGTCGGCGATGAGCTGCTTGATGTCGAGCTTGGTGAAGGTCGTCCAGATCTCGTCGAGCCGGTCCAGCTCGCGCTGGGCGCGGTCGCGGAGCTGGCGCATCTCCCGCTCGCCGCCCTCCTTGACCTTGCGGCGGACGTCGGACTTGGCGCCCTCGGCCTCGAGCTGGGCCAGGTCGGCCTCGAGCTTCTGCGCGCGGGCCTCGATGTCGGCGTCGCGCTTGTTCTCGACCTGCTTGCGCTCGACGCCCATCTCGGAGTCGAGGGTCGGCAGGTCGTTGTGGCGCAGCTCGGTGTTCACCGTGGTGATCACGTACGCGGCGAAGTAGATGATCTTCTCGAGATCCTTCGGCGCGAGGTCGAGCAGGTAGCCCAGGCGGCTGGGGACACCCTTGAAGTACCAGATGTGGGTGACCGGCGCGGCCAGCTCGATGTGGCCCATCCGCTCGCGGCGCACCTTGGCGCGGGTGACCTCGACGCCGCAGCGCTCGCAGATGATGCCCTTGAAGCGCACGCGCTTGTACTTGCCGCAGTAGCACTCCCAGTCCCGGGTGGGACCGAAGATCTTCTCGCAGAAGAGCCCGTCCTTCTCCGGCTTGAGCGTGCGGTAGTTGATCGTTTCCGGCTTCTTCACCTCGCCGAAGGACCACTGGCGGATGTCGTCGGCGGTGGCGAGGCCAATGCGGAGCTCATCGAAGAAGTTGACGTCCAGCACGTCTGTTCTTCTCCCCTTCTTGGTTACAGCACGTAAATGGGGGGATCAGTGCCTGACCCGCCGGGGAGGGGTTTCCGGTCCCTCCCCGGCGGTGACGGCTAGATCAATTGACGACGTCGTCCACCGACGGCGACTCGTTGCGCGAGAGGTTGATGCCCAGGTTCGCGGCGGCGCGCTCCAGGTCCTCGTCGTCCCCGTCGCGCATCTCGATCGCGGCACCGTCGCTGGAGAGGACCTCCACGTTCAGGCACAGCGACTGGAGCTCCTTGAGGAGCACCTTGAACGACTCCGGGATGCCCGGCTCGGGGATGTTCTCGCCCTTGACGATCGCCTCGTAGACCTTGACCCGGCCCAGGACGTCGTCGGACTTGATGGTGAGCAGCTCCTGCAGGGTGTACGCGGCGCCGTAGGCCTGCATCGCCCAGCACTCCATCTCACCGAAGCGCTGGCCACCGAACTGGGCCTTGCCGCCGAGCGGCTGCTGGGTGATCATCGAGTACGGGCCGGTCGAGCGGGCGTGGATCTTGTCGTCGACCAGGTGCAGCAGCTTGAGGATGTACATGTAGCCGACCGAGACCGGGTACGGGTACGGCTCGCCGCTGCGGCCGTCGAAGAGCTGCGCCTTGCCGTCCTCCTTGACCATCCGCTCGCCGTCGCGGTTGGGGCGGGTCGAGGCGAGCAGGCCGGTCAGCTCGTTCTCCCGGACGCCGTCGAACACCGGGGTGGCGGTGTTCGTGCCCGGGGCGACGTCGCGCAGGTCCTCCGGCATCAGGGCCGCCCACTCGGGGTCGCCCTCCACCTTCCAGCCCTGCTTGGCGATCCACCCGAGGTGGCTCTCCAGGATCTGGCCGATGTTCATCCGTCGCGGGACACCGTGGGTGTTCAGCACGACGTCGACCGGGGTGCCGTCGGCGAGGAACGGCATGTCCTCGACGGGGAGGATCTTGCCGATGACGCCCTTGTTGCCGTGGCGGCCCGCGAGCTTGTCGCCGTCCTGGATCTTGCGCTTCTGGGCCACGTAGACGCGGACCAGCTCGTTGACGCCGGGGGGCAGCTCGTCCTCGTCCTCGCGGGAGAACACCCGGATGCCGATGACCTTGCCGGTCTCGCCGTGCGGGACCTTGAGCGAGGTGTCGCGGACCTCGCGCGCCTTCTCGCCGAAGATCGCGCGGAGCAGCCGCTCCTCCGGGGTCAGCTCGGTCTCGCCCTTGGGGGTGACCTTGCCGACCAGGATGTCGCCCGCGCCGACCTCGGCACCGATGCGGATGATGCCGCGCTCGTCGAGGTCGGCCAGGACCTCCTCGGAGACGTTCGGGATGTCCCGGGTGATCTCCTCGGCGCCGAGCTTGGTGTCGCGCGCGTCGATCTCGTGCTCGTCGATGTGGATCGAGGTGAGCACGTCGTCCTGCACGAGGCGCTGCGACAGGATGATCGCGTCCTCGTAGTTGTGGCCCTCCCACGGCATGATCGCCACGAGCAGGTTCTTGCCCAGCGCCGTCTCGCCGTTCTCGGTGCACGGGCCGTCGGCGATGACCTGACCGGCCTCGACGCGGTCGCCCTCGGAGACGATCGGCTTCTGGTTGATGCAGGTGCCCTGGTTGGACCGGCGGAACTTGTGCATCCCGTAGGTCTGGCGGGTGCCGTCGTCGGCCATCACCGTGATGAAGTCCGCGGACAGCTCCTCGATGACCCCGGTCTTCCCGGCGACGACCAGGTCGCCGCCGTCGACCGCGGCGCGCAGCTCCATGCCGGTGCCGACCAGCGGGGACTCGCTGCGCAGCAGCGGCACCGCCTGGCGCTGCATGTTGGCGCCCATGAGCGCGCGGTTCGCGGCGTCGTGCTCGAGGAACGGGATCATCGCCGTGGCGACGGAGACCATCTGCCGGGGCGAGACGTCCATGTAGTCGACGTCGAAGGGCTCGATGAACTCGACGTCGCCACCCTTCTTGCGGACCAGGACGCGGTCCTCGGCGAAGTGGTTCTGCTCGTCGAGCGAGGCGTTGGCCTGCGCGATGACGTGCCGGTCCTCCTCGTCCGCGGTCAGGTAGTCGATCTGGTCGGTGACCTGGCCCTCGACGACCTTGCGGTACGGCGTCTCGATGAAGCCGAACGGGTTGACCCGCGCGTAGCACGACAGCGAGCCGATCAGGCCGATGTTCGGGCCCTCGGGCGTCTCGATCGGGCACATGCGGCCGTAGTGGCTGTGGTGGACGTCGCGGACCTCCATGCCCGCGCGCTCACGCGAGAGGCCACCCGGGCCCAGCGCGGACAGGCGGCGCTTGTGGGTCAGGCCGTCGACCGGGTTGGTCTGCTGCATGAACTGCGAGAGCTGCGAGGTGCCGAAGAACTCCTTGATCGCGGCCACCACCGGGCGGATGTTGATCAGGGTCTGCGGCGTGATCGCCTCGACGTCCTGGGTGGTCATCCGCTCGCGGACCACGCGCTCCATGCGGGAGAGGCCGACCCGGATCTGGTTCTGGATCAGCTCGCCGACGGTGCGCAGGCGGCGGTTGCCGAAGTGGTCGATGTCGTCGACCTCGACCGGGATGGTGACCGCGTTCTCGCCCTGGCCGACCGTCATCTCGGTGTCACCGGCGTGCAGGCGGACCAGGTACTCGATCGTGGTGACGATGTCGTCCTCGGTCAGCACGCCGGTCTTCGTCGGCAGCGACAGGCCCAGCTTCTTGTTGACCTTGTACCGGCCGACCTTGGCCAGGTCGTAGCGCTTGTCCTTGAAGAACAGGTTCTCCAGCAGGGTCTGCGCCGACTCCTTCGTCGGCGGCTCGCCGGGGCGCAGCTTGCGGTAGATGTCGAGCAGGGCCTCGTCGGTGCCCGCGGTGTGGTCCTTGTCGAGGGTGGCGATGAGCGTCTCGGAGAAGGAGAAACGCTCGCGGATCGCCTCGGTCGACCAGCCCAGCGCCTTGAGCAGCACGGTGACCGGCTGGCGGCGCTTGCGGTCGATGCGCACCCCGACGGTGTCGCGCTTGTCGACGTCGAACTCCAGCCACGCGCCGCGGCTGGGGATGACCTTGACCGAGAAGACGTCCTTGTCGGTCGTCTTGTCGATGTTGGTGTCGAAGTAGACACCCGGGGACCGGACGAGCTGGGAGACCACGACACGCTCGGTGCCGTTGATGATGAAGGTGCCCTTGTCGGTCATGACCGGGAAGTCACCCATGAACACCGTCTGGCTCTTGATCTCGCCGGTGGTGTTGTTGGTGAACTCGGCCGTGACGAACAGCGGCGCCGCGTATGTCATGTCCTTGTCCTTGCACTCCTCGACGGAGGCCTTGACCTCGTCGAAGCGCGGGTCGGAGAAGGACAGGGACATCGAACCGGAGAAGTCCTCGATCGGGGAGAGCTCGTTGAGGACCTCTTCGAGGCCACCGGTGGGGGTCTCCTCACCGGCGTCGACGCGGCGCTGGAACCACGCCTCGTTGCCGGTGAACCACTCGAACGACTGAATCTGCAGATCCAGCAGGTTGGGCGTGACCAGGGGCTCGCGGATCTTCGAGAAGGAGACCCGAAGAGGGGCGCCCGGAATACCCGGGTTCGACGCAGTGGAGTTGGTCGCAGCAGTGGCCTTGGTCGCGCGGGAGATCGCCAAGATGCGTCCTTCCAGGACTATGAGCGGTTGGCAGCCGCGTTAGCAACAGTCAACGCGGCTGTCAAGGGTGCCGTGGTGCCCAACATCCTAGCTCTTGGCAAAGGGCGTGCGGAAAGTGGGCAGCGCAAAGGGGCAGTCTAGCCACTAGATGGGCGACTGTCGAGGCCCGCTGTGCAATCGGTGCTCCCACTCGTTCCGTGCTGGGTAACAGCCTGACCCCGAGCGGTCGCTGAGTCAAGGTGCCACGCCAACCAGACCACTTTTGCAGCAGTGTGCGATCACTCACCGATTACGGTGTGACCTGGGGAAACACGCACCGCACCCGGACGGCTCAGCAGTTGGCCGTGCTCTGCCCGCCGGGCAGCGGCTGGTTGAGCATGTCGAAGGCAGTGATCTTCCAGACATCGCCGTCCGCGCGCGCCCGGACGGCGAACTGGGCCCCGCTGGCGACGGTCTGGCCCTCCGCGCCCGCCGTGGCGGCGGCGCGGGTGGTGGTCTGGTCGACGAAGACCAGCGCCTCGGCCTCGGACCCGCGCAGCGACACCACGCCGATGTCGCGCACCTTGGTCGACAGGACGAGCTTCTCCTGCGGGGCGAGCTCGCGGATCTTGCCGTAGAGGGCGTTGTAGTCGCAGACCGCGCGGTCGGTGAGGGTCTCCTGGACGGCCTTGGCGGTGGCGTCGAGGTCGGCGAAGTTGTAGGACAGCGTGCGCTCGATGGCGGACTTGAGCTTGTTCTTGAGCTCCTCGGTGGCCCGCACGTCGGTGACCGCGCTGTTGTCGGCGTCGGCGCCCGCGGTCAGCGAGTCGGACTTGCCCTTGAACCACAGCGCCAGACCGGCCAGGACCAGGGCGACGACGGCCAGCACGATGGCGGCGTTCATCCCGGACCCGGCGGCGTTCCGGGACGGCTTGCGGGGCTTGCGAGCGGCGGCGGCGGGCCGCTCGCGGGTGTCCTCGCGCCGGTCGCCCACCAGGGAACTCTCGGCCTTGCGCTTGCCCGCGGGCCTGCGGCCGGGCGTCGGGCGGTCGGCGGTCGCCGGGGCGGCCTTCGCCTTCGGCCCGACCGCGGCGGTCTTCGCCGCCTGCTCGGCGGTGGTGCTCGTGGCGACCTCGGCGGCTCCGGTGCCCGCGCGCGACCCGGCGGTGGTGCCCGGCTCGGCGGTGCGGGACTCGGCGGTGCGGGACTCGGTGGTGCGGGACTCGGTGGTGTCGTCGGCCGGGGTCTCGGCGGCCGGGGCACCGAGCACGCCGCCGGTCACCGCGGAGGCGGGTTCGGCGGCCTCGTCGACGTCGGTCGCCCGGTCGGCGGGGTGCGGGCCGGTCTCGGCGGCCGGGGTCGACGCCGTGAGGTCCGCGGGGTCGACCAGCGGGCCCTCGGCGGCCTCGTCGGCGGGGGTGGCGGGCCTGCGCAGACCGGCCACCCTGGGGCGGCGGGCGGGCGGGGTCGCCGGGCGGCGGCGCGGAGGCGTGGGCACTGCGGGTCCTCTCGACGGGCTCTCGGCTCAGCTTGCGGGGGTGAACGGCACCGTGTCGATCCCGGTGAGCTTCCAGCCGGTGTCGGTGCGCAGCAGGGTGCTCTGCAGGCGCAGGTAGTCGGTGGTGGTCTCGCCGCCCTCCGGGATCGTCTCCCGGACCAGCGCGGTCATCACCTGGGCGGTGCCGTCGCGGTCGTTGAGCTGGGTCACCGCGGACTTGAGGACCTTGGCAGTGGTGCTCTTCTTGGTCGACTCGATGGTGGACTTGCTCGTGGCGCGCCCGTTGCGGATGTTGTCGTGCAGCTCGCCGGTGGAGGCGGCCTCCCAGCGGTCCAGGCCCTCGTCGACCCTGCGGTGGTCCAGGGTGTTGAAGGTGACCACCGCGGCGTCGGCGACCCGGGACACCTCGTCGCGGGTGCGGTCGAGCGCCAGGTCCTCGTCGCCCGCGGCGCGGGCCCAGGAAATGCCGAACCAGGCCGCGAAGACCAGCGCGACGGCGGCCAGCGCGCCCGCGCCGAGCAGGACCGGGTTGGGGCCGCGCCGCGCGGGTCCGTCCGCCGTGGACGCGGTGGCGCCGGTTCGCTCGGACTCGGCCCGCTCGTCGTCGTCGGCCTCGGGAACCAGGTCTGGGGAAAGCGCGGGCGGCTCCTCGCGGGTGCCGTCGCGGTCGGCGGTCTCCGCGTCCGCGATCTCGGCGCCGGGGTCGTCGCGCTCGTCCTTACTGGTCATGGCGCTCCAGGGTAGAGGGTGGCCGGTCAGGTCCGCGTTTGACTCCCCGGTGGCAAAGCGCTCAGCCGCCCAGGCCGAGCAGGCCCGCGAGCGAGGGCGGGCTGGGACTGCCCGGCTGACCCACGGTGCCCGGCAGGTTCGCCGCCGCCATCGCCGCCAGTTGCTCCCGCGACCGGTCCTGGTTGGCCGCGATGTCCCCCGGGCTCGGCGTGGTCGGGCTGCCGCCGAACGGGGCGTTCTGCGAGCCGCGCACGTTGATCGGGCTGCCCAGCGGTTCGGCGCAGTAGGCGGCGGTGTTCTCCGCGATCGGCGCCGCGTCGGTGCCCGCGCGCCTGGTCGTGCCCTCGTAGCCCTTGGTGCACGGCGGCGGGTCGAACAGGTTGAGCGCCAGGCCCAGGTGGGCGGTGCCGTCGCCGGGGGCGACCGTCTTCGGGCCGACCGCCAGCACCGGGTAGACCACCAGCGCCAGCTCGATCCCGTCGACCCGGGCGCGGAGGATGTCCGAGGTGGTCAGCAGGTTCGCGGTGAGCACGCCCAAGCCCTGCCCGGACTCGCGCAGCAGGTTGACCACCGAGTCGGCGGCGGCCGGGGTGTTGGCGATCAGCGTGCGCAGCGCCGGGTCGGACGCCTTGAGCTGCGCGGTCACCTCGGCCAGGTCCGCGGCGAAGGACTTGATGTTGCCGGAGTTCGCCGCCTGGGTGTCCAGGACGGTGTTGCCGTCCTGGATCAGCTTGATCGTCTCCGGCAGGTTCTCCTTGGCCGCCCTGGTGAACTCGCTCGCCGTGTCGAGCAGGACCTGCAGGTCGGGGCCGGTGCCGGTGAACGCCTTGTCCAGCTCGTCGACGACGGTGCGCAGCGAGTCGGTGGGGACCGAGCGCGCCAGGCCGTCCAGGTCGCGGATGACGGTGTCGGTGCTGACCGGGGTCCTGGTCCGGTCGGCGGGGATCAGGGACCCCTCCCGCAGCACCTCGCCGCCGTCGTGGCGCGGGCGCAGGTCGACGAACTGCTCGCCGACCGCGGACCGGTTGGCCACCAGGGCGTCGAGGTCGGCGGGGATGTCGGGGGCGGACGGCTCGATGTCGAGGTCGACCTCCATGCCCCCGGGGGTCAGCCGGATCTCCCCCACCCGGCCCACGTTCACGCCGCGGTAGGTGACCTCGGCGTTGGTGAAGATGCCGCCGGACTCGACCAGTTCCATCCGCACCCGGTAGCCCTCGGAGCCGAAGGCGCGGCCGAGGTCGGTGAACCGGAACAGGGCGTAGACCACCGCCACGACCGCGATGACCGCGAACGCGATGAGCTGCCTGCGGACCGTCGTGGTGAGCATCAGGCACCGCCTCCGAGCAGGGAGTCGAGCAGGCCGGGCAGGCCGGTCCGCGCGGGGGTGGGCGGCGCGCCCGCCGCGGGCGGGGCGGTGGGGGTGCCGAGGCCGGGCAGTGGGGGCAGCGGCAGCAGGGGCGGCGCCGAGGTGCCGGGGGTGGCGCCGGTCCCGGCGGGCGGGGCGGGAGTGCCGCCGATGCCGGGGATGAGGCTGTCGAGCGGGTTCTGCCGGGACCGGCCGAGGTTGTCCAGGACGTTCGACAGGTTCAGGTCGATGTCGGCGTAGATGTTGAAGTAGTCGCCCTTGACGCCCGCGACCGCCGCGTCGGTGAACGGGAAGGTGATCAGCAGCTCCAGCGACTTGGGCAGGTCGTTGCCCGCCTCGCCCAGCTTGAGCAGCGTCGGGGTGAGTGCCTTGAGGTCGGCGACCAGGTCGGCCTGGCTGCGGTTGACCGTGTCGACCGCCACCCCGGAGAGCGAGTCGAGGCTCTGCAGCATGGTCACAAGCTGCTCGCGCTGGTCGGTGAGGACCTTCAGGCCGGGGCCGATGCCGTCGATCACGCCGACGATCCGGTCGCGCTGGCCGTTGAGGGTCATCGCCAGGCGGTTGATGCCGTCGATGGCCCTGGTGATGTCGGCCTTGCCCGCGTCGAGGGTGGTGACCGCGCTGTTGACGTTGTCCAGCAGCGCGCGGATGTCGGTCTCGCGGCCCTCGGTGGCCTTGTTCAGCTCCCGGGTGATGTCGCGCAGTTGCTCGACGCCGCCGCCGTTGAGCAGCAGCGACAGCGCGCCCAGGACCTCTTCGACCTCGGTGTTGCGGTTGGTGCGGCCGACCGGGATGACCGCCCCGTCGGCGAGCCTGCCATCCGCCGCGGTGCCGGTGGGGGGCGCGGCCAGTTCCACGTACTTCTCGCCGAGCAGGCTGGACTGGCGCAGCTTGGCCGAGGCGTTGGCGGGCAGGTCGACGTCGCCGCGGACCAGCAGGGTCACCTCGGCGGTCCAGCCGTCGGCGGCGAAGCCGACCGAGTCGACCCGGCCGACGGCGACCTCGTCGACCTTGACCGCGGACTGCGGGACCAGGTCGAGCACGTCGCGGAACTCGACCTTCACCGTGTACGGGTGGTCGCCGAGGTCGGCGCCGCCGGGCAGCGGCAGGTCGTAGACGCCGGTGAACCCGCACCCGGAGGCGGTGAGCACGACCGCGCCCACCGCGGCGGCCACCCTGGTGGCCAGTGCCCTGGCGCCCATCACTGGCCTCCCGTGGTGCCGAAGACCTGGCCCGCGAGCGGCAGCGGCAGCGACGGCAGCCGCCCGCTCTGCAGGTCGGAGATGATCTGCGCGGGCGTGGGCAGCGGCACCAGGCCCTGCACGATCGGGGCGAGCTGGTCGCAGGCGTCGGCCAGCGTGGTGGGCAGCCCGGTGGGGGTGCCCTGCCGGACCAGCTTGCACAGGGTGACGATCACCGGCTGGGTCAGCTCGTTGATGTTGGCCCTGGCGTCGAGGGTGCCGGACGCGGCGTTGTAGGTGTTGTAGACGTTGCCCAGCGCCAGCGGGGCGATGTCGAGGGTTTCGGCCAGCGCGGCCCGCTGGTCGGTGAGCACCTGGGTCACCGAGGCCAGCTTGTCCACGTTGGACCGGATGCGGCCGCGGTTGTCGTTGATGAACTGCTGCACCACGCCGAGGGACCGGCCGAGCTGGTCGACCGAGGCGCCGAGGTTGCCCTTCTCGGCCGCCAGGAACTCGCTGACCTGGGCGAGCTGCCTGCTGAACAGGTTCACCTGCTCGTCGCTGCCCGCCAGCGCGGTGGTGAACCTCTGGAGGTTGTCCACGGTGGCGAACAGGTCGGTGGAGTTGCCCGACAGGGTGCTGGAGAGCTGACCGAGCTGCTTGATCGTGTCGTTGAGGGCCTGCCCGTTGCCGCCGAGGTTGGTCGCGGCGGTGGTGAGCAGGTCCGACAGCGCGCCGTTCTTGTTGGCCCCGTTCGGGCCGAGGGTTTCGCTGACCCTGGTGAGGCTGGCGTAGAGGTCGTCGACCTCCAGCGGGGTGGAGGTGCGCTCGCGCGGGATGACCGCGCCGGTCGCCATGACCGGGCCCGCGGTGTAGGCGGGGGCGAGCTGGACGTAGCGGTCGGACACCAGCGACGGCGCGACGATGAGCGCCTGCGCCTCGGCGGGCACGTCGACGGTCCGGTCCACCAGCACCTCGACCTCGACCACGTCCCCGCGCGGGGTGATCTTGTCGACGGTGCCGACCTTGACGCCCAGCACCCGCACGTCGTTGTCCTCGTAGAGGCCGACGACGCCGGGGAACACGGCCGTGTAGCGCTTCTCGTTCGGCTCCCGCAGCAGCCACCACAGCGCCGCCGCGACGAGGAGGCCGAGCACGCAGGCGAGGGCGACGGTGCGGGACAGGTCGCGGCCGAACTTGCTGGAGAAGGTGCTCATTTCGGGTCCCCCAGGCAGCCGGAGCTGTTGATCGGGCCGAGCGAGGGCGGCAGCAGGCCGCAGAGGTAGGCGTCGAACCACCGGCCGTTGCCCAGGACGTTGTTGAACTGCCTGGCGAACGGGGCGAACTTCTCGATCCCCTCGGCCAGCGAGGTCTGGTTGCGCTGGAGCATGGCGGTGAGCTGGTCGAGGCCGGTCAGCACCGGGCCGAGCTGGGCCTGGTTGTCGGAGACGAGCCCGGACAGCTCCCGCGACAGCGCCTGGGTGCCGGTGAGCAGCGCGTCGATGGCCTTCTTGCGGGCGTTGACCTCGTCGAGCAGCAGGTTCCCGTCGGTGATCAGCTTGACCACCTGGGCGTCGCGGTCGGCGAGGGTCTGGCTGAACTGCCGGGTGTTGCCGAGCAGCACCGACAGCTCCCGGTCGCGCGAGGAGATCGTCTTCGACAGCGCCTGCAACCCGGTCAGCGCGCCCTTCACGTCGTCCGGGGTGTCGGCGAAGGTCTCGGTGATGACCTCGAAGCTCTGCGCGAGCTGGGTGGTGTTGATCTCGTTGGTGGTCTCGGCCAGCCCGCGGAAGGCCTCCAGCACGTCGTACGGGGCGGTGGTGCGCTCGCGCGGGATGCGGGTGCCCGGGTCGAGCACCTCGGTGCCGTCGGGTTCGAGGGAGAGGAACTTCTGCCCCAGCAGCGTCTTGATCCTGATGTCGGCGCGGGTGCGGTCGCCGATCCAGGCGTCCTTGACCTTGAAGCTGACCACCACCCGGTCGTGGTCGAGGTCGATGTCGGACACCTGGCCGACCTTGATCCCGGCGACCCGGACCTCGTCGTCGGCCTGCAGGCCGGAGGCCTCGCTGAACTCGGCGCTGTAGGTGGTGCCGCCGCCGATGACCGGCAGGTCGTCGGAATAGATGGCCGCGGTCAGGACCAGGCCGATGGTCAGCAGGCTGACCAGGCCGATCGGGATCGGGTTGCGCTGGCGGAAGGGCTTCATCGGGCTCATGGCGTCGTGCACCTCGGCTGGTTCGCGGGCAGCACCGGGATGTCGATGGGCGTGGTGATCAGGCCGGGGACACCGATCTGACCGGAGGCCGAGCAGAGGAAGAAGTTCAGCCAGGACCCGTAGCTGACCGTCCGGGCCAGCGTCTCGGTCTTCTGCGGCAGGAACTGGATGAACCGCTCCACGGTGGACTCGTCGGCGTTGAGGTTGTCCACCAGCCCGCCCAGCGCGGCGATGTCCTGCCTGAGCGGTTCGCGGGCCTCGGTGAGCAGGCCGGAGGTGGTCGTGGCCAGGCCGCCGAGGGCGTCGATGGCCTCGCCTATCGGCTCGCGGTCCCCGGCCAGGCCGCTCACCAACTGCTGCACCTGCCCGACGAGCTGCCCGAGCTGGTCGCCGCGGGAGTTGATCGCGCCGAGCACCCCGTTCAGGTTGGTGATCACCTCGCCGATCACCCGGTCCTTGTCGGCGAGGGTGGTGGTCAGCGTCGCCGTGTGCGCCAGCAGGTTCTCCACCGTGCCGCCCTCGCCCTGCAGGACCTGGATGACCTCGTAGGACAGCTTGTTGACGTCGTCCGGGGACAGCGCCTGGAACAGCGGCTTGAAGCCGTTGAACAACTGGGTCAGGTCCAGCGCGGGCCGGGTGCGCTCCAGCGGGATCACCCCGTCCGGGTCGAGCACGGCGTTCGGGTCGCCGCCCGCGCCCTGCCCGAGCGCGACGTAGCGCTGCCCGACCAGGTTGCGGAACTTGATCTGCGCGGTGACCGAGGCGGGCAGCCTGCGCCCGGCGGTCACCGAGAACCTGACCTCCGCCTGCTTGCGGTCGGCGATGGCGACCTCCTCCACCTGCCCGGCCCGCACCCCGGAGATCCGGACGTCGTCACCGGGCAGCAGTTGCGTCGCGTCGGTGAAGCGGGCGGTGTAGGTGGTGGTGTCGGACAGGTCGATGTTGGCGATGCTCACCGCGAGCACGCCGGTGGCGGCCACCGTGACGACCATGAAGACCGCCAGCTTGACCAGCGGTGCGACGAGGCCCCTCACTTGAAGCTCACCTCCGTGCCGCGGTAGGCGGGGCCGAGCAGCAGCGCGCTCCAGCTCGGCACCTGTTCGGGCGCCACCCCCAGGTCGGGGGCGAGCAACTGGGCCAGGAAGTCCGCCTCCCCCGGCGAGTTCGCCAGGCCGAGGTCGCCGTCGGCCGGGGCGGACTGCGGGGTGGTGCCGCCGAGGTTGGCGGGCGGGTTGACCCCGTCCTGCTGCGAGCGGGCGACGGGCTTGGGCGAGGTGCCGTCCTGGATCTGGCCGTCCGGCGGGTTCTGCGGGAACGGCGTGGGGAACTGGGTGAAGTCGTAGCAGCGCGGGCCGCGGTCGTCTTCGTAGGCGGGCGTGTCCTTGCCGGGCTCGTACTTGCCGCGGTTGACCGTGACCTCGATGGTGGCGTGCAGGCCGGGCCGGTCGGTGCCCTTGCCGAACACCTTGTCCAGCGTGTCGACGTTGTCGGCCATCATCCCCAGCAGGCACGGGTACTCCGGGGAGTACCGGGCCAGCGCGTCCAGGGTGGGCCGCGAGCTGTCGGCGAGGCGGATCAGGTTGTCCCGGTTGATCCGCAGGAACGACTCCAGGTCCCGCGCGGCGGTGGTGGTCGTGGCGAACAGGCTGTCGAGGTTCGCGCGCTGCTCGGCGACGGTCCGCGAGGTGACGGTCAGGTCGGTGAGCGCCTGCACCAGGTCCGGCGCGGCGTCGCTGTAGGTGTCGGAGACGGTGGCCAACTGGACCAGGTCCTCGCGCAGCCGCGGCAGGTGCGGGTTCAGCTCGCCGACCAGCGAACCCAGGTCGGACAGGGTCTGCCCGAGGGCGTCGCCGCGGCCCGCGAGGGCGGTGGAGATGGCGGTGAGGGTACTGGAGAGCTTCTGCGGCTGCACCGCCTGCAACACCGGGAGCAGGCTCTCGAACGCCTGCTCCAGTTCGACGGCCGCGGTGGAGGTGTCCTGCCGGATGCGGTCGCCGCCGCGCAGCCGGGCGGCGGAGGCGCCGTCGGGGATCTGCAGGGAGACGTAGCGCTCGCCGAACAGCGTCTTGGGCAGGAACCGGGCGGAGACGTCGGCCGGGATGACGTCGATCTTGTCCGGGTCCAGCGCCAGGTCCAGCTCGGCGCCGTCGCGGGTCGGGGTGATGCCGCGGACCTCGCCGACGACCAGCCCGCGCACCTTCACGTCGGAGTGCACCGCGAGCTGGTTGCCGACCTTGTCGGTGGTCAGCGTGACCGAGGCGACCGGGGTGAACGCCTTGTTGTACATGGCGATGCTCAGCGCGACGAGCCCGGCGACGATCAGGATGAACGCCAGCCCGGACAACCTCCGCTTGATGAGCTTGCCCAACCCACCCCGGCTCGTGCTCTGCTGACTCATCCGGCGATCCTCACCGTCGTCGTGGTGCCCCAGATGGCGAAGCCGATGAAGAAGTTGACGATGGCGACGGTGACGATCGTGGTCCGCACCGCCCGCCCCACGGCGATCCCGACGCCCGCCGGGCCGCCACTGGCGTTGTAGCCGTAGTAGCAGTGCGACAGGATGATGATGATCGCGAAGATCAACACCTTGCCGAACGAGTAGAACACGTCCTCCGGCGGCAGGAAGAGGTTGAAGTAGTGGTCGTAGGTCCCGGCCGACTGCCCGTAGAAGTAGACGGTGATCGACCTCGACGCCAGGTACGACGTCAGCAGGCCGATGATGTAGAGCGGGATGACCGCGATGAACCCGGCGATGATCCGGGTGGTCACCAGGAACGGCAGGCTCGGGACCGCCATGACCTCCAACGCGTCGATCTCCTCGGAGATCCGCATCGCGCCGAGCTGCGCGGTGAACCCGGACCCCACCGTCGCCGACAGCGCCAGCCCGGCGACCAGCGGCGCGATCTCCCGGGTGTTGATGTAGGCGGAGGCGAAGCCGGAGAACGCGGCGGTGCCGATCTGGTCCAGCGCGGCGTAGCCCTGCAACCCGACGACCACCCCGGTGAACACGGTCAGCCCCACCATCACCCCGACGGTGCCGCCGATGACCGCCAGCGCGCCGGAGCCGAAGCTGACCTCGGCCAGCAGCCGCATCGTCTCCTTGGTGTAGCGGCGCAGCGCCCGCGGTATCCAGGCCAGCGCGCGCAGGTAGAACGAGAGCTGGTCGCCCAGCTCGTCGAGGACCCCCATCGGGCGGTCGTAGCCCCGCTTGGCGATCCGCTTCGCGGAATCGGCTGCCGAAGCCATGCTCAGCTCCCCTTCGCCGGGACGACCTGGAGGTACACCGCCGTCAGCACGAAGTTGACGAAGAACAGCAGGAGGAACGTGATGACCACGGACTGGTTCACCGCGTCACCCACCCCCTTCGGGCCGCCCTTGGGGTTGAGCCCCCGGTGGGCGGCCACGACCCCGGCGATGAACCCGAAGATCAGCGCCTTCAGCTCGCTGATCCACAGGTCCGAGAGCTGGGCCAGGGCGGAGAAGCTGGCCAGGTACGCGCCCGGCGTGCCGCCCTGGAGCACCACGTTGAAGAAGTAGCCGCCCATCACCCCGACCACGCTGACCAGCCCGTTGAGCAGGACGGCCACCAGCATCGCGGCGAGCACCCTGGGCACGACCAGGCGCTGCACGGCGGAGACGCCAAGCACCTCCATCGCGTCGATCTCCTCGCGGATGGTGCGCGAGCCGATGTCGGCGCAGATCGCCGACCCGCCCGCGCCCGCCACCAGCAGCGCGGTCACCAGCGGCGCCGCCTGCTGGATGATCGCCAGCACGCTCGCCGCGCCGGTGAACGACTGCGCGCCGAGCTGCACGATCAGCGTGCCGAGCTGCAACGCGATGATCGCGCCGAACGGGATGGCGACCAGCGCGGTCGGCAGGATCGTGACGCTGGCGATGAACCAGCACTGCTGGATGAACTCGCGGGTCTGGAACGGCCGCCGGAACGTGTTCACCACGACGTCGATGCCCAGCGCGCACAGCTTGCCCGTCTCGCGCAGCGCCCCGGCGCCGGGGAAGTCGCCGCGGGCGGCCCCGGTGGTCACGGGCGCCCGCCCCCCGGCCACCCCGGCTCGGGCACCCGGGCGATCTCCTGGGTGTCGTGCGGACCCGGCTGGGGCCGCGGCCGCGGCGACGGCTGCGCGACCGGCTGGGCGAAACCGGTGCGGGCGCCGCCGACGCCGTAGTGGCGCCGCTCGTCGTCGGTCAGCGAGGCGATGATGCCCTGCTGGGCCACCGGCGGCAGGGTGTGCAGGATCTTCATGACCCGGTCCTTGCGGCGGCGCTCGCCCTGCCGCGGCGGCAGCCCGGGGGTGGGCACGAGCTGCGGGACCACGCCGCGCATGTCCTCGCCGGTGGTGCCGTCGGCGTGCCCGGCCTCCACGTGCGCCTGCTCGCGGGCCATCTGCGCGGCGTCCTTCTCCTCGGACATGCCGATGGGCCCGAGCCTGCGGCCGTTGAGGAACTGCTCGACCACCGGTTCGTCGCTGGTCAGCAGCACCTCGCGCGGGCCGAACATGACCAGTTCCTTGCGGAAGAGCATCCCCAGGTTGTCCGGCACCGTGCGGGCCAGGTTGATGTTGTGCGTGACGATCAGGATCGTCGCGTCGATCTGGGCGTTGAGGTCGATGAGCAGTTGGCTCAGGTAGGCGGTGCGGACCGGGTCGAGCCCGGAGTCCGGCTCGTCGCACAGGATGATCTCGGGGTCGAGCACCAGCGCCCTGGCCAGGCCCGCGCGCTTGCGCATGCCGCCGGAGATCTCCCCGGGGAGCTTGCCCTCCGCGCCCTGCAGACCGGTGAGGTCGAGCTTCTCCAGCACGATCCGCTTGATCTCGGACTCGGACTTCTTGGTGTGCTCGCGCAGCGGGAAGGCGACGTTGTCGTAGAGGTTCATCGACCCGAACAGCGCGCCGTCCTGGAACAGGACGCCGAAGAGCTTGCGCGTCTCGTAGAGCTTCGCCTCGCTGCAGGTGACGATGTCCACGCCGTTGATCACGCAGCTCCCCCGGTCCGGCTTGAGCAGGCCGATCATCGACTTGAGGAACACCGACTTGCCGGTGCCCGACGGGCCGAGCATCACCGACACCTCACCGGGGGGCAGCGTCAGCGACACGTCCCGCCAGATGGCCTGCTTGCCGAAGGACTTCGTCAGACCCTCGATGACCACCTCGGCGCCCATCGGACCTCCCCGAACCTGTGCTCCGCCGCCCGGCCGCCCGCCGAACCGCGTCAGTGGATGCAACGACGGCGGACCATCCTGGTTACTGCGGGAGTTACCGCCGAGTCGGAAAAGTACTCGGATGGCCCTTGTCCCGCTCGCGGAGGTTGTGCCGGAACGCAAAAAGGCCCGGCACCTGACGGTGCCGGGCCCTTCGGGCTGCTGCGCTGGACTACTTGACGGAGACCTTGGCGCCAGCGGCCTCGAGCTTCTCCTTGGCGGCCTCGGCGGCCTCCTTGTTGACCTTCTCCAGGAGGGCCTTCGGAGCGGCCTCGACCAGCTCCTTGGCCTCCTTCAGGCCCAGGCCCGAGACGACCTCGCGGACGACCTTGATGACCTGGATCTTCTTGTCACCGGCGGCCTCGATGATGACGTCGAACTCGTCCTGCTCCTCGGCGGCCTCGGCCGGGGCGGCACCCGGCGCGGCGGCGGCCACGGCGACGGGGGCGGCGGCGGTGACCTCGAAGGTCTCCTCGAACTGCTTCACGAAGGACGACAGCTCCAGGAGGGTCATCTCCTTGAAGACGTCGAGCAGCTCGTCGGTGCTGAGCTTCGCCATGGTGGCGTTCCTTTCACTAACACACCCGGTCGAACGGGCGCGATGTACTTACCGGGTGGGTGATCAGCTCTCGGCTGGGGCTTCGGCAGCCTCGGCGGCGGGCTCGCCCGCCGCCTTCTTCTCCTGCAGGGCGGCCGCGAGGCGCGCGACCTGCGAGGCGGGGGCCTGGAACAGGCCCGCTGCCTTGGACAGGTTGCCCTTCATCGCACCGGCCAGCTTGGCGAGGAGGACCTCGCGGCTGTCCAGGTCGGCGATCCGGGTGACCTCGTCCACGGACAGCGCGCGGCCGTCCATGTAGCCGCCCTTGACGACCAGGCCCTTGTTGTCCTTCGCGAAGTCGCGAATGGCCTTGGCCGCGTCGACCGGCTCACCGGTGACGAACGCGATGGCGGTCGGACCGACGAAGAGGGACTCGAGGCCCTCCACGCCCGCGTCCTCGGCCGCCCGCTTCACCAGGGTGTTCTTGGCGACGCGGTAGGACGAGCCGGAGCCGAGGGCGCGCCGCAGCGTGGTGAGCTGCGCCACGGTGAGGCCGCTGTACTCGGTCACGACGGCAGCCGAGCTGGTGCGGAACTTGTCCGCGATCTCGGCGACGGCGTTGACCTTGTCAGGCTTCGCCATGGGACGCCTCCTCTCGTGTGCATGGGGTTGCGCCGGCATCACGAGGGCCCTGGAACGCACGAACGCCCCGGCGCGGGAGCGGCACGGGGCGTGGCAGCGCGCGGGGCGCTGCGTCTTCCTCGTTCCCCCTGCGCGGGCCGCCCACATCCGGGGCCTTCGTCCTGCGCGGCCCTGGCGGGCAGCGCGGGAAACCAGCGGTCTTCGGTAGAACTCCCCGAAGAGTACGCGCCCGGCTGTCGACTCTCCAAATCGGGTCACGGCAGAATGGTCGACGTGGCCGACAACCAGCAGTCAGGACCCGGCGACCCCGAGTCGAGGCCGCCCGCCGTGCGCCCGCAGGCGCCGCCCCCGGCGACGCCGGGCGCGACCCCGCCCGCCCAGCCCCTGAGCGCGGAGGAAGCCGAGCGCTGGCGGCAGTTCCAGGAGTTCCAGCGCTTCCAGGAGTTCCGGGACTCCTCGCGGTTCGGCGAGGCCCCCGAACCGGACAGGCCGCGCCGCCGGGGCAGGCCGGTGTGGAAGAAGCTGCTGCTGTCCAAGTGGCTGCGCAGGCTGGCTTTCCTCCTGGTGGTGGTCCTGGCGGCGAACTGGGCCTACGAGAAGTACTTCGGCAACCCGGACGAGAGCCTCCCGGCCTCGGTGACCGGTGGCTTCAAGACCGAGCGCACGGTCCTGTTCGCCACCGACCCGAAGGAGGCCATCCGCGCCTTCTACGACAACGTCGCCCAGGAGACCCTCCCCGACGCCTGCACCCGGTTCGAGACCGAGGCGGTGGAGCGGTCGTTCGCGAACCACTTCAACGCCCCCGACTGCGCCACCGCGGTGCGGCGGCTGCACGCGGAGGTGACCGGCAAGAACGACTACGCCGAGGTGTACTTCCCCACCGACGTCAGCCTCGCCCCGGGTCCGGACGGGACGGTGGTGGTCAGCTCCTGCGACCTGGAGGTCAGCGCGGGTCCCCGCCTCGGCCGCTTCACGATCAAGGTCATCGGGGGTTCGCGCGGCGACCAGTGGACCATCTCCCGGCACGAGCGCGAGACCTGCTGAGGCGGGGCCCGACGACGGACGAGGGCGGCCCCGCCGAAGCGGGACCGCCCTCGTTCGTCGGGAGGGGAGGCTCAGACAGCCGCCTCGTCCTCCAGCAGGTTGCGGGTGCGCGACGGGTCGACCGGGATGCCGGGGCCCATCGTGGTGGAGAAGGTGATCTTCTTCAGGAAGCGGCCCTTCGCGGCCGACGGCTTGGCCCGCAGGACCTCGTCCAGCGCGGCGGCGTAGTTCTCGACCAGCTTCTCCTTGTCGAAGGAGACCTTGCCGATGACCAGGTGCAGGTTGGCCTGCTTGTCCACCCGGAAGTTGATCTTGCCGCCCTTGATCTCGTTGACGGCCTTGGTCACGTCCGGGGTGACGGTGCCGGTCTTCGGGTTCGGCATCAGGCCGCGCGGGCCCAGGATGCGGGCGATCCGGCCGACCTTGGCCATCTGGTCCGGGGTGGCGATCGCGGCGTCGAAGTCGAGCCAGCCGCCCTGAATCCGCTCGATCAGGTCCTCGGCGCCCACGGCGTCGGCACCGGCGGCCTCGGCCTCGGCGGCCTTGTCGCCGGTGGCGAAGACGATGACGCGGGCGGTCTTGCCGGTGCCGTGCGGCAGGTTGACCGTGCCGCGGACCATCTGGTCGGCCTTGCGGGGGTCCACGCCGAGCCGGATGGCGACCTCGACGGTCGCGTCCAGCTTCACCTTGGAGGTGTCCTTGGCGAGGTTGGCCGCCTCGAGCGGGCTGTAGAGCCGCTCGCGGTCGATCAGCTCCGCCGCCTGACGGTATGCCTTGCTGCGCTTTGCCATTGCTGTTCCTCTGGTAAGTCCTGGAGTGCGGTTCCGGTCAGGAAGGCGAACCGGCGTCCGCTGATCAGTTGTGGTGCGAGCCGCGCTCGGCCCTCCCACGTCGGTGCTGGTGGAGCTGGTCCTACTCGACCGTGATGCCCATCGAGCGGGCGGTGCCCGCGATGATCTTGGCGGCCTGGTCGATGTCGACCGCGTTCAGGTCGGCCTTCTTGGTCTCGGCGATCTCGCGCACCTGGTCCCAGGTCACCTTGGCGACCTTCTTGGTGTGCGGCTCCGGCGAGCCCTTCTCCACCCCGGCGGCCTTGAGCAGCAGCTTCGCCGCGGGCGGGGTCTTGAGCTTGAAGTCGAACGAGCGGTCCTCGAACACGGAGATCTCGACCGGCACGACCTGCCCGCGCTGCGACTCGGTCGCGGCGTTGTAGGCCTTGCAGAACTCCATGATGTTGACGCCGTGCTGGCCCAGCGCGGGGCCGACCGGCGGGGCCGGGTTGGCCAGGCCCGCCTTGATCTGCAGCTTGATGATCGCTGCGAGCTTCTTCTTCTTGGGTGGCATTTCCGTGCTTCCTGTTTCCATCGGGAGTGGCCAGGTACGGCCACAGGGTCCGCACCCGGCGAATGGCTGCGCCGGGTGCGGCCGTCCGTCCCCGCGGGCGGGGAGCGGATCAGATCTTGGAGACCTGGGTGAACGACAGCTCGACCGGGGTCTCCCGGCCGAAGATCGACACCAGGACCTTCAGCTTCTGCCCGTCGGCGTTGACCTCGCTGATCGTGGCGGGCAGCGTGGCGAACGGGCCGTCCATGACGGTGACCGACTCGCCGACCTCGAAGTCCACCTCGACCGCGGGACCGCGGGACGCGGTGCCCGAGGAGCCCTTGGCCTTGTCCGGCTTGGCCTCCTCGACCCGAGGGAGGAGGAACTTCAGCACCTCGTCGATGGTCAGCGGCGACGGCTTGGAGGTCGCGCCGACGAAACCGGTGACCCCGGGGGTGTTGCGGACCGCGGACCAGGAGGCGTCGTTGAGCTCCATCCGGACCAGGATGTAGCCGGGCAGCACCTTGCGCTGCACCTGCTTGCGCTGGCCGTTCTTGATCTCGGTGACCTCTTCGGTCGGCACCTCGACCTGGAAGATGAACTCCTCCTGGTCGAGGGTCTGGATGCGGGTCTCGAGGTTGGTCTTGACCTTGTTCTCGTAACCCGCGTAGGAGTGCACGACGTACCAGTCGCCGGGGGCCGCGCGCAGCGCGTCGCGCATCTCGGCGACCGGGTCGGCGGGCGGGGCGTCGATCGGGGTCTCGTCGACCACCGCACCGTCAGCGGCCTCGGTCTCGGCGGCCTCGGACTCGAGGTCCCCGGTGTCGGAGTCCTCGGTGTCGGAGTCCGCCTCGTCGGAGTCGTCCGCGTCGTCGGCGTCCGCGCTGTCGGCCTCGTCGGTGCCGTCGGCCTCATCGGCGCTGTCGGTCTCGGTGGAGTCCACCGCGTCCGCGTCGGACTCGGTGTCCTTGGCCGCGAAGACCTCGTCGTCGGTGAGGGCGGACAGGCCGCTCCCGTCGGCGGCGCCGTTCTCGGAGGTCACAGTTGGTCTCGCTTCCTTTCGTACATCACGTCCCCAGCCCGTTCCGACCGGCGCACCCAGCGGGCGCGGGCTCAGCCGAACAGCCAGAAAACGCCCTTGCCGAGGAGGAGGTCGAGGCCCGAGACCAGCGCCACCATGAAGGCGACGAACACCAGCACCACGGCGGTGTAGGTGATCAGTTGCTTGCGCGTGGGCCAGATGACCTTGCGCAGCTCGGAGACGACCTCGCGGAGGAACCGGGCGATGCGCGCGAAGAAGGACACCTTCTCGGCCTTGCGCTCCCGGCTGGGGGTCGCGCGGCCCTTCTTGTCCTTCGCGTCGGCCGCGTCGGTCTTGCCCGCGGGGCGGACCGCCTTGACCCGCTCGGTCTTGGGGTCGACGTCCTTGCCCGTGGAGGCAGCGGCGGCGGGCCGGGCGGTGCCGCGGCGTTCCCGCCGGGAAGCGGCGGTGGACGGACGAGAGGGGCGCTCCTGCCCCTCTTCCCGCTCCTTGTCCTCGGCCACGCCATCCTCCACTCGGTGTGTTCTGTTCGCCCGGGCCGGTCGAGTCGAGGACTCGGGCCGGACCGGGCGACAAACGCAGGGGCGACAGGAATCGAACCTGCAACCTGCGGTTTTGGAGACCGCTGCTCTGCCAATTGAGCTACGCCCCTGTGCAGCCTCGCGACTGCGTGGTGCGAACGCACCCGATCGACCCCCACCTTACCGCTCGCGCGGACCAGCGTGGGCGATCAAGCCGTCCCAAGCACGAGAGCATACGGTACCCGGGAGTGGGTCTCGCAACCGAGGCCCACATCCCGGGTGACCGGTGCTCTCAGCCCGCGGCGACCTGCAGCGAGCGCAGCGCCTCGGCGAGGCGGCCGACGCCCTCGGCGATCTGGTCGGCGCGCACCCCGGAGTAGGCCAGGCGCATGGTCGACGCGCCACCCTCCAGCAGGAAGTCGGTGCCCTTGACGAAGGTCACCCCGCGCTCCTCGGCGGCGGGCAGCAGCCGCGCCACGTCGACGCCCTCGGGCAGCTCGACCCACATGAAGTAGCCGCCCTCGGGGGCGGTGAACTTCGCCTCCGGGAGCTGCTCGGCCAGCGCGGCGCACAGCGTCGCGACCCGCTCGGCCAGGGCCGCGTTGACCTTGGCGATCGACCGGTCGAGGCCGCCGTCGACGCAGAACTGGTAGACCACGGCCTGGGCGAACATGTTGGGCGAGATGTAGGTGTTGGTCGCCCGCGCCCGCACCCGCGCCACCAGCTCCTTGGGGCCGACGATGTAGCCGACGCGCACGCCGGGGGCCACCGTCTTGGAGAACGAGCTGGCGTAGACGACCCGGCCGCGGCCCTCGTCGAGCTCCAGCATGGTCGGCAGCGGCTCACCGGCGAACCGGATCTGCGCGTACGGGTCGTCCTCGAAGACGACGAAGTCGTACTGCTCGGCCAGCTCCAGCAGGCGCTTGCGCTTGGCCAGGCTCAGCGTGTAGCCTGCCGGGTTCTGGAAGTTGGGGATGATGTGCGCGAACGTCGGGCGCAGGCCCCCGTCGAGCAGGGCGGCCAGCTCCTCGGTGTCGATGCCGTCGAGGTCCAGCGCCACCGGCCGCACGTCGGCGCCGCGCTCGCGCAGGCCCAGCAGGGTGCGGTCGTAGGTGGGCCGCTCCACCACGACCGGGCTGCCGGAGACGACGAGCTGGTCGAACAGGAACGCGTCGGCCTGCATCGAGCCGTTGGTGACCAGCACCTGGTCCTCGGCCACGCCGTGCCGCTCGGCGAGCAGCTTGCGCAGCGGGGGGTAGCCGATCGCGGTGCCGTAGCCGAGGGCGCCGCCGGGGTCTTGGGTGAGCGCCGCGTCCGTGGCGGCCTTGAGGCCTGCCACGTCGATGATGTCGAGGGAGGGGGCGCCGCGGGCGAAGGAGATGAGGTCGGATGCCGTCACCCGGGCGAATGTAGTCCCGTCCCACCAGGGCTGGGCGAGTGGGCCGCATTACCCGACACACCCCCGGTTTGGCCAGCCCGGGACGACAAATGTTGCGGGCGTCCCCCTGGCGACCGGAGCAATTCCGGCGGCCGGGCAGGTGTCCGGCCGCCGGGGGCTCAGGGGCGGACGATCGCGATGGCCTTGCCGAGCACGGTCCGGCCGTCGAACCGGGCGGTGATGTCGATGCGCAGGTCGCCGTTGTCGAGCACCGCGCCGACCTTGGCGCTCAGCTCCACCAGGGCGCCCTTGTCGTCGTCCGGGACGACCACGGGCCGGGTGAACCGGGCGCTGTAGCTGACCAGCGTGCCCACCCGGGCCTCGGTGACGACGCGACCGGCGACGCCCATGGTCAGCATCCCGTGCGCGATGACGTCCGGGAGGCCGACCTCCTTGGCGAAGCGCTCGTTCCAGTGGATCGGGTTGTGGTCGAGCGCCGCGCCCGCGTACCGGACCAGGTCGGCCCTGGTCAGCCGGACCTGCAGCGGCGGCAACTCGGCGCCCTTCTCCAGCGCGCTCACGAGTCGACTCCCGCGTCCCGCACGACCAACTGCGCCGTGCCGGTGACCCTGGGCTCGCCCGACTCGGTGGTGATCTCCGCCCGGAGCACGATGAAGTCGTTGCCCGCCCGGCTCATGATGCTCTGCACCGATCCCACCGCGACCAGCCGGTCCCCGGCCACGACGGGCCGGTGGTACTCGAAGCTCTGGTCCCCGTGCACCATCCGGCCGTAGTCGAGCCCCAGCTTGGGGTCGGACACGATGGTGTTGATGAGTTCGAGGTTCAGGATGGTGGTGAACGTCGGCGGTGCCACCACGTCCGGGAAGCCCGCGGCGCGCGCGGCCTCCGGGTCGCGGTGCACGGGATCGGTGTCGCCGATCGCGTCCACGAACTCCTTGATCTTCGCCCGCCCCACCTCGTACACGGGCGACGGCGGGTAGGTACGCCCCACAAACGACTGGTCGAGTGCCACGGGAGCACCTTAGTCAGGCGCGCTTGAAAACGACCAAAGCCGCCCTACCGAGGTAGGACGGCTCAGTCAGCCAACCAGGGGGCCCGTGGGGCCCGGTGGGTCAGCGGGTCTCCTTGTGCAGCTTGTGCGCGCCGCAGTTCGGGCAGAACTTCTTCATCTCCAGGCGGTCCGGGTCGTTGCGCCGGTTCTTCTTGGTGATGTAGTTGCGGTGCTTGCAGCTCTCACACGCGAGCGTGATCTTCGGCCGCACGTCAGTAGAAGCCACAGCGATGCCTTTCGTAACCGATGACCGCCCTGCGGGCGGGGAGGCCTGGTCCACGGCGTGGACCGGGTCTCAAGGATGCGAGGGGCGAACCCCTCGGTCTATCGCGTAGCGACGGCCGGACTTGAACCGGCGACACAACGATTATGAGCCGTTTGCTCTACCAACTGAGCTACGCCGCTATGACATGGTTCAAGCCGCGACACACCGCGAAAATTCCCGGTGCAACCGCGGCTTCAACCGTCGAGCCCCTTTACGGAATCGAACCGTAGACCTTCTCCTTACCATGGAGACGCTCTGCCGACTGAGCTAAAGGGGCTGGTCTGGCTCCTGCCGCCTGGTTTCCCTGGCGACGCGGGTAACCATACACAACGGTGTCGCAGGGTCAAAACCGGGGGGTCCCTTACGACAACAGGGTCAGCACGGTCTCGTCGCGCAAGCCCCTGGCCTGCGTCGTTCGGGCTTGGAGCCACGCCTCCAGCCTGCTCTCCGACAGCGGGCGGGAGATCAGGTAGCCCTGCGCCACGTCGCAGCCCATCGCGGCCAACTGGTCGCGGGCGGCGTCGTCCTCCACGCCCTCGGCCACCACGATCAGGCCCAGCGAGTGGCCCAGCTCGACGATGGAGCGGACCACGGCGAGGTCGCCGAGGTCGGTGCCCATGCCGAGCACGAAGCTCTTGTCGATCTTCACCTCGTCCACCGGGAGCTGGCGCAGGTAGGCCAGCGACGAGTAGCCGGTGCCGAAGTCGTCGACCGCCAGCGTCACGCCCAGGGTGTGCAACCGGCGCAGCACCGGCAGGGCGCGCTGCGGGTCGGCCATCACCCCGGACTCGGTCAGCTCCAGGGTCAGCAGCTCCGGCGGCACCTGGTGGCGCTCCAGCGCCTCGGCGACGCGGTCGGGGAAGTTCGGGTCGTCCAGGCTGCGCACCGACAGGTTCACCGCGGCGGCGATCCGCAGCCCGCGGTCGAGCCACTTGCGCACCCGGATCAGCGACTGGTCCATGACGAACCCGGTCAGCGCGTCCACCAGCCCGGCGGCCTCCACGGCGGGCACGAACTCGTCCGGGTCGAGCCTGCCGAACTCCGGGTGCCGCCAGCGCACCAGCGCCTCGACGCCGAGCACCTGGCGGCTCGGCAGCGCCACCTTCGGCTGGTAGTGCACCTTCACCTGCCCGGTCTCCAGCGCCTGGCGGAACTGGGTGACCAACTGGAAGCGGCGCAGGAAGATCTGGCCCATCGTGGGCAGGTAGACCCGCACGTTCTCGCCGCTGGAACGGGCCGCGCGCAGCGCCACGTCGGCGCGCTGCAACAGCGCGTCGACGTCGAGTTCGAGCGCGTCCTCCGCGTCGGTGCCGACCGTGCGCGGGGTGGAGTAGCCGACCACGGAGCTGGCCTCGACGGTCAGCCGGTCGACCGGGTAGGAGGCGGCGAGCCCGGAGCGCAGCCGCTCGGCGACCCGGTGCGCCTCCTCGGGGGTGGTCTCGGCCAGCAGCACGGCGAACTGGCCGCCCTCCAGCCGGGCCAGCGCCACGTCCGGGCCGAGCGCGTCGCGCAGCCGCCTGCCCGCGGCCACCACCATCCGGTCGCTCCAGGCGTAGCCGAGGGCGTCGCTGACGGTGGAGAGCACGTCGAGGTCGATGCGCAGCACGACCGAGTCGGGGTGCTGGCGGATGGGCTCCCCGGCGGCGCGGCGGAAGCCGGGCCGGTTGAGCAGGCCGGTCAGGGGGTCGTGGTAGGCGTCGTGGCGCAGGGTGGCGAGCAGCCTGCGGTTGTCCATGGCGGTGGCGAGGTGGCTGGCCATGGTGCCGATGAGCCGGGTGTCGGCCTGGCCGAAGCCGCGCCACCGCGACAGCTTGTCGTGCGCCTCGACCACGCCGAGCAGGTGGCTGGCGCTGCGCAGCGGCACCACCAGCGCCTCCTCGGCGTCGCGGCGCAGCAGGGCGTGGCGCACCTCGGGGACCGCGTCGCCGCGGCGGAAGTGGCGCACGTGCGAGCCGGGCAGCCGCAGCAGGGCGTCCGCCTTGGGCCCGGTCGCCTCGAGGTCGTACATCTCGCCGGGCAGGTCGGTGCCGGAGACCACGGTGTGCAGCGGGAGCTGCGGGTCGAACCGCAGCCGCAGAACCACCCTGGCGGCGCCGAGCTGGTCCTTGATCCGCTCGGCGATGACCTGCCACTCGTCGGGGTCGGTCACCTCGGCGACCTCGTTCGGGTCGGCCAGCCCCATCGAGGGCTTCGCCGCGGCCTGGTGCCCGGAGCGGGCGACGATCAGGCTGACCTCCGAGAGCGCCTCCAGGTCCCGCTGCTCGCGCAGCAGCCCGGAGTAGGCGATGTAGAGCGCGGCCAGCCCGCCCATGGCCAGCACCAGCAGCGGCCACCCGGCCTCGGCGTGCATGACGACCTGGTAGCCGACGACGCCGGTGGAGGCGTTGACCAGGCCGAGGACCAGGGTGCGCAGGACGAGCCGGACCGCGGCGCCCAGCCGCATCCGGCGGCCGAGGACGCGCACGCAGACCAGGGCCAGCAGGGTGCTCGACAGCGGGGCGGCCAGCGCACCGGCGAGCACGCCGGTCCAGCTCGGCCCGACCCCGGCGAGCCAGCGGTTGACGAACCCGAACACGGCGAAGGCGCTGACGATCTCGAAGACCATGGCGCCCGCGTTGTAGAGGATGCGGTCCTGCACCCGGCGGACCAGCAGCGTGCCGACGCCCGCGACCAGGTGCGCGGCCAGCACCACCTCGAACGGGGCCACGAACAGCCCGATGACCAGGGGGATCTCGGAGAAGGAGATCGACCAGGACACGCCGCTGCGCACGTCGATGTTGATGCCGAGCTGCTCGGCGACCAGGAAGCCCAGCGCCAGCAGCAGCCCGATCCAGATCACCTGCGCCCCGCCGGAGGGCATCGACCACGGCGACACCAGCGCGGCCGCGACCAGGGAGGAGGTGAGGACCAGGACGGAGAAGACCAGGAACCGCCGATTCGGCGGGGGCTCCTCGGACGCCCACTGCTGCCCCTCGTCCGGGGTGTCGGCAGTGGTGCTCACCGCGGGCAGTTGGCCGGGAGCGGCCCCGCCATGGTGGTCCGACATTTAACCTCCTCGGACGGCCGGTGGATGGCCCTGCTGACCACCCCCGCGCATGGCGAGTCCCCCGACGGCGAGCCGACTGTACCCCGATCAGGCGAAACTGGCACGTGTGCTAGTTACTCGTGGACACCAAGTTCAGGCGTCCGCCCACCGCTCGACAGCCCGCCGAACCCGGTTTTCGCTCACCCCCGCAACACCACCGGACCGCTGTCGAGCACTCCCGGCACGTTCTCGCGCCGCGGGGCACCCACCGGGCCACCAGCGACGACCGCCCGGCCCGCTCCCGCTCAAGTCCTGGCCCAGGCGCAGCGCGGAGATCCACTCCACGCACCCCCGGGGCCGCCGGGGACCCCGACCGACACGAGCCGCCTTCTCCGGTCGGGGTGCGGCGACAATCACCCCACTGGCGCAACGCCGTCCCAACGCAGAGACACCGAGCTCGTCCCCCGGCATCACCCACCCGAACGAGGAACCGTCCCGCCCCGATCGCGGCACGCCGGGCCGGTCGCTGCGCTTGGATGGCCGCGTGAGCCCCGCCGATCCCACCCCAGACCTCACCGCCGTCGCCGCCGTCGCCGACGAGCACGCCGCCCGCCTGGCGGACCTGGACCCGTTGCTGCCCGCGCCCCCGCCCCTGTCCCCCGGCGCGGGCAAGCTGATCACCGCCCCCGCGGGCGCGGCGATCGCCTGGTACCAGGAATCCGCGGTCGGCACGGCGGCGCGCACCTGGGACCCGGCGAAGCGGCACAACCTGGAGGTCCGCCTGGCGGGCGCGGACCGGGCCACCACCCTCGGCGCCCTCCTCGACACCTGGTTCGACCTGCTGCACGGCGCCACCACCCCCGGCGACACCGACTCGGCGGCGGTCCTGGAACTCCCCAGCCGCGACACCGAGGCGGTCCTGGCCCTGGTCCACCGCGGTTTCGCCCCGGTCAGCACCATCGCCGCCCGCACCGCGGGCCGCCCCGGCCCGAACCCGCCGACGGGCGCCACCATCCGCCCCGCCACCCCGGACGACCTCGACACCCTCGTGGCCCTCAACCTGGAGGTCGTCGAGTACGACGCCCCCTTCGGGAAGGTCACCCCCCGCGAGGACACCGCCGAGGCCCTGCGCAACCAACTGGTGTTCCTCTTGGGGGAGCCCCGGCCCGCGGTCTGGGTGGCCGTGCGCGGCGACCGCGTCCTCGGCCACGTCCACCTCCAGCTCCCACCCACCTCGCGGTGGGCCCGCCGCTACACCTCGGCGCCGGAGGTGGCCTACCTGGCCAGCCTCGGCGTCACCGCGGCCGAGCGCGGCACCGGGATCGGCTCGGCCCTCGCCGCGCACGCCCACCGGGTCCTCGACGACGAGGGCATCCCGGTGACCCTCCTGCACCACGCCCTGCCCAACCCCCGCTCCACGCCGTTCTGGTACTCCCACGGCTACCGCCCGCTGTGGACGATGTGGCTGCGCCGCCCGGTCCGCCGCTGACCGGTCCTCAGGCCCGTTCCAGCAGCGTCAACGGCTGCCCCAGGAACCGGCCCAGCTCCCCCGTCTCCACCCGCAGCAGCGACCCCACCCCGCGCGGCAGGATCGCGAACGGCGCCACCCGCACCTCGTCTCCCTCCAGCCCCCACGTCCCCACCGCGGCCCCGTCCACCAGGACAACCGGGTTCACCACCCCGTCGCCCTCCTGCACGCGCCCCTCGAACCCCGAGGGCACCACGAACGCCCGCGACCGGTACGCCGACAGGTACGGGTCCGAGTGCCCCAGCAGCCGCGCGGTCCGGGGCGGCTCCGGCCGCGCGGCGGGCGGGTACAGCCCGGCGAACGCCGCCTTGGCCTTGCCGGTGGGCAGCCCGGACCAGGTGGCGAAGTCCTCCCACCCGGCGGGCGCGTGCCCGTCGAGGTAGCGCAGGGCGAGCCGGTTCAGCAGCACCGCCTCGTCCTCGACCACCGGTTCCGCGCGCAGGAACGTCGGCTCCCCGTCCCGGTCGGCGACCCGGACGACCTCCCCGGCCATCGCCGCGTGCGCGACCAACTGCGCGAAGGCCCGGCTGTCGTCCAGCGCCATCCCCGCCGCGGCCAGGTCGGCCAGCAGTTCCGGGTGCGTGCGCGGGACCACCGCGGCCTCGGCGACCACCTTCGTGCCGTGCGCGACCCTGGCGTCGTCGAGCCCGAGCCGGTGCCTGCGCTCCCGCAGCCCGTGCGCGGCCCGCGGCCCCAGCAGGGCGACCAGCCAGCCCGCGTCCGCCGCTGCGACCAGGTGCAGGGCGCCGCGCATCGCCCAGGTCCGCACCACGGAACCGGAGGTGATCGCGTCGTCCACGTCGGCGAGCACCAACCCGTCCGTGCGGGCGCGGACGGCCAGGGCGGCGGCGAACACGTCGCGGGCGGGCACGCCCACCACCCGCCGGACGGCGTCGGCGACGGCCTTCGGGCGGGGACCGGCGAGGCCCTGGGACACGGTCCGCGAGACGAGGTCGAGGTCCATCGTCAGCGGGCGAAGAGCTGGTCGCGGTCGGCGAAGGCCTTGAACTCCAGGGCGTTGCCCGCCGGGTCGCGCAGGAACATGGTCCACTGCTCACCGGGCTGCCCGGGGAAGCGCACGTGCGGCTCGATGACGAACTCGGTCCCGGCCGCGCGCAGGCGCCCGGCCAGGGCCTGGAAGTCGGGGACGTCGAGGACCAGGCCGAAGTGCGGGACCGGGACCCCGTGGCCGTCGACGGCGTTGACGGCCACGTCGCCGCGCCCGCCCGGGGCGAGGTGGGTGACCAACTGGTGGCCCCCCAGGTCCCAGTCGACCCAGGTGTCGGCCTCCCGCCCCCGCGGGCACCCGATCAGCTCGCCGTAGAAGCGGCGGGCGGCGTCGAGGTCGTCGACCGGGATGGCGAGGTGGAAGGCGGTGCTCATGGCCGCACGGTAGCGCGGGCGGGGAGATTCCCGCCGGGCACGGCAACCTTCCGGGCGACCGGGCGGTCTGGGGAGTGGATCGGGAGGTAAGACGTGCCGGGTGACCCGGACTTCGACGCGTTCGTCCGCGAGCGGTACGACCAACTGCTGCGCTACGCCCTGATGCTCGCCGGACGCCGGACCGACGCGGAGGAGATCGTGCAGGAGGCGCTGCTGCGCTGCCTGGCCCGGTGGCGCCGGGTGCCCGCGGACAACGCGGTCGCCTACGCGCGCAAGGCCGTCTACCACGAGTTCCTGCGGACCGTCCGGCGCAAGCCGCCGGTGCCGCTGGCGGAGTACGCCGAGCAGTTGGACGTGGCGGACTTCTCCCGGGCGGTCGACAACCGCCACCACGTGCTGGCGGTGCTGCAGCAGCTCCCCGCCCGGCAGCGGGCGGCGGTCGTGTGCCGGGTGGTCCTGGACATGACCGAGGCGCAGGCCGCCAGGGAACTGGGCTGTGCCGTGGGCACGGTGAAGTCGCTGACCAGCAGAGGGCTGGCCAGGGTGCGCGAGCTGTGGGGGGCCGACGAGCCCGCCGCGCCGGGGAGGAGGAGGCCGTGATCGCGGGAGGACAGGACGAGACCCACCGGACGGCCACCCGACTCCGGCGCGAACTCGACGCGGTCGAGGTCCACGGGGACGGCGCCGCGGTCGACGGGGTGCTGCGGCGGCTGCACCAGCGCAGGCACGCCCAGCGGCGGCAGCGCGCGCTGGTGTCGGTCACCGCGGCGGTGGTGGCACTGGCACTGGTGGTGGGCGGGTTCGCGGCCCGGGACCGGGGCACGGAGGTACCCCCCGCCGCCCCGGTCACCGAGTGGACCCCGCGCGGCAACCTCGTCGGCGATGGGGAGCTGGCCGACCGGGCCCGCGCGGCCTGGCCGGAGGGCGGGGCGTCGCGGGTGGTCTACGCGGGCACCTCACCCAACCGGGCCGCGTCGCTGGTGGTGGTCGTCCTGGTCGCGGTGGACCCCGGCGGCGGAGAACGGGTGGGCTTCGCCACCAGCCCACTCGACGTCCAAGGCACCCCCGACCCGTCGCGGCTGGTGCTGCGCGCCACCGCACCGGTGGCCCGCGGCCAGCGCGCGGTCGGCTTCGTGTCCGCCACGGCCCTGCCCGGGGACGAGGTGCCCGCGGGCGGCGGCTCCATCGGCTTCGCCCTGGCCGAACCGGGAGCGCGGGACGTCACCCTGCACACGTCCGTCCTCGACGACCAAGTGGCGACGCCGTCGGTGGAACCCGGGGTGACCTGGGCGCTGTTCCAGACCGGGGCGGGCGCGTGGAACACGGTGGCCCTGGTGGGTGCGGTGCCGGTGCCGGTCACCGCGGGCGTGGCGGACCCACAGGTCACGGTCACCACGCTGACCCGCACCAGCGACCTGCTGAGCGTCCCGGACGCGGGCCGCACCAGCCTGCTGGCCAGCCCCGAAGGCCTCCTCGGCGTGGTCGCCCCGGACGGGACGGTCACCACGGACCTGGGCGCGGTCCCCGACCTCCCGGTCGCGGTGGCCATCACCGGCACCCCCGGCACCCTCACCACGCTCGACGACACCACGGTTGTCTTCACGCCCAAGGGCAGGACCAAACCCTCCCCCGGCAACCGCATCACCCTCGCCGACCCGGACCACCCCGAGGTCCTGATCAACGTCGGCGTGGTCACCGAGGTGGAACCGGTGGTCCGAGTCCGCCGGTCCGCCACCCCGGACACGGCCACCACCGTCCTGCGGGTGGACGGCCTGTGAAGCCCACCTCCAGGACGAGGACGGGGCGGTTGTCGCCGCCCCGTCCTCGGACCAGGGGGTCAGATGGGCGAGGTCCAACCGTTGCCCCACACCCGGGCACCGAGGTTCCAGTCCTTGTAGATGCGGAAGTAGTGCTCGTGCCCGGAGGACAGGCCCGACCAGCAGTAGCCGTAGTAGCCGCCGTTGAGCGAGTACCGGGCGGTGAGGCCCTTCTTGGTGTCGGTGCCGTAGGCGTCCCACATCTCGACCTTCACCTCCCGCTGGTAGTAGCTCGGGTCAGCGCTCCCGGTCCCCCGCAGGCTCACGCACGCCCGCCCCAGAACAGGCCAGAAGGTCCGCGAGGCAAGGCTGACGGTGAAGTCGAAGTTGAAGTTGAACGGCAGGAACGCCGCCTGCACCCCCACCTCCCCAGTCGCCCGATCCGCCCCGGTGTCCGGCACCAACTCCACCTTCACCGCCCCCGAAGGCGGCTCCCCCTCCACCACCCGGGCGACGACCTCCCCCTCCCGCTTGCCCTTGTCCTTGTCCGCCGAAGCCGAAGCACCCACCCCGGAGCCCCCCAACACCGCGACAACCGCGAATACCGCACCCACACGTCTTTTCCACGCCATCTCAGCAAACCCCCTGCGTAGGACCAATCGGTTCGGAGCCGAAAACTAACCACCCCCACCCCTCCCGACGTCCCTCTTGCGGGTGATCCACCCTCGACTTCACCGGCTTACCAGCAGAGATCCATCAAACGCGCCACCGCGCTACCACAGAAAGCCCAACCACCCCCCACCATTCGGCAGCACACCCGAATTCGATCGATTGTTCCCATGCTTTCCGCAGCCCAGCCAGCCGCGGAAAGGGCAGTCCCCAACGCCGCGGGGACCGGCCGCACCACAGGGGGCGCGGCCGGCCCCCGCCCGAAACCCCGAGCACGCATTCCCGCATCGGCAATGCTGACCACACGGCCGCCGGTGCCGAATACGACATCAGCGCAATTGCCCGGCAAGCCGAACCCGGCGTTCACAGGAGACACGGGACCTGATGAGGCGGGAGACCGTTAGCAAACAGCGAACGCACCCACGACTGCCAACGCGTGACCGGCCCGGCGTCTGCGGGAGACACGTGGCCTGGGCAGGTGGACACTGGGGCACATGAGCGAACAGCGAACGCTGACCGCAGCAGTGCACCAGCAAGAGGACTGGTTCATCGCCCAATGCCTGGAGGTGGACGTTGCCAGCCAGGGCCAATCGATCCAAGAGGCCCTGGCCAACCTCCGCGAAGCCGTTGAACTGTACTTCGCGGAGGTTCCCGAGGCGGAGGTCACCACTACGCCCCTGGTCACCTCGTTCCAGATCCCAGCCACCGCCGCGTGAGTTCAGCCCTGTCCAACCTCTCGGTCAAGAAGGTGATCCGCGCGCTCGATGCCGTCGGCTTCGATTTCACCCGCACCAAAGGCAGCCATGCCGTCCACCGCAACGCCGACGGACGCACCGTGACCATCCCGTGCACGGCACAGTGAAGCGCGGCGCCCTCGCCTCCACCATCCGCCGAGCGGGATTGACACCGGCGGAGTTCTTGGCGCTGCTCCAACAGAAGACCAAACCGCAACAAAGGCCCGTGTTCTCGCAGTGAGAACACGGGCCTTGCTGTGGCGGGTAGAGGATTCGAACCTCTGTAGCTTTCGCGACGGATTTACAGTCCGCTCCCATTGGCCGCTCGGGCAACCCGCCGGGTGTCCACCACTGTGGACGACGGAGACCTTACCCAATGCCCCCGGGGCTCCGCCAACGGGTACCCCCTGACGCGCGGGGGTGGGGGTGGGGCGGGCGGCGGTAGCATCCACGGGACCCCAGTGAGCCCTGAACGCGGAGGTGCGAGACACGTGGCGGACCCGTCATTCGACGTGGTGAGCAAGGTTGACCGGCAAGAGGTGGACAACGCGCTCAACCAGGCGGCCAAGGAGTTGGCGAACCGCTTCGACTTCCGCGGTACTGGGGCGGAGGTGAGCTGGGCCGGGGACGAGGCGATCACCATCAAGGCCGAGACCAAGGAGCGGTGCACCGCCGCCATCGAGGTGTTCAAGGAGAAGCTGGTCAAGCGCAACGTCTCCCAGAAGGCCTTCGACGTGGGTGAGCCCACGCTGTCGGGGAAGACGTACCGGGTGACCGGGACGCTGGTGCAGGGCATCAGCAGCGAGAAGGCCAAGGAGATCGGCAAGAAGATCCGCGAGGAGGCCCCCAAGGGCGTCCAGGCGCAGATCCAGGGCGACCAGCTACGCGTCTCGGCCAAGAAGAAGGACCACCTGCAGGAGGTCATCGCCCTGCTCAAGGCGAGCGACTTCGGCATCGCGCTCCAGTTCACGAACTACCGCTGACCGGCGGCCACCGCATCTCGGCTGTCGCCGCATCTCGGGGGGCGGCCACCGCATCTCGACGGCGGGGGCTGCGTCTCGAGGAGGGTGCCACGCCTCGTCGGTGGGCACCGCGTCTTGACGATGGGCATCGCATCTCGGTGGCGGGTGTCGGCGCTTGGTGGTGGGCACCGCATCTCGGTGGCGGGCACGGCGTCTCGAGGGCGGGTGCCGGGGCTTGGCGGCGGGGGTGCGGTGGTGGGGCCGAGTGGGCGTCCGGCGGGCCGCGAGTGGCGGCGGGCAGGGTTGCGCAATCGGGAGCAGTGGTGGCGCTCGGGGCGCGGCAGGGTGGCGGGACGAACCGGGCGAGGAGCCCCGGTCGGTCGCGGTAGCCTCGACTCCGAGGGATCGGGGGCCGGGGGGCGTGCGGGACCGGTCAGATCAAGGACTTACGACAGGAGCCGTGATGAAGGGCATCGTTCTCGCCGGGGGTAGTGGGACCCGGTTGCACCCCATCACCCAGGCGGTGTCGAAGCAGTTGCTGCCGGTGTACGACAAGCCGATGATCTACTACCCGGTGTCGGTGCTGATGCTGGCCGGGATTCGGGACATCCTGATCATTTCGACGCCGACCGACCTGCCGAACTTCCAGCGGTTGCTGGGGGACGGGTCGCAGTTCGGGGTGCGCTTCAGCTACGCCGAGCAGGCGGCGCCGAACGGGCTGGCCGAGGCCTTCATCATCGGTGAGGAGTTCATCGGGTCCGACGACGTGGCGCTGGTGCTCGGGGACAACATCTTCTTCGGGGTGGGCTTCTCGCACCTGATGAAGGCCCACGTCTCCGACATCGACGGCGCGGTGCTGTTCGGCTACCCGGTCAAGGACCCCGAGCGCTACGGCGTCGGCGAGGTCGACGAGAACGGGATGCTGGTCTCCATCGAGGAGAAGCCGCTCGAGCCGAAGTCGAACCGGGCGATCACCGGGCTCTACTTCTACGACAACGACGTGGTGAAGATCGCCAAGGGGCTGGAGCCCTCCCCGCGCGGCGAGCTGGAGATCACCGACGTGAACCTGGAGTACCTGCGGCAGGGGCGGGCCCGGCTGCTGGACCTGGGCCGCGGGTTCGCCTGGCTGGACACCGGCACGCACGACTCGCTGCTGGAGGCGGGGCAGTTCGTGCAGGTGCTGGAGCACCGGACCGGGGTTCGGCTCGCCTGCCTGGAGGAGATCGCCCTGGACCGCGGGTTCATCTCCGCCGACGAGGCGTACGCGCTGGGCGCGAAGCTGGCGAAGTCCGGTTACGGCCAGTACGTGATGCAGTTGGCCAAGGCCGCGGGCGCCACCGGCTGACCACCGGGCTCCCCGGGTTCGCTCAGAACTTGGGGAGCCTGATGTCGACGCTTCCGAGGTAGTCGGCGATGGTGCCGACCGGGAAGTTGGCCAGGCGTTCAGGGGTCAGCGTTCGGAGGAGTTCCGCCCAGTATGGGGTCCGGTCGTTCTCGACCTCGGAGAGCAACCGGTCGAACACCTCCCGGTAGTGGTGGTACGCCAGCATCATGGGCAGGGGCGAGGGCGGGTTCAGCAGCGGCAACCGCAGGAGCCAGCGGAGATAGCGTTCGACGAACTTCGGTCCCCAGTCGCCGCAGCGCACGGCCAGCACGCCGTAGGCGAGGTTGGCGACCTCCGCCATTTCCTGCACCTCGGTCCAATCCGGCGGAGTCAGGAAACCATAGGCCAACGAGTCGGGTTGGACGAGCAGTGCGGTCAGCCAGCCCGAGCAGTGGACCGCCCAGTCATTTCCCCTGCCGAATCCGCTGTAGTGCCGGTCGAGGACGACCGCAACGCTGAACTGTTCCAGGACCGCACGGCGGCCTCGCAGGTGTTGCGCGTCGAGGAGGTCCAAGCCGGTGGTGGACGCGCCCGGTGAGGAGCGGATTTTGCCGCTCGCGAAGTTGAACACGCCGAACAGCGAGCGGTAGCCATCGCTGTCCAAGCCCGCGGCCCAGAGGTCGGCCAAGGCGATCCACCGGCTGTCCGTTTCGTCCTGCGGCCACACGGTCTCCGGGTCGATCGGAGCGATGGTGGCGCGGAGCAGGAACAGGTTGGCCGAGTACGCCGCGCTGGCGCGGATGTGGTCAGCGGGGAGGGGGCGGTACTCGGGGTGGCGGTTCCCGGGTGGGCGATGCGTGGGGAGCAGGAGGTCTAGGGCCGCCGCGATGTCGTCGGCTTCGTCGCCCAGGGTGTCGAACAGTTGGGTGATGAAGGCCAGCACCGGGCGTTGGGTGGTGAGGGGTTGGTACGACAGCAGGGTGAACAGCAGGTCGTCGTCGGGGTGGTGGCGTTTGCGGCGGGCGAAGGTTCCTTCGGCCAGGTCGCGGAGGACGTCGACGACGCGGGCCGCCACCAGGTACTCGTTGAAGGTGGCGTGCAGGAACTCGTAGCTGCGGTGGACGGTTCCTGTGGTCGCCTCGGCGGAGTGGACGAAGAAGAACTCACCCAGGAGTTTGCCGCCGTCGGGGACCTGCTCGCCCAGGGCGAGTAGGTCGGCGGTGAGTTCTGCTTCGGTGATGGACTGGCGGCCTCGGTTGAACATGCCCAGGGCCGCAACGGAAAGCCGGGTCAACTGGGTTTCCACGGCCTCCTCGAACTCCGCGTCCGGGGGGACTCGGCCCGCCTGCTTGGTGACCTCGCGGCGGGCGTAGGTGTCGAACAGGCGGCCGTACAGTTCGGACTCCGACAGGTCCTCCACCGGGCCCACCGCCGGGTCGGTGAAGTACAGCGTCAGCATCAGCAGCAGGAGCGGCTGGCGGGCCAGTTCTCCTTGCGCCTTGGCGGTTTCCGCGTCCATCGGGCGGGTGTTGTGCTGGTTCCACGCCGACACCCACTGGTCGATCTGGGCGTCGTCGAACTCCTCCAGTTTGACCACGGGGGTTGCGTCCGGGAGGCGGACCCGTTCGGCCACCAGGGTTCGGGAGGTGACGACCACCGCCACCGGGCGGCCCATGGCGGCTTCGCGGCGCTGGAACTCGACCACGTCGGTGAGGTAGCCGCCTCGGTCGTTCGTGGTGGCCTGGAGGAGTTCGTCGAGACCGTCCAAGAGGACCACGCGGACGGTGTCGGCGCTCTGGTCGGCGAGGGCGGACCAGTCGACGCGGCCGTGGGTGGACTGGGAGAGGGCTTCGCGGATCTGGTCGGCGATGTGGGCGTCCGCGTCGACTCGGCGCAGGGGGACTCGGATGACCGTGTACGTCGAGTCCGGGAGGCGGGCGGCGAGGACCTTGGTGAGCAGGGACTTGCCTGCGCCGGGGTGGCCCAGGAGCAGCAGTGGGCGTTTGGTGGCCTCGCCGGTGAGGAAGTGGCGGGCGAGGACCAGGTCCAGGTCTTCGCCCAGGGAGATTTCCTGCCACCACTGCTCGTCGCCGAGGCGGGAGCCGCGGCTGGCGTACCAGGCGCGGAAGCGGGGGGTGATGAAGATGTCCGAGACCGCCGGGAAGACCGCGTCGGTGCCGTAGCCGTCGGTGTCCACGTCGATGATCGGGCGGTCGAGTTCGGCTCGGTTGATCGCGCGGACGGTGTCGCGGAGGTCGCGGGGCTGGGCGGCGACGGGGGTGGTGAGCAGGGATTCCAAACGGGCCAGGGCGGAGCGGGTGGCGGCGTGTTCGCCGAGGTCGGACCAGACCTTGAACTCGGGGACTGTGGCGGCGAGGATCAGGTAGGAGTCGCGGTAGGCGGATTCGACCAGGGCGAGCAGTTGGGGGATCTGGCGGGGGCTGGCGTCGAGGTCGAGGCCGTCGAGGAAGTGGAAGACCTCGTTCAGCAGGCTCATCGCCCAGGAGCGGACCACGGCGGTGTTCTCGTGGAAGCCTCGGACCAGGGACGGGGTGGGCACGTCCGCGGCGTAGAGGGCGCGGACCAGGGACTCGCCCTTGTCCGCCCAGTTCGCGGTGAGGATGCCGAGCTTTTCCGGGTCGGTGAGGTTGGACTCCGGGTAGGCCGCGTGGATGGTGTCGAAGACCGCCGCCGTGGCGATGGTGGTGTGCGCGGCGATGACCAACTGGTGGCGGTCCAGGCCGCCGGTGCGGGTGAGGCGGTCGGACACCGCGTCCAGCGCCTGCCTGGTCAGTGCGGTGGCCTCGTTCTTCTGGTCGACCCAGCCGAACAGGGCCGTGATCGGGGGGATGCCGCCCGCCGCCAGGACCACGCCGCCGAGCAGGCCGTTGAGGCGGGTCAGCCAGGGGCGGTCGTGGTGGCCGAGGATCTGCAGGGCGCCGCGGAAGGTGATCGGCGGGTCTCGTCGCACGTGGCTCAGGTTAGAGGTCGGGCGGGCGGAAATCCCGGGAGTGGATCAGAAGTCCGGGAGGGCCAGGCGTTCCAGGCGGGCGATGCGGTCGGCGATGGGCGGGTGGGTGGAGAACCGCTTGGAGAGGCCGTCGCCGGGGCGGAAGGGGTTGGCGATCATCAGGTGGGACTGGGAGACCAGGGCGGGTTCGGGGGCCAGCGGGGCCACCTGGGTGCCCGCGTCCAGCTTGCGCAGGGCGTTGGCCAGGCCGATCGGGTCGCCGGTCAGCTCCGCGGCGGAGGCGTCGGCCTGGTACTCGCGGGAGCGGCTGACGGCCAGTTGGACGATGGTGGCGGCGATCGGGCCGAGGACGGCCACCAGCAGGAGCATCAACGGGTTGTTGTCCTCGTCGTCGTCATCGCCGAAGAGGCCGGTGAGCAGGGCGAGGCTCGCGACCACGCTGACCGCGCCTGCCAGGGCGCCCGCCACACCGCTGACGAGGATGTCGCGGTTGCGGACGTGCGACAGCTCGTGGGCGAGGACGCCGCGCAGTTCGCGCTCGCTCATCAGGTCGAGCAGGCCGGTGGTGCAGCAGATGGCCGCGTTCCTGGGGTTGCGGCCGGTGGCGAAGGCGTTCGGGGCCTGGGTGGGGCTGAGGTAGAGCCGGGGCATGGGCTGGCGGGCGGCGGTGGCCAGTTCGCGGACGATCCGGTACAGCGCGGGCTGCTCGGCCTGGGAGACCGGGCGGGCGCGCATCGCGCGCAGCGCCAGCCGGTCGGAGTTGAAGAACGCGTAGGCGTTGACCACGAGCGCCACGCCGAGGCCGATCAGCAGGGCCGTGGCGCCGAACAGGGAGCTGACCAGGACGATCAGCGCGCTGAGACCGGCGAGGAGCAGCGCGGTCTTGACCGCGTTGGTGTGGCGGTGCACGGCGCGCTCCTCCCCGGTGTGAAGTCGTTGTTCGGTCCGGAAGGTCAAACGCGGGCCGGGGGCGAGAAGTTCCAACCGGACACTGAGTCAGTTGCCACTCTCGCCCGACCGCCAGTACGTGGTGGGGCGGACCTGCTTGCGCGGGAAACCGCGCTCCTCCAACAGGTGCGCGCGCACGGCCACCATGGCCGCGCGCTCCCCCGCCAGCCACACCTCGGGGGTGCCCCCGGGCAGGTCGGCGGCGCGGATCGCGTCGACGAGGACCGTGCTCTCGCCCGCGGGGGCGTCGCGGTGCAGCCAGGTGACGCCGGGGATGTCCTGCTCCTCGGCGGCGTCGGCGACCTCGACGAACGCGCGCACGGGGGCGGTGACGGCGGTGAGGATGTTGGCGATGGCGGGCAGCGCGGTCTCGTCGCCCGCCAGCAGGTACCAGTCGGCCGCCGGGTCGGGCTGGTAGGCGGGTGAGGGGCCGACGAAGACCACGTCGTCGCCGACCTCGACCCGCGACGCCCAGGCCGAGGCCGGGCCGGAGTCGCCGTGCAGGACGAAGTCGAAGTCGACCTCGTCGGTGGCCGGGTCGTGGCGGCGGATGGTGTACGTCCTGGTCAGCGGGCGGACCTTGGACCACAGGCCGCGCGCGGACTCCAGCGTCAGCGGCTCGGGCAGCTCGGTGCCCTCCGGGTAGAAGTACAGCATCACGTTCTGGTCGGTGCCCGCCCCGGCGAGGTCGGCCAGCGACGGGTCCTGGACGGTCACCCTGGCCAGGCGCGGGGTGACCCGCTGGACGCGGACCACCGGCACGCGCCAGAGCCGGGTCTCCTGCCTGCGCGAGCGGCGGCGGGGCGGGGTGTCGGGGTTCGTGCTCATCGCGGCCCATCCTCACCCTCGTGGCGGGTGGTCGCCAAACCGGCCGCTGTTACTGTTCGTTCGAACGAACAGGAGGCGGCGATGACGACGACACCGGATCTGCGGTTCGCCGGGCTGGTGGCGACCGCGCAAGCGCTTGCCGACGGCGCGGTCACCTCGGTCGAGCTGGTCGACCGGGCCCTGGCGGAGATCGAGGACACCCGGTCGACGCTCAACGCGTTCCGGTTCGTGCGCGACCGGGAGGCGCGCGCCGAGGCCCGCGCGGCCGACCAGCGGCTGCGCGACGGCGAGCGGCTGCCGCTGCTGGGCGTGCCGATCGCGATCAAGGACGACGTGGACCTCGCCGGGGCGCCGACGGCGTTCGGCTGCGCGGGCGAGTTCCCGGTCAAGACCGCCGACTGCGAGCTGGTCCGGCTGCTCAAGGCCTCCGGCGCGGTCGTCGTGGGCAAGACGAACACCCCGGAGTTCGGCCAGTGGCCGATCACCGAGGGCAGCGCGTTCGGGGTGACCCGCAACCCCTGGCGGCTCGACCACAGCCCGGGCGGGTCCTCCGGCGGGTCCGCGGCGGCGGTCGCGGCGGGTGTGGTGCCCGCGGCGGTCGGGTCGGACGGGGCCGGGTCGGTGCGCATCCCGGCCGCGTGGACGCACCTGGTGGGCGTCAAGCCGCAGCGCGGGCGCTTTTCCCCGCTGCCGGAGAAGGAGTTGTTCAACGGCATCACCACCAGTGGCGTGCTGGCCCGCTCGGTGGGGGACGCGGCGCTGCTGTTCGACGTGCTGGCCGACACCGGCACCGCGCACCAGGACGCCGCGCGGACCCCGCCGGGGCGGCTGCGGATCGCGCTGTCGCTGCGCCCGGCGTTCACCGGGCTGCCGGTGGCGCTGGACCCGCAGGTGCGGGCGGCGGTCGTGCGGCTGGCCAGGGTGCTGCGCGGGCTGGGCCACGAGATCGTGCTCGCCGACCCCGCCTACGGCCTGATCGGCCTGAACTTCCTGCCGCGCTCGCTGGGCGGGCTCAACGACTGGCACGGCCGGGTGCCGGACCCGGCGCTGCTGGACCGGCGCACGCGGGACAACGGTCGGATGGGTGGACTGCTCCGCGGTCGGGCGCTGGCCGCCGCGCACGCCACCCTGGGCCTGTTCCACAGGCGGGTCGGCCGGATCTTCGACCGGGCCGACGTGGTGCTCACCCCCACCACGGCCAAACCGCCGCTGCCGGTGGGCGGCATCGACGGCCTGACCGGCTGGCAGACCGACCGGACGATGATCCGGTCGTGCCCGTACGCCTGGCCGTGGAACGTGCTGGGCTGGCCCGGGGTCAACGTGCCCGCGGGGCTGACCGACGACTGGTTGCCGGTGGGGGCGCAACTGCTCGGGCCCGCCGACAGCGAGCCGCTGCTGTTCTCGCTGGCAGCGGAGTTGGAGCAGGTCGAGCGCTGGTACGAGCGGACGCCGCCGCGTGCGTGAGCGCATCCTCCGCGCGGTCCTGCGGGTGATCGGGGCGTCCGGTGTGGCGGGGGTGACCAACCGGCGCGTCGCCGCCGAGGCGGGCGTCTCGCTGGGGTCGATCACCTACCACTTCGCCACGCAGACCGAACTGCTGCGCGAGTCGCTGCTGCTGTTCGTGCGGGAGGAGACGACCAGGCTGACCGCGTTCGCCCGGCAGCAGCGCGGGCCGGTGTCGGTGGAGCAGGCGGCGGCCCTGGTGGAGCAGGTCGTGGAGAGCACGGTGTTCGGCCGGGAGGAGATCGCGCCGCTGGAGCTCTACATCCAGGCGGGCCGCGACCCGTCGCTGCGGGACGCCGCGGCGGAGTGCTTCGCCGCGTACGACGCGCTTGCGCTGTCCGTGCTCACCGGTCTGGGCGTACCCGAGCCGGAGCGGCTGACCGGTCCGGTGGTGGCACTGGTCGCGGGCTTGCAACTGCGCAGGCTGGCGACCGGCGCCGCGGGCTCGACCGGGGTGGCCGAGGCGGTGACCCTGCTGCTCAGGCCTGCGGGCTCGTGAAGACGGGCCGCGGGACGGCGGTGACCGCGTGGGTGACCTTCGGCTGCTCCTCGTGCTCGGGCTCGGGCACGTTCTGGAAGACCGGGACGGGCACCTTGCGGAGGTCGCGGTGCTGGGTGTTCTCGTTCAAGGGCTGTTCCTTACGATGAGGTCCGCGTCCACTCGCTGCGGGAGTCCGCTGCCGAGGGAGGGCGGGAAGAACCCGGCTTGGCCGGATGCGATCGACTGTACGGGAATTCTGGTTGCTCGGGCAGGTATTTCCCCGTGCGGGCCCACATGACACCCGACTCGCTGTGATCGCGATCACTTCCGCGTGTCCACACCGCACCCCGGGAAATCCGCCGCCCATGCCCGCGCTGCGCATCGACGACACGCTCGAACTGCACTACGAGGACTTCGGCGACGGCCCCCCGGTGGTGCTGGTCCACGGCTGGCCGCTGAGCGGCCGGTCCTGGGAAGCCCAGGTCCCCGCCCTGGTCAACAGCGGTCACCGGGTCGTGACCTACGACCGCCGTGGCTTCGGTGAGTCCTCCCAGCCGTGGACCGGCTACGACTACGACACGTTCGCGGCGGACCTCAACGCGCTGCTCGAACACCTCGACCTGCGCAACGCCACCCTGGTCGGCTTCTCCATGGGCGGCGGGGAGGTCGTGCGCCACCTGAGCCGGTACGGCACCTCGCGCGTGTCGCGGGCCGTGCTGGCCGCCGCGGTGCCCCCGTACCTGCTGCGCACCGACGACAACCCGGACGGCGGCCTGGACGAGGCCACGATCGGCGCCTTCCAGCAGGGGGTCCTGACCGACCGCCAGGCCTTCCTGGACGAGTTCACGAAGAACTTCTTCACCGCCGGGTCGACGCTGAAGGTCAGCGAGGCGCAGCGGCGCCACGCCCGCGACATCATCGAGGACGGTCCGCACGGGATCAACGCCTCGCACCCGGAGGAGTTCAACGCCGCGCTGCTGGAGTTCCTGGCGAGCTGAGGTCCGCTCACCGAGGGGGCGCGCGCCCCCTCGGCGGGGTCGGCGACCCGGGCGATCGCGGTGCGGCGCAAGGCCGTCGGCACTGCTCCGCCGCGGAACCGACCGGTGCTCAGCCCCGGAGTTCCATGGTGCAGCACTTGGGGCCGCCGCCGGACTTGCGGAGTTCGGAGATGTCCACCGGGTGGGGGGTGTAGCCGTGGGCTTCGAGTTCGGCCGCGAGGTGGGTGGCCTCGGCGGCGAGGACGACGTTGCGGCCGTCGGAGACGGCGTTGAGGCCCAGGCAGGCGGCGTCCGCCTCGGTGGCGAGGACGGCGTCGGGGTAGAGGCGGCGCAGGGCTGAGCGGGTGCCGGGGCTGAACGCGCCCGGGTAGTAGGCGATGTGGGCCGGGCGGGCGCGGGTGGCCTCGGAGAGCACGACCAGGGCGACGTCGAGGTGGTAGTAGGCCGGGTCGACCAGGGACAGGGAGACCACCGGGACGCCGAGCGCCTCCTGGGCCTCGGCGTGGGCCGCGGGGTCGGTGCGGAAGCCGGTTCCGGCCAGGAGGACCTCGCCGGTCCAGGTGAGGTCGCCCTCGGCCTCGTTGACGCGGGTGGGCATGACGACGTCGCGGTAGCCGTGGTCGAGGAACCAGCGGCGGTAGTGGTCGGCCTCGGCGGCCCGCTGCGGGGCGCGGAAGCGGGCGCCGAGGACCCTGCCGCCGATGACCGTGCCGGAGTTGGCGGCGAAGACCATGTCGGGGAGGCCGTCGACCGGGTCGATGCGCTCGACCCGGTGGCCCAGGGACTCGTAGGTGGCGACGAGGGCGTTCCACTGGGCCACCGCGAGCGCGGTGTCCACCGGTCGGGTGGGGTCCATCCAGGGGTTGATGGAGTACTCGACGGTGAAGTGCCTGGGTTCGCACATGAGGTAGCGGCGGGTGGTCGGGACCCGCTCCGCGTGGGCGACGGCCGCGGTGGGGACGGGCAGCACGAGGGTGGCGGTGCTCGCGGGTGGCGTCATGGATCGAAATCTATTGACCCCGTTGACCTCCTTCAATGTCGCTTCCTTGCCTGTTGACCGGCAGTATGTTGCGTGTGGACGTGATAGATCAGCGAATCATTTCGCGGCTGGTCGCCGACGCTCGGGCGAGCTACGCCGAGATCGGCAAGGCCGTGTCCCTGTCCGCCCCTGCGGTGAAGCGGCGGGTGGACCGGTTGCTGGAGCTGGGGGTGCTCAAGGGGTTCACCGCGGTGGTGAACCCGGAGGCGCTGGGGTGGGGCACCGAGGCCTTCGTCGAGGTGCACTGCCAGGGGAACGTGTCCCCCGACCGGATTCGGCAGCGGCTCGAACCCCTGCCGGAGGTGGTGGCCGCCTACACCGTGTCCGGGTCGGCGGACGCGATCGTGCACCTGCGCGCGGCGAACATCCACCACCTCGAAGAGGCCCTGGAACGCCTGCGCAGCGTCGACATGGTGTCGCGGACGGTCTCCACCGTGGTGCTCTCCACGCTCCTGGAGCGGCCCGCCGGGCCGGAGCCCGGGTGACGGTGGGCGGGGGTGCAGGCAGGGGGTGGTGGCGGAGTCCACACCGGGCGCTGCCCGGGGGTGCGCCGGGCTAGGTTGTCGGCCATGGACAACGCGGTTCTGCTGGAGCGGCGCGACGGCGTCGCCGTGCTCACCCTCAACGACCCCGAGCGGCGCAACGCGCTGACCCTGGCCAGTTCCGCGCGGCTCGCCGACCTCGTGCGGCAGTGCGAGGAGGACCCCGAGGTCTCCGCGATCGTGGTGACCGGCGCTCCGCCCGCCTTCTGCGCGGGTGCCGACCTCACCGTGCTGGGTGAGTCGAAGGCCGAGGGGTTGCGCGGGATCTACGCCGGGTTCCTGGCGGTGGCGAACTCGTCGCTGCCGACGGTCGCGGCCGTGGGGGGTGCGGCGGTGGGGGCCGGGTTGAACCTGGCGCTGGCCGCGGACGTGCGGATCTCCGGGCCGCGCGCCCGCTACGACGCGCGGTTCCTGCAGCTTGGCATCCACCCCGGCGGCGGGATGACCTGGATGTTGCAGCGCGTCGTCGGCCCGCAGACCGCCACGGCGATGACCCTGTTCAAGCAGGTCCCCGACGCCGAGGAGGCGCGGCGGCTGGGGCTGTCCTTCGCGACCGTGGACGGGGACCACGACGCGCTGGTCGCCGCCGCCGTCGAGTTGGCGGCCCCGGCGGCGAGGGGGCCCAGGGAGCTGGTGAAGACGATCAAGCGGACGCTGCGGGCGACCTCGGCGATGACCGGGCACGCCGAGGCGGTGGACGCCGAGCTGGTCGCGCAGGTGGAGTCGATGGGCACGCCCGAGTTCGCCGAGCTGCTGGCGACGATGAAGGCCCGGATCTCCGGCTCGTCCTGACCCCGCGCCCGGTCCAAGCCGCGCTTAAGTCGGCTTTGTGCCGACGACAAGCGCGATCCGGCAGAATCATCCACACAGCGGGAACCGTCGACCAGAGCTTGGGATAGCTGTAACCGCCGGTTACACTAATCGGTACGCCCATATCCCATCGCCACCCGGCGTGGGAGTGGACTCTTTGTGATCTACAACGCACCCAGCGGGCCTCGGCCCACCGGGTGCCTACCGTGGACAAAGGCGGCGAACAGCCGACCTGCTGCCGGTACGTCGGCGGTCAGCGCGCGGCCGGAGACTAGCCTCGGACGGTGCGCGGCCCGCCGGGAAGCCGGGTACGGGCGGCCTGACCCGCGGACGGACCGCTGTCAGGAGAGAGGGATCGGCAGCTCATGAGCACAGGCTTGGACGGCGACGTGGCCGGGAGCACCCGCGGAGCCGGGATCACCAAACTGGACCGGGTCGTCATCCGGTTCGCCGGTGACTCCGGCGACGGCATGCAGCTCACCGGCGACCGGTTCACCTCCGAGGCGGCGGCGTTCGGCAACGACCTGTCGACGATGCCCAACTTCCCGGCCGAGATCCGCGCCCCGCAGGGCACCATCCCCGGTGTCTCCAGCTTCCAGGTGCACTTCGCCGACTACGACATCCTGACCCCCGGCGACCGCCCCGACGTGCTGGTGGCGATGAACCCGGCGGCGCTCAAGGCCAACATCGCCGACCTGCCCGCGGGCGGCACGCTGATCGTCAACACCGACGAGTTCGTCAAGCGCAACCTCACCAAGGTCGGCTACGACGCCAACCCGCTCGAGGACGACTCGCTGGCCGCCTACCAGGTGCACCAGGTCGCCATGGCGACCATCACCCAGGGCGCGCTCGCCGAGACCGGCCTCGGCAAGAAGGACGCCGAGCGCTGCAAGAACATGTTCGCCCTGGGCCTGCTGTCGTGGATGTACCACCGGCCGACCGAGGGCACCGAGCAGTTCCTGCGGGAGAAGTTCGCCAAGAAGCCCGACATCGCCGAGGCGAACGTGCTGGCCTTCCGCGCGGGCTACTACTACGGCGAGACCACCGAGTCCTTCGCCACCACCTACCAGGTGGCCCCGGCGAAGCTGAGCCCCGGCACCTACCGGCAGATCACCGGCAACACCGCGCTGGCCTACGGCATCGTGGCCGCCTCGCAGCAGTCCGGGCTGCCGGTGCTGCTGGGCACGTACCCGATCACCCCGGCCTCGGACATCCTGCACGAGCTGTCCAAGCACAAGCAGTTCGGCATCACCACCTTCCAGGCCGAGGACGAGATCGCGGGCATCTGCGCGGCCCTGGGCGCCAGCTACGGCGGCGCGCTGGGCGTGACCTCGACCTCGGGCCCGGGCGTGGCGCTCAAGTCCGAGGCGATCGGCCTCGGGGTGATGACCGAGCTGCCGCTGCTGGTGATCGACGTGCAGCGCGGCGGCCCGTCCACCGGCCTGCCCACCAAGACCGAGCAGGCCGACCTGCTGCAGGCCATGTTCGGCCGCAACGGCGAGTCCCCGGTGCCGATCGTGGCGCCGCAGTCGCCCGCCGACTGCTTCGCCGCGGCCGTGGAGGCCACGCACATCGCGCTCAAGTACCGCACGCCGGTGATGCTGCTGTCCGACGGCGCGATCGCCAACGGCTCCGAGCCGTGGCTGGTCCCCGAGGTCGGCGACCTGGCGGACTTGGGCGTCGAGTTCGCCACCGAGCCCAACGCCCCGGACGGGTCCGGCGAGTTCTGGCCGTACCTGCGCGACCCGGAGACGCTGGCGCGGGCGTGGGCGGTCCCCGGCACCGCCGGTCTCCAGCACCGCATCGGCGGGCTGGAGAAGGCCGACGGCACCGGCAACATCTCCTACGACCCGAACAACCACGACCGGATGACCCGCATCCGCCAGGCCAAGGTCGACGGCATCGAGGTGCCCGACCTGCTGGTCGACGACCCGTCCGGCAAGGCGCGGGTGCTGGTGCTGGGCTGGGGCTCGTCCTACGGCCCGATCGGCGCCGCCTGCCGCCGGGTGCGCAAGCAGGGGCACGCCATCGCCCAGGCGCACCTGCGCAACCTCAACCCGTTCCCGGGGAACCTGGGCGAGGTGCTCAGGTCCTACGACAAGGTCGTGGTCCCGGAGATGAACCTGGGCCAGCTCGCGCTCCTGCTGCGCGGCAAGTACCTGGTCGACGTCATCAGCCACACCAAGGTGGCCGGTCTGCCGTTCATGGCCGAGGAGTTGCAGGACGTGCTGACCGGTGTGGTCAAGGGGATCGACGCATGAGCGAGCTTGCGGGCGAAGTGCGGAGTGATCTTTTCTCAGCGAATTGGGGAGTGACACGATGACCGCGATCGAGCTTGGTCTGCCCGGCCTCGGGGGGCTGGCCGGTGTTCCGACCACCGACGAGCCGCAGAAGGCCAAGGACTACAAGTCCGACCAGGAAGTGCGCTGGTGCCCGGGCTGCGGCGACTACGTCGTGCTCAACGCGGTGCAGTCGTTCCTGCCGTCGCTGGGCCTCAAGCGCGAGAACATCGTGTTCGTGTCCGGCATCGGGTGCTCGTCGCGGTTCCCGTACTACATGAACACCTACGGGATGCACTCCATCCACGGCCGCGCCACCGCCATCGCCACCGGCCTGGCCACCGCGCGCGAGGACCTGTCGGTGTGGGTCGTCACCGGCGACGGCGACGCGCTGTCCATCGGCGGCAACCACCTGATCCACACGCTGCGGCGCAACGTGAACCTCAAGATCCTGCTGTTCAACAACCGGATCTACGGGCTCACCAAGGGCCAGTACTCGCCCACCTCGGAGACCGGCAAGGTCACCAAGTCGACGCCGATGGGCTCGCTGGACCACCCGTTCAACCCGGTCTCGCTGGCCCTGGGCGCCGAGGCGACCTTCGTCGGCCGCGCGCTCGACAGCGACCGCAAGGGGCTCACCGAGGTGCTGCGGCAGGCCGCCGAGCACCGGGGCACGGCGCTGGTGGAGATCTACCAGAACTGCCCGATCTTCAACGACGGCGCGTTCGACGTCCTCAAGGAGCCGGGCGAGGCCGAGCAGCGGCTGGTGCCGCTGGAGCACGGCAAGCCGATCCGGTTCGGCGCGGGCGGCGAGTTCGGCGTGGTGCGGGCCGGGTTCGGCACGCTGGAGGTGGCCAGAGTCGCCGACGTCGGCGAGGACGCGCTGGTGGTGCACGACGCGCACACCGACGACCCGTCGTACGCGTTCGCGCTGTCGCGGCTGTCCGCCCAGGACCTGAGCCACACGGTCACCGGCGTGTTCCGCTCGGTGTCGCGGCCGACCTACGACGACTCGGCGCGCGCCCAGGTCACCCAGGCGCGGGAGACCAGGAAGGCCGACCTCCAGTCCCTGCTGCGCGGCAGGGACACCTGGACGGTCGTCGGCGACTGACCGACCCCCGAGCAACGACTGAGGCCCCCACCGGCGGTGGGGGCCTCAGTCGTTGCTCGGGGGTCCTACAGGACGTCGTCGAGGTTGCCGGACACGCGGGTGACCTCGGCGTCCGGGTGGCGCTGCACCGGGAACGCGCCGGTCGGGGTGTCGTCGTACCAGGCGTCGTCGACCTGGGCGCCTTGGCCCACCGGGATCTCGACGTCCGGGGCTTCGGCGTTGCGGGGCTCGACGTCCTGGGGCCTGGCGCTCCGGGGCTCGGCGTCGTGGGGTTCGGCGTCGTGGGGCTCGGCGTCGTGGGGCTCGGCGTCGTGGGGACCGGCGTCGTGGGGACCGGCGGCCGGGGCTGCCGCGGCGGGTTCGGCCGGGGACGGGCTCGCGGGGGCGGTGACCGGGGCCGCGGCGGCGCGCCTGGCGTTGCGGTTCCAGGCGACCAGGACCGCCGCCAGGAGCAGCAGGGCAGACAACAGGAGCGGTCGCCGCACGGGGTTGGCCTCCTCGCCATCGGGTGGCGCGGCCCGTCCGCGCGCCCTGGAACTTGCTACCACCCGCGCCCGGCGGACGCCAGTCGCCTCACGGGAGCGGGCGGAACCCGACCCGTTCGGCGTCGTCGACCGAGCGGAACCACACCTCGGCGACGGTCCGGTCGAACTTCGGCGACTCCGGGGAGCAGTAGCGCAGCGCGGTCACGCTGGCCTTGATCGTGTACTCGCCCGACGGCGGGCGGCCACCGGGCAGCGGCATCGCCGAACCGGGGCCGAACGGGCCGGGCGGCACGAACGGGTCGACGCCGCCCGCGGTCTGCTGGAGCGTGCGGGCACCGCGCCTGCGCTGCTGGGCGTGCGCCGGGGCCGCCTCCGCCTTGGCCGCCGGGGCCTCGTCGACCGGCACGATCGGCTCGAACAGGGACCGTTCCCGGCCGCCGTTGCTGGTGGTCTCCACGCCGAACGGGATGGGCGCGCCCATCGAGGCGGCGGGGACCTTCTGGCGCTCCGGCAGCGGCGCCGACCCGCCCGCGGCACCAGTCCCGCCGAACGGGACGCGGGTGCGCGGCCGGGAGGGGACGCGCTTGGGCAGCGGGTCGCCGGGGCGCTGCGGCCCGGCCGGGGTGTAGGCGGGGGTGATGCCCGCGGGGACCTCGGGCTCCCGGGCGGCGGGTTCCGGCTCCGGGGCGGGCTCGGGCTGGGGCTCGGGGCGGGACTGAGGCTCAGGGCGGGACTGGGGCTCGGGGCGGGACTGGGGCTCGTCGGTCACCCGGGGCACGAAGGTGGTCTCCGCGGCGGCGGGCTCCGGGTCGGCCGGGCGCTCGTCGGTGATCCTGGGGACGATGCTGGTCTCGGCGGCGGGTTCCTCGACCGGCCTGCCGAACGGGGTCAGCTCGGGCAGCGCGCCGGAGAGCGACCCGGGGGCGTGCCTGCGGCGGTTCTCGGCGGGCAGCACCTCGTCGAGGTCCTGGTCCACGTCGTCGGCGAGGTCGTCGACCAGGGCGTCGTCGTCGGCGAGGTCCGCGTCGTGCTCGTCGCGGCGGGCGCGGCGGCGGCGGGTGCCGCGGTGGTCCTGGTCGGCGGGCGGTTCCTGGTCGGCGCGGGGCTGGTCGGCGGGCTCGTCCTGGTCGGCGCGGTCGCCGTCGAGGTCGGTGTGGTCGAGGTCGGCGGGCCGGTCGTGCTCGGCGTGGTCACCGTGCTCGGCGCGGTCGGTGTGGTCGAGGTCGGCGTGGTCGAGGTCGGCGCGGTGCTCGACGTGGTCGCGGTCCGGGTCGCCGTGGTCGGGGTGGCCCTGGTCGGGGTGGCCCTGGTCGGCGGTGTCCTGGTCGGCGCGGTGGTCGAGGTCGTCCTGGTCGGCGCCGTGGCGGGGGACGGCGTCGGGGTCGGGGGTGCTGTCGTCGAGGGAGCGGATCAGCGCGGCGGGGATGCGCTCGGTGTGCTGGGTGAAGATCGTGCCGTGGTCGTCACCATCGTCGACGAGGTCGATGCGGTCGTCGTCGGCGCGCTCGGCGTCGAGGTCGCGGGAGCGGCCGGGCAGGTCGTCGACGAGGTGCTCGCCGTCGGCGTCGCGGCCCGCGTACCAGCCGTCGCGGTCGTCGGCGAAGTCGTTCCCGCGGTCGTCGTGGGCGTGGGCGGCGAGGTCGCCCAGGTCGCCGAAGTGGGCCAGGTCGCCGCGGGTGGCACCGCTGTCGGTGTCGCGGTCGTCGTGGTCCCCGGGGGTGGGCGGGAGGTACCGGGTGGTCTCCGCGGCGGCCTCGGTGGGCACGAACAGGTTGCCGGGGGCGCGGTCGTCGTGGAAGTCGTCGCCGCGGTCATCGTCGCGGTGGTCATCGCGGTGGTCATCGCGGTGGTCGCGGAGGTCGTCGCCGTGGTCGCCGTCGGCGCGGTCCGGGTGCGGGGCCGCGTCGTCGCGGTCGTACCCGTCGTGGCGGTCGGGGTGGCGGTCGTCGGGGTGGTGGTCGTCGACGTCGTGGGCGGGGTCGTCGTGGAGGGGGCGGATGTCGCTGTCGCGGCGGTCGTACTCGTCGCGCTCGTCGGCGTAGCCGGGGACCACGGCGGTGCGCTCGGGGGTGGGGGCCTGCTCGGTGCCGCGCACCGGCTCGACCCGGCGGTCCTCGGCCAGCCTGCGCTCCAGCACCAAGACCCGCTTGCGGGCCGGGTTGGCGATCAGCAGCCAGCACAGCAGGGAACCGACCAGGAAACCGGCGAGGCTCCAGACCCACACCTGCCCGAAGAACGGCATCGCCGACGTCTCCCTCCCCGGCCGCGCCATGGGGTGGACGCGGGTGAAACGGTTGCCCAAGCGTAGGGAAGGCTACTGCGAGCGGGTGAGCAGGACATGTGCGACCGGGGTTTTCGCCGCGATGTCACAATCCGCGACACGCCAGGTGGCTCAGCGCGTGCGCTCGACCACGTAGCGTGTGAGCAGTTCCAGGGCGTCGCGGGCGGCACCGGCGGGCAGGGCGGCCAGCTCCGCGTGCGCCCGGTCGGCGTAGCTGTCGAGGGTCTTGCGGGCGCGCTCCAGGCCCGAGGAGCGGCGCAGCAGCTCCAGCGCCTCCTCGACCTCGGCGTCGTCGTGGACGGGTCCGGCGAGCAGCCGGGCCAGCCGGGGGTCGGCGTCGTCGGCGAGGGCGTAGAGCATCGGCAGCGTGCGGACGCCCTCGCGCAGGTCGGTGCCCGGGGTCTTGCCGGACTCGGTGGCGGGTGAGGCGATGTCGATGACGTCGTCGGAGATCTGGAACGCGGCGCCGATGACCTCGCCGAAGCGGTACAGCGCCTCGGTCTGCGCCGCGGGGGCACCGGAGAACATGCCGCCGTAGCGGCCGGAGGTGGCGATGAGCGACCCGGTCTTCTGCCCGATCACCGACAGGTAGTGCTCGATCGGGTCGTCGTCGCGCGGGCCGACGGTCTCGCGCATCTGCCCGGTCACCAGCTCGCGCATGGTTTCGGCGATCACCCGGGTGGCCACCGGGCCCAGGTCGGCGACCAGCATCGAGGCGTGCGCGAAGAGGAAGTCGCCGGTGAGGATGGCGATGGAGTTGTCCCAGCGGGCGTTGGCGCTCTCGTCGCCGCGGCGCATGGTGGCCTCGTCCATCACGTCGTCGTGGTAGAGCGTGGCGAGGTGGACCAGCTCGACGGCGGCCGCTGCGGCGACCACGGCGTCCGTCGCGCCCTCGTTGACCTCGGCGGCCAGCAGGGTGAACAGCGGGCGGAAGCGCTTGCCGCCTGCCTTGACCAGGTGCAGCGCCGCCTGGTCGACGAAGTCGACGTCGCTGTGCACGACCGCGCGCAGCAGGTCCTCGACCCGGCCGAGGTCCGCGCCGACGCGGGCGATCAGCGCCGGGTCAGCCGAGTCGAGCCCGAGGAACGCGGGCAGGTCCGGCTGGGCGGAGTTCTCGGTGGCAGTCACTGCTTCGGCACTCCTGATCGGGTGGGCTGGTCGCGGAAACGAGCGTACTTGGCGAGTGAACCCTCACCGCGCGCTGCGGGCTCCGGACCACTGACAACGTGGCCGACCCCACAGGGTGTCCCCGAACGCGTGAGGGGCCGGGCACAGTCCGTGCCCGGCCCCTCACGCGGATCGCTGCTTTACCGGATGGCGAACGCCCCGCCCGCCGCCCAGTCGAGGGCGAACGAGGGCAGGATGCCCAGCAGCAGGGTGACCAACACGCCCAGGGTGATCGCGGCGGTGGTGAACGCGCCCGGAACGGTGACGGTCGGGCCGTCCGCGGCGGGCTCGCTGAAGTACATCAGCACGATGACCCGCAGGTAGAAGAACGCCGCGACCGCGGAGGCGACCAGCGCGATCACCACCAGCGGGGCCATGCCGTCGTCGATCGCGGCCTCGAACACCACGAACTTGCCGACGAACCCGCTGGTCAGCGGGATGCCCGCGAGGGCGAGCAGCAGGAAGGTGAACACCCCGGCCACCAGCGGCGACCGCTTCGCCAGCCCCGCCCACTGCGACAGGTGCGTGGCCTCGCCGGAGGAGTCGCGCACCAGGCTGATCACGCCGAACGCCGCCAGCGTGGTGAAGCCGTAGGTGAGCAGGTAGAACAGCGTGCCGGACAGGCCCCGGTCGGTCAGCGCGATGGCGCCGATGAGCAGGAAGCCCGCGTGCGCCACCGAGGAGTAGGCGATCATCCGCTTCACGTCGGTCTGGGTGAGGCCGAGGATCGCGCCGATGACCATGGACGCGATCGCCACGCCCCACAGCACCCCGCGCCACTCCCACTGCGTCGACTCGAACGCGACCTGGAGCACCCGCAGGATGCCGCCGAACGCGGCGACCTTGGTGCAGGCGGCCATGAACGCGGTGACCGGGGTCGGGGCGCCCTGGTAGACGTCCGGGGTCCAGGTGTGGAACGGGCCGACCGACGCCTTGAACAGCAGGCCGACGACCAGCAGGCCCATGCCCGCGAACAGCAGCGTGTCGGAGCGGTCGGTGCCCGCGGCGGCGGCGGAGATGTCGGCCAGGCGCACCGAGCCCGCGTAGCCGTAGAGCAGGGCCACGCCGTAGAGGAAGAACGCCGAGGCGAACGCGCCGAGCAGGAAGTACTTGACCGCCGCCTCCTGCGACAGCAGCCGACGGCGCCGGGCCAGGCCGCACATCAGGTACAGCGGCAGCGACAGCACTTCCAGCGCGATGAACATGGTGAGCAGGTCGTTGGCCGCGCAGAAGATCATCATGCCGCCGAGCGCGAACAGCGTCAGCGGGAAGACCTCGGTCTGCATCCCGGTCGCGGTGACCTGCGCCCGGTCCTGCACGGTGCCCGGCCGGATGGCCGCGGTGGCCACGAACGCGCCGCCCGGCTCGACCGAGCGGTCGGCGATGAGCAGCACCGCCCCCACCGACAGCGCCAGCAGCGTGCCCCACAGGAACAGGGCGGGCCGGTCGACCGCGAGGGTGTTGAACATGGCCATCTCGCCCGCCTCCGGCGCGTCGGACAGGTAGGTCGCCAGGGCGACCCCCGCTCCGGCGAGCGCCAGCAGGGACAGGGCGACCTGGGCGGGCCAGCGCTGGTGGCGGGGCAGGAACGCCTCGAACAGCACGCCGACGCAGGCCGCGGCCAGCACGATCAGGATCGGCCACACCGCGTCCAGCGCGGGCGGGTCGATCTTGGCCGGTGCCGGGGACGGCACCGGCTGGACCTGTGCGAGGAACAGGACCGAGGACATCACGGACACTGCGACTGCCTCTCTGCGGACTGGACCGGGTCGGCCTGGCCCGCCGCGCACATCGTGGCGTCCACGGTGGGCGCCACGGTGGCGAGCACGGGCTTGGGGAACAGACCCAGGCCGACGATCAGCACGAGCAGCGGGGCGAGGACCCACTTCTCGCGGCCGGTCAGGTCGAGGATCTTCTTGGTCTCGGTCTGGGTGGCGGTGGCGAGGGCGCCACCGGCGCTGCTGCCCCCGGAGACCGGCTCACCCGGCTCGACCCCGACCAGCGCGGCGCCGCGCAGCGGCCCCTGCATGATCCGCTGGTAGAGCCAGAGCACGTAGAGCGCGGCGAAGACCATGCCGACGGTGGCGATGATCGTGTAGACCGGCGCCTTCGGGAAGGAGCCGATGAGCACGAGGAACTCGGAGATGAACGAGTTCGTGCCGGGCAGCGACAGCGAGCTGAGCCCGGCGATGAGCAGCATCCCGGCCAGCAGCGGGGTCAGCTTCGCCATGCCGCCGTAGTCGGCGATGCGCGACGAGCCGCCGCGGGCGATGACCATGCCGATCACCAGGATGAGCATCCCGGTGGCGATGCTGTGGTTGACCATGTAGGTCACCGAGCCGGTCATGGCCTGCGAGCTGAACGAGAAGATGCCCAGCGCGATGAACCCGAAGTGGGCGATCGACACGTAGGCCACGAACCGCTTCATGTCCGACTGGCCCACCGCGAGCAGCGAGCCGTAGACCACACCGGCCACCGCGAGCACCAGCACCAGCGGGGCGAGTTCCGCGCTGGCCGCCGGGAACAGCGGCAGCAGGTAGCGCAGGAACCCGAAGGTGCCGACCTTGTCCAGGATGCCGACGAGCAGCACGGCGACGCCGATCGGCGCCTCCGCGGTGGCGTCGGGCAGCCAGGTGTGCAGCGGCACCAGCGGCGCCTTGATGGCGAAGGCGACGAAGAAGCCGAGGAACAGCCAGACCTGCGTCGACAGCGGCGCGTCGCTGACCGTGCGGACCAGGGTGGCCCAGTCGAAGGTGCCCGAGCCCAGTTCGTCGGCGGACATCACGTAGAGCGCGATGACCGAGGCCAGCATGATCAGGCCGCCGAGGAACGAGTACAGGAAGAACTTGACCGCCGCGTACTGCCTGCGCGCGCCCCCGTAGGAGCCGATCAGGAAGTACATCGGGATCAGCATGATCTCGAACAGCACGTAGAACAGGAACACGTCGGTCGCGGCGAACACGCCGACGGTCAGCGCCTGCTCCAGCAGGATCAGCGCGAAGAACCCGCCCGCGGTGCGGCCCTCGGGCAGCTTCTCCGACCAGCCCGCGCCGATCACCAGCGGGACCAGCAGGCCGATGACGGCGATCATCACCAGCGCGATGCCGTCGACGCCGAAGGAGACGTGCACCCCGAACGCCGGAATCCAGTCGAAGGAGAACGACTGCTGGATGCGGGCGCCGCCGGTGTCGAACAGCACCCAGGACGCGATGGCCAGGGCGAACTCGGCCAGCGAGAAGCCCAGCGCGGTCAGCTTGGCCGTGCGGGCGTCGGCCCGCAGCGCGGTGACCACCCCCGCACCGACCAGCGGGAGCAGCAGCAGCGCTGCCAGCACCCAGGAATTGGTCGCCGACGTCATGCGAACCTCACCATCAGCAGTGCGGCGATCACCAGGATCGACCCTCCGAGCATGGACAGCGCGTAGGACCGGACGAACCCGGTCTGGGTGCGGCGCAGGCGGCCGGAACTGCCGCCGAGGCCCGCCGCGATGCCGTTGACCAGACCGTCCACGCCGCGGTTGTCCACGTACACCAGGGCCCGGGTGAGCCAGGTGCCGGGACGGGCGAACAGCGCCTCGTTGAGGTGGTTGCCGAACAGGTCGGCGCGCGCGGCGCGGACCGGGAACGACACCCGCTTGGGCCGCTCGACCGCGGTCTCGCGCCTGCCGAAGAGCAGGAACGCCAGACCCGCGCCGATCGCGGCGAGCACGACGGTGAGGATGCCGACCATGGTGTGCGACAGCGCGCCGTGGGTCTCCTCGACCTCACCGATGGCCGGGGTCAGCCACTCGGGCAGCACCGCGGACAGGATCGCGCCGCCCGCCACCGAGCCGAACGCCAGGATGATCATCGGGATGGTCATCGTGCTGGGCGACTCGTGCGGGTGGTACGGCTTGCCGACCGGCGCCTCGGGGCTCTCCGGGTCCGGGGTGGCCGGGCTGGTCAGGTTCTCCCAGCGCGGCTTGCCCAGCCAGACCAGGATGAGCAGCCGGGTCATGTAGAACGCGGTCAGGGCCGCGCCCAGCAGCGCGATGCCGCCGAAGACCCAGCCCCGGGTGCCGCCCTGGCCGAGCGCGGCGTTGATGATCTCGTCCTTGGAGAAGTACCCGGACAGGAACGGGAAGCCGATCAGCGCCAGGTAGCCCAGGGTCCAGGTGACGAACGTGACGGGCATCTTCTTCCACAGCCCGCCCATCCGCCGGATGTCGCCCTCGTCGTTCATGGCGTGCATGACCGACCCGGCGCCGAGGAACAGCCCGGCCTTGAAGAAGCCGTGCGTGAGCAGGTGCAGGATGCCGAAGGCGTACCCGGCCGGGCCGAGGCCCACGGCCAGGATCATGTAGCCGATCTGGCTGACCGTCGAGTACGCCAGGACCTTCTTGAAGTCGTCGTAGGCGCAGCCGATGACGCACCCGAGCAGCAGCGTGATCGCACCGATGATCATCACGACCAGTCGGGCGTCCTCGGCCTGCGGCAGCGAGTACAGCGGCGAGGAGCGGGCGATGAGGTACACGCCCGCGGTCACCATGGTCGCGGCGTGGATCAGCGCGGACACCGGCGTCGGACCGGCCATCGCGTCCGGCAGCCAGGCCTGGAGCGGGAACTGGCCGGACTTGCCGCAGGCACCGAGGAGCAGCAGCAGGCCGATCGCCACGATGGTGCCGGTGGACTGGTCGCCGATCTGGCTGAACACCACGTCGTACTGGGTGGAGCCCATGGTCTTGAACATCAGGAAGATCGCCAGCGCCAGGCCGACGTCACCGACGCGGTTCATCAGGAACGCCTTCTTCGCCGCCGTGGCCGCGAAGTCCTTGCCCTGGTACCAGCCGATGAGCAGGTAGGACGCGAGACCGACGCCCTCCCAGCCGAAGTAGAGCGTCACGAAGCTGTTGCCGAGGACCAGCAGGAGCATGGCCGCGATGAACAGGTTCAGGTAGGCGAAGAACCGGCGCCGGTCCTCCAGCTCGTGGTTCAGGTAGCCGATCGAGTAGATGTGGATCAGCGAGCCCACACCGGTGATCAGCAGCACGAAGGTGATGGACAGCGGGTCCAGCCGCAGGCCGAAGTCGACCGAGAGCTGGTTGACCGAGATCCAGTCGAACAGGTGCAGGTCCCGCAGCCGGTCCTCGGCCGCGAGCGAGGTCGTGTCGAAGAACAGCACCACCGCGTAGGCGAAGGCCGCGATGACCATCCCGCTGCCGAGCAGGTGGCCCCACTTGTTGGTGCGCCTGCCGCCGATCAGCAGGACGGCGGCGCCGAGGGCGGGCAGGACCAGCAGCAGCCAGGCCGCGCTCGCCGCCCCGGCCGCGGGCTGGGTGTCCAGCGCCAGGTTGAACGTTCCGGTCACCGAGTTCCCCTTAGTACTTCAGCAGGTTCGAGTCGTCGACCGACGCGGTCCGGCGGGTGCGGAAGATCGACAGGATGATCGCCAGGCCGACCACGACCTCGGCGGCCGCGACGACCATCACGAAGAACCCCATGACCTGCCCGTGCAGGTCGCCGTTGAGCCGGGCGAAGGTCACCAGCGACAGGTTCACCGCGTTGAGCATCAGCTCGACGCACATGAACACGACGATGGCGTTGCGCCGCACCAGCACGCCGACGGCGCCGATGGTGAACAGCAGCGCGGACAGCAGCAGGTAGTACGTCGGCGTCATCGCGACTCCTCCTTGCCGGGGGCGAGGGCGCGGGTCCCGGCGGCCGGGCCGGTGCCCGCGACGGACTCGCGCTCGGCCGCGAGCTTGTCCGCGGTGGTGGACTCGATGAGCCGCGACAGCGACTCCGGGGCGACCGAGCCGTCGGGCAGCAGGGCCGGGGTGGCCACCGAGTTGGCGGTGGCGAACACGCCGGGGCCGGGCAGCGGGGACGGCCGGTCGTGCTCGCCGCGGAAGCGGGCCTCGACCAGTTCCTTCTGCGTCCTGCGGCCGCGCTGCTCGCGGTTGACGTAGCCCAGGACCATCGCGCCGACGGCGGCGGTGATCAGCAGCGCCGAGGTCAGCTCGAATGGGAACAGGTAGTCCGAGAAGATGAGCTGCCCGATGTTGGCCACGTTGCCGCGACCGCCGTTGGCGGTGTCGGCGGCGAGGCCCTGGTCGGTGACGTCGATCAGCGAGCGGGCCACGGCGCCGGTGATGAGCACCGCGAGGCCGACGCCGAGGACCCCGGCCCACAGCCGCTGCCCGCGCAGCACCTCGACCACCGAGTCCGAGGCGTCGCGGCCGACGAGCATCAGCACGAACAGGAACAGCATCATGATCGCGCCGGTGTAGACGATGATCTGCACGAAGCCGAGGAACGGCGCCTGCTGGACCATGTAGATGCAGCCGAGGCTGAGCATCGTCATCACCAGGAACAGCGCGGAGTGCACCGCGTTGCGGGCGAAGATCATGCCCAGCGCGCCCGCGAGGGCGAGCGGGCCCAGGACCCAGAAGGACACGGCCTCACCGGTGGAGACGGTGGCGGCGCCCTGCTGGGCGAGGAGCATGGTGGCGCTCACTTGGGCGTCTCCCCTCGGGCGAGCTGCGGGCCGTTGACGTAGTAGTCCTGCTCGTTGTCACCGAGGCGCATCGGGTGCGGCGGCTGCTCCATCCCGGGCAGCAGCGGCGCGAGCAGCTCCTCCTTGGTGTAGATCAGCCGCTGCCGGTCGTCGTCGGCCAGCTCGAAGTCGTTGAGCATGGTCAGCGAGCGGGTCGGGCAGGCCTCGATGCACAGGCCGCAGCCGATGCAGCGCAGGTAGTTGATCTGGTAGTCGGCGCCGTAGCGCTCCCCCGGGGAGTAGCGCTCGTCGTCGGAGTTGTCGCCGCCCTCGACGAAGATCGCGTCCGCCGGGCAGGCCCACGCGCACAGCTCGCAGCCGACGCACTTCTCCAGCCCGTCCGGGTGCCGGTTGAGCTGGTGGCGGCCGTGGTAGCGGGGCGCGGTGCCGGGGAAGTTCTCCGGGTACTCCTCAGTCACGACCTTCTTGAACATCGTGCTGAAGGTGACCCCGAAGCCCTTCAAGGGATCGAAGATGCTCACTGCTCAGTCTCCTTCTCGGCGCCTGCGCCGACCGACGCGGTCTGGCGCTTGCGGCGCACCCGGCGCGGGGCCGCGGCGTCCTTGTCCGGGACGACCAGGTCCAGCGGCGGGATCGGGTAGCCGCCGCCGGTGACCGGCACCCGGTCGGAGTCCTCGTCCGGCGCCGCGCGGTCGGGCAGCAGGAAGCTGAGCCCGATCAACACGACCAGCACGATGCCGCCCGCGACCAGGATCGTCGTCGCGGAGATCTCGGCCTCGTTGCGGAACGCGCGCAGCGCGACCACCAGCACGATCCACACCAGGTTCGCCGGGACCAGGATCTTCCAGCCCAGCCGCATGAACTGGTCGTAGCGCATGCGGGGCAGGGTGCCGCGCAGCCAGATGAACACGAACAGGAAGAACCAGGTCTTGGTGAAGAACCACAGCAGCGGCCACCAGCCGGTGTTGAAGTAGTTGTCCCCGATCAGCGACACCGGCCACGGCGCCATGTACCCGCCGAGGAACAGCGTGGTGCAGAACGCGGAGACGATGACCATGTTGACGTACTCGGCGAGGAAGAACAGCGCGAACTTCATCGAGCTGTACTCGGTGTGGAAGCCGCCGACCAGCTCCGACTCGGCCTCGGGGAGGTCGAACGGGGCGCGGTTGGTCTCACCGACCATGGAGACGCAGTAGATGAGGAAGCTGGGGATCAGCAGGTAGAAGTACCAGCCACTGGCTTGCGCGTCGACGATGTCGCCGGTGGACAGCGATCCGGTGTAGAGGATGACCGCCACGATCGACAGGCCCATGGCGATCTCGTAGGAGATCACCTGCGCCGCCGAGCGCAGACCGCCCAGCAGCGGGTACGGCGAGCCGGAGGCCCAACCCGCGAGCACGATGCCGTAGACGCCGAGCGAGGAGCAGGCCAGCACCACCAGCACGCCGACCGGCAGGTCGACGAGCTGGAGCACGGTGCGCTCGCCGAAGATCGAGACCTCCGGGCCGAACGGGATCACCGAGAAGGCCAGGAACGCCGGGATGGTGGAGATGATCGGCGCCAGGAAGTAGACCTTCCGGTCGGCCGTGTCCGGGATGATCTGCTCCTTGAACGGGAGCTTGATCGCGTCCGCGATGGACTGGAACCAGCCGTTGGGCCCGACCCGGTTGGGGCCGGGGCGGTGCTGCATCCTGGCGACGATCTTGCGCTCCAGGATGATCATCGCCATGGTGGCCAGGGCGCCGAGCAGCAGCAGCGCCACGGCCTTGATCAGGATCAGCCAGAGCGGGTCGTCCGCGAGCAGTTGGGCCCTGGTCATGCGTTGCCTCCAGCGTTCACGGACACCACGTCGCCGTGGCCAGCCCCGAGGACCCGGCGGGGAGCCGAGCCGGGCGAGTTCGCGGGCAGCCAGACCACGCCGTCGGGCAGGTCGGCGATCAGCACCGGCAGGGTCAGCGCGCCCCGGTTGGTCGAGACGCTGACCTCGCCACCCGGTGCCACGCCCAGCGCGGCGGCGGTGCCGGGCGAGACCCGGGCCACGACCGGGCGGGCGGTGCCCGCCAGGTGCGGCTCGTCCACCTGGAGCGACCCGTCGTCCAGCAGCATCCGCCAGGTCGACAGCACGACCTGCCCGGCGGCCGGGGTGACCGGTTCGGCCGCGACCGAGGGGGCGGGGGTGGTGCGCGCCACGGACGGCAGCCTGGCCAGGTCGGCCGCGCTGGCGGCCGGGGTCTGGGTGAACAGGTCGACGTCCATCTCGACGGCGAGCGAGTCCAGCACCCGGCAGTCCGGCAGCGCGCCGGTGCCCGACAGGGTGTTGCCGAACGGGCGGACCCGGCCCTCCCAGTTGACGTAGGAGCCGGACTTCTCCACCGCCGGGGCGATGGGCAGGACCACGTCGGCGTGCGCGGTGACCGCGCTGTGCCGCAGCTCCAGGCTCACCACGAACCCGGTGGCGGCCAGCGCCCGCTCGGCGAGCTGCGGGTCGGCCAGGTCGAACGGGTCGACACCGCCGACGACCAGGCCGTCGATCATGCCAACGGACGCGGCGGAGAGGATGCCGTCGGTGTCGCGGCCCGGAGCCGGGGGCAGGCTGCCCTCGGCCAGGCCCCACACCTGCTCGACCGCGGCGCGGTCGCGGTGGTCGCTGACCAGGCGCCCGCCGGGCAGCAGGGTCGGCGCGGCACCGGCGTCGAGCGCGCCGCGCTCACCGGCGCGGCGCGGGACCCAGGCCACCTTGGCGCCGGTGGTCCCGGCCAGCCGCAGCACGGCGCTGAACAGGCCGGGCACCTCGGCGGCGCGCTCGCCGACGAGGACCACCGCACCGGGGGCGCCCAGCGCGGCGGCGGCGTCCGGGGCGTGGGTGCCCAGGCCGTCGAGCGCGGCGGGTTCGGCGCCCGGGGCGCAGGCCAGCAGGGTGGCGGAGGTCTTCTCCGCGCTGGGGCTGGTCCACTGCCCGACGTGGAACACCCGGGTCTTGTTCTGGCGGGCCGCCTTGCGCAGCCGCAGGAACACGATCGGCGACTCCTCCTCGGCCTCGAAGGCCACGGTGAGCACCGCGGGCGCCGCCTCCAGGTCGGCGTAGGAGACGCCGGTCTCCGGGGTGGTGCCGACGACCGCGGCGGCGAGGAAGTCCAGCTCCTCGGTCGAGTGCGGCCGGGCCCGGAAGTCGATGTCGTTGGTGCCCAGCGCGATCCGGGCGAACTTGGCGTAGGCGTAGGCGTCCTCGACGGTCAGCCGACCGCCGGTGAGCACCGCGGCGCCCTGGCCGTCGCGCGCCCTGGCCAGGCCCTCGGCCGCGACCTGGAGCGCGTCGGTCCAGCTCGTCTCGACCAGCTCACCGGTCGCGCGGTCGCGGACCATCGGCCGGGTCACCCGGTCGCCGACCCCGGTGTAGCGGAACGCGAAGCGGCCCTTGTCGCACAGCCACTCCTCGTTCACCTCCGGGTCGTCGCCCGCGAGCTTGCGCATGACCTTGCCGCGCCGCCAGTCGGTGCGCTGCGCGCAGCCCGACGAGCAGTGCTCGCACACGCTGGGCGTGGACACCAGGTCGAACGGCCGCGACCGGAACCGGTAGGCGGCGGAGGTGAGCGCGCCGACCGGGCAGATCTGGATGGTGTTGCCGGAGAAGTAGCTCTGGAACGGCTTCTCCTCGGCGATGCCGATCTGCTGCTGGGCGCCGCGTTCGAGCAGTTCGATGAACGGGTCGCCCGCGATCTGCGCGGAGAAGCGGGTGCAGCGCTGGCAGAGCACGCAGCGCTCCCGGTCCAGCAGCACCTGGGTGGAGATCGGCAGCGGCTTGGCGAAGGTGCGCTTGGTCTCGACGAAGCGGGATTCGGTGCGCCCGTGCGCCATGGCCTGGTTCTGCAGCGGGCACTCGCCGCCCTTGTCGCAGATCGGGCAGTCCAGCGGGTGGTTGATGAGCAGCAGCTCCATCACACCCTGCTGGGCCTTGTCGGCGACCGGGGAGGTGATCTGGGTCTTGACCACCATGCCGTCGGCGACGGTGATGGTGCAGGAGGCCTGCGGCTTGGGCATCGGCCGCCCGCCCATCTCCACCTCGACCAGGCACTGGCGGCAGGCGCCTGCCGGGTCGAGCAGGGGGTGGTCGCAGAACCGGGGGATGGTGATGCCGAGCCGCTCGGCGGTGCGGATGACCAGCTCGCCCTTGGGCGCGTCGACCTCCACCCCGTCGATGACCAGCCGCACGTGGCCCTCGGGCACCGGCGGCTTCTCGGTCGTGGTGGGGTTCTCCGGCGCGATCGTCATGAGTGCGCTCCCGCGAGTGCTGGGGCGGAGGTCTTCGCGTTCTGGTCGCAGAGCGCGAGGAACTCGTCCCGGAAGTACTTGATGCCGCTGGTGATCGGGCTGACCGCGCCATCACCGAGGGCGCAGAACGAGCGGCCCAGGATGTTGTCGCAGATGTCGAGCAGCGTCTCGATGTCGGCGGGCGTGCCCTGGCCGGCGACCATCCGCTCCAGGATGCCGGTCAGCCAGTAGGTGCCCTCGCGGCACGGGGTGCACTTGCCGCAGGACTCGTGCTCGTAGAACTGGGTCCACTTCATGACCGCCCACGGCACGGACACGGTGTCGTTGAAGACCATCACCGCGGTGGTGCCCAGCATGGACCCCGCCCCGGCCGCGCCCTCGAAGTCCAGCGGGACGTCGAGGTGCTCGGCGGTGAACATCGGCGTGGACGAGCCACCCGGCGTCCAGAACTTCAGCGGGATGCCGTCCTTCATGCCACCGGCCAGTTCCAGCAGCTCGCGCAGCGTGGTGCCCAGCGGCGCCTCGAACTGGCCGGGGTTGGTGACGTGCCCGGAGATCGAGTAGATCTTCGGGCCGGGCGACTTCTCGGTGCCCATGGTGCGGAACCAGTCCGACCCGCCGTTGACGATGAAGGGAACGCTGGCGATGGTCTCGACGTTGTTCACCGTGGTGGGCGCGGCGTAGAGGCCCGCCGCCGCCGGGAACGGCGGCTTGAGGCGGGGCTGGCCGCGGCGGCCCTCCAGCGAGTCGAGCAGCGCCGTCTCCTCACCGCAGATGTAGGCGCCCGCGCCCGCGTGCACGGTGATCTCCAGGTCGAACCCGGAGCCGAGGATGTTCGTCCCCAGGTACCCGGCGGCCTTCGCCTCGCGCACCGCCGCGTTGAGGCGGCGGATGCAGTGCAGGGCCTCGCCGCGCACGTAGATGAAGCAGTGGTGCGAGCGCATCGCGTACGAGGCGATGACGCAGCCCTCGATCAGCGAGTGCGGGTCGGCCATCATCAGCGGGATGTCCTTGCACGTCCCGGGTTCGCCCTCGTCGGCGTTGATCACCAGGTAGTGCGGCTTGTCCTCGTTGGGCGGCATGAACGACCACTTGACGCCCGCCGGGAACCCTGCGCCGCCGCGGCCGCGCAGGCCGGAGGCCTTGACCAGCTCGACGAGCTGCTCGGGGGTCCCGCCCAGCGCCTTGCGCAGCGCGGTGTAGCCCTCGAGCTGCTCGTAGGTCTTGATCGACCACGAGGTGGGCGAGAGCCAGCGCTTGGTGAGGACCGGGGTGACCGGCGCGGGCTTGTTCGGGCCCGGGGCGGTAGTCGGTTCGGTCATTTCTTCTCCACCTCCGGCAGCGGCACGTCGTCCGGGTAGGGCACGGCGGTCCAGCCGCGGTCCTCGGCGAGCTTGGCGCCGCGCAGGGTCTCCACCGCGGCACTCGGACCGTCCACAGTGGCGCGGTAGTCCGCCTCGTCCTCCGGCCAGAACCCGGCCAGCTCCAGCTCCGCGGTGCGGAAGTCGCGCAGCGGGGCGCCCCGGGTGGGGGCGGGCTTCTCGCCCGCGCGCAGCGCGTCGACCAGGGCGACCGCCGACTCCGGGGTCTGGTTGTCGAAGAACTCGTAGTTCACCTGGATGACCGGGCCGAGGTCGCAGGCCGCCAGGCACTCGGCGTGCTCCAGCGTGATCGAGCCCGGCTCCCCCGGCTCGCCCGCGGTCTCGTTGTGCCCCAGCTTCTTCCCGTCGGAACCCAGGTGCTCGCCGAGCGCCTTGTAGATGTCGTCGCCGCCGAGCACCGCGCACAGGGTGTTGGTGCACACGCTGACCAGGTGCTCACCGCAGGTCTTGCGCTTGTACATGGTGTAGAAGGTCGCGACGGCGCTGACCTCGGCCGCGGTCAGGTCGAGCTGCGCGGCGCAGAACTGGATGCCCGCCTGGCTCACCCTGCCCTCCACCGACTGCACCAGGTGCAGCATCGGCAGCAGCGCCGAGCGCGACTGCGGGTAGCGGGTGATGATCGCCTGGGCCTTGCCCACGATCGGGTCGAAGACGCCCAGGTCCTCGACGTACTCGGCCACCAGGTGCTCGGCCGGGACCGGGGAGACACCCAGGACGTCGGTGTCGCGCACCGTCGCCTGGTGGGTGTCCCCGGCGCCGACGCCGGAGCCGCCGTAGGTGGAACCGGTGCTGCTCATCGGTCACATCCCCCCATCACCGGGTCGAGCGAGGCGACGGCCGCGATGACGTCGGCGACCATGCCGCCCTCGCTCATCGCGGGCATGGCCTGGAGGTTGACGAAGCTGGGTTCGCGCACGTGCACGCGCAGCGGCCGGGTGCCGCCGTCGGAGACCAGGTGGTAGCCCAACTCCCCGCGCGGCGACTCGACCGGCACGTACACCTGGCCCGCCGGGACCGCGAAGCCCTCGGTGACCAGCTTGAAGTGGTGGATCAGCGACTCCATGGACTGGCCCATGATCTTGCGGACGTGCTCCAGGGAGTTGCCCATGCCGTCGGCGCCGATGGACAGCTTGGCGGGCCAGGCGATCTTCTGGTCGGCCACCATGACCGGGCCGGGCTCCAGCTTCTTCACCGCCTGCTTGATGATCCGCAGCGACTGGTGGATCTCCTCCAGCCGCAGCAGGTAGCGGGCGAAGGAGTCCGCGGCGGTGTCGGTCGGGACCTCGAAGTCGTACTCCTCGTAGCCGAGGTACGGCTCCACCTTGCGCAGGTCCCAGGCCAGGCCCGCGCTGCGCAGCACCGGACCGGTGATGCCCAGCGCCAGGCAGGCGTCCACCGGGAGGTAGCCGACGTCCTTGAGCCGGTTGCGCCAGATCGGCTGGCCGGTGAGCAGCTTGTCGTAGTCCGGCAGGCGCTTCTCCATCACCTTGACGAACTCGCTGATCTTGCTCGCGTAGTCGTCCGGCAGGTCCTGGGCGACGCCGCCGGGGCGGATGAACGCGTGGTTCATCCGCAGGCCGGTCAGGTGCTCGAGCAGGTGCAGGGCTTCCTCGCGCTCGCGGAACCCGGAGGTCATCGCGGTCAGCGAACCCAGCTCCATGCCGCCGGTGGCCAGCGCCACCAGGTGCGAGCTGATCCGGTTGATCTCCAGCAGGATGACCCGGATGACCTGCGCGCGCCGCGGCGCCTCGACGCCGAGCAGCTTCTCCACCGCCAGGCAGTACGCGGCCTCGTTCGACAGCGGCGCCAGGTAGTCCATGCGCGTCACGAAGGTGACGCCCTGGGTCCAGGTGCGGTACTCGCAGTTCTTCTCGATGCCGGTGTGCAGGTACCCGATGACCGACCGGGCCTGGGTGACGGTCTCGCCCTCCAGCTCCAGCACCAGCCGCAGCACGCCGTGCGTCGACGGGTGCTGCGGGCCGAGGTTGATCACGATCCGCTCGTCGTGGATCGCGTCTTCCAGCACGTCGTCCCAGTCGCCGCCGGTGATCGTGTAGACGCGGCCCTCGGTGGTCTCGCGCTCCTGGGCGTAGTCGGCCTGGGCGGTGCTGTCGCTGCCCTCGGCGGTGGTGTCGGTGCCGGTGGCGGCGTCGGACAGGTTCTCGGCCTTGGTCCCGTGTGAGGTGGTCACGAGTACGACCTCCGCTGGTCGGGCGGAGGGATCTCCGCGCCCTTGTACTCGACGGGGATGCCGCCGAGCGGGTAGTCCTTGCGCTGGGGGTGGCCGTCCCAGTCGTCCGGCATGAGGATGCGGGTCAGCGCGGGGTGGCCGTCGTAGACGATGCCGAACATGTCCCACGCCTCGCGCTCGTGCCAGTCGGCGGTCGGGTAGACCTCGACGACCGACGGCACGTGCGCGTCGTCGACGTCGAGGGCGACCTCCAGCCGGATGCGGCGGCGGAACGTCATCGAGGTCAGGTGGTAGACCGAGTGCAGCCGCTGCGGCACGTCCACGCCGTAGTCCACACCGGACACCGAGCTGCACAGCTCGAACCGCAGCGCGGGCTCGTCGCGCAGCGTGCGGCACAGCTCCAGCAGGTGCTCGCGGCGCACGTAGAAGGTGATCTCGCCGTGCGAGACGGTCACCTGCTGCACGGCGGAGGCGGGGATGTCCCGGTTGGCCATCGCGGCGGTGAGGTCGTCGGCGAACTCGTCGAACCAGCCGCCGTAGGGCCGCTCGGCCGGGGCCGGGCTGAACGCGGGCAGCCGCAGGCCGCCGAAGCCGGAGGTGTCGCCGGTGCCGCTGATGCCGAACATGCCGGAGCGGGTGCGGCCGGTGACCAGCGGGGCCTTGGGCTCGGCGTCGCCGGGGCCGGTGACCTGCAAGCCCTCGTCGGGCTGCTGGGCGGAGGAGTCCGCGCCGCCGATCTCGTGACCGGCGTCGGACTCGGGGGTGGTGGGGTCTGGGGTGGTGGGATCGTCAGCCATTCGGGTTCACCTCACTTCTTCGCGTACTTCACGGTGGACGCGATGAGCTCGGTGCGGGCGCCGCTCTGGGCGCGGATCGCGGCCCGGGCGGCGTTGATCGGCTCGTCGCCGATCTTGGCGTGCAGCTTCAGGATCGCGTCGATCAGCATCTCCGGCCGCGGCGGGCAGCCGGGCAGGTACATGTCGACCGGGACGATGTGGTCGACGCCCTGCACCACGGCGTAGTTGTTGAACATGCCGCCGGAGGAGGCGCACACGCCCATGGCCAGCACCCAGCGCGGCTCGGCCATCTGGTCGTAGATCTGGCGCAGGACCGGGGCCATCTTGTTGGTCACCCGGCCCGCGACGATCATCAGGTCGGCCTGGCGCGGCGAGGCGCGGAAGGCCTCCATGCCGAACCGGGCGATGTCGTAGCGGGGTCCGCCGGTCGTCATCATCTCGATCGCGCAGCAGGCCAGCCCGAAGGTGGCGGGCCACAGCGAGTTCTTGCGGCCCCAGTTCACCAGCTTCTCCAAGCTGGCCAGCATGATGCCGTTGGGGAGCTTTTCCTCGAGTCCCATGACCTCAGTGCCTCCCGTCAGTTCCAGTCGAGGCCGCCGCGCCGCCACACGTAGGCGTAGGCGAAGCCGACCGTCGCGATGAACAAGAAGATCTCGACCAGTCCGAACAGACCGAGGACGTCCGCCGACACCGCGAACGGGTAGAGGAACACCATCTCGATGTCGAACAGGATGAACAGCATGGCCGTCAGGTAGTAGGCGACCGGCACGCGGCCACCGCCCACCACCGGCTGCGGCGATGGCTCGATGCCGCACTCGTAGGCCTGGAACTTCGCCCGGTTGTAGCGGCTGGGCCCGACCAGGGGTCCCAGGAGCGCGGAGAACACCGCGAACGCCGCGGCCAGCGCGAACATCACCACCAGGGGGAGGTAGATCCCCAGGTCCGACGACACGTCCGAAGATTGGGCTACGAGCATGGGCACTCCGTCGTCCTTTCCCGCTTCCTCCGGCCCGAACCCTATGGGGCATCGGTCACACCACCCGTTGTTAGGCAGCCCTAACCCATACCATGCGATCGGGTGATGATTGTGAAAACATTCACAAGCTGGCGCAGCCTGGTGTGAACGGGTTCACAAGCATCGGGGCCAGTGTAGGACGCGGCTCACAACGCGAAACCCTGGGTCCCGGACAACTCTGCGTGACCATTCTCATGGCCGTGACCTGGGCGGACTCACCAGTACGGGTGTATTGCTTCTCACTCCTCCGAGGCTGCCCGCAGACAAGATCATCTCTGAGTTACCCATAGATCAAGATCGACATCCGCCGACCGGGCACCGCCTCGGCGAAACGGGACCGAGAGCCGCAACCCGAGGCGGATGGCCGATCAGCGCCCAACCCATGAGCGCAGAATCTGGTCTCAATGCCAAAGACGTGGCGGTATGCCTGTGGTGCGGATCGTGCCGTGTGCCCATTGGAGCGGTGATTGGCAGATTGCCCGATCGGATGTTCCATCTCACAAGTCGATCCGGAAATTATTACACCCAGCCGGGGGTGGTGACCGTGCAGCGCGCCGCGAGCACGGGCGGGCGCGGCGGAACAGTGGACGAGAAGATCACGCGCCCGCAGTGCGACGGGTCGCAGTGGGTGGACGCATGACGAACCAGTGAGGCGGCACAGATGAACGGCGGCTACGGGGACGACGAGACAGGCGACGACGTGGAGGTCCCGTCGGAGACCCACACGGTGTGCGTGCTGTGTGGCGGCGGGGGCCTGATCGCGGACCCCAAGCTCGCCATCATCGGTGGTGTACCTCGCACGGTGGACAATGGACGCCCGTGCCCACACTGTCAGACCGTGGGACACTTTCCCGGAATCGTCCCCCCCGTGTGAGCGGGTCAGGCCACGGCGTTCGTGAACGGCAGCAAGCCCCCGGCCATACGGTCGGGGGCTTGCTGCCGTTCACGGGTTTTTCTGTCGTCACAAAGCGCCCGGAAGGCGGACGATTGAGAAAAAAACCGGGTTGACGGTCTTGCACGAACGGGCGATGTGTTGCTTGGTGGTGTCTCTTGGTGGTCTCTTTCCGGAGTTCGGAGGGTGGTCGCGCGAGGGAGCCCAGAACTGCGGGTGGGTGAACTCAGTCGGTGAGGACCTGTTCGCGGAGGATGTCGGCGTGGCCGCAGTGGTGGGCCAGTTCCCACAGGACTTGCAGGTACACCCAGCGGAGCGTGCGCGGTCCGGTCCGGTGGCCGGTCACCACGGTGTCCAGCGGCAGGTCCGCGACCGCGGTCCTGGCCGTGGCGCAGGCTTCCCGGTGGGCCGCGGTGACCGAGGCGACGGTGTCGCCGTCGGCGAGGCGGAAGGACTCGTCCGGGTTTCCCACCAGGCCGAGTTCCCGGCGGGGCGTGCCGCCCACGCACTCCTCGAACCACACCCGCTGCATCCACGTGACGTGCTTGAGCAGCCCGAGCAGCGTCGTCGCCGACGGGACGAGTGCGCGGCGGGCCTGTTCCTCCGTGAGGGAGTCCAGCGTCGCCTCGACGGCGGCGCGGTACTCCTCGACGAACGCGTCCAGTTGGGTGCGTTCATCATCCAGCGGCACGTCGAACGCACCCATCGAGTCCTCCATCACGCCACAGCAGCCCCGGGCTTCGGTTGCGGGGCAACAGGTCGGCGACTCAGCGCCCGGTCAGACGGTGGGGGCCATCCTGGTGGCGGCGACGATGACCTTGTCGAAGGCGTCGCCGTCCTTGGGGTCGTAGAGGCCCGCCAGGAGCTTGAGCACGAGCTTCATCAGCGTCTGGCGGGGGAGGCCGTACTTGGTGGCGAGGGCCATGACCTTCGGGTTGCCGATGAGCTTGGAGAAGATGTTGCCCAAGCGGTAGTAGCTGCCGAGTGCCTGCTGGAGGGCGACCGGGTAGCCGTGCAGGGCCTTCTCCCTGGCCGGGCCCTCGGCGCGGGCCAGGGCCTGGATGACGCACTCGGCGGCGATCCTGGCCGACTCCATGGCGTAGCCGATGCCCTCGCCGTTGAAGGGGTTGACCATGCCGCCCGCGTCGCCGACCAGGAGCAGGCCGTCTCGGTAGTGGGGGGTGCGGTTGAAGCCCATGGGGAGGGCCGCGCCGCCGATCTTGCCGGTGGCGTTGTGCTCGCGGAAGCCCCACTCCTCGGGGGTTCCGTCCAGCCAGGACGTCAGCAGCTTGCGGTAGTCGGTGCTGCCGAACGCCTTCGACGTGGACAGGATGCCCAGGCCGACGTTGACGGTGCCGTCGCCCATGCCGAAGATCCAGCCGTAGCCGGGGAGCAGGACCGGGTTGGCCGGGTCGGACCGGTCCCACAGCTCCAGGTGCGACTCCAGGTAGTCGTCCTTGCTGCGGGGGCTGGCGTAGTAGCGGCGGACCGCGACGCCCATGGGGCGGGATTCGATCTTGTCCAGGCCGACCGAGAGGGCCAGGCGGGCGGAGACGCCGTCGCAGGCCAGGACCAGCGGGGCGCGGTAGGTGACCGGGGTCTTGTCCGGGCCCGCCTTGGCGGTCACGCCGACGACGCGGCCGGTGCGGTCGTCGGTGACGGCGCCGGTGACCGTGGTCTGCTCCAGCAGGCGGGCGCCCGCGCGCTGGGCGGTGCGGGCCAGCATCTCGTCGAAGTCCTGGCGGGGGCGGACGACGCCGTACGGGGGGAAGGTGGCCAGGTCCGGCCAGTCCAGTTCCAGGGTGACCCCGCCGCCGACCACGCGCAGGCCGCGGTTGTGCAGCCAGCCCGCCTCTTCCCTGGTGTCGACGCCGAGGTCGATGAGCTGCTTGACGCCGCGGGGGGTGAGCCCGTCGCCGCAGACCTTCTCGCGGGGGAAGGTGCTCTTCTCGAGCAGCAGGACGTCCAGGCCCGCGCGGGCGAGGTAGGTGGCCGCGGTCGAACCTGCGGGGCCCGCGCCCACGACGATCACCTCGGCGTCCTCGCCAGCCTTGCGCCTGCTGATCGAAGAAGTCGTCATGCCGCCCAGTCTAGGGCGTGCCGGGAGCGGCCCGTCCGCGCAGCGCCCGCGTGGGACACCGGCGCCGGGGTCTGGTGAAACGGGTGTACGGCGGGTCACGATGTTCCCCGGGTCGACCACGGCCCGCCAGGAGGCGCACCCTCGATGACCGAGATGACCGGTGTGGCGCGGACGGACGACCACGCGCCCGCCGCACCGCCGGACGACGTGCCGATCGTGCGGCCCGCGCACACCGCCCGCTGCACCGCGTCCGGGTTGATCGCGGTCACCGCGCTGGTCGCCTGCTCGGCGGCCTGGCAGGCGTGGGGTTCCTACGCGCTGGTGCGCGACCCGGCGGCGGAGGCGGCGCAGCTCGTGGCCGCCAACGGGCGGGCGGTGACGCTGGCCTGGGTGTGGCTGGTCGGGTCGGTGGCGTCCACGGCGGCCTTCGCGACCTGGCTGCGGCGGGCCCGGGCGAACTCGGCGCGGATCTGCGCGGCGCCGCACCGGTTGGGGCCGGGGTGGGTGGTGGGGGCCTGGTTCGTGCCGGGGCTGAACCTGTGGCTGCCCGCGGTGGTGGTGTCCGACGTGTGGCGGGCGAGCAACCCGGACGTGCCGCCGCGCGGGGCCGACCTGCGGGCGGTGCCGACCGGGTGGGTCGTCGGGCTGTGGTGGGGCGCGTCCCTGCTGTCCCTGCTGGCCGAGGCGGTCGGGGTGGTGCTGGCGGGCGGGCACGCGGTGGCCGCGTTCGGGGCCGTGTACGCCGCCGCCGCGGTGGGCGCGGGGCTGACGGTCGTGGCCGCGGCGGCGGTGCTCTACCTGATGCGGCGGGTGGACCGGTGGCAGACCGGTCGGGAGGCGGTCACGGCTTGACCGCGCGGTGCAGGGCGACCACGCCGAAGGTGAGGTTGCGCCACTCGACCTCGGTCCAGCCCGCCTTGGCCACCAGTTCGGCGACCGAGCGCTGGTCGTGCCAGTCGCGCATGGACTCCGCCAGGTAGGCGTAGGCCTCGCCGTTGGAGGAGAACGGGCGGGTGATCAGCGGCAGCGCCCGCAGCACCGTGTTGTGGTAGAGCCAGCGCAGGGTGCGCAGCGGCGGCTGGGACACCTCGCACACCACCAGCCGCCCGCCCGGCCGCACGACGCGGCGCATCTCGGCGAGGGCCTCCACCGTGGGGACCATGTTGCGCAGTCCGAAGGTGACGGTGACCGCGTCGAACGCCTCGTCGGCGAACGGGAGGTGGAAGGCGTCCGCGGCGACCCTGGGCACGCCCCGGCCCGCGCCGCCGGAGAGCATCGGCAGCGAGAAGTCGGCGGCGACGCACCAGGCGCCGGAGCGGGCGTACTCCACGGTGGACACCGCGGTGCCCGCGGCGAGGTCGAGGACCCGCTCCCCCGGGCGGGCGTCGAGGACGCGGCGGGTCTGCTCGCGCCAGCGGCGGTCGAACCCGAGTGTCATGACCGTGTTGGTGCGGTCGTAGCCCTGGGCGACACCGTCGAACATCTCGGCGATGTCGTGCGGGTCCTTGTCCAAACCGGCGCGCGCCATGTGCGGCAGCGTACGAGAAACGCCTCAGGCGGCCACCGCACGGGTGTCGTCGAGCACCGCCCGGTAGTGGCCCAGCAACTCCTCGCACACCCCCGGCCAGCCCCGGTCGCGGACCGCGGCGCGGCCCGCGGCGCCCATCCGGCGGCGGGTCAGCGGGTCGGCCAGCCGGTCGACGGCGCCGCGCAGGTCGAACTCCGCCGGGTCGAGCAGCAGCCCGGTGCGGCCGGGGCGGACCAGGTCGCGCGGGCCGCCCGCGTCCGGGGCGATCACCGGCAGCCCGGAGGCCATCGCCTCCTGCACGGCCTGGCAGAAGGTCTCGTGCGGGCCGGTGTGCACGAACACGTCGAGGCTGGCGTAGGCCTCGGCGAGCGCGGTGCCGTCGCGGAAGCCGAGGAACGCGGCACCGGGCAGCAGGGCGCGCAGCGACTCCTCGGCGGGCCCCTCGCCGACGACGACCACCCGGACCCCGGGCACCCCGTGCAGGGCGGCGAGCCGGTGGACCTGCTTCTCCGGGGCGAGCCTGCCGACGTAGCCGACGAGCAGTTCCCCGTTCGGCGCCAGCTCCGCGCGCAGCGCCCGGCTGGCGCGGTCCGGGCGGAACCGGTCGGTGTCGACGCCGCGGCCCCAGCGGTGCACGCGGGGCACGCCGTGCGCGGTGAGGTCGTCGACCGCGGCGGTCGACGGGGCCAGGGTCCGGTCCGCGCCCGCGTGCAGCCTGCGAATCCAGCGCCAGGCCGCCCGGGAGCCGCGGCTGAGGCCGTAGGCGGCGGCGAACCCGGCGACGTCGGTCTGGTACACCGCGACCGTCGGCACCCCGAGCCGGTTGGCCGCCCACAGCCCGCCCGCGCCGAGCACGAACGGTGACGCCAGGTGCACCACGTCCGGGTCGAACGCGGCCAGTTCGGTGAGCACCCGGCGGGTGGGCACCCCGATCGGCAGCGATGTGATCAGCGGTACACCGACCGCCGGGACCCGGGTGACCTCGGCGTGCCGGTATCGGTCCTGGCCGGGCCCGGGGGCCACGACGAGCGCCGGGTGGCCCCGGCGCTGCAGGTGCTCCACCACCCGCAGCACGGAATTCGCGACCCCGTTGACCTGCGGCAGGAAGCTCTCGGTGACGATGGCGACGCGCACGGGTCCGACCGTCGCAGCCGGGATCGACCTGGGCGTGGCAGTCGGGCGAACGGCCGCCGAACAGCCGGTGCCCCGCGCGACCTTGGCCCGACCATCGTCGTTTGGTCACCTGGGGGTCGTGAACCGGACACCAGAGGTGGTCACCCTAGGTCGGCATGACCCTCATGTCACCGCGTCCGCGCGGCCAGGTGGACCCCGGGCTGCTCTCCAGGGCCCTGGAGACCGCGGGCAGGCTCGCCAACGACGCCACCGACGTGATCACCGCGACGGCGGGTCGGGACGCGGTCCTGGACACCCCGGAGTCGCCGTTCGACTGGGTCACCGACACCGACCACACCCTGGAGCGGCACACCCGGCGGGTGCTGACCGCGGAGTTCCCCGGCATCCCGGTGGTCAGCTCCGCCTTCGGCGCCGAGGCCGGGTCCCGCTACCGCTGGGTGGTCGACCCGCTCGACGGCACCGCCAACTACGCCGCGGGCATCCCCTGGTGCGCCTACAGCCTGGCCCTGGTCGACGCGGACGGCCCGGTGGTCGGGGTGGTCGCCGACCCGTTCCGCGGCCGCATCTACGCCGCGGCCAGGGCGCGCGGGGCGCGGGTGAACGGGGTGCGGATCGCGCTGCGGGACCGCACCTCGGTGGCGGGGGCGATCGTGTGCACGGAACTGGTGTCGGGTGGGCCGTGGCCGGGGCTGGCCGGGTTCATCGAGCGGGCGGGGGCGGCCGCGGCGCGGGTGCGGGTGCTCGGCTCGTCGGCGCTGGCGGTCGCCCAGGTGGCGCTGGGGCACGCGGCGGCGGCGGTGCTGCACGGCTGCCGGGAGCACGAGGTGGCCGCCGCGGTGGCGCTGGCCTCGGAGTCGGGGGCGGTGGTGCTGGACCGGTCGGGGCGCGACGCGGTGCGGTTGCCCGCGGACGGGCTGCTGGTGGCGGCGCCGGGGGTGGCCGAGCAGGCGCTGGGCTGGTGGCGCGGCGGCTGAGGAACTGGCGATCAGGACTGGCGATCGGGACTGGCGATCGGGACTGGCGATCGGGACTGGCGGGATTGTCGGTGGGGTGCGGGAGGCTGGGCGCCATGGCGAAGGTGCGTTCGGCGGACGGTGTCGGGGTCGAGTTCGACGTGGTGGGGTCGGGGCCGCCGGTGGTGCTGGTCGGCGGGGCGTTCATGGACGCCGGGTCGACCGCGGGGTTGGCGGCCGGGCTGGCCGGGGAGTTCAGCGCGGTCAGCTACCACCGGCGCGGGCGCGGCGGCAGCGGGGACGCGCCGGGGTACGCCGTGGAGCGGGAGTTCGAGGACCTCGCCGCGGTGGTCGGGGCCGTCGGCGGGAGCGCGCGGCTCTACGGGATGTCCTCGGGCGGGGTGCTGGTGCTCAAGGCCGTGGCGGCGGGGGTGCCCGCGGAGCGGGTCGCGGTGTACGAGCCGCCGTTCGGCGCCGGGTCGCCGACCTACGCCGAGGAGCAGGAGGCCCGGATCGCCGCGGGCGACCGGGAGGGCGCGGTGGTGGCGTTCCTGGAGGTGACCGGGATGCCCGCGGAGGCGGTCGACGCCGTGCGCCGCGGCCCGGCCTGGGGCCACCTGGTGGGCATGGCGCACACGCTGCCCTACGACGGGCGGGTCGTCGGTGACGGTTCGGTGCCGGACCTGTCCGCGGTCGCCGTCCCCGCCCTGGTCTGCCACGGCGGTGCCAGCCCGGAGGCCCTGGTGCGCGGCGCCCGGGCCGCCGCGGCGGCGCTGCCGGACGTCACCGTCGCCGTGCTGCCGGAGCAGACCCACCAGGTCGAGGAGGGCGTGCTGGCCCCGGTGCTGCTCGACTTCTACCGTGGGCTGACCCCCTGACGCGTGGTCCGCGTGTACGCCCCCGAACCCCGGGTAGGCCCCTGGTCCGTGACGGAAAGGGGAAGGCTGTGACGTCGACATCGACCGTGGCCGCCGTGGACTTCGGGAGCGGCCTGTCCCAGGCGTGGCAGGTGGTGGCCACCTCCGCGCCCAGGCTGCTCGGGTTCCTGCTCGTCCTGGTGATCGGATGGTTCGTGGCGAGGCTCCTGGCCAAGGCGGTCAACGCCGTCCTGGAGCGGGTCGGGTTCGACCGGGTCGTCGAGCGCGGCGGGGTCAAGACCGCGCTGGCCAGGTCGGAGTACGACGCCTCGGACGTCATCGCCAAGCTCGTCCGCTACGCGGTCCTGCTGATCACCCTGCAGCTCGCCTTCGGCGTGTGGGGCAGCAACCCGGTCTCGCAGCTCCTCGGCGATATCGTGGCGTGGCTGCCCAGGGCCGCCGTGGCGATCGTCATCGTCGTGGTGGCCGCGGCCATCGCCAAGGCCGCCAAGGACTTCATCACCAATGCGATGGGCGGGCTGTCCTACGGCAAGGTCGTGGCCACCGCCGCCTCGGTGTTCGTCGTCGGGCTCGGGGTGATCGCCGCGCTGAACCAGGTCGGCGTCGCCACCACCGTCACCACCCCCGTCCTCATCACCGTCCTGGCCACCATCGGCGGCATCGCGGTCATCGGCGTCGGCGGTGGTCTGATCAAGCCGATGCAGCAGCGCTGGACCCGGTGGCTCGACCGGGCCGAGCAGGAGATCCCCCGGATGCGCGAGCAGGTGGAGGCCAACACCGCCCGCAGGCAGGCCGAGCAGCAGCGCGCCGCCTACTACCAGCAGGGGTTCGCCCACGCGGCCCACGGCGCCCACCCGACCCAGTCCGTTCCCGCGGGGCCGCCCCGGCAGAGCCAGTACCCGCCGGAGCAGCCGTACGGCCAGGGCCAGTTCACCCAAGACTGGCCTGCGCAGCCCGGGTACCACCAGGGCACCATCCCCCAGCAGCCCACGGGCGGGCGGCAGGTGCCGCAGCAGTACGCACCCCAGCACTTCCCCGCCCCGGACGACCACCGGCCGAACCGGTACTGATCAGCGCGGGACCGTCACACGCGGATGCGGCGCGGCAGCAGCGGGCGGATGTGCAGCGGGCCCCGGCTGCGCAACCACCAGACCAGCCCGCCGACGACCAGCCACCCGACCAGCAGGGTGGTGCTCACCGGCAGCACGGTCAGCGTCGCGCCGCGACCGGCGACCCGCACCAGGTCCGGGTTGCCCTGGTCGTACTCCACCCGCACGACCTGCCCCTCCTCCAGCGCCTCGGGGTAGAGAACGCCCCCCGACGGGGTGTGCTCGGCACCGTCGGGGGTCTGGAAGCGGACCAGGGTGCGGCCGAAGGCCACGCTGACCACGTCGGCGTTGGCCCGGCCGGTGTCGGACTCGATCGCCGAGTCCTCGGTGAAGGCGCCGATGACCAGGAGCAGGCCGAGGACGGTCAGCAGCCCGGCGACACCGATCGCCACGATCGCGGTCGTGCGGCGGACCGGCTGGGAGCGATCGGGCTCGGCTGTCACACGACGAGCGTAGCGGGATGACCGGCGGTGACCGGTCGCGTGCGCTATGGGTGGTTTGCGCCGGTCCGGGGGCGCACTGCCTATGCTCTCTCGGTGGCGAAGGGTGAGAGCGCGCGGCGGGACACGACCCTGGTCGTCCTGGTGGTGCTCCTGCTGTTCAGCACGCCGTTCGTCATCGCGGGCATCAGGTTCCTGGCCACCCACGGCGGTGAGCCCCCGGTCTCCGCCCCGGCGACCACCACGACCACCGCCGCGGACGCGCCGATCCCCTGGACCGCCGAGGAGGCCGTGCGGGCGCTGGCGGACGACCACGTCGCCCGGCTCCCCGGCGCCCCCGCCGTCGTCGACGAGGGCCGGGTGCGCCCGGAGCTGGAGCGGGCGGGCTGGAAGCTGCTACTGCTGCCGTTCTCCGGCACCGACAGCCGCGACCGCCACCGCGACGAGCTCCGCAGGTTGCGGGACGAGCACGGCGGGGACCGGCTGGTCGTGGTGAGCGGCCTGCGGGTGGAGGTGGGGCGCAGCCACCGGTTGATCGGACCGGAGAACATGGCCGAGGTCGCGGCCGTCCTCGGCACCGCCGACCTGACCGAGTCCGTGCTGACCGCGCTGGCCGAGGACCGCCCGCACGCCGAACCCGCCGCCCCGGTGCCCGCCGAGGCCGCGCAGGTCGAGCGGGTCGCCGCCGACCTCGCCGCCCGCTCGGTGCACACCGGCCCCGGCGTGCCCGCCGCCGAGGAGGACGAGCGGTGGTCGCGGGCCGGGCCGGACCTGGCGGTGCGGATCGCCGTGCTGCCCGCGGGTCCGGCCACCGACCTCGTCCACCGCCTGGGCGCCCGCTTCCCGCGCGACCTGGTGGTCGTCGTCCGCGGGCGCTGGGTGGACATGGCGGGCCCGGAACCCGACGTCGCCCGCACCGCCCGCGACGCCTACTACGGGCAGAACTTCTTCCGGCTCGCCGAGTGGGGCCCGGACCCGCTGCGACTGGGGTCGCTGCTGGTCGAGGAAGTCGGCGGGACCAGGGCGGCCCGGGCTGCCGCCCTGGTCGCCCCGTCGGCCGACGCGGGCCCGCCGGCCTGGGCGACGGCGGTGGCGCCGTGGGCGTTCGCCGGTGCGGCGGTGCTGCTGGTCGGGGTGCCGGTCGCGCTGCGCCACCGCCCGTCCCGGCTGCGGCGGGAGCGGGCGGTGGCCGAGCGGGTCGCCCGGAACCGGCTCGCCGCCGAGGTCACCGCCCTGGCCGGCGAGATCGCCCGGCTCGACGGCCTGGCCCGCGACGGCCGGGCCGCCGACCTGGTCACCAGCGCCACCGAGCGGTACGGCGCGGCCAGGGACCTGCTCGCGGCGGACGGCGACCTGCCGACCGCGCGGGGGGCGGCGCGGACCGCGCGGGACCAGCTCACCGAGGCCGCGGGGTTGCTGGGGGTGGCGCCGTGAGCGCGCGGGCGGGGTGGGTGGTGCCGCGCCGCTGGCTGGTCGCGCTGGGCGTGGCCGCGGTGGTGTTCCTGAGCTGGGCGGACCTGCTGCTGCTGTTCTCACCGGCGCGGTCGGCGGTGGCGGCGCTGGACCGGGACGCGGTGTGGGTCGAGCCGGGGGTGGCGGGCGTCGACGCGGACGGGGTCCGGCGGGCGTTCGGGGAGCGCCCGCTGACCATGGTGGTCGTCGCCGCCGGGTCACCGCTCGCCGCGGACGAGTCCGAGAGCTGCGCGGCCGTCACCGACGCCATCGACGGCATCGTGAACGTCCTGGTCGTCGACGGCCGGTTCGAGCACGGCTGCGAGAGCGACGACCTGCCGCTCACCACCGACCGCTTCGGCTGGGACTTCGCCAACTGGACCGCCTACGACAACACCACCCAGTTCCTCCGCCACGACCACCGGGCCATGGCCGAGCAGCTCGCCGCGATGTACGACAACGACCTCGCCCGCGGCAAGCTGCTGCGCGAGGTCCGCGCGTTCCACTCCCCGGCGTACCGCCACCTGCTCCCCGTCGCCCTGGTCGGCGCCGTCGTGGTGGGCGTGCACGGCGGCGCCGGGCTGCTGGAGCGCGGCCTCGCCCGCCTCGACGACCGGCGGCGCGAGCGCGCGGCGTGGCGGGAGCGCCGGGCGGACCTGGGGGCCGAACTGGCCCTGGTCGCCGCGCGGATGGTCCACCTCCCCCCGACCCCGGAACTCGGCGACCTGTCCCGCGACTACCTCCGCGCCCTGTCCGACTGGGAGACCGCCCGCCCCGGCACCTCCCTGTCCGAGGTGGAGGCCCGCGTGCGCGGGCTCCGCGAACGGGTGCGCTGACCGGTGCACGCGCGGCGGTGGGTGCCGGGGCGGTCGTCGTGCCTGCGCCGGCCTCCCGGGCGGGAGCGGGGGCGCGGGCGGGCTTGACGGCTACCGGGCGAGGGCGAGGACGGCGGTGGTGACGGCCGCCCAGAGCAGCATCGCCAACCCGGTCTGCTTCAACACGGGGATCAGGTTGAGCCCGGTCTCCTTGCCCAGCACCAGCTTCAACCCAGGGACCACCAGCACAACCGCCACGACCCCCACCAACGCCCACGGCGTCCACAACACCAGCGCCACGCTCACCAGGAACGGCAGCACCACCAGGGCGGCGTAGAGGACCCGGGTCCGCTCCTCCCCGAGCCGCACCGCCAGCGTGTTCTTCCCCGCCACCCGGTCGGTCGGCACGTCCCGCAGGTTGTTCGCCACCAGCACGGCCGCGGAGAACCCCCCCATCGCCACCGCCCCGCCGACCCCGACCCAACTGACCCGCCCGGTCTGCACGTACTCGGTCCCCAACACCGCGAACACCCCGAAGAACAGGAAGACCGCGACCTCCCCCCACCCGGAGTACCCGTACGGCTTGTCCCCCCCGGTGTAGAACCAGGCACCCGCGATGCTCACGGCCCCCAGCAACAGCAGCCACCAGTAGCCCGACAGCGCCACGAGCACCAACCCCGCCACCGCCCCGATCCCGAAGCAGGCGAACGCCGCCCCCTTCACCGACCCCGGCGTGGCCACCCCCGACCCCACCAACCGCAACGGCCCCACCCGATCGGCATCGGTCCCCCGAACCCCGTCGGAGTAGTCGTTGGCGTAGTTCACCCCCACCTGCAACGACAACGACACCACCAACGCCAACACCGCCCGCCCCCACGAAAACCCACCCCCGGCGACGGCGGCCCCCGCCCCCACCAACACCGGTGCCACGGAGTTCGGCAACGTCCGCACCCGCGCGCCTTCGATCCACTCCGCCACAGTCGCCATGCCACCATCTTCACCGATGGCGACGACGACCCCGACCACGGGTGGCCACCGTTGCGCCCATCCGACGCTCCACGGGATTCCCCGCCCGCCACACCGCCGCGCGGACCGTGGGGGGCGCTCGGTTCGATGAGTGTGGTGGCGGTTGGCACGCCGGTCCCGGCGAAGCGGCAGGAGCGGGCCAGGGCGAAGTGCCTGGAGCGGATGGTCACCGAGCTGCACGACTGGGGCGTGGAACTGCTGATGATCGAAGCCCGCACCGCCCAGCTTCCATCACACTACGTGTGAGCACGCCGACAGGGCACACTCGAGCACGTTGGCGAGGGCTGGGGGTCGATACCGGTCGCGTGGTGTGGCGGATCGAGACATCGGGTTCGACCGCGCGGTCATGGGCGACGAGGACGTGCTCGGCGGCCGTGCCGTAGTGCAGCGGGGCGGTCGGCGAGGGTGGCCACGGCGAGGTCCACGTGTTCCTAGTACGCCTTGAGGTCGATGGCGTCCACCGCTTTGCGCATGGCCTCCGGGGGCGGCGGGGCGCCCTGGTGCTCGGTGGCGAGGGCCTGGTTGAGCCGCACGTACTCGCGCATCGCCGACTCGTACCCGGCGAGGCCACCCCCGTGGGCCAGTTCGCCCGCCAGCACGTACGCGCCGACCAGGGCCAGGCTGGTGCCCTGCCCGGACAGCGGGGACGGGCAGTGCGCGGCGTCCCCGAGCAGGCCGACCCGGCCGCGCGACCAGGTGTCGAGGTGGACCTGGCTCATGGTGTCGCAGTAGAAGTCCGGCGCGGTCCGCATGGCCTCGACCAGGGCGGGGGTTTCCCAGCCGCCGCCCGCGAAGGCCTCGGCGACCAGGGTGCGCTGGGCGTCGGGGTCGCGGGGCAGGTCGGTGCAGTGCCAGCCCATGACCACCCGGGCCTCGGCGTTGGCGCGGGCGCTGTAGACGCCGACCATGCCCGCGTCGCTGCTGTGGAAGACCTGCCAGCGGTCGAGGCCGAAGGTGTTGGGGGTGCTGAACACGGCCAGCGCCACGCCGAGGTGGTGCGGGGGGACCTCGCCGAAGGCCAGGGAGCGGACCCGGGAGTGCAGGCCGTCGGCGCCGATGACCAGGTCGAAGCGGCGGGGGGCGGAGCGCTCGAAGTGGACCAGCACGCCGTGGTCGTCCTGGTCGAGGGCCGTGATCGTGTCGCCGTAGAGGTATTCAGCCGGGGCGGCGCGGACCAGGATCTCGGACAGGTCGTCGCGGAGGACCTCGATGTCGGGGCCGTCGACCGGGCCGCCGGTGAAGGTCTCGCCCTCGGTGCGGGACAGCTCGGCGCCCCCGGCGTCCACGTAGGACGTGCCGAGGGTGCCGGTGCGGGCGGCGCGGACCTCGGCGAGCACGCCCATGCGGTCGAGCACCTCGACGGCGGGGCCGCGGACGTCGACGGCCTGGCCGCCCGGTCGCGGTGCCGGGGCGCGCTCGACGACGGTCAGGGCGAAGCCGTGGTGGCGCAGCCAGTACGCGAGGGCGGGTCCGGCCACACCCGCGCCGGACACCAGAACCGTGTGTACGTCGTATGCTGTCATGGCGAGCAACGTACACAGCGTTTCCGCAGGTCACAACTAGTACAGTCGCTCCTGCTGTACTAGTACAGGGAGGGTGGGACATGGACGCGCCGTACCTGGTCATCGCTGCGGAGATCCGGCGGCGGGTGGCCGACGGGGAGCTGCGGCCGGGTGACCGCGTGCCCTCCACCAGGGAGATCACCCGGGAGTGGGGGGTGGCCCTGGCGACCGCGACCAAGGCCCTGGCCGCGCTGCGGCGCGAGGGCGTGGTCGAGGCGCTGCCGCGGATCGGCACGGTGGTCGCGGCCGGGGTGCCGGTGCGCAGGCGCGAACCGGAGCTGTCACGGGGCCGGATCGTCGAGGTGGCCGTGGAACTGGCCGACGCCGAGGGGCTGGCGGCGCTGTCCATGCGCGGGATCGCCGCCCGGCTCGGCGTGGCGACGATGGCGCCGTACCGGCACGTCGCGGGCAAGGACGAGCTGGTGCTGCTGATGATCGACCACGCCCTGGGCACCGTGCCGCTGCCCGACACCGCTCCCCCGGACTGGCGCACGGGGCTGGAAGTCGCCGCCCGGGCGCAGTGGGCGGTCTACCGGCGCCACCCCTGGCTGGCGCACGCGCTCTCGCTGACCCGGCCGCAGCTCCTGCCGAACGCGGTGGCCCACTCGGAGTGGATGCTGCGCTCGCTCGACGGCCTGGGCCTGGCGCCCGCGGTGGCGTTCCAGGTGTACGTCACGGTGTTCAACCACGTGCGCGGCACCGCGGTGAACCTGGAGTGGGAGCGGGAGGCGGAGAGCGCGTCCGGGCTGACCGACGAGCAGTGGATGGACACCCAGTCGACCGCGCTGCGGGCGGTGCTGGCCACCGGCCGCTTCCCGGCGTTCGCCCGCACGGTGGCGGGCGGGGTCGACCTGGAGCTGGACGAGCTGTTCGACTTCGGCCTACAGCGCCTCCTCGACGGCATCGGCGGCCACCTCGCCGAGCAGCGCGGCGACGGCGGCGCGGTCGACCTTCCCGGGCCCGCGTAGCGGCAGCCCGGCCACCACCCGCACCCGCTTCGGCGCGGCCACCGGCCCCAGCTCCGCGCGCACCGCGGCCACGAGCCCCCGCACGTCGACGGTCCCGGAGGCGACCACCGCGGCGGCCACCGACTGCCCCCACTCGGGGTCGGGCAGGCCGACGACGCAGGCCTCCAGCACCCCGGGGCACCCGGTCAGCACCCGCTCGACGGCGGCGGGCGGCACCTTCTCCCCACCGGTGTTGATCACGTCGTCGGCCCGGCCGAGGACGGTGAGCACCCGGCCGTCGAACGCGCCGAGGTCGTTGGTGCGGAACCAGCCGCCCGCGAAGGCGGGGTTGCCGGGGTCGAGGCGGTAGCCCGAGGCCAGGGTCGGCCCGGCAAGCTGGACCAGGCCGTCGGCGGTGCGCACGCGCACGCCGTCGAGGGGGACGCCGTCGTAGACGCAGCCGCCCGAGGTCTCGCTCATGCCGTAGGTGGTGCGGACGCGGACGCCCTCGGCGCGGGCGCGGTCGAGCAGGGCGGGCGGGGTGGCGGCACCGCCGACCAGCACCCCGTCGAAGGCGCGCAGCGCGGCCAGGGCGGCACCGCCCTCGGTGAGCAGCCGGGTGAGCTGGGTCGGCACCAGCGCGGTGTAGCGGGGGCCGTCGGCGGCGAGCACGTCCGCCGCCGACTCCACGAACACCCGACCGCGGAAGCTCCCCGGCGGCAGCACCGACAGCGGGGTCGCGGCCAGCAGCGAGCGCACCACGACCTGCACCCCGGCGATGTGGTGGGCGGGCATGGCCAGCAGCCAGGTCCCCGGCCCGCCCAGCCGGGCGTGCGTGGCCCCGGCGGAGGCGCGCAGCGCCGCGGCGGGCAGCAGCACCCCCTTGGGCGCACCGGTCGACCCGGACGTCCGCACGATCAGCGCGGTGCCCGGCTCCACCGGCAGGTCCGGCCGCATCGCCGCGGCCGACTCCCCCGCCGCAAGGGGCAACACAGCGGGCCCGGTGCCGTCCAACGCCGCCCGCAGCGGCCCGACCAGGGGACCGGGACCACTGGCCAGTTCGACCACTCGCATGCGCCTCATCCTTCCAGCAGAACGGTCCCTGCCCCTACGCTGCGACGGACCCGCTCACCCGGTCGAGAGGACTCCACACCATGTCGCAGAAGGTCTCCACCTTCCTGATGTTCCAGGGGCAGGCGGAAGAGGCGCTGACCTTCTACGCGGACCTGTTCGCCGAGGCCGAGCTGCTGGCGCTGACCAAGTGGCCCGCGGGCGGGCCGGGCAAGGAGGGCACGGTGCAGCAGGCCGTGCTGCTCCTGGGCGGTCAGACCATCCTCGCCAACGACAGCACCGTCGAGCACGACTTCACCTTCACCCCCTCCACCTCCCTGTTCGTGCAGTGCGACTCCGAAGAGGAGATCGACCGCGTGTACGCCGCCCTGGCCGAGGGCGGCAGCGAGCTGATGCCCCTGGCCGACTACGGCTTCAGCCGCAGGTTCGGCTGGACCAACGACCGCTTCGGCGTGTCCTGGCAGCTCAACCTCGCCTGAGCCGTGCCGCAGCGCACCTGGCGCCGCCCCCTCGACGAGGGCCTGCGCGACGCGTACCTGACCCGGCTCGGCTTCGCGAGCCCGCCGCCACCCACCCTCGACACCCTGCGCGCCCTGCACCGCGCGCAGATCGAGGGCGTGCCGTACGAGGTCGTGTGGATCGCCCTGCGCGAACCGCGGACCGTCGAACCCCTCGACTCGATGGGCTACCTGGCCTCCGGTCGCGGCGGCTACTGCTACCACCTCAACGGCGCCCTGGCGGTGCTGCTGGACTGGCTCGGTTTCGACACCCACCTGCGCGTCGGCGGCGCGCAGGGCCGCAACGACCCGGTGGCCCCCGGCGCCACCGGGTCGCACATGGTCATCGAGGTGCACGGCCTGCCCGCCCCCGAGTGCGCGGGCGGCCGCTGGTTCGTCGACACCGGCCTCGGCGACGGGCTGCGCGACCCGCTGCCGCTGGTGCCCGGCGACCACCGGGCCGACCCGTTCCGGTTCCGGCTGCGCCCCTCGGACGTCGTCCCCGGCGGTTGGCGCTTCGACCACGACCCTCGCGGTGCGTTCGCCGGGATGGACTTCGCTCCCTCCGAGGCCAGTATCGCCGACTTCACCGACAAGCACCGCGAGTTGTCCACAGCCCCCGATTCGGGGTTCGTCCGCACCGTCACCCTGGCCCGCCGCGAGGGGCGGGTGATCCACGAACTGCGCGGCCTGGCGCTGCAGACGGTCGCCCCGGGCGGCGAGGACTCCTCGGTCCTCACCGCCCGCGCCGACTACTTCGCCGCCCTGGCCGACCTGTTCCGGCTACCACTGTCCGATGTGGACGAGAGCAGGCGCGGGGTGCTGTGGAACCGGCTGCGCGAGGACCACGAGCGCTACCTCCTCGCGCAAACCGGTTCCCAATAGCAGCCGGTTCTCAGTAGTAGTAGGGGAAGCGGGACCAGTCGGGGTCGCGCTTCTCCAGGAACGCGTCGCGGCCCTCCACGGCCTCGTCGGTCATGTAGGCGAGGCGGGTGGTCTCCCCCGCGAACACCTGCTGCCCGACCAGGCCGTCGTCGATGGCGTTGAAGGCGTACTTGAGCATCCGCTGCGCCGTGGGCGACTTGCCGTTGACCTCCCGCGCCCACTCCAGCGCGGTCGCCTCCAGCTCCGCGTGCGGCACGGCCTGGTTCACCGCGCCCATCGCCACCATGTCCTCGGCGGTGTAGGTGCGGCCGAGGAAGAAGATCTCCCTGGCGAACTTCTGCCCCACCTGCCGGGCCAGGTACGCCGAGCCGAACCCGCCGTCGAAGCTGCCCACGTCGGCGTCGGTCTGCTTGAACCGGGCGTGCTCGGCGCTGGCGAGGGTGAGGTCGCAGGTCACGTGCAGGCTGTGCCCGCCGCCCGCGGCCCACCCGGGGACCACGGCGATGACCACCTTGGGCATGAACCGGATCAGCCGCTGCACCTCCAGGATGTGCAGCCGCCCGGCGCGGGCCGGGTCGACCGTCTCCGAGGTGTCGCCGCTGGCGTACTGGTAGCCGGTGCGGCCGCGGATGCGCTGGTCGCCGCCGGAGCAGAACGCCCAGCCGCCGTCCTTGGCCGAGGGCCCGTTGCCGGTGAGCAGCACGCAGCCGACGTCGGAGCTCATCCGCGCGTGGTCCAGCGCCCGGTACAGCTCGTCGACGGTGTGCGGGCGGAAGGCGTTGCGCACCTCCGGCCGGTCGAACGCGATGCGCACCGCGCCGGTGCCCACCGCCCGGTGGTAGGTGATGTCGGTGAAGTCGAACCCGGCGACCTCGGTCCACTGCGCCGGGTCGAACAACTCGGAAACCTCGCGATCAGCCACGCGCCCGAGGATGCCCGACGCCCTGTGGACAGCCGTTCGCGGGGTTGCGGGTCGGCGTGTAAAGCTGGACCCGTGCACGACCTGGACTCCGCGCTGGACGTGATCCGCGCGCGGGACGACACCGCGGCGAAGCACGCACACGCGCTCTGGCACGTGATGCGGGCCACCGCCGCGCACCCGACCAAGGTCACCCGCTACGACGTGCAGCAGATGGTGTGGCGCACCCTGCCCGGCGCCCACCACAGCCCCGGCGGCGAGGGCGCCTTCGACGACCTGCACCAGACCTGCGAGTCCTTCGCCGAGCTGCTGTTCCTGCTCGGGCACGAGGAGTACGCCGGGCTGTGCCGCTCGGCGGTCACGCACGAGATCCTCGACGCCGCCGCCGACCGGCCGCGCTACCGGGAGCTGGTGGCCGCGGCGTGGGCGGCCTCGGGCGTGTGGCCGCCGGACACCCCCGTGCTGAGCTGGGCCGACGACGGCGGGCCGGTCGAGACCGCCCTGCACGCCGCCTGCGGCAGGCTGCTGGAGGAGGCCGTCGACCAGGGCACGCTGCCCGCCGACGGCAGCGGCGAACCGATGCGGGTCGGCCTGGTGATGCGCCTGCTGACCAGCCCGGAGTCCGAGGGCGAGGAGTCCTGGTTCGCCCGGCTGCTCGACGAGCGCCTCGACGCCTGGTTCACCCGCCGCGGCAGCCAGACCCGCCGCGAGATGCTGGTGCGGCTGCGGCCGGAGGTCCGCCGGGCCCCGGAGACCACCGAGGAGCGGCTGCCCGCCCTGACCGTCCTGCTGGAGTCCTGCCGGGGCGCGGGGGCGAGGCTGACCGGCAGCGGCTACCTGCCCACGGCCCTGGTGGCGACGCTGGTGGAGGTCATGCCCGCCTGCCGGGGCGGTGCGGGCACCGGCCGCAGCGAGTCGCAGTGGCCCCCGGTGGCCCTGCTGCGCGAACTGGCCGAGCGGATGGACCTGCTCACCCGCGAGGGCGGCAGGCTCCGCCTCACCGACCAGGGCGCCGCCCTCATCGGCGACGCCGACTCACTGCTGATGACCGTCGGCGAACGGCTGGTGACGAGGGAGCGGACGGCACTGGGCGCGGTCCAGGAGGTCGTGTTCGCGGCCCTGCTGCTCGAGGAGCGCATGGCACCGGCCAGGGTGTTCGAGAAGATCGCGTTCGTCCTGGCCGAGGAGGGCTGGTCGGGCGAACCGGGCCCCGCCAACGCCACCGAACTGGGCGAGCGCTTCCTGCGCAGGCTGTGGGTCCTCGAAGCGGTGGACGCCGACCCGACCGGCCGCCGAGTGGCCCTGACCGACGCGGGCCGGGCCCTGGCCCGCTGGTCCCTGCGGGCCAGGGTGCTGTTCCCGGCCCGAGCGGAATGAGGCGGCCGTGCCGAACCCGCCCACCCGCATGACCACCCCGCGAGCCACCCCCGCGAACCCGACCACCACACCGGCAGGCCCGTGGGTCGCCGAGGTGGACCCGGCCGCAGGTGCGGGCACCACGACGACCGGCCTGCGGGCCGCCGAAGCCAACCGAGCCGCCACCGCGATGACCGGGCCACCGGCCGCGAACACGCGCCCCACCACCGCCCCGACAGGCCGCACCCAGGCCGCGAACACGCGCCCGACAGCCCTGGCAAGCCGCACACGGGCCGCGAACGCACGTCCGGCCGCCGTTCCGGCGGGTCGCGGCTGCCCGCCGCCGGGTGACGCGGTGATCGACCCAGCGCCGCGGTGGGTGGCGGGTGGGCGGGTACCGCGAGCCCGGGTGCCGAGAGGCGATGAGGGAATGGAGTTGTGGTGAACCCGTCCACCGCGATGGCCACCGTGGTGGTCGACGAACTGGTGCGCAACGACGTGCGGCAGGTGGTGCTGTGCCCGGGGTCGCGCAACGCGCCGTTGAGCCTGGCGCTGCACGAGGCGGCGGTGGCGGGGCGGGTGACGCTGCACGTGCGGGTGGACGAGCGGTCGGCCGGGTTCGTGGCGCTGGGGTTGGGGCGGGCGACCGGGCGGCCCGCGGCGGTGGTGTGCACGTCGGGGACGGCGGTGGCGAACCTGCACCCGTCGGTGCTGGAGGCGCACCACTCCGGGGTGGGGTTGCTGCTGATCACCGCGGACCGGCCGCCGGAGCTGCACGGCAGCGGCGCGAACCAGACCATCGACCAGCGCGGCATCTTCGGCAGCGCGGCGGTGGCGGTGGACTTCCCGGTGGCCGAGCGGCGGACCGGGCAGAACCCGGTGTGGCGCGGGCTGGTGTGCCGGGGGGTGGCGCGCGCGGAGACCGGCATCCCGGTGCAGCTCAACATCCCGTTCCGCGAACCCCTGGTGCCCACCTTCGGCGACTCGTGGCCGGACGCGCTGACCGGGCGGCCGGGTGGGGCGCGGTGGACGACTTCGTCGGTACCGCGGTCGGTCCCGGACAACCGGGTCGACTTCCCGCTGCCCGCCCGGTCGGTGGTGGTCGTCGGCAGCGGCGACCCGGCGCGGGCCACGGCGGCGGCCAGGGTGGCGGCGCGGGCGGGCTGGCCGGTGGTGGCCGAACCGGTGGGCACCGCGGCGGCGCTCGCCGGTGGGGCGGCGGTGCTGCGCGGCGGGCCGCTGCTGCTGGGCACCGGCGCGCTCCCGCCGTCGCTGCGGCCGGAGGCGGTGGTCGTCGTCGGCAGGCCCACCCTGTCGCGCGGGGTGCGCGGGCTGATGGACCGGGTCGCGGTGTACGGCATCGGCGACCACCCGCAGTGGACCGACCCGCAGTACGTGGCCACCCACGTGCGCGGCTGGCTGGACGAGGACGACCTGCGCTGGGTCACCGACCACGACCCCACCTGGCTGCCGGTGTGGCGCGAAGCCGAACAGGCGGCGACCCTGGCGGTGGAGAAGCTGCTCGGTGAGGAAACCTGGCCCACCGGCCTGCACGTGGCCCGCGAGGTGCTGGAGGCACTCCCCACCGGCGCGTCCCTGGTCCTCGGCTCCTCGAACCCGGTCCGCGACCTGGACCTGGTCTCCACCCCCCGCCCCGACATCACCATCCACGCCAACCGGGGCGTGGCGGGCATCGACGGCAACCTCTCCACCGCGGTCGGCGTGGGCCTCGGCAGCACCGCCCCCGGCTACGCCCTGATGGGCGACCTGACCTTCCTGCACGACGCCAACGCCCTCCTCATCGGCCCCACCGAGCCCCGCCCCAACCTCTGCGCCGTAGTCCTCAACGACGACGGCGGCGGCATCTTCTCCCTCCTGGAACAGGGCGCCGCCGAGCACAAGAACGGCTTCGAACGCGTCTTCGCCACCCCCACCGGCGCCGACCTCGGCGCCCTGTGCGCGGGCTACGGCGTACCCCACACCCTGGTCACCACCCCAACCGACCTCCGCGCCGCCCTCACCCCCACCCCGGGCCTGCGGGTGGTCGAAGTCCGCGCCGACCGCGACCGCCTCCGCGACCTGCACGCCCGCCTCCGCGCCGCAGTCGGCGAAGCCGTGACCGCAGCGGTCTGACACCCCCCAGCCGCCCACCCGGCTCGCCCTCCACCCGGCCGGGCTGTCCGCGCCCGGCCACGCCATCCGCCTGCCGCTCACCCCGGTTGAGCGGGCTGACGCCCCGCCCGGGCTGGACCGAGCCGCCCGGAATGGGCCGAACCTGCCGGCTGAACCAGCCGGGATGGGCCCAGCCGAGCTGGCTGGGCTGGAGAGCTGGCAGAAGCAAACTGAACTGAGCCGGAGCGGCCCTGCCCTGCCCGGCTGGCAGGGCAGGGCCGGACAGAGCCGAGCCGGGCGGGGGAGCATCGGGCCGGGGACTGAGCCGGGCCAGGAGGCCGAGCAGGACCGGGCCAGGCCAGCCGGGCCGGGCCAGCCGGGCCGGGCGGGCCGGGCCAGCCGGGCCGGGCGGGCCGAGCCAGGCGGGGCCGGGCCAGGCAGAACCGGGCCGGACCGGGCCGAGCCGGGCCGGGCGGGGCAGGACCGGGCCGGGCCGAGCCGAGCCGGACCGAGCCGAGCCAGGCCGAGCCAAGCCGAGCCAAGCCGGGCCGGACCGAGCCGGACCGGACCGGACCGAGCCGGACCGGACCGGACCGGACCGGACCGGACCGGACCGAGCCGGACCGGACCGGACCGGACCGAGCCGGACCGGACCGGACCGAGCCGAGCCGGGCCGGGCCGGGCCGGACCGAGCCGAGCCGGGCCGGACCGGGCCGGACCGAGCCGGGCCAAGCCGGGCCGGGCCGGACCGAGCCGGGCCGGACCGGGCCGGACCGAGCCGGGCCAAGCCGGACCGGGCCGGACCGAGCCGGGCCAAGCCGGGCCGGACCGAGCCGGGCCAAGCCGGGCCGGGCCGGACCGAGCCGGGCCAAGCCGGACCGGGCCGGACCGAGCCGGGCCAAGCCAGGCCGGGCCGGGCCAGGCCGAGCCAAGCCAGGCCGAGCCAAGCCGGGCCAGGCCGGGCCAGGCCGAGCGGGGCAGGGCCGGGCGGGGCAGGGCCGAGCAGGGCAGCCCGGCTGGCAAGGGCGGGCTGAGCCGGAGCGACCAGTCCAGCCAGGCCGGGCCGATCGGCTTCTGTCCTTGTCGGAGAGTCGACCGCCCCGAGAACCGCCGGCCCGACCAAGCAACTGCCCGGGTGGGTGGATGTGTTTGGCCGGGGGTGGCGATCATGTGACAGCCTGCCTGGGCGGTGGGGCATCTTTTCAGCCCCACCCGGTCACACTGGAACACATGATCGCCATAGGGGCCCCGGCCAAACACATCCACCCAGCCGGGCACCACCCACCAAACGACCGGCGCTTGAACCCGGATGCGACCAAGCACTTCCCCGGCAAAGACCGGCAGCCGGACACGGCCAAGCACCTCAGCCCCAAGCCTCCAACGCTCACCCGACAAACCGAGAGCGGCCCACCCCAGGAGGCAGCCCGCTCTCGGCGTGAACGACTAGCGCCTGCGCATGATCGGACCGCTGAAGTCGTCCGGGTCGTCCTCCGGCGGAACCCCAGCGGCGATGATCTCGTTCAGCGTGTGCCCCTCCTCGATCAGGGCGTACGCCTGCCGCATCTGCGGGAGGCCCGCCTCCAGCGCCTCCTGGACCCCTTCCGCACCCGCGGCCCGGCCGCTCGTGATGTCGCGCCAGGTGAGTTCGCCCGCGTCGATGCGGGTTTGGAGGGCTCGTTGGGCGGGGGTGGCGTCCGGGCCCCGGTTGTGGGCCGAGATCAGTTCGATGTCCTCGTCCGTCAGCGTGGTTTCGGGGGTGTCGGCGAAGCGGGCGGCGGTTTCGGCGACCGTTGCGTCCAGGGCGGCGAGGGCGAGGTCCAGGTCGGCTTCGGCCTCGCGGAGTTGGACGTTCTTCCAGTTGTCGTCGGGCATGGTCAGCTCGCCGCCGGTTCCGGCTCGGGGGCGGGGGCCGGGACGGGGTTGCGTTCCTGCTGGTACTCGCCGTAGTGCTTGTTGGCCTTGTAGCCGTTCTTGCCCGCTGAGACGGCGCCCTTGGCGGTGGTCTTGAGGCCGCCCGCGGCTTGGTCCTTGCCCGCGTTGATGTCGTCGCGGGCGTCGGAGATGTCGTTGGCGGAGTTGATGGCGTCGTTGACGTTGCGGATGTCCTTGATCTTGCCGATGGCGCTGCCCAGGTCTTGGACGCCCTGCACGACGGCCTTGCAGCCCTCGATGATGGCCTTGATGCCGTTGATGATGGTCATGACCGCGTTGTAGATCTCGATGGCGTCGATCACCGTCTTGACCGCCTTGGCCCAGCCGACCACCGGGATGGGCAGCAGGGCGATGGCTTCCAGCAGTTTGTTGACCAGCTTCTTGATGAGCTTGAGCGCTTGGTCGCACGCCTTCTTCGACGCGTCGGCGACCTTGTCGAAGGCGGTGCCGACCAGTTTGGCGGCTTGGGCGTCGGCTTCGATCGCGACCGTCCACATGGTGCGGATGCGCATGGCGAAGGCGTCCGCCGCCGCGCCGTCCCAGTGGGGGTCGAGTTCGTCGAGGCCGGTGTTGAGGTTGTCGCGGACGGCCTGGAGGGCGTCGCAGACGTTGGTCCACTGCTTGCCGGTGGTGGCGATCTTCTCGAAGTCGCCGGTGATGGGGGCGATGAGGGAGGTGACGAGGTCGTCGCCGACGACCTTCTCCCAGATCCAGTTGACGACCTGGACCTGCACGCCCGCTTCGCTGATGGCGTCGGAGATGCTGGGGCCGCCCTGGAGGTTCGCCTCGTTGTTGAGGGCGGTGATCGGGTCGGCGGTGTCGGCGTAGCCCATCAGTTGCCCCCCACCGTCGGGATGTTCGACACGGTGTCCACAGTGGTCATCTTGGTGACGTTGGCGGCGTCCGCGCGGTCGTAGGCGTCCGCGGCGCCGGTGAGGGACTGGTGCAGCTCGGCCATCTTGTCGTGCCCGAACTTCAGCGTTTCCGCGTACAGGCCGACCGCCCCGTCGACCACCGGGACCAGCAGGGACAGCAGGCCGGTGAAGCCGCTGGTGTCGCCGCCCTTGTCCCTGGCGTGGCCCTCGATCGCCGAGAAGTGCCCGGCGTTGCGCTCCAACAATCCCGCGTACCCGCGCAACTGTGCTGTCTCGACCATGAACTCGCTCATCGCGGCTCCCCACCACTCCCGTGCCTGACCCCGGGGTTGACGGTCCGCGGCGGACACCGGTTCCGGACTCCGGTGGTGCTTTTCCAATGCGAATCGGAACCGGTCACCACTCGCCGGTGCGCAGGAACTCCTCCAGCGACGCCAGGTGCGGGGTGATGTCGATGCCGTTGGCGGCGAGCCACGCGTCGTCGTAGTAGGTGTGCGAGTAGCGTTCGCCGCCGTCGCAGAGCAGGGTGACGACGCTGCCCGCGCGCCCGGCCGCGCGCAGTTCCGCGATGACCTGGAACGCGCCGCACAGGTTGGTGCCGGTGGACCCGCCGACGCGCCTGCCCAGGACCCGCTCGGCCAGCCGGGCGGCGGCGATGGACGCCGCGTCGGGCACCTTCACCATGCGGTCGACGACCTGCCCGAGGAACGACGGCTCCACGCGGGGCCGCCCGATGCCCTCGATCCGCGAGCCGCACCCGCCGGTCAGGTCCGGGTCGGCGTCGCGCCAGGCGTCGAAGAACACCGAGTTCTCCGGGTCGACCACGGCCAGCCGGGTGCCGAGCCTGCGGTAGCGGATGTAGCGGCCGATGGTGGCGCTGGTGCCGCCGGTGCCCGCCCCGACGACCACCCAGTCCGGTTCCGGGTGCGGTTCCAGCGCCATCTGCTGGAAGATCGACTCGGCGATGTTGTTGTTGCCGCGCCAGTCGGTGGCCCGCTCGGCGTGGGTGAACTGGTCGAGGAAGTGCCCGTCCAGTTCGTCGGCCAGCCTGTGCGCCTCGGTGTACATCTCGCCCGGGGAGTCGACGAAGTGGCAGCGGCCGCCCTCGCGCTCGATCAGGCGGATCTTCTCCGGGCTGGTGGTGCGCGGCATGACGGCGATGAACGGCAGCCCGAGCATCCTGGCGAAGTAGGCCTCGGAGACCGCGGTGGAGCCCGAGGACGCCTCGATCACCGGGGTGCCGCCGACGATCCAGCCGTTGCAGATGCCGTAGAGGAACAGCGAGCGGGCGAGGCGGTGCTTGAGCGAGCCGGTGGGGTGGGTGGACTCGTCCTTGAGGTAGAGCCGGACTCCCCACTCGGTCGGCAGCGGGAAGGGCAGCAGGTGCGTGTCGGCACTGCGGTTGGCGTCCGCCTCGATGATCCGGACGGCCTCGTTCACCCAGGCCCGCGTGCGCTCACTGCATCGGTCGACAGCCGTCATGAGCCGACACTATCGGCGTTTTGTCACCTTCCGAGCATGGCGAAGACCACGGGTGACTAGCCCCGGTCGCCGCGCAGTTCCGCGCGCAGGCGGTCGCGCTCGGCGTCGCGGTCCGCGCCGCGCTCGGCGAGGCCCGCGGTGACCCTGGCGTTCAGGCCGCGGAACAGCAGCAGGCCCAGCGGGAAGCCGACGACCAGGGCGATGGCCAGGCTGACCAGCAGCGGCAGGTCGAACCACAGCAGCACCCCGGCGACCACGGCCACCAGCGCGACCCTGGCCGCGGTGTACAGCACGATGTCGCGCCCCAGGTTCCGCCGCTCGTCCACGGCCCCAGGCTACCCGTCGGTCCGCGGGGTGGGTCCTTCGACGTCGGACACGTTGGGCCTGCCCTCGAAGCGGGTGGACAGGACGACCGTGGAGCGGGTGCGGGCGACGCCGTTGATCCGCCGCAGCCTGCCCAGGCTGCGCTCCAGCTCGTCGACGGTGGCGACCCGGACCTTGACCACGAACGCCTCGTCGCCCGCGACCCGGTAGCAGCTCTCCACCTCCGGCAGCTCGGCCAGCGCGGCGGCCACGTCCTCGTCGTCGGCGGTGTCGGTGGGGTGGATGCCGACCAGGGCGGTCACCCCCAGGCCGACGGTCATGGGGTCGACCACGGCGTGGTAGCCGGTGATGACCCCGGCGGCCTCCAGCTTGCCGACCCGTTCGTGCACCGCCGAGGCGGAGAGGCCGACCTGCCTGCCCAGGTCGGCGTAGGTGAGGCGGCCGTTGGTGCGCAGTGCGGCGATGATGCGGCGGTCCACGGTGTCCACGGTGAGGCAGCGTACGACGTCCGTCTCAGGGGGTGAACGGTGTCCGGATACAGCCGTTTTGTCCCTTACTACCTCTTTACCATTCCCCAACCGTTCGAGTACCCGATGGTCGAAGTGCCACGATGGTCCCGGTTTGGTCCGACGGTTCCCGCCGACCAGGCCCCCAGCCGAGTTCCAGCTCATCGAGGAGGGCGGCCCCAGTGACCGTTGCGCACGTCGGAGAACGCCTGCTGACCCCGGGCGAGGTCGCGGCCCTGTTCCGCGTCGACCCGAAGACCGTCACCCGCTGGGCCACCGCGGGCCGCATCGGTTCCATCAGGACCCCGGGCGGGCACCGCCGGTTCCGCGAGTCCGAGGTGCGGACGCTGCTGGCGGAGCTGACCACCGAGGCCAACGGCCCGGGCGGCCTCTGATCGGCGAATCGAGCGCCGCGCGGGACCCGCGAAAGCGACAAAGCGGCTAGCCTCGAACCCCCAGGGTTCGGAGGTGTCTCTCGATGATCTATCTGCTCGCCGTGGTCGGCGCCATCACCGTCGCCGTCCTGCTGTGGCGCGCGCTCGGACCGCAGCCCGCGGCCGTGGCGCCCCACCGCACGTCGGTGGCCCCGGATGACGACCCCGAGTTCCTGCGCGGACTCGACAAGCACCGGAAGAAGGACGGCAAGGACGACGGCACCCCGCCCGCGCCCTAGACCGGACACCGAGAGGAGGCCGTCCGCCGACGAATCCGGCGAACGGCCTCCCCGCGGCGTGGTCAACGCCTGCGGTGGGCCTCGTTCGGGAAGTCGTCGGCCACGGTGGCGGCCATCTCCAGGAGTGCGACCCGGGTGTCGGGCTGGAGGCGTTCGAGTTCGATCTCGGCGCCCTCCTCCAGGTGCGGGTCGAACGGGATGCGGCAGACCGCGCGGCAGCGCGCGCTGAAGTGCTGGGTGAGCTTGTCCAGGTCGACCGACCCGGACTTGGGCCGCACCGAGTTGATCACCGCGACCGAGCGGGACACCAGGTCCCGGTAGCCGTGCGCGTCCAGCCAGTCCAGCGTGGCCGAGGCGCTGCGGGCGCCGTCGACCGAGCCGGAGGAGACGATCACCAGCGAGTCGGCGATGTCGAGCACGCCCTTCATCGCCGAGTGCATGAGCCCGGTGCCGCAGTCGGTGAGCACGATGTTGTAGAAGTGCTCCAGCAGCGCCACCGTGCGCCGGTAGTCGTCCTCGCTGAACGCCTCGGACACGGCCGGGTCCTGCTCGGAGGCGAGGACCTCCAGGCGGCTGGGGCCCTGGGAGGTGTAGGCGCGGATGTCGCTGTAGCGGCGAATCCGGTTGGCGTCGCGCAGCAGGTGCCGCACGGTGGCCGTGGTCTCCAGCGGGATCTTCTGGCTCAGCGTGCCGCGGTCGGGGTTGGCGTCGACGGCGATCACCCGGTCACCGCGCAGCGACGAGTACGTCGAGCCCAGCGTGGTCGTGGTCGTGGTCTTGCCGACGCCGCCCTTGAGGCTCAGCATGGCGATCTTGTAGCAGCCGCGCAGCGGCTGGTTGACCCGGGCGATCAGCTCGCGGCGGTGCCGGTCGGCCGGGCTCTCGCCCACGTTGATCAGGTGCCCGCTGACCACGTAGACGGCCTTGCGCCAACCCGACTGCGGGGCGCGCTTGGCCTGCTTGAGCAGCCGCGCCGACGACAGCTCGTCGCTCTGCGGCGGCCCCATCGGCGCCTGCTGCGGCGGCGGTCCGTAACCGGTCGGGCCGCCCTGCGGGGGCATCCCGGGCTGCGGGTAGCCCTGCCCGTAGGCCAGCGGCTGCGGGCCGGAGGGGGTCGGTTCGCTGTAGTAGCCCGGCGGCGGGCCGGGCTGGTGCGGCCCGGGCACGGCGTGCGGGCCGGACTGCCCGGGACCGGGCATCGCGTGCGGACCCGACTGGCCAGGGCCGGGCACGGCGTGCGGGCCCGACTGGCCGGGACCGGGCACGGCGTGCGGGCCCGACTGGCCAGGGCCGGGCACGGGGTGCGGGCCGGACTGGTTCGGGCCGGGGACCCGGTGCGGACCGGATGCCTCGGGGAACGGGGTGTGGTCGGTGGCCGCGTCGTCGGTCAACGGGTCGTCCGCCTTCGGGGTGTCGGCCTTGTCGGCGAGTTCGGGGGCTGGGCCGAAGTCGTGGGTGTCGGTGTCGGCTTCGCGCGGCGGCCCGCTCCGGCCCACCGCGGACCCGCCACCGGGCCCCCAGGCCTGCTCGGACTCATCTTGGCGTCCAGTCACCCCTGCGACCCCTCCTGCCCGGCGTGCGAGCGGTCCCGCCCGACTCACGATGGCGACGGTAGTCGCTCGCGGCAGGCGCCACCGAAACGGGGGCTGTCCGCAACGCGCGCAAAACGGTTACGACGCGTACGAGTGCAGCCCGGAGATCACCAGGTTGATGAAGAACAGGTTGAACACGACCATGGCGAACGCGGTGGTGTTGACGATCGCCGCCCGGGTGCCGCGCCAGCCCGCGGTGGCCCTGGAGTGCAGGTACCCGGCGTAGACCACCCAGGCCACGAAGGCCACGGTCTCCTTGGGGTCCCAGCCCCAGAACCGGCCCCAGGCGGCCTCGGCCCAGATGGCGCCGCAGATGATGCCGAAGGTGTAGATCGGGAACGCGAAGATCGTGGTGCGGTAGGCCAGCCGGTCGAGGGTGTCGGCGTCGGCGAGCTTGGGGGCCAGGCGGGCGAACTTGGCCGGGTTGCGGTCGTGCGCGGCCTTGATCAGGTACAGCACGCTGAACACGCCGGGGACGAGGAACAGGCCGCTGGAGATGATCGCGGCGGAGACGTGGACGACCAGCCAGTAGGACCGCAGCGCGGGCTGCACCGGGCCCGCGTCGGTGTAGAGGACGGTGCCGCCGAGGAACATCAGGATGACGACCGGGGTCAGCACGAACACGCCCATGCGGCGGACGTCGAACTTGCGCATCAGCACGAGCCAGGTGATGACCGCGATGAGCATCGTGGCCATGCTGTACTCGTACATGTTGCCCCACGGGGCGCGCTGGGTGGCGACCCCGCGCAGCACCAGCGAGGCCAGGTGCAGCGCCACGCCGAGGACGGTCAGGGCCACCGCCGCGCGACCGGCGCGCTCGGCCCGGTCGCGCCGGGGGGCCGCCTCGACCCGGCCGTAGGCGGGGGTGTCGGTGCCCGCGGGCACCGGGCCGCCCGCGCCGACCAGCTCGCGGGCCGCCTCGGACTTCTTCGCGGTGCGGGTGAACGCCTGCTCGACGGCGTACCCGACCATCGCGAAGACGTAGACCAGCACGGCGGCGCGGAAGCACCAGTCGCTGTAGGTCGCCAGGGTCTCGTTGACCGCCATCAGGGTTCCCTCCTGGGAGTGCGCAGCGCGGCTGCGATCCTGCTGAACTCCTCGCCGTACCCCGCCTGGTCGGTCCGGGCGAGTCCGCCGACCGAGACCACGGTACGACCCGCGTCGTCCGGCGTCGCGCGCACCCACAGCCTGCGGCGCTTGATCGTCAGCGAGGTGCCCAGGCCCAAGATCATCGCCACGGCGAAGACGAGCACCCACACCTGCGTCGGGTCGTGCGAGACCTGGAGGTAGGCCCAGCGCTCGACGCCGTCGAACCGGACGGTGGTGCCGTCGTCGAGCCGGAGCTGACCGCCGACCTCCAGGTTCTGCCTGGCCACCCGGACCAGCCTGCCCTGGTCCACCAGCGACTGGTCCACCTCGAAGATGGACTGCCCCCGCCCGGAGTCGATGCCCAGGTCCCCGCGCAGCACGTCGACGGCCACCGCCGGGTCCTGGAGGTCGGGGTGGCCGGAGGTGAGCAGGGTGCCGTCGTACTGGGCGGTGGGGGCGAACAGGCCGGTGATCGCGATCTGGCTCTTGCGCCGCTGCTCGGCGTCGGTGGTCCCCGGCGGGTCGAACTTGGTCGCGCCCTGCGAGAGCAGGGTCTGCGGGTCGACCGTGCGCCACTGGATGGTCTGGGTGCGGCTCTCCCCGTTGGGGAAGGTGACGGTGAAGGTCGGCGCGTAGCCGTGGCCGAGCAGGTAGACCCGGTCGCCGACGACCCGCAGCGGCTCGTTGACCCGCAGGTCGTAGGGCCGCCAGGTGCCCGCGTCGAGGTCGGCGCCCGCCTGGTAGTCCATCCGCACGGTGAACTGCTCGGCCTGCCCGTCGGGGAAGTAGCTGACGTCGAGGTCGTCGACCCGCACGCAGAACGGGGTGAGATCGGTGCCGTCGACGCGCAGGCCGGGCCGGAAGGTGTCGTACCCGGCGGTGCCGGAGTTGCAGAACTCGGAGCCGTCGGCCAGCACGATGACCTGGCCCTCGTAGTTGAACATCTTGCCCAGGGCCAGGGCGACGATCAGCCCGAGCATGGCGAAGTGGAAGACGAGGTTGCCCAGTTCGCGCAGGTAGCCCTTCTCCGCGCTGAGGGTCTTGCCGCCGCCGTCCTCGTCGCGCTCGACGGTCCGCCAGCCGGACAGCCGCGCCTTGGCGTCGGCGATGACCGCGGCGGGCTCCTCGGGCAGCGTGGCCTGCGCGTGGTGCGGCATCCGGGCGAGGTTGCGCGGGGTGAGCACCGGCTGGGCGCGCATGGACCTGGCGTAGTCGACCGTGCGCGGCAGCAGGCAGCCGACGAGGGAGATGAACAGCATCAGGTAGATCGCGGAGAACCAGACGCTGGAGTAGACGTCGAAGAACTCCAGCCGGTCCAGCAGCGTGCCCCACCAGCCGTGGGCGGCGATGTAGTCCGCGGTGCGGGGCGGGTTGAGCGAGCGCTGCGGCAGCAGGGCGCCGGGCATCGCGGCCAGCGCCAGCAGGAACAGCAGGATCAGCGCCGTGCGCATCGAGGTGAGGCCGCGCCAGGTGTTGCGCAGGAAGGCGGTCACAGCGGCAGCTCGTAGTCGTTGACGACGGCGTCGCGCAGCCACCCGACCACATCGCCCCACACCCCGGTGACCAGCAGCACCCCGACGACGAACAGCAGCCCGCCGCCGAAGAGCTGCATCGCCCGGCCGTGGGCGCGCATCCAGGTGGTGGTGCGCACGGCCCACCGGGCGCCGAGGGCGATCAGCAGGAACGGCACCCCGAGGCCGAGGCAGTAGACCAGGACGAGCACGAACCCGCGGGCCGCGGTGCCGCCGGTGGCGGTGGCCAGGGACAGCACGCCCATCAGCGTCGGCCCGATGCACGGCGTCCAGCCGAGGCCGAACACCGCCCCGAGCACGGGGGCGCCGACCAGGCCCATCCTGGGCGTCCTGTGGATGCGGATGTCCTTCTGCATCCCGGGGACCAGGCCGATGAACACCAGCGCCATGGCGATGGTGACCACGCCGCCGACGCGTTGCAGGACGTCCTGGTTGATCAGGAGCGTGTCCGCCAGCCAGACGACGGTGCCGATCGTCGCGGCGAAGACGGCGGTGAACCCGAGGATGAACAGCGCCACCGCGCCCAGCACCCGGCCGCGGCCGGACTTGCGCTCCTCGTCGGCGGACACGGCCGGGGCCTCGGCGCCGACCAGGGCGGCGAGGTAGGCCAGGTAGCCGGGGACGAGCGGGACCACGCACGGCGAGGCGAAGGAAACCACGCCCGCCAGCAGCGCCACACCACCCGCCGCCAGGAGCGGGCCGGTGGTCACGAGCTCGGTGGCGTCCACGGAACCAGCGTAGGGATCGGCTGTCAGGGCCTGGTGAGCGCCCGGCCCTGGGGCGTCCTACCTCACACCGGGGGCGGTCAGGACTCGGCGGTGAGCTTGTCCAACTCGGCCCTGAGGTCGTCGGCCAGCAGGTCGCGCATGTAGGCGGCGGCGACCCGGCCCTGCTTGTCGATGAGGAAGGTGGCCGGGACGACCGCGCGCGGGTAGCCCTTGAGGGCCAGCAGGGTGCGGCCGGGCGGGTCGAAGATCGATGGGTAGGTCAGGCCGCGGTCGCGGACGAAGTCCTGCGGGACGTCGCGCTGGTTGTCGCGGAAGTTGATGCCCAGGACCTGCACGCCCTTGGGGCCGTAGTCGTCCTGGACCTTCTGGAGTTCCGGGGCCTCCGCGCGGCACGGGCCGCACCACTGGCCCCACACGTTCACCACGACCACCTTGCCGCGGTAGTCCGACAGCTTGAGCTGCTGCGACTCGTCCATCAGGCTCGGCCCGCTCAGCTCCGGCAGCGGCTTGCGGTCGGCGACGGGGTAGGTGATGTCGGTCTGCCCGCCGGGGGAGACGAAGACGAACTCGGTGTCGGTGGAGACCGCGTCCTTCTCCGCCGTGCAGCCCGCCAGGGCCAGCAGCAGCGCCACGACCGCGACCGCGCGCACGGCTCAGGCCCCCGTGTTCTTCGGGTCGCTGGCACCGGCGGGTTCGGCGTAGCGCAGGCCGACCAGCTTCTCGTCCTCGAACACCAGGGAGGTCAGCGAGGCCAGGGAGCACTCGCGCTTCGAGGGGTTGTGCCAGAGGCGCTTGCCCTCCAGGTAGCGCCGGACCGTCCACACCGGGAGCTGGTGGGACACGCACACCGCCTCGTGCCCGGCCGCCGCCGCCCGCGCCCGGTGGACCGCGCCGAGCATCCGGTGGGCGATCTGGAGGTACGGCTCCCCCCAGGACGGGGTGAACGGGTCGCGCAGGTGCGGCCAGTTCTTCGGCTGCCGCAGGGCGCCGTCGCCGACGGAGACCTTCTGGCCCTCGAAGACGTTCTCCGACTCGATCAGCCGGTCGTCGGTGGCCAGCTCCAGCCGGTGCGAACCGGCGATCGGCGTGGCCGTCTCCTGCGCGCGCAGCAGCGGGGAGGCCACGACGTGGGTGATGTCGTGGTCGCGCAGGTACTCCGCGACGGTGAGCGCCTGGCGCTTGCCGGTCTCCGACAGGCGGAAGTGCGGCAGGCGGCCGTAGAGGATGCCCGACGGGTTGTGGACCTCGCCGTGGCGCAGCAGGTGGACGACGGTCTGGGTCACGCGGGCTCCTCGGCTGCTGCGGCCGCCGCTGCGGCGACGGGGAGGGCGGCGGCGATGCGCTCGAACGCCTCGTCGTCCAGGGCGGCGTTGACGAACCACGCCTCGAACGCGCTGGGCGGGGCGTAGACGCCGTGGTCGAGCAGGGCGTGGAAGAAGGCGGGGAAGCGCCAGGTCTGCGCCGCCTTCGCCCCCGCGTAGTCCACGACCGGGTCTTCGGTGAAGAACACGCTCACCAGGTTGCCCGCGAACTGCACGCGGTGCGGGACGGACGCGGCGGTCAGCGCCGAGGTGAACAGCTCGCCGAGGCGGGTGGCGTTGGCGTCGAGCACGCGGTAGACCGACTCGTCGGCGGCGCGCAGCGTGGCCAGGCCCGCCGCGACCGCCACCGGGTTCCCGGACAGGGTGCCCGCCTGGTAGACCGGGCCGCTCGGGGCCAGCCGGGCCATCACGTCGGCCCGGCCGCCGAAGGCCGCGGCGGGCAGGCCGCCGGACATGACCTTGCCGAAGGTGTAGAGGTCGCCCGCGACGCCCTCGAGGCCGAACCAGCCCGCGGCGGACACCCGGAACCCGGTCATCACCTCGTCCATGACCAGCAGCGCGCCGTGCTCGGTGGCCAGCTCGCGCAGGAGCGCGTTGAAGCCGGGCAGCGGGGCGACGGCGCCCATGTTGCCCGCCGCCGCCTCGGTGATGACCGCGGCGATGGTCGGGCCGTGCTCGGCGAAGACCGCGCGCACGGCGTCGAAGTCGTTGTACGGCAGCACGAGGGTGTCCTCGGCCTGCGCGCCGGTGACGCCCGGCGTGGTCGGCAGGCCCAGGGTGGCGACCCCGGAGCCCGCCTCGGCGAGCAGCGCGTCGACGTGGCCGTGGTAGCACCCGGCGAACTTGACGACCCGGGCCCGACCGGTGAACCCGCGGGCCAGGCGGATGGCGCTCATCGTGGCCTCGGTGCCGGAGTTGACCAGGCGCACCCGCTCCACCGGCGCGACCCGGCGGATGATCTCCTCGGCGAGGTCGACCTCCCCCGCGGTCGGCGTGCCGAACGACAACCCGTCACCGGCGGCCTTGCGCACCGCCTCGACGACCTCGGGGTGCGCGTGGCCGAGGATCATCGGCCCCCACGACGACACCAGGTCGACGTAGCGGTTGTCGTCGACGTCCCACAGGTAGGCGCCGGACCCGCCGGTCATGAAGCGCGGGGTGCCGCCCACCGCCGAGAACGCCCGGACCGGGGAGTTGACCCCACCGGGGGTGACGGCCTTGGCGCGGTCGAAGAGGGCGGCGGAGCTGCGGACGTGGGCCTGGACTTCAGCGGTCACCACGCCAGTGTCCCAAACGCGGCGGGGTGGCCGCGCTCACGCCACCTCGACGGCCGCCTTCGGCGTGGTCCGCACCGCCAGCACGACCTGCCGCACGGCGTCCACCAGGACCAGGCCCGCGAGGGTGGCCGCGGCGACCGCACCGGCCACGAACGGCCCGTCGAACTCCTCGAACCGCAGGTTGGGCCGCTCGGGGATCGGGGTGCCGACGACCGTGCCGCGCGACCACAGCCAGAACGCCAGCCACACCAGGGCGGCGGTGACCACGACCTCCGCCGCGGCCACGATCGCGCGGCGGGGGCGGTGCGGCGCGGGGGCGGGTTCCGGCCAACCGGGTTCGGGGGTGGTCACGGCCCCAGGGTCTCATGCGCCCACCGGGGGCGGCGGCTCAGGAGCGGCGGGCGAAGAAGGTGCCCGCGTCGACGCGCAGCAGCAGCGTCACCACGACCACCCAGACGACCACAGCGGCCCCGCCCAGGAAGGGGGCGGCCGGGCCGGGGACGGGGTTCGCGGCGGCGGGGGCGCACAGGGCGCCGAGCAGGGCGGCGGCGACCAGGCCCGAGCGGGCCCAGCCGCGGCCCTCGCGCAACGGGTGCGCGCAGGCCGCGGCGGCCAGCGCCGACAGGGCGGCCCCGAGGCCGAGCAGCCCCGGGGACCGGGTGGAGAGGACGAGCATGACGCCGGTGAGGCAGGCGCCGAGCAGGGCACCGCAGAACGCGCCGGTCACCGCCGCCGGTCTGGCACGGGACACCTCGGGTTCGGGGAGTACGGACAACTGGGTCACGCCCGGTATGTAGCAACCGGACCGGTCCGTGTTACCGACCCCGGCGGTGTCCCGCGCGCATCACCCGGTGCGCTTGGCGGCCTCGAAGTAGTGCGTGGCCTCCTTCTGCCACATCATGAAGATCGCCGTGCCGATCAGCGCGATCTGGATGATGTTCAGCACCAGGCTCACCGCGTCCAGCCCACCGCCGAGCAGGCTGAACAGGCCGCTGATCAGGCCGAGGGCACCGAGCACGGTGAGGGTGATGCGGGCCCAGTTGCGGCCCGCGCGCATCTTGAACGCGAACAGCAGGTACAGGGCGAAGAACGCCACCGCGATGACCCCGGAGAACACCAGACCCGCGGTGACCGCGGTGTCGATGTCGGCTTCGGAGAGGCCACCGCCGCCGCTGGCGCGGGCGGAGTCGCGGGCCGCCTCGCGCAGCGCGTCACCACCGAGCGTCAGGGTGACGACGTAGGCGATGAGGCTCAGCGCGGCGTTGGCGATCCACAGGGTGAACGCGGTGTCGACGGGCTTGGGGCGGGCCAGGGGCTGACCCATCTCGCGGTCGCTCAGCGGCGGGGCCGCGGGCATGGGGTCGTACCTGGGGGACTGGTCGGGATCGGGGCCACTCGTGGTCATGGGGGTGACCGTATTGCCTGCAAGCGGTCGCCGCACGACTTTTGCCGCCGCGCCGCGGCGCTTTTCAGCCCCGGCGGCCCGGCTGGAAGAACTTGGTCGCCTCGGGTTGGAACAGGTAGACCACGGCGGCGACGCGGAAGGCGGCGTCGGCCAGGTTCCACATCAGGTCCGGCGCGGGCCCGACGGTCGACACCCCGGCGAGGAACCCGGCGGCCCCGAGCGCGGCCAGCGCGGCGAGGGCGATCCGCGCCCAGTTCCGCCCGCGCCTGGCCATCAGGGCGAGCAGGACGTAGAGGCCGATCGTCAGCAGCACGCCGCACACCCCGGCGATCACCACCACCTTGGCGTCCACGGCGGCGAAGGTCGGGTTGGTGTCCTTGGTCAGCTCGCGGACGGTCCGGTCGACCCACGCCCGGTCGAAGATCAACTGGTAGAGCGTGCCGACCACGTTCACGGCCATCCCGGCGAGGGTCAGCCACACGGCGTGGTCGACGATCCGCGGCCGCGGGTTCGGCGGCGGCGCGGACACCGGCGGCATCGGCGTGTACTGCGGCGGGGCCTGGTACGGCGGCGGGGTGGGACGGGTCACTGCTCGCCTTCCTTGCTCTCGACCGGGATCTGCGGCCGTTCGGTGTCGCTCTCGGCGGTCTTGCCCTCGGCGGTATTGCCCTCGGCACTGTCGTTCGCGGCGGTCTCGTTCACAGCACTGTCGTTCGCGGCGGTGCCGTTCGCCGTGCTGTCGTTCGCGGCGGTGGCCGGGCGGGCGCTGGGAGGGAGGTCGAGGTCCAGGCAGGCGGACTCGGCGGTGTTGCCCTCGACCATGGGCGCCAACACCTCGACCAGGTCGTCGGAGAAGCGGGCCCACCCGAGCACCACCGACCCGTCGACCAGCTCCATCGGCACCGGGTGCGTCTTGGCCGGGATGGTGAACCCACCCCCGACCGCCCGCGCCCCTACCGGCTCCGGCACCCCCTCGACGCGAGCGATCCGCGCGACGGACACCATCCCGGTCCCCATCCGGAGGGTGGTGTCGGTGAGCGTCACGGCCCGATCGGTCCGCCGCGCCGACACCCAGAGCGCGGTCAACCCGAGCAGCACCACCCCGACGACGATCCACGCGAGACCGTGCGAGGCCCCGGTGACGGTCTCCAGGGTGAACCCAACCCCGCAGAAACCGGGCCCCCACAGCAACGGCCACCAGGTGGAGCCGGACTCGTGGTAGCGGACGGCCTCCTCGACCTCCGGGGCCTCTGTGATTTCCCCGGGAACTCCCCCGGCCTCCTCGGTCACCGCTCGTCCCCGGCGAAGAAGCGCCGGGCCGGGGGCGCGTAGAGCAACCCGGCGGCCACGATGATCAGCAGCGCGCTGATGAGCCCGTAGATGGTGACCCGCCCCAACGAGTACTCGAACAGGGCGGCGAAGACCCCCAGCACCAGTAGCAGCGTGCGCGCCTTCCGCACCCCGCGCCGGGCGTTGTAGCCGACCAGCACGAAGAACGCCAGGAACATGACCGACCCGGCCAACAACCACCAGGACAACCCGGCGGCCAACCCCCGCATCTCGGCGACGCTCCGCCCCGGGCTGCTCCGGGCCTGGATGTCCGCCCACTCGTCGCGCAGCACGAGGAACAACACGGCCCCGACCAGCCCGATGACCCCCGCCGCGATCCACAGCCAGAAGCTGACCCGGACAACCCGGGGCGCGTCGGTCCGCGCCTGCCCGGCAGCGGCGGCCTCCTCGGCGGTGGGCATGACCGGCGCCTCGCGCGGGGTGGCGTCGTCGGTGTCGTCCGGGGTGCTCACGGACCCGAGGTTACCCGCCGGTCGGAAAGGCCTGTCCGGCGAAGACCTCGCGCACCCGTCGCACGGTCGCAGGAGGTTGTGGCCGCGCTGTTCCGCCTGCGGTGAACCCCGGCCCGACCGTGCCCGCCGATCGCTACCGTCCGATTCCATGGCGACGATCACCACACGCACGGTCGAGTACCCGGCCGACGGCCTGACGATGCTCGGGCACCTCGCCCTCCCGGCAGGCACCGACCGCAGGCCCGCGGTGCTGCTCGGCCCGGAGGGCACGGGCCTCAGCGACGTCGAGCGCCACCGGGCCGACACCCTCGCCGAACTGGGGTACGTGGCACTCGCCTTCGACATCCACGGCGGGCGCTACCTGGGCGACCCCGAGGAGATGCTGGCCCGCTGCCTGCCGCTGCTCGCCGACCCCGACCGGATGCGGGACATCGGCCACGCCGCGCTCGACGTGCTGCGCGCCGACCCACGGACCGACCCCGACCGGATCGCCGCCATCGGCTACGGCACCGGCGGCGCGATCGCACTGGAACTCGGCCGCGACGGCGTCGACCTGCGCGCGATCGGCACCGTCAACGGACTGACCACCGGCCGCCCGGGCGAGGCGGCGCGCATCCGCTGCCCGGTGTGGGCCGGGGTCGGGTCGGAAGACCCGATCATGCCGCCCGCGCAACGGGAAGCGTTCACGGCCGAGATGCAGTCCGCGGGCGTCGACTGGCGCCTCATGGTCTACGGCGGCGCCCTGCACGCCTTCCACCACCCACCGGTCGACCACACGGTGCTCCCCGGCGTCGGACCCCACCCACGGCACGCACAGCGAGCCTGGCGTGACGTCGTCGACCTGCTCGCCGAGTGCCTGCCCGTGACGGAGTGATCCGGTCAGTTCTCTTCGGCCGGTCGAATCACGTACACGGTGCGCTCTTCCACCAGCGGGGGTGTTCGGTCTGCCGTCACACGCGGTCAGGATCGGAGCAGGCCCGAAGCGTGCCGTTCGAGCGGTTCGGCGAGGTCGGGGAACTCGCCGCGGTCCACCCTGCGCAGCAGTCGAGCGGTGGCGTAGAGCTGCGCGAACCGGCCCGTGTCGGTGTCGAGCACGTCGGCGAAGACCTCGCGCACCCGTTGCGCGGTCTCGGGCACCAGGAGGCTGTAGCAGAGCAGGGTCGCCGCGTCGGTGCCGACGGGGCCATTGCCCCACCACTCCCAGTCGAGCAGTCCGAATCGAGGACCGAACAGGTTCGCCCAGTGCACGTCACCGTGCACGGTTTCCCACCCGGGCACCGTCGGGTCCACCGCGTCGCCGAAGCGCTGCGCAAGCCAGTCGGTCACCTTGGCCTGGGTGGTGTTGGCGCGCTCGGTCGGTGTGGCCGCGACGGTGTCGACGGTTCGGCGCAGCTCGACCCACCACTCGTCGGGTAGGTCGGCCGTGGCGCGCAGTGCGTCGGTCGGCGAGCACGCGCGGCCCGGCAACCTGGTCATGATCTCGGCGCGCTGCTGCCGCCACTCCTCCCACTCGACCACGTCCAGTACGCGGGGCTTGGCGATGCCCTCGAACACGTTCGCGTCGAGGTTGCCCGTCCAGAAGTCACCGCCGATCCACCGTTTGTCCTCGGACACGACGCGCAACCAGCAGTCGTCATCGCCACGGCGGGCGGGAGCGCTGACCGACCGGTCGCGCCAGCCGAGCAGCGGCTCGCCGACGACGACCGCCCCGAAGTGCTCCGCGGCGCGGTCGAGGTTTTCGCGCATCCACTGCCTGAACTGCGCGTCAGCCCCGCTGGTGTCGACCGGCACCGGTGTTCCTCACTCGTCGGTGACGTACCGCAGGTACGCGGCCGGGTTGTTCATGTACCGCCGCCAGTGGTCGACCACGTCGAGGTCTTCCCACTCGGCCCGGCGGAACCCGTCGTCGCCCACCTCGATGATGTCGGCGCCCGGGGTCGAGGCCAGGATCGGCGAGTGCGTCGCGCAGATGATTTGCGCGCCGGACTCGCCGAGGTCGTACATGAGGTTCACCAGCCGCAGGCAGGACTTGAACGACAGGGCCGCCTCGGGCTCGTCCATGAGGTAGAAGCCCGGTTCGCGGAACATGTTCGAGAACACGGTGAGGAACCCCTCGCCGTGGCTCATCTCGTTGGTGTTCTCTTCCCAGTAACCGCGCATCCCGCTGACGGCGTCCATGAACCCGAACGCGGTTTCGGCGCGCAGGAAGTAGCCGCGGCGCTTCGTCCGCGTCCCGCTCTTGTGCCGAGCGCCTGCGCCGGTCGTTTCCCAGCGCACCAGCTCACCAAGGGCTGTCTTCGGGCGGTCGTTGACGTACTTGCGACCCGCCCGCCCGCCGCGCGCGTCCAACCCCCACGCCTCGGCGAACGCCTCGACGAGGGTGGACTTCCCCGAACCGTTCTCACCGACCAGGAAGGTGATCGGCTTGTCGAAGGTCATGCCTTCCTCGGCCAACTGCGCCACACAGGGCACGGTGAGCGGCCAACTGTCGGCCGACCCTGCCGACAGCAGTTCCCCGGGGATGTACGCGCGGCGGGCGAGCACGGGCCTGTCCTCGCTCAGTACTCGGACGGGACGCACGCGCCGACCGGCGTGCAGTTGTTGGCAGGCGAACACGCGGGGCTGCAACTCGGCCCGCACTGCGGGTCGCACATGTTCGGTACGCACGGGAACACCGGCCCTGACGAGAACTGCTCGGCCAAGATCGCCTCGGTGTCCAGCATCGCGCGCCCGTTCAGGATCTCGACGAGGGGGTCGACCCGCACGTTACCGACCGGCAGCCAGCGCGAGAACACGCAGGGCCACACCGAGCCGTCGGCCGCCACGGCGACCTTGCCCCGAGCGCACCCCCCGCACAGTTGCGACGTGTCCGGGGCCGCCGCCCGTACCCCGCGCCCGACCCCGCGCAACCGGTCGACGCGCACCTCGCCGTCGACACCCAGCGCCGCCAGCTCGGCGCGCGCTTGGTCGACGCGCTGCCCATCGCCGAGGTCGATCACCCCGACCCGCAGCGGGATCGACCGGCGCAGCGCTTCCACGATGTTGTCCTGGGTCCGCTTGTGGCTGCCGCGCCCCTTGGTGATGCGCTCATGCTCGCCCGCCTGGTCGCTGTAGTAGCTCGTCGCGAGCTGCACGCCCGGTTGCGCGAAGACGTCCCACAGGTGCGGCGTCACGTGCACGAGGTTCGAGAACACCTCGACCCGCAGGCCGAGCCCGACCGCCCGGTCCACGAGATCGGGCAACGAGCGGTGCAACGTCGGTTCGCCCCCGATGAACTGCACCATCTCGACACCGAGCCCGGCAGCCTGGTCGATGACGCTCTTCCAGTCCGCCGGAACCATCGCGCCGTCGGTGCCGCCCGGCCCGGACTCGGCGTAGCAATGAGTGCACTGCAACTGGCATTTGCCTGTGATCTCCAACCACATGAACGACAAATCGTTCATTCCCTGCCCTCCTGGTTCAGTGAAGTCCGGCAGCAGTGCTGGTACGAGGCAGGCCCCCTCCGAACGAAAGGGGCCTGCCCTCGGAACCAATGGGGTCAGCGGGTGAGGGTGGTGAGGAAGGTGTGCCAGGTGGGGGCGGGGAAGGAGAGGGTGGGGCCGGTGGGGTGCTTGCTGTCGCGGGTGGCCACGGAGAGGCCGGGGAACGCCACCTCGACGCAGTTGGCCTCTCCCGAACTGTGGCTGCTCTTGCGCCAGGACAGGTTGGGCTTGCTCATGGCATGAACTCCCTTGCTGCTTGGTGGATAAGGCTCTTGCTGGCCTTCTCATCCGGGATCTCGGCGAGCAGTCCGGAAAAAGCCTGGTCGAATTTTCCGACTTCACTCGGCTTGTCCAGGTAGAGGGAGCCGGTGAAGCCATCGACGAAAACCGTAGGTGGCTCCGGGTCACGATCGCCGTACCGGGGGAAGCGCATGATCACGAACGGGCCGGTGAGTGCGCCGTGGTGCAGCCCGATGGAGAACGGCGCCACCCTGATGCTCACGTTGGGCAGTTCCCCGAACTCGATGAGGCGGTCCAGTTGCAGACCCATGACAACGGGTCCCCCGATGGGGCGGCGGAGGATCGCTTCGTTGATCACCACGGAGACGTCCGGGGCGGCGGTGACCCTGTCCAGGATTGCCTGCCGCTCGACACGCAGCCGGACAAGACGCTCGATCACTTCCTCTGACACGGCAGAGCGTCCACCACGGAAGATGACCCGAGCATATTCGGGGGTCTGGAAGAGGCCAGGAATCAACTCGCACTGATACCAGCGCAAGGACGAGGCAGCTTCCTCCAAGCCGACGTAGAGGTTGAAGTCGTTGGTCAGGACATCGCCGAAGGCGTGCCACCACCCCTTGCTCTTGGTTTCCTTGGCGAGTTCCTTCAGCGATCCCGTGGCCTCCGGCGGGGCGCCGTAGACCTTGCACATGGCCTCCACGTCCATGCTCCGCAAGCTGGTCTGGCCGGTTTCTATCCGCCAGATCTTGGCCTCTGACCACTCCAGCGCCTCGGCCGCCGCGCGGACCGTGAGCCTGGCCTTGCCGCGCAGGTCGCGCAGGTACCTGCCGAGTTGGCGCCTCGGCACCGTTGAGCCCGTTGCCCCCTCGGACACCGCCCCACCTTTCATCCCGGGGGGAGCTTACATCCGATTTGCAAGACTTTCCCCGCTCGTTTCGCGGTATTGGACTCGGTTTGCCAACGACATCCCGGGGCCTCTCCGCTCGCGCTTGCAGAATAGGGGCCGAACCCGTTGTCTCAACGGCAGTACAACCCCCACCTTCGAGCGTTTCAGGAGATTTCCATGAGCGATGTGCCCACCGTCGGGGCCTGGGTCAGCGTGCCCGACGACTGCCGGATGAGCTTCACCCTCGGCGAGGACGAGGACACCCGTCTGCTCTTGGGCGAGTGGGCGACCGGGTTCGAGGTCGTGCTCACCGATCGCAGCCTCGACCGGTTGATCGAGACCGCGACCACCGCGCGGGAGCGACGGGTCGCCGCAGAGGCCGGTGAGAACAGCGAAACCAGCGGGGTCAGCGGCGGTTGAGCCAGATCGCGGCCTCGGTGGCCCAGTAGGTGAGGATGACGTCGGCGCCTGCGCGGCGGATGGAGGTCAGCGTCTCCAGGATGGTGCGGTCGCGGTCCAGCCAGCCGTTGGCGGCGGCGGCTTCGACCATCGCGTACTCGCCGGAGACCTGGTAGGCCGCCACCGGCACGTCGGAGACCTCGTGCACCGCGCGGATGACGTCCAGGTAGGCGCCAGCGGGCTTGACCATGACCAGGTCAGCGCCTTCGGTCAGGTCGAGGTGGACCTCGCGCAGGGATTCGCGGATGTTGCCCGGGTCCTGCTGGTAGGTCTTGCGGTCGCCGGTGAGCTGGGAGTCGACCGCCTCGCGGAAGGGGCCGAAGAGGGCCGAGGCGAACTTGACCGAGTAGGCCAGGATGCCGGTGTCCGCGTGGCCCGAGGTGTCCAGGGCCTCGCGGATGACCCCGACCTGGCCGTCCATCATGCCGCTGGGGCCGAGCAGGTGCGCGCCCGCGTCCGCCTGGGCCCTGGCCATGTCGGCGTAGACCGCCAGGGTGGCGTCGTTGTCGACGTTGCCCTCGTCGTCGAGGACGCCGCAGTGGCCGTGGTCGGTGAACTCGTCCAGGCACAGGTCGGACATCAGGACCGTGCTGTCGCCGAGTTCGGCGCGCAGGTCCCGCAGGGCGACGTTGAGGATGCCCTCCGGGTCGACCCCGCCGGAGCCCACGGCGTCGCGGACCTCCGGGACGCCGAACACCATGATGCCGCCCACCCCGGCCTCGACGGCCTCGACGGCCGCCTTGCGCAGGGTGTCGCGGGTGTGCTGGACGACGCCCGGCATGCTCGAGATCGGGGTGGGCTCGGTGGCGCCCTCCTTGACGAACACGGGGAGCACCAACTGGTGCGGCGCGAGGGTGGTCTCGCTGACCATGCGGCGCAGCGCGGGGGTGCGGCGCAGGCGGCGGGGGCGGTGGTTGGGGAACATCAGGCTCTCCCGAACTGGATCGGAAACCGGAGCGGGCGGGGTGCCAGTGGCAACCCCGCCCGCCCAGTCTGTCGGTGCCGCGCCGGTCAGCGGCGCGCGCGCTTGGTCTTGCGCGGGGGCGGCAGGGCGCCCTCGGCGCGGAGCCGGGCCGCGTGCTCGGCCAGGGCGTCGACCAGGGCGGGCACGGTGGCGTGCTCGGGCTGGACGTCGACCCGCAGGCCGAATTCGCGGGCGGTCTCGGCGGTCTTCGGGCCGATGCACGCCACCAGGGTGCGGGTGTGCGGCTTGCCCGCGATGCCGACCAGGTTCCGCACGGTCGACGACGAGGTGAAGCACACCGCGTCGAAACCGCCGGTCTTGATCATCTCGCGGGTGTCGGCGGGCGGCGGGGCCGCCCGGACGGTGCGGTAGGCCGTCACGTCGTCGATCTCCCAGCCGCGGTCGCGCAGGCCGGCCGCCAGGGTTTCGGTGGCGATGTCGGCCCTCGGGAGCAGCACGCGCTCCACCGGGTCCAGGATGTCGTCGTACGGCGGGAAGTCGGCCAGCAGGCCCTCGCTGGACTGCTCGCCCGAGGGCACCAGTTCCGGGTTGATGCCGAACGAGCGCACCTTGGCCGCGGTCGCCTCGCCCACGCAGGCGATCTTCACGCCGGAGAAGGCGCGGGCGTCCAGGCCGAACTCGGCGAACTTCTCCCAGACCGCGCGCACGGCGTTGGTCGAGGTGAAGATGACCCACTGGTAGCGGCCGTCGACGAGGCCCTTGACCGAGCGCTCCATCTGCGCGGGGCTGCGCGGCGGCTCGACCGAGATGGTCGGCACCTCGCTGGGGATGGCGCCGTGCAGGTGCAGGCGCTCGCTCATCTCCCCCGCCTGGTCCTTGGTGCGCGGCACCAGCACGCGCCACCCGTAGAGGGCGCGCGACTCCCACCACGACAGCTTCGAGCGCTGCGCGGCGGCGGCGCCGACCGTCACCACCAGGTGGCCGGAGATCTCCCCGGCGTCGGCGGCGAGCGAGGCCAGCGTGGTGTCGACGGTGCGCTGGCTGGTCGCGGTGCCGTCCGCGGTGACCGCGACCGGGGTCTGCGCGGCGAGGCCGTGCTCGACCAGCGAGGAGGCCGCCTCGGCGAGGTGGCTGGCGCTGGCGTGCAGCACGATCGGGCCGGGCGCGGCCGCCAGGGCCGCCCAGTCCACGTCGCCGCGCACGTCGACCTCGGTGTGCCCGGAGCCCAGGGCGATGCCCGCGTAGGCCGGGACCGCGGTGGCGGGGGAGACGCCGGGGATGACGTCGAACACCGCGCTGGTGCGGGCCACCGCCTGCGCCTCGGCCACCACGGCCGAGTGCGTCAGCGGGTCGCCCGCGACCAGGCGCACCACGACGCGACCGGCCTTCGCCTCACCGGAGAGGTCCTTGGCCACGTCCGCGGGTTGCCCCACGGCGGGGCGCACCTCGGCGTCGGCGCTGGTGAAGGCCAGCACGGCGGCGGGCACATCGGGGTCGGTCACCACCAGCTCGGCGCGTTCGAGCAGCTCTTTGGCGCGAACCGTGAGCAGTCCGGCGTCGCCGGGACCGGAGCCCACGAAGGCGACGCGACCGGGGGACTTACGTGCACGGGTGGTCATGTCAGGCCACACTTCCCATCAACTACGCCTCGGGACCGGAGAGCACCCCGGCCCCGAGTTCCAGCAGCTCGGCGGCCAGCGCACGACCGAGCTGCTCTCCTTCGGTCAGGTCACCGGTGGCCGACGCTCGCATGATCTCGACCGGACCCGTCGGGTCGCCGTCCGCGCTGTAGGCGGCGGCGACGCCGCGCAGCGACAGGCGGAGGATCACCCTGTCGTCCTGGTCGAAGTCTTCGACGACGTCGGCCAAAGCGCCAACGGGCGCGCTGCATCCCGCTTCGAGCGCGGCCAGCATGGCGCGCTCCGCGGCAACCGCGAGCCGGGTGGCTTCGTCATCCACTGTGGACCGGAGAAGGTGTTCGACGTCGACGTCGTCGACCCGGCACTCCACCGCCAGCGCTCCCTGCGCGGGCGCGGGGAGCATCTGGATGGGGTCGAGGGTCTCGGTGATCTCGTCGAGCCTGCCCAGCCGGGCGAGCCCGGCGCGGGCGAGCACGACGGCGTCGAGTTCGCCGTCGCGCACCTTCTTGATCCGACTGTCCACATTGCCGCGGATCGGCACGATCACGTGACCGAGGCCGAGCGCGTGCAACTGCGCGGCCCGCCGTGGCGAGCCGGTGCCGATCCGCGCGCCCGGCAGCAGCTCGCCCAGGGTGAGCCCGTCGCGCGCCACGAGCGCGTCCCGGGGGTCCTGGCGCTGCGGCACCGCGGCCATCGACAGGCGCGGGTCCGGGGCGGTCGGCAGGTCCTTGTAGGAGTGGACGGCCACGTCCACGGTCCCGTCGGCGAGCGCGTCGCGCAGCGCCGAGGTGAACACGCCCACGCCGATCTCGGCGATGGGGGCGTGCGAGCGGTCGCCGGGGGTGGACACGACGACGATCTCGGTCGCCGCGCCCGCCTTCTCCAGCGCGTCGGCGATGGTCCCGGTCTGGGCGAGCGCGAGGGCGCTGCCGCGGGTGCCGATCCTGATGGTTCGCTTCACGTCTTGTCCTCACTGGCGACGGCCACGGCGGCGGGCTTCTGCGGGTCGAGCTGGAACAGCTCGCGCAGCGCCTCGGCGTAACCGGTGCCCGCGGGTCCGGAGGCCAGCTCCTTGACCCGCACCGTCGGGGTGTGCAGCAGCTTGTCGACGACCCGGCGGACCGTGCGCGCCAGCTCGTCGCGGACCGGGTCGTCCAGGTCGGGCAGCCGGGAGTCCAGGCGCAGCAGTTCGGCGTCGACGACCTCGGCGGCCCGGCGGCGCAGGGCGGTCACGGTGGGGGTGACCTCCGCCGAGCGCTGCGCGGCGAGGTAGCCGCGCACCTCCTCGGCGACGATCTCGGCGGCCCGGCGGGTGTCGAGCCCGCTGGGCGTCTCGGCCAGGCGGCGCTGGAGGCTGACCAGGTCGACCACGTGCACGCCGGGCAGCTCGCCAACGCCGTCCTCGACGTCGCGCGGCAGGCCGAGGTCGCAGACGACCAGCGGCGTGGTGCGCGCGGCGACGGCCTCGACCGGGATGACCGCGCCGACCGCGCCGGTGCAGGACACCACGACGTCGGCGGCGGCGATCAGCGCCGCCAGGTCGTGCAGGCCGACCTCGGCGCGGGCGGGGACGCCCTGCTCCAGCAGCGCCGCGGCCAGCCGCTCGCCGTTGGCGGCGGAGCGGTTGGCGATGACGACCTCGCCGACGCCCGCGCGGCGCAGGGCCGCGGCGGCCAGCCCGCCCATGGAACCGGCGCCGACGATCAGCGCCGAGCGGCCCGCGAGGCCGCCCAGGGACCGGTCGGCGTCGGCCAGCGCCTCGGAGACGACGGAGCCGCCGACCTGGTCGAGCCCGGTGTCGGTGTGCACGCGCTTGCCGATGCGCAGCGCCTGCTGCACCAGCTCGTGCAGCGAGCGGCCGACGGTGCCGCACTCGGTGGCGGTGCCGTAGGCGATCCGCACCTGGCCCAGGATTTGCGACTCGCCGACGACCATGGAGTCCAGGCCCGCCGCCACGGTGAACAGGTGCTGCACGGCGGAGGCGGCGTAGTGCACGTAGAGGTGGTCGTGCAGCGCGGTGGGGTCGGCCCCGGCGTGCCGGGCCAGCACGCCCACGACGTCGGAGAGCCCGCCGTGGAAGGCTTCGACGACGGCGTAGACCTCGACCCGGTTGCAGGTGGAGACGAGCACGGCCTCGGTGACGTTCGGGCAGGCCAGCAGGTCGTGCAGGACCTTGGGCACGTCGGGGGCGGCGACCGTCACCCGCTCCAGCAAGCGGACGTCGGCGCTGCGGTGCGACATCCCGACCGCGAGCACGCTCATGACACCACCATCCCGTTGACCTGTTGCCCGTTCGTGGCGGCCGCGTCGTCGGCTCGCCGCGCCACGTGGAACGACAGCACCTGCAGCTCGACCGCCAGGTCGACCTTGCGCACCTCGACGTGGTCGGGCACCTGCAGCACGACGGGCGCGAAGTTCAGGATGCACTGAACTCCCGCCTCGACCAAACGGTCGCAGACCGTCTGGGCGGCGGGCGGTGGCGTGGCGATGACCCCGATGGAGACCTCGCGCTCGGCGCACACCCGGGAGATGTCGTCGATGTGGTCCACCGGCAGGCCCCCGACCGGCACCCCGACCAGGTCGGGGTCCACGTCGAACAGCGCGGAGACCGGGAAGCCGCGCCCGGGGAAGCCGCCGTAGTTGGCCAGGGCGTGACCGAGATTACCGATCCCGACCACGGCGACGCTGTGCTTGCGGGTCAGGCCGAGGATGCGCTCGATCTCCTCGATGAGCACGGCCACCTCGTAGCCGACCCCGCGGGTGCCGTACGAGCCGATGTAGGACAGGTCCTTGCGGAGCTTGGCCGAGTTGACCCCGGCGGCGGCGGCGAGTTCCTCGCTGGAGACCGTTCCCGCGCCCTGCTCCTGCATGGCGGACAGGACCCGCAGGTAGACGGCCAGCCGGGCCACCGCGGCCTCGGGGATCGCCCGGGCGCGCTCCCGCGCCGCGGGCACCTCGGCCACCCTGGGGATCGGGGTCGTGACCTCCGCGGCGGTGGGGGCGGGTGGGGTGTCGCCGCCGACACCGTTCCGCTGGCCTCGCTGTGCCGCCACGCTGGTACTCCTCGACAGGAAATGTCTCCGGGATGAGAACACGGTACCGCTTGTGAACGCGTGCACAAAGTCAGTGGCCAGGGGCTTGACGCACGCCACACCACCGCATCGAGGTGTACCCGGATGGCCCAGGGCCGCTGACGGGCGGTGCGCGGCGGGCGCCCGGAGAGACCGGGGCGGGTGCGAACGGGCCAGCGGTCGGCGAGCCGCGTGGGCTCGCCGACCGCCAGGCACCCGACCTTGGTCGACCTTCCCCGCCGACCAATCCCGGATGCCGACGAGTATAGCCCACAGTCGAACACCTGTGCGAACGCGGGTGGTGTGTCGGGTGCCACCGGCGCCCGGGTCAGGGCTCAGTCCACGGAGAACTGGATGAGGTGCCAGCCGGTCGCGCCGTCGGGGATCGGGGGGACGCGGTCGGGGGTCTGGGTGTCGCCGTTGCGGTCGGTGGCGCGGACCTCCACCCGGTGGCTGCCGCTGCCCAGGTCGAACTCGGTGCGCCACTGCCGCCAGGTGCGGTCGTTGACCTCGGTGGCCAGCTCCGCGACCTGCCAGGGGCCGCCGTCCATGCGGACCTCGACCTTGTCGATGCCCACGGTCTGCGCCCAGGCGACCCCGGCCACCTGGACCTTGCCCGCCGGGACGTTGCCGAAGCCGACCGGGAAGTCGATGCGGGACTGGGTCTTGATCGGGCCCCTGGTCGCCCAGCCGCGCTCCTCCCAGTAGAACTTCTTGGCGCCCTCGGTGATCAGCTCCAGGTCGACGACCCACTTGGTGGCCGAGGCGTAGCCGTAGAGGCCGGGGACGACCAGGCGGGCCGGGAAGCCGTGCTCCAGCGGCAGCGCCTCGCCGTTCATGCCGATGGCCAGCAGGGCGCCGCGCTCCTCGTCGAGCAGGTCGGCCACGGGGGTGGCGGTGGTCCACCCGTCCACGCTGGTGGAGAAGACCCAGGCGGAGCGGTTCGGCACGCCCGCCTCCAGCAGCAGGTCGCGCACCGGGACGCCGATGAAGTTCGCGGTGGAGACGTACGGGCCGCCGACCTCGTTGGACACGCAGGTCATGGTGATGGTCTTCTCGACCAGGTCGCGGTCGCGGATGTCGCCGAAGTCGAAGGTGCGCTCGTTGTCGACCAGGCCGTGCACGCGCAGCTTCCAGTCCTCGGCGCGCAGGCGGGGCACGGTGAGGGCGGTGTCGACGCGGTAGAACTTCTCGTTGCTGGTGATGAACTTCGACGAGCCGATGGCGGAGAAGTCGGCCGTGTTGGGGATCGCGGGGGCGGGCACCTTCGGCCTGAGCGAGCCGACACCCGCCCGCGAACCCTCGACGTCGACGCGGCCCGACAGGAACTGGCCCACCCCGCCGAGCACGCCCGCGCCGACCGCGACACCGGCGGAGGAGTAGAGGAACCCGCGCCGCGACAGGCCCCGGTCGTGCGCGGATTCGGCGGTGAAGCGGCTGGTGGCCACCAGGTGCAGCCAGCGGAAGACGCCGATGGCGGCGGCGAGGCTGGCGATCGGGGCGAGCACCGCGAGCTGCCCGCCGTCGGGGCGGTTGAGCACGGCGGCGATGGCGACCAGGCCCAGGGCGCCCGCGATGACCAGGCCGGGCAGCGGCTTGCGGCGCGACAGCAGGCCCGCGACGACGGCCACCAGCAGCATGGTCACGGCCATGCCGGAGAGCAGCACGACCTTGTCGTTGGACCCGAAGTTGCGGATGGCGAACGACTTGAGCGACTCGGGCGTCAGGTCGATCGCGCTGTTGCCGACGGCCAGGAACGGGGAGGCGGTCGGCCCCACGAACCCGGCCACGAAGTGCCCCGCGGCCAGGGCGGCGGCCACCGCGAGCACGCCGATCAGCGCCGCGATCGGCACCGGCAGCTTGTCGGCGGGCTGTGCCTCGGCCACTGCGTCGCGCTCCATGGTGTCCACGTGCGGTATTCGATCCCGGTGGACCCGCGGATTGCCACCACCCGATCGGGTGGTGGCTGCTCAACCCCGGTCCGCGCGGCGTCAGGCGAGTGCCGCGCGCAGGCGGGGTTCCTCGACCTTCCAGTACCCGTGCTCGTCCCCGTCGACCAGGATCACCGGGACCCGGTCGCCGAACTCGGCCCGGAGTTCCGGGTCGGTGTCGACGTCGGTGGTGTCCCAGCCGATGCCGAGGTCGGCGCAGATGCGCGCGACGTCGGCCTCGGCGACCTCGCAGGCGTGGCAGCCCTGCCTGGTCACCACCGTCACCCTGGTGCTCATGGCCGCCACGCTACCGGCGGGGTCAGCGCGGGCCGCGCAGGCCGGCGCGGCGGATCTTGCCGGTGACCGAGTGCGGGAGGGCGTCGGCGAATTCCACGGCCGCCGGGACCTTGAAGCGGGCCAGGTTCTCCGCGCAGTGGGCGCGGACGCCGTCCTCGGTCAGTTCCGTGCCGGGGCGCAGGACGACCACCACCTTGACCCGCTCGCCCGCCCGCTCGTCCGGGACGCCCACGGCGGCGGCCTCGGCGACCTCCGGGAGTTCGCCGACGACCCGCTCGACCTCGTGCGGGTAGACGTTGAAGCCGTTGACGATGATCAGGTCGTTGGCGCGGTCGACGAGGCGCAGGTCGCCGTCGGGGTCGAGGTAGCCGACGTCGCCGGTGCGGAACCAGCCGTCCGCGTCGGGGCCGTGGGCGCCGTCGGGCCAGTAGCCGCTGAACAGGTTGGGGCCCCGGGCGGCGACCAGGCCGGTGCCGGTCTCCTCCTCGCCATAGCTGATCTCGTCGTCCTCGGTGGGGACCTCGATCGTCGAGCCGTCGCTGTCGACCAGGCGCAGTTCCACGCCGGGGATGGGCTTGCCGACCGAGCCGGGCTTGGCGACCCCGCTGGCCAGGGTGGAGGTGAGCACCGGGCCGGTCTCGGTCAGGCCGTAGCCCTCGTAGATCGACAGGCCGGTCTCGCGGCGGAACCCGGCCAGCACCCCGGGGTCCAGCGGGGCCGCGCCGGAGGTGGCCAGCCGGACCGTGGACAGCGCCTCCCCCAGCCGCTCGGCGCCCGCGCCGACGAACGCCCGGTACATCGCGGGCACCCCGACGACGGTGCTGATCCGCCGCTCCTGGCAGGCGGCCAGCGCGCTGCCCACGGCGAAGTGGTCGAGCAGCACCCCGGTGGCCCCGGCGGCGGCGACCTGCCACAGGCCGGACAGGCCGTAGGCGTGCGAGAGCGGGAGGGCCAGCAGGACCCGGTCCTGGGCGGTGACCGGGGCCGGGCGCAGCGCGGCGCACTGCTCGACGTTGGCCAGCAGCGCCCGGTGCGACAGCATCACCCCGCGCGGCAGCCCGCCGGTGCCGGAGGTGTAGCAGAGCACCGCCAGGTCCTCGCCGCCGCCGACGGCCGCGAACGGCTCCCCCGGCTCCGCGTCGAGGACCGGGGCGGGCAGCGCTGCCGCGGCGGCATCCCCGCCGAGTCCCAGGGCCAGCTCGGCGCCGCAGTGCTCCACGACCCGCCGCACCTCGGGCGGGGCGGATTCGGTGTCGATCGGGACGGCCACGCCACCCGCACGGATGACGCCGAAGAGTGCGACGCAGAATTCGAGCCCATTGGGCAGCAGCAGGACGACGCGATCACCCTGCGTCAAACCGTGCTCGGTCAGCACCCGGGCGTAGGCGTCGACCGCCGCGTCCAGCGCCCGCCAGGTCAGCGACGCCCCGCTGGGGGCGTCGACCAGGGCGAGATGACGGGGTACCGTCGCGGCGGCCTTCATGACCAGGTCAGCGATGGTTCCGGTGGGCAACTCTGCCATCGGAGCGGGCCTCTCGTCGCAGGTACCCGGATAGGGTGCTGCATTTGCACGGCATCGGGCAATGCCCACGCTGTGGCGCGGCTCACCAACATCACGGTTCACTACATCAGATGACACATCCTTTACCTGAAGACTTATCAACTACTAAAAAGTAACGACACGTAAGCCCCACCGGATGCCCAACGCGTGGTCAGCCGAACGGGACCGTCCAGGGAGTGAGCGGCAGCTCGATGACCCGTCCTACGCGAACGAACACGGCCGACGCGGCCGTGCCGCACGCCCGTCCGGCACCGGAGCCGGCCGGGGACGCGACCGTTCCCGCCGACGGGACCACCGGGACCGAGCCGGTGGAGGCCGAGGAGGCGCACCGCGCGTCCTGGGAGCTGGTGCACGCCGCGCAGGCCGGGGACACGGTCGCGTTCGGCAAGCTCTACGACCGCTACGTCGACGTGGTGTTCCGCTACGTGCTGTTCCGGGTGGGCGACCGCGAGCTGGCCGAGGACGTCACCAGCGAGACGTTCCTGCGCGCGCTGCGCCGCATCACCTCCGTCAGCTACCAGGGCCGCGACGTGGGCGCGTGGTTCGTCACGATCGCCCGCAACCTGGTGCTCGACCACGTCAAGTCCAGCCGCTACCGGCTGGAGGTCACCACCCCGGAGTTCCGCGACTCCGAGCGCGACGAAGCGGGCCCCGAGCAGCAGGTCATGTCCCGGGTGACCCGCGACGCGCTGCTGCAGTGCGTCGACCAGCTCGGCGACGACCAGCGGGAGTGCATCGTGCTGCGATTCCTGCAGGGGTTGTCCGTCGCGGAGACAGCCGAGATCATGAACCGCAACGAGGGTGCGGTGAAGGCGTTGCAGCACCGGGCGGTGCGGCGGCTCGCGCAGTTGCTGCCGACGGAGCTCCGGTGAGCGGTGTACGCCGAACGGGTGTACAACGCGGGGAGCGGCGGGCCGGAGCCGTAACCCCCGGCACCCGCGGTCGTTGAGACCGATCAAGAGCCAACGCCGAAATCGGAGCGGGATGTGGAGAGCGGATCGGGGTCCTCGGGCCCGCGCGACGGGCGCGCGCCGGACGGCCGCGCCGAGTCGTCGCGCGCCGACCTCGGGGCGCTGCTCGCCGACCTCGACGACGACTTCACCGACGACGACCGGGCCGTCCTCGGCCTGTTCGCCCAGCTCGGCCCGCTGACCGGCCCGGACCCCGCGGCCCGCGACCGCATCTTCAACCGGGTGCTGACCGAGTTCCCCGCCGACCGGCCGCGACCGACGCCCAACCCGCGACCGGTCCGGGCGGGCCGCGCGCCGCGCTCCCGCCGCGCCACCGCGACCACCGGCAGCACGCGGCCCGGGGAGGGCCCAAGAACCACCCACGGGGTCCGCGGGCGGTTCGCGGTGGCGGCGGTGGCCGTGCTGGTGATGGTGTTCTCCCTCGGCGGGATGAGCCTGCTGCTCGCCCGCGACGCCCTCCCGGGTGATCCGCTGTACGGGATCAAGCGCACCGGCGAGGCCGCGTCCCTCGGCCTGACCTTCGGCGACGAGGAGCGGGCGTTCAAGCACCTGGAGTTCGCCTCCGCGCGGATCACCGAGATCGAGACGCTGACCCAGCGCCACCCCGACCCGGCCGACGGCCCGGTGTCGGACTACCTGGCCGCGTTCTCCGACTTCGAGGGCGACACCACCGCGGGCACCCGGCAGTTGCTGACCCTGGCCCTGGTCACCACCGGCGACGGCGGCGGGCTCGACGCGCTGGGCGGCTGGGCGGCCCAGCAGGGTTCGCGCCTCGCCGCCGTGCGCGACCGGCTGCCCGCGGCCGCGGCCAACCGCGAGTCGACCACCTCGACCCTGCTGACCGAGGTCCAGGCCCGCTCGGCCGCGCTGCTCGACCGGCTGCCCTGCCACGAGATCACCTCCGGCGCGGTCGACGAGCTGGGTCCGCTGCCCGCCACCACGGTGTGCGCGCTGCGCCCCGGCGCCGTGCCGCCGCCGCCGTCGCAGGCGGGCACCCAGCCCGGGACCGGTGCCCCCGGCACCACCACCGGCACCGGCCAGGTCGCCCCGACCACCGGTTCCGACGGCCCCGCGGGCCTGCCCCCCGCACCGGGCGCGGGCAGCGACCCGGTGGCCACCACGACCGCCCCGACACCCGTGCAGCCGCCGCCGTCGACGCCCGGTGAGGCGACCACGACCACGCCGCCGAGGCCGGGAACCTCGACGCCGCCGACCCTGAAGGTGCCGCTCCCGCTCCCCCTGCCCACGATCGCGGTACCCCCGATCCTGGGCCTGCCCGGTATCGAGATCGGCTGACCGGACGGCGCTAGGCTGTGGTCGACTGGTCGGCTGACTGATCGACACTGATCGGCGGAGTCCCAATCGGACGGGAGGCGCGCGGTGTCCCTGCGGCGTGGGGAGCAGGACCCCGAACTCGAACGCGAACGCATCGCGGTGGTCGCGGGCGCGGCGAGCGCCGACGCCGCGGTCGCGATGGAGGCCAACGAGCCGCCGCGCACGAGCGCCCCGCCCGACCTCACCGCCGCGGCCTTCTTCGACGTGGACAACACCGTCATGATGGGCGCCTCGATCTTCCACTTCGCCAGGGGCCTGGCCGCGCGCAAGTTCTTCACCAACTCCGACCTGCTCAAGTTCGCCATGCAGCAGGTCCTGTTCCGCGTCGGCGGCAAGGAGACCGCGGAGAGCATCCGCACCAGCCGCGAGCAGGCCCTGTCCTTCGTCGCGGGCCACACGGTGGCGGAGCTGATCTCGCTCGGCGAGGAGATCTTCGACGACCTGATGGCGGACAAGATCTGGCCCGGCACCCGCGCCCTGGCCCAGATGCACCTGGAGGCGGGCCAGCGGGTGTGGCTGGTGACCGCCACCCCGGTCGAACTCGCCTCGATCATCGCGCGCCGCCTGGGGCTGACCGGGGCGCTGGGCACGGTCGCGGAGAGCACCGACGGGGTGTTCACCGGCAAGCTGGTCGGCGAGATGCTGCACGGGCCCGCGAAGGCGCACGCGGTGCGCTCGCTGGCCGCCCGCGAGGGGCTGGACCTGCGCCGGTGCACGGCGTACTCGGACTCCTCGAACGACGTGCCGATGCTGTCGGTGGTGGGGACCGCGGTGGCGGTCAACCCGGACGGCGGGCTGCGCGAGGTCGCCCGCAAGCGCGGCTGGGAGATCCGCGACTTCCGGACCGGGCGCAAGGCGGCGAAGATCGGCGTGCCGTCGGTGCTGGGCGCGGGGGCGCTGGCCGGTGCGGTCGCGGCGGGGCTGGCCTACAAGAAGCGGGCCTTCTGAGGCTGCCCGGACCAGGGGTTCGATTCCACGCTTCAGCGGGCGCCTGGGCGGCACCCCGCTGGTCACGGCCCTGGAAGAGGGGCTGGGTCGCGCCTAGGGTGGGGCGCATGGCGCTTCGGGACGAGATCGCTCTGGGTGGTCGGCTGGCGTTGGTGTGGGGCGGGGTGTGGGGGATCGCCGCGGCCGGGGACCCGCTGGCGCGGGTGGTGGCGCCGCCGTGGCGGGCCGACCCGTACGCCCAGTACCGGCGGCTGAGCGGGGCGCAGCGCAGCCGGACCGGTGCGGTGACCGTGGCCTCGCACGCGCTGGTGTCGCAGGTGCTGCGCGACCGGCGGCTGGGGGTGCGCACGGCGGACGGGTCCGAGCCCGCGCCGTTCGCGCGGTCGCCGCTGCCCGCCGAGCACCTGGTGACGCACACTTTCCTGGAGGAGGACCCGCCGAACCACACCCGGCTGCGGGGGCTGGCCCGGCCCGCGTTCGGGCCGAAGCAGATCGCCGGGTACCGGGAGAGCGTGGAGAAGACCACGCACCGGCTGCTCGACGACGCGCTGGCGAAGCCGGTGTTCGACCTGGTCGCGGACTTCGCCTCGCCGCTGCCGATCGCCGTCATCAGCGACCTGCTGGGGGTGCCGGACGTCGACGCGGACACGTTCCTGCGGTACGGGAGGGTCCTCGGCGCCTCGCTGGACGGCATCAAGTCGGTCCGGCACGCCCGGGACCTGCGCGACGCCACCGGGGAGTTGCAGAAGCTGTTCCTGCGGCTGATCGAGGAGCGGACCGCCGACCCGGGGCCGGACGTCATCAGCACCCTCGTCGGGGCGCTCGGGCGCGGGGAGCTGACCGAGCAGGAACTGCTCTCGACCTGCGAGCTGCTGCTGATCGCGGGGTTCGAGACCACGTCGAACCTGATCGGGAACGCCGTGCACACCTTCGCCGCGCACCCCGACCAGTGGGCGGCGCTGCGCGCGGACCCGTCGCTGGCGCCCGCGGCGGTGGACGAGGTGCTGCGGTACGAGTCGCCGGTGCAGATGACGCAGCGGCTGCCGCACGAGGACGTGGAGATCGGCGGGGTGAAGGCGCGGGCGGGCACGCTCGTGGCCTGCCTGCTGGGCGCGGCCAACCGCGACCCGGAGGTGTTCACCGACCCCGACCGCTTCGACATCTCCCGCCCCGACAGCGGCGACCACCTGTCGTTCTCCAGCGGCATCCACTACTGCCTGGGCGCACCCCTGGCCCGGCTGGAGGGCGAGGTCGCCCTGACGGCCCTGGCCGAGCGGCTGCCCGAGCTGAAGCCGGTCGGGCGGGCGCGCTGGCGCAAGACCGTGGTGATCCGCGGCCTGACCCGCTACCGGCTGGCCCGGTAGCCGCTCAGCCGAGGAACGGGTTCCCGCGCTGGGTGAGCATCCGGTAGAGGGTCTGCTGGATCGTCTCGCGGACCTGGTCGGTGAGGTTGAAGACCAGCATCGGGTCGTCCTGGGCGTCGGCGTCGTAGGTGTCGGTGGTGATGGGCTCGCCGAAGCGGATGTGCCACTTCGACGGCAGCGGGACGGCGCCGAGCGGGCCGAGCAGCGGGAAGAACGGGGTGATCGGGAAGTACGGCAGGCCGAACAGCCGGGCGATGGCCTTGAGGTCGCCGATCTTCGGGTAGATCTCCTCCGCGCCCACGATGGAGCACGGGACGATCGGCACCCCGGTGCGCAGGGCGGCCGAGACGAACCCGCCGCGGCCGAAGCGCTGGAGCTTGTAGCGGTCGGAGAACGGCTTGCCGATGCCCTTGAAGCCCTCCGGCCACACGCCGACCAGTTCGCCGGAGCGCAGCAGGTGCTCGGCGTCGGGGTTGCAGGCCAGGGTCTGGCCGGACTTGCGGGCCAGCGCGCCGAGCACCGGCACCTGGAAGACCAGGTCGGCGCCGAGCATCCGCAGGTACCGCCTGCCCGGGTGGTTGTCGTGGACGGCGACCGCGGTCATCAGCGCGTCGATCGGCAGCGTGCCCGAGTGGTTGCTGACGATCAGGGCGCCGCTGTCGACCGGCAGGTTCTCGATGCCGCTGACCTCGACCCGGAACCACCTGTCGTAGAGCACGCGCAGCGGCGGGAGCAGGAGGGCCTCGGTGAGGTCGCGGTCGAAGCCGAACTCGTCGACCTGGTAGTCGCCCGCGAGCCTGCGTCGAGCGAAGGCCAGCGCGTCGGCCACGCCCCGGCGCAGCGGCGAGACCGGCGGCGCGGCGGGCTCCGGGCGCAGCGGGGTCGGTTCGACGGCCGGGCCGTCGGGGGTGGACGGCGGGGTGAACCGGCGATTCCGCTCGGTCCGCTGGAGCGGGATCACCCTGGCTTCCTGCATTCCCTACGCACCTTCTCCGCTCGGTTGCCTCACACCCGGGTCCGCAGGACCCGGCTCTCCAACGCGGCGAGCAGCGACGGGTCGAGCACCGGCCGCAGCGCGCTGCCGTGCACGTAGTCGTCGAACGCCTGCCGGGTGGTCCACCTGGGGGTGAACCCGAAGACCGTCCGCAGCCGGGTCGTGTCGACCACCCGGCCGTAGTTCAGGTAGCGCACGTGGTCGGGGTTGAAGTCGACCAGCCGGGCGCCGCGCAGCAGCCTGCCCGCGGTGGGCACCGCCGCGGCGGGCATGGGGAGCTGGACGCGCCCCGCCCGGCGGATGGCCTGCGACAGCATCAGCACGCCGTCGCCGCCCACGTTGAACACTCCCCCGCCCTCGCGCAGGGCCGCCTGCTCCAGCACCGCGAGGGCGTCCTCCGAGTGCAGCAACTGGATGCGGGCGTCGTAGCCGAGCACGGTGGGGACCACCGGCAGGGCGAAGTAGCGGGTGAGCACCGTGTCGACCCGGGGGCCGATCAGGTTGGTCAGCCGGACCAGGGTGACCTCGACGTCCGGGCGGCGGCGGGCGAAGCCGCGCACGTACTGCTCCACCTCGACGGCGTCCTTGGCCGGGCCGCCGGAGGAGATGTCCTTGGGGGTGTCGTCCTCGGTGAACACCGCCGGGGAGCGGGGGCCCGCGCCGTAGACGGCGGTGTTGGACTTGACCACCAGCTTGCGCACCGACGGCGCCCGCTGGCAGGCCGCCAGGAGCTGCATGGTGCCGATGACGTTCATCTCCTTGAGCGCGGTGCGCCGGGTGGGCCCGGGCGGGAGCGCGGTCAGGGAGGCGTGCACAACGGTGTCCACGTTCGCCGAGGTGATGACCTTGGCGATCAGCGGGTTGCGGATGTCGGCGCGGACGAACTCGGCCCGACCCATGGTGCGCACCACGTCCCGGTACGGGGGCACGGTGTCGACGCCGAGGACGCGGTCGATGTCCGGGTTGGCCGCGAGCCGGGCGGCCAGGTGGCCACCCAGGTAGCCGCCGACGCCGGTCACCAGAACGACTTTGGGCGTCATGGGCATCCCTGGGATGAGGTGTCGGGACCTACGACTGTACGCGGGCCCCGGCGGGCCGCCAGTCGAGCAACACACTCTTAACGCAGGTCACACGGGGTGTCGGGGGATGTTCACCCGAACAAGGCAGCGGCCTGTGCGCAGATGAGCACAGGCCGCCCGCCGGGTATTGCGAAACTACTTCTTGAGCTTGCGACGCTGGACGCGAGTCTTGCGCAGCAGCTTGCGGTGCTTCTTCTTCGACATGCGCTTGCGACGCTTCTTGATGACCGAGCCCATGTGGGTTCAGCTCCTGTCCGTTGGTCGTACTGGAGTCCGGCGCTCCGGTGCTGCCACGTCCGAGGACGCGCGCCAAGACACCAGGCACAACGGCTGACCAGAGTACCCGGCGGCTTGGGCGGCCCCGGCAAGGGGCCCGTCAACGGGCCCGGGTCACCCCGCGTCGAAGTACGCGTTCTGCAGGTAGTCGTGCACGGCCTTCTCCGGCACGCGGAACGACTTGCCGACCCGCACCGCGGGCAGCTCGCCGCCGTGCACCAGCCGGTAGACCGTCATCTTGGAGACCCGCATCAGGGTGGCCACTTCGGCCACGGTCAGGAATTGCACCTGGGGCAGGGTCTTGGGCTCATCTCGCTTCTGAACAGCCATGATTCACCGCAACCTTCAACACGCGTCGCGCCGCCGGCTTCCCCACCGACGGATTCGACACGCACGTGCTTCGATCGAGGGTAGCGGGACACGTGTGACTGGTGCGATGTCACTTTCGGTTATTCAATCAACCCTGGTCGTGCGCGGCGCCCAGTTCGCGGGAGCGGTCCCTGGCCGCCTCGATGGCGTCGATGAGCGCGGCGCGGACCCCGTGCCGCTCCAGCTCGCGGATCGCCATGATCGTCGTGCCCGCCGGGGAGGTGACCGCCTCGCGCAGGGTCACCGGGTGGTCGCCGCCCTGGGCGAGCATGGTGGCCGCGCCGACCGCGGACTGCACGATGAGGTCCTGGGCGACCGCGCGCGGGATGCCGAGCAGGATGCCCGCGTCGATCATGGCCTCGACCAGGTAGAAGAAGTAGGCGGGCCCGGAACCCGACAGCGCGGTGACGGCGTCCTGCTGCGCCTCGGGCACCCGGACGACCTTGCCGACGACGCCCATCAGCTCCTCGACGGTGGCCAGGTGCTCGGGACCGGCGTGCGCGCCCGCGGAGATGGCGCTCATGGCCTCGTTGACGAGCATCGGGGTGTTCGGCATGACCCGGACCACCGGGACGCCCTCGGGCAGCCTGCGCTCGAACAGGGCGGTCGGCAGGCCCGCGCACAGCGACACGACCAGCTTGCCCGGGCCGACCACCGGCGCCAGCTCGTCCAGCAGCGGCTCGATGTCCTGCGGCTTGACCGCGACCACCAGCACGTCGGCCCGCTCCGCCGCGTCCGCCACGTCGGCGGAGGGGATGCCGTGGTCGGCGGTGAGCTGGGCGGCGCGCGCGGCCGAGCGCTCGGTGAACACCAGCTCGTCGGTGCTCCGCCCGCCGTGCAGCAGGCCCGAGAGCAGCGCCTCGCCGATCTTGCCCGCGCCGAACACCGCGACGACCGGTCGCTTCACCTCAGTCATGCGACCAGGCTATCCAGCCCGGCCGCCCCGGGAGGGGCCGGGGAACCGGACCCTCCCGGGGTGGTCAGCCGATGGCGGAGAGCGCGAGCTGCCGGGCCTGGCAGACCAGGCGGCCGGTGGAGTCGACGACGGTGGCGTCGGCGTCGAACCACATGCCGTGCACGGCCTTGGACTCGACCTGGATGCGCAGCCAGCCCGGCGCCGGGCGGGAGCGCAGGAAGGCCGTGAGCTGGACCGTGGGCGACCAGCCGACGCGGCCGAGGTTGAACGTCACCGGCATCGAGATGTCCCCCGCGACCAGCGCGAACAGCGGGTCGGGGTGCTCGCCGCGCGGGCGGGCCCACAGCCGCAGCCGCAGCGGGTCGCCGATGTGCCCGTGCAGGAAGCCCGCCCCGTTGGGGTCGAGGCGCACGTCGCAGGTCTCGCTGAGCTTGAACGCCGACGCCGAGCGCATGGCCGACAGGTCGATGGCGTTGCCGGGCGGTTCGGCGGACTGGTTGGGCAGGTCGGTCCACGCGGCCCGCTCCCTGGGCAGCCTGCCGGTGGTGACCAGGCCCTCGACGCAACTGTGCCCGCTCTGTTCCAAGTGGACGGACACGACGGTGGTGCGCCTGCCCGACTTGCGCACGTCGGTGCGCAGCAGGACCGGCCCCACCCCCGGTGGGCGCAGGAACTGCGCGCTCACCGAGAGCGGGTCGACCAGCGGCGTGCCGGAACCGGTGTGCGTGGCCACGGCCGCCTTGGCCAGCAGGGCCATCAGGAAGCCGCCGTGCGGGCGCCCGCCCACGGTCCAGGCGGCGGGCAGGTCGGCGGTGAACGTGCCGTCCCCCAGGGGGCGCACGCGCACGGCCGCGGCGAACGACCCGACCGCGGGCGCCGGGCCGCCACCCGCCCGCACATCGCCGTGCCCAGCAGCGCTATTCATGGCCACAGCCTGCCACGCCCGGTCCACCGATTCCCCCCGCGCCACCATCGCCGCCGTCCGTCAGGTCCGGGTCACCAGGGCGCGCAGGAAGAACGCGGTGTTCGCGGGCCGTTCGGCCATCCTGCGCATGAGGTAGCCGTACCACTCACCGCCGTAGGGCACGTACACCCGGACGGTGTGCCCGAGGCGGGCCAACCGCAGTTGCTCCTCGGGGCGGATGCCGTAGAGCATCTGGTGCTCGTAGCTGCCCGGGGGTCGCCCGTGGGCCTGGGCGCGCTCGCCGATGATCCGCACCAGGCGCGGGTCGTGGGTGGCGAACATCGGCACACCGGAACCCGCGAGCAGGGCGTTGGTGCAGCGCACGTAGCTCTTGTCGACCTCGACGGGCTCCTGGAAGGCCACCGACTCCGGTTCGGCGTAGGCGCCCTTGCACAGCCGGACCCGGGAGCCGGGGCCGGAGAGGTCGAGCACGTCGTCCAGGGTGCGGTGCAGGTACGACTGGAGGACCGCGCCCACCCACGGGTGCTCGCGGCGCAGGCCGTCGAGCACCCGGAGGGTGGAGTCGGTGGTGGTGTGGTCCTCCATGTCGAGGGTGACCGTCGTGCCCGCCTCGGCCGCGGCGGCGCAGATCCGGGCGGCGTTGTCCCGGGCCAACCCCTCGTCGAGCAGTTGGCCGACGGCGGTGAGCTTGACGCTCACCTCGGCGTGCGCGGCGAGCGGGCCCAGGGCGGAGAGCAGGTCCAGGTAGGCGCGGACGGTGTGCTCGGCCTGCTCGGTGTCGGTGGTGTCCTCACCGAGGTGGTCGAGGGTGACGGCGAGACCGGAGTCGACCAACCGCCGGGTCACGGCGACGGCGTCCTCGGTGGTCTCCCCCGCCACGAACCGGCGGACGACGTCCCGGCTCACGGGGGCGGTCGCCACGAGGCGGCGGGTGGCGCCGTTCCGCGCGGCGGCGAGGATCAGGGAACGGAGTGGGTTCACGGACCGGGACTCTACGTGGGGAACACCAACTCGGCGGCAAACCGTCCGGTCGTCCTACGTCTGTTGTCGGGGGTGGCACCCGACCGCCTGTGGACAACCCCGATCCGGCCGCCCGCCTCTGTCGGTGTCTCCTGCTTGGATTGATTCGGGGGCTGCGAAATTCGCTGGGCCGTGTGCTCGGCCGCTTCGCCGGGACCTTGGTACGCGCTTCGGCTCAAGCGCCGGGGTTTGTTGTGGGTGTCCGGGGTAGGCTGACCTGCTCAGCCGTGCCGTGGTTTCAAAGCCCGGTCGTTTTGTGGGCGTGCCCGGGTGGATCTGCTCAGCCGTGCCGTGGTTTAAGGGCCCGGTCGTTTGTTGGGCGTGCCCGGGTGGGTGGATCTGCTTGGGCGGGGCCCCTACAGCGATCATGCGCCCAGTGTGACCGAGTGGGACGAAAAGAGTGCCCCACTGCCCAGGCAGGCTCGCACATGATCGCTTCCCCCACCCAAGCACATCCACCCACCCGGGCATTCCGGCGCCGGGCCGGCGGCTGCGGGGGTGGTCGCCGGCTGCGCACTGTGAGGTTCGGGTGGCTGGCCGCCAGGCCGGGGGTTGGTGGGGTGGTCGCCGGCTGCGCACTGTGAGGTTCGGGTGGCTGGCCGCCAGGCCGGGGGTTGGTGGGGTGGTCGCCGGCTGCGCACTGTGAGGTTCGGGTGGCTGGCCGCCAGGCCGGGGGTTGGTGGGGTGGTCGCCGGCTGCGCACTGTGAGGTTCAGGTGGCGGGCCGCCAGGCCGGCGGTTTGTCGGGTGGTCGCCGGCTGCGCCGGTGGGGTTCGGCGTGGCAGGGCAGTTGGCGGGGTGGCTGGGTGGCTTCGGGGACTGGCCCTAGCGGGGCACGAGGTGCTTGCGGGCGAAGGCCAGGGACTCGCGCAGCTCGGCGGCCCGTGCCCCCGGCGCCTTGGCGTGCCGGGTGTTGACCTCCAGCACCACCTGCCCGGTGAAGTCCCGTTCGACCAGGCTGTGCAGCAGCTCCGCGCACGGCTGGTCGCCCCGGCCGGGGACCAGGTGCTCGTCCTTGGGCAGGCCCCTGCCGTCGGCGAGGTGCACGTGGGTCAGGCCCGCGCCCATCCGCCCGGCCAGCGCCATCGCGTCCACCCTGGCGGCGGAGGCGTGCGACAGGTCCAGCGTGTAGTGCCGGTGGCCCTCGTCGGTCGGGTCGGTCGACGGGCGGAACGCGGACAGCTCCACCGCCCGCCCCGCGCCGAGGCCCCGGCGGACGGGGAACATGTTCTCCACCGCCACCGCTACACCGCTCTCGTCCTCCAGGGCGGCGACCAGGTCGGCGAAGCCGTCGGCGTAGCGGCGCTGCCAGCGGAACGGTGGGTGCACCACCACCGTGCGGGCGTCGAGGTCCTGCGCGGCGCGGACCGCCCGGCGCAGCCGGACCTCCGGGTCCGGGGACCAGACCCGCTGGGTGATCAGCAGGCACGGGGCGTGCACGGCCAGCACCGGCACGCCCGTGCTCCGCGACCGCCTGCGTAGCTGCGGCACGTCCTGGCTCAGCGGGTCGGCCCACACCATGACCTCGACGCCGTCGTAGCCGAGGTCCGCGGCGAGGGCGAACGCCGTCGCCGCTGTCTGCGGCCACACCGACGCGGTGGACAGGCCGACCGGGACCACCGTCACCGGCCCAGCAGCAGGAGGACGGCGGGGGAGACCGTGACGACCAGGCCGACCAGTACCGCCAGCACGGTGGTCTGCAGGTCCTCGGCCTTGCGGATCTTGCGGACGATCAGCACCAGGCCGACGATCACGGCCAGCGCGCCGATCAGCGCCGCCGGGGCCAGCACCCGCCACAGCCAGTTGAAGCCCAGCCACACCGCCGCGCCGCCTGCCACGCCGAGCGCGAGCTGGCCGCCCATGATCAGCCACTCGCGGGTGGGCGAGGTCTCGCGCTCGTCGTCGGCGTCGTCGGCGTCGAGGTCGTCCAGGTCCTCGAGCTCCTCGAGGTCGTCCTCGTCGTCGCGGTCGTCGGGCCGGTCGTCGTCGGCGTCGAACGTGTCGGGGGCGTCGAGCCTGCTGACGTCGAAGTCGCCGGAGGGGCGCTCGTCGACCGCGGCGCGACCGCGCGGGCCCGCGCCGAGGCCGGGGTAGTCGTCGTGGGCCTGGTAGTCGTCGAACCGGGTCGCGGCCTTGTCGTCGAAGCCCTCGACCTTCTCGTGGAACTCCGTGGGCGGGCCCTGCGGGTCGACCGCGGTCTCGGCGGCGTCACCGGGGAACTCCTGGGCGCGACCAGGCGGCACCGGCAGGGCCTGCGAGGGCTGCTGCGGGCCGTTCGGCAGCCCGGGGCGCCGGGACGTGCCCGGGGCGCGGCGGGGCAGCAGCGGGCCACCCCGGCGCGGACCGGCGGCCTGCGCCGGACCGGCCTGGGGCGGGTCGGTCGGCACCGGGTCGGTCGGCGCCTGGTCCACCTGCACCGGGTCGACCAGCTCGGTGCGCTCCGGGACGCGGGGCAACTGCTCGGTCATCGGCTCCGGCGCGGGGCGCGGCGGTTCCGGCCGCCCCGGGCGGCGGGGCAGGTCCGGGGCGGGCGGCTCGGCGGAACCGAGGTCGGGCAGGTCCGGGCGGGTGCCCTCCATCCGGGTGTCCCGGCGGGCCTCCCGCCTGCCCTGGTCGGCCTGCTGGCGGCCGGGGTCGCGCAACTGGTCCACCCCGGGGCGCGGCCGACCGCGCGGCGGGCGCGGCGGCTCGACGTCCGGGCGGGCGGGCGGGTCGAACTCCGGGCGCTCGTAGTCCGGGCGCTCGTGGTCCGCGCGGCCCTGCGGCTCGAAGGGCGGCGGCTCGAATGCCTGCTGCTCGAACTCCTGGCGGTCGGGCTCCGGGCGGGCGGCCGGGTCGAACCGGCCGGTCTCCAGGCCGGGGTCGCCGGTGCGGCCGCGGACCGGCAGCGACCGGCGCGGCGTGGTCGGCCTGCCCGCGGGCGGGCCCGCCTGCGGCACGGTCGGCGGGTCCTGCGGGGGCTCGGCCTGCGGCGGCCCCTGGGGCAGCGTGCGGCGGCGCGGCGGGGCCTGGCGGTCCTGCGGCGGCTGGTGCGCGGGCGGCGGGGCCTGCTCGGGCTGCGGGGGCGCCTGCCTGCGCTGCGGCGGCTGCTGCCGGTCAGCGGCGGGCGGCTGCTGCGGGGCGCGGCGCGGCCGGTGCGAGGTGCGCTCGGGCGCCTCCTGGTCCTCGCGGATCGGGAGCATGGTGCCGCTGTCGGACATGACCCGCTCGATGATGGCCTGGGGTGCGGTGTCCGAGGCGTCGTCCGCCCTGCGGCGGCGTCGCCTGGGCGCGCCCTCGTCCGGGTTGCCGCCGTACTTGGCCAGCAACTCGGCCACGGTGCGCTGCGTGCGCTCCGGTCCACCTTCTTGACTCATCCACTCCACCGTGCCCCGTGCGGGCCGAACAGTCCAGTGCTCGCACACTCCAGCGGCAGCACCCGGTCGGTCGCCGCCCAGCAGTACCTGTCAGTCCGAGGAATCAGTGTGGTCCTCGCCATTCGTCTGGTCCAGCCGTCGCAGGATGACACCCTCGCGCAGGGCCCACGGCCCGATCTCGAGTTCGGTCAGTGACAACGCTCGCATAGTGGCCTGCGCCACAAGGGCACCCGCCAGGAGCTGGTGCGCGCGGCTGGGGCTCACCCCGTCCAGCTCGGCCAGGTCGGTCGCGGACATCCGGGAGACGAACGCGATGAGCTGGCTCAGCCCGGACTCGGTGAGCACCCGGCGGACCCTCGGCCCGGCCGACGACGGCGCCGCCCCGGTCAGCCTGGCCAGGGTGCGGAACGTCTTGGAGGTGGCGACCGCCCGGTCCGGCCTGCCGAACTTCGCCGCCCGCTTGGCCACCGGCGCGAGCTGCTCGACCAGCCACTGCGCGGTCTCGGCCACCTCGGTGCGGGTGGGCGGGTCGGCGGTGAACCGGGTGCGGGTCGTGCGCCCGGCGCCCAGCGGCACCGACACGGCGAAGTCCGGGTTCTCGTCGATGCCCGCGGCCAGCTCCAGCGAGCCGCCGCCGATGTCGGCCACCAGCAGGTTCCCCGCCGACCAGCCGTACCAGCGGCGGGCGGCGAGGAAGGTGTAGCGGGCCTCGTCCTCACCGGAGAGGACGCGCAGCTCCACCCCGGTCTCCCTGGTGACCCTGGCCAGCACCTCGGCGGAGTTGCCCGCCTCGCGCACCGCCGAGGTGGCGAAGGCCATCAGCTCCGCGCAGCCCAGGCGCACCGAGGACGCCTTCGCCTCGGCCACGGTGCGCACCAGGTCGTCGGCCCCGCGCTTGGACAGCAGCCCGGACGGGGTGAGCCGCTCGGCCAGCCGCAGCACGGTCTTCTCCGAGCGGGCGGGGGTCGGGTGGGCACCACGATGCGCGTCCACCACGAGGAGGTGGACGGTGTTGGAGCCGACGTCTAGCACACCGAGGCGCACGGCCAGAACCGTACATGGCCTCGATCAGGACTCGAACTTGTAACCCAGGCCGCGGACCGTGACCAGGTGCCTCGGGGCCGCCGGGTCGGGCTCGATCTTGGAGCGCAACCGCTTGACGTGCACGTCCAGCGTCTTGGTGTCGCCGACGTAGTCCGCGCCCCAGACCCGGTCGATGAGCTGGCCGCGGGTGAGCACCCTGCCGACGTTGCGCAGCAGGTACTCCAGCAGGTCGAACTCCTTGAGCGGCAGCGCCACGTCGGTGCCGGAGACGGTCACCACGTGCCGCTCGACGTCCATCCGCACCGGCCCGGCCGCCAGCACCTGCGGCAGCAGCTCGCCGTCGCCACCGGCCTCGCCGCCGCGGCGCAGCACCGCGCGCACCCTGGCGATCAGCTCGCGGGCGGAGTAGGGCTTGGTGACGTAGTCGTCGGCGCCCAGCTCCAGGCCCACCACCTTGTCGATCTCGCTGTCGCGGGCGGTCACCATGATCACCGGCACGGCCGAGCGCTGGCGCAGCGCCTTGCACACGTCGGTGCCGCTCATCCCGGGCAGCATCAGGTCCAGCAGGACGATGTCGGCGCCGTTGCGGTCGAACTCCTCCAGCGCCTGCTGCCCGGTGCCCGCCACCGCGGCGGTGAACCCCTCCTTGCGCAGCAGGAAGGCGAGCGGGTCGGCGAAGGACTCCTCGTCCTCGACGATCAGCACCCTCGTCATGCCGGTCCTCCGTGGTGATCGCTAACGGCGCTGTCGACCGTCGACAGCGCGCCTTGTGCCCCGACCCCGACGGGTTCCGACCCGACGTGGGCCGGGATGCGCAGGGTGAACGTGGAGCCCAGCCCCGGCTTGCTCCACAGCCGCACCTCGCCGCCGTGGTTGGCCGCGACGTGCTTGACGATGGCCAGCCCGAGGCCGGTGCCGCCGGTGGCCCGGGAGCGGGCCTTGTCGAGGCGGTAGAAGCGCTCGAACACGCGCTGCTGCTCCTCCTCGGCGATGCCGATGCCGCGGTCGGTGACCGCGATCTCGACCATGCCCTCGGCGGCCCGCCTGCTCACCGTCACCGGGGACCCGGGCGGGGAGTAGGCGAGGGCGTTCTCCAGCAGGTTCGACAGCGCGGTGACCAGCAGCGTGCGGTCGCCCTCGACCAGCAGGCCGCTGTCGGTGTCGGTGGTGATGTCGATGCCCGCGGTCTCCATCGCCGGGCGGGCGCGGCCCATGGCCTCGGCCACCACCGCGTCCACGCCGACGGTGTTCATGTCCGGCAGCCGCTCGGCGCCCTGGAGGCGGGAGAGGGCGATCAGCTCGGTGACGAGGGTGCCCAGGCGGTTGCCCTCGTGCAGGATCTTGGTGGTGAAGCGGCGCACCTCGACCGGGTCGTCGGCGGCGTCGAGGACGGCCTCGGCCAGCAGCGCCATCGCCCCGACCGGGGTCTTGAGCTCGTGGCTGACGTTGGCGACGAAGTCGCGGCGGACCGCCTCCAGCCGGACCACCTCGGACTGGTCGTCGGCGTCGATGGCGGTGAACCCGTCGCCGAGCGGGCGGACCTCGCCGACCACGGCCTCCGGGGTGCGCCCGCCGCGCGACTCCAGCGGCGCCAGGTCGACCTCGATGGGCTCGTTGGTCTCGCGCACCACCTCGGCGGCCTTGCGGGCCCGGTCGTCGGCGCGGTGGTTGCGGACCAGGCCGAGGGCCTCGGCGCGCGGGTTGTGCAGGACGACGTCGCCGAAGCGGTTGAGCACGACGATGCCGGAGTGCGAGGAGTGCGTCAGACGGCTGACCAGCTCGGCGACCGTGGGGCCGACCGGCTTCCGCTTGCCCACCGCGCCGCGGGTGCGGCCGAGCAGGAAACCGACGGACAGGCCGATCAGCAGGGTGCCGAGCGACAACGCGATACAGACCGGGGCGGCCACAGGGGGATCGTAAGCAGCCCGGCAGCGGTTTTGACCAGTCTGATCACGCTTTCCGTGACAGTGGTGACACCTGCCGCGCGGTTGTTCGTACCGCAGTCAGGTCACGTTCACCCTGTCGTGTCCTACCGGCCGGTAGAAACCCGCCGGTGATCCTTCCGTAACCACCCCGGCGGGTGAACTTGGCGGGGCTGCCACGGGCCGGTCGCCTGCGCGTGGCGCCCCGTACGACGGGGCGTCGCCCGGTGAACCGCGGGGCCGCCGGGACGGCGCCCCGGGGACGGCGGAGGCCCCGGCTCGGGTGAGCCGGGGCCTCGGTCGGTCGTCGGGGGTCAGCGGCCCTGGTTGGCCACCGCGCTGATGGCGGCCGCGGCGGCGTCGGGGTCGAGGTAGGTGCCGCCCGGCGTGGTCGGCGCCAGGTCCTCGGTGAGGTCGTAGCGCAGCGGGATGCCGGTCGGGATGTTCAGCCCGGCGATGTCGCTGTCGGAGATGCCGTCGAGGTGCTTGACCAGGGCGCGGAGGCTGTTGCCGTGCGCGCCGATCAAGACCGTCCGACCCGCGCGCAGGTCGGGGACGATCTCGGACTCCCAGTACGGGACCAGCCGGGTGACGACGTCCTTGAGGCACTCGGTCAGCGGCAGGTCGGCGCCCAGCCCGGCGTAGCGCGGGTCGGCGTCCTGGCTGAACTCGGAGCCGCGCTCGATGGGCGGCGGCGGGACGTCGTAGGAGCGGCGCCAGAGCATGAACTGCTCCTCGCCGAACTCCGCCAGCGTCTGCTTCTTGTCCTTGCCCTGCAGGGCGCCGTAGTGGCGCTCGTTGAGCCGCCAGTCGCGCTTGACCGGAATCCAGGCGCGGTCGGCCGCGTCCAGCGCCAGGTGCGCGGTGTTGATGGCCCTGCGCTGCAGGGAGGTGTGGACGACGTCCGGGAGGATGCCCGCCTCGCGCAGCAGGGTCCCGCCCCGGATCGCCTCGGCGGTGCCCTTCTCGGAGAGGGGCACGTCGACCCAGCCGGTGAAGAGGTTCTGTGCGTTCCAGACGCTTTCGCCGTGCCGGAGCAGCACCAGGGTTCCGATGGCCATGGGTGGAGCCTGCCAGACCCGTTCGGGCGCACCCGTGGGGTGGGCTTGACAGGGGCGCACGGGTGCGCTCGCACGTGGTACCGGCGCCCGCGGCGGCGGGGCCTGCCCGGATGATCCGCCCCGGATGGTCGGACCGCTGTCCGCGACCGGTCCGGGGGTGCGCGCCGGGGCCGGTCGGGGTTGCGCTGACCTGCGGAACAAGCGTCGTTATGAAATCGAGACGCCAACCGCGCGAGAGTCCCCGATCGGCTTACCTGGCGGCCTTGTGTCCGTGTCCCGCATCTGACAAGTTGACAACAGCCTCGACGGATCAGCTCCCAAGCACTCCCTGATCCCCGGGGCCACCCGCGCGGCTCGACTCCCCTGCCGAGCCGCACGAAACCCGCAGTGGGCCCCAGGTGCCCCCCGCCTCGGCGGCCCGGTGGGTTCGGTCGCGGGGCGGTCCGGGATTACGACTCCCCCCTCGCCCGGTCCGCTCCGCGACCCCACCCCGCGCCTCAGCCCTCCGCGGGCGCCACGGGCGCCGCGGGCGGCTCCGCCCTGGTCCTGCGGCGCAGCCGCAGCACGACCCAGCCGACAGCGGCCGCGAGCGCGGCGAACGGCAGCAGGTAGCCCACCACCCGCAGCACGAACCCGCCCGCGGTCAGGAAGCCGTCCCAGCCCGCCGCCAGCGCGGACAGGAAGCTGTTGTCGTCCGCGGGCTCGGACACCACCGGGGCGTCCGCCCGGACCACCTGCACGGTGATCTTCGACATCGCCACGCTGCCCGCGAGCCGGTCGCGGCGGGCGAGGAGGGATTCCAACTCGGCCTCGCGGCGGGTCACCTCGCTCTCGATCTCGACGATCTCGGGGACCGAACGCGCGTTCGCCAGCAGGGCGCGGACCCGGTCGAGGCTGGCGCGCTGGGTCTTGATGCGGCTCTCCACGTCCACGGTCTGCTCGGTGACGTCCTCGGCGTTCTGCCCCCGGTTGCGGACCGTGCCCGCGCCGCCGTCGGTGAGCTTCGCCAGGACCGCGTCGAGCTTGTCCGACGGCACGTGCAGGGTCAGCGAGGCGGTGCGCTCGGAGACGGACTCCTGCCCGGAGTAGCCGCCCGCCGCCAAGACCTCGGCGCGGATGGTCTCGGCGGCGGCGACCACGTCGTCCGAGCCCAGTTCGAGGGTGGCGGTGCGGGCGAGCTTGCGGTCCACGCCCGGGGCGCTGACCTGGGCGGCCTGCCGGTCGGCCGGTCCGGACTCGGCGGCCTTCCCGCCGTTCGCGGAACCTGCGGCGTCCGCGCCAGCCGGGGCCTGCGCCGCCCGCTCCGGGGCGACGGCGGCGGAGGTGCCGCTCTCACCGCTGCTGGTGCAGGAGGCCAGGGCCGCCAGCGCGGTCGCGGCCAGGAGCAGGCCCGCCGTGCGGCGGGCCCGTCTCGGGGTGGTGTTCATCTCGGTGTCCCCTCAGGTGAGCTGTGCGATCACCGGTGGGACGGGGCATCCGGGTCAGCCCGTTGCCGGGGAGCCGGTCACGAGTCGGCCTCGTCTGAGACACGCGACCGTTGCGCGGGCTCCAGCAGGTGCTCGAAGGCCTTGAGGTTGGCCAGCGACTCGCCCCGGGAGGTGCGCCAGTCCCACTCGCGGCGGATGGCGGTGGCGAAGCCGATCTCCAGCAGGGTGTTGAAGTCGCCGTCGGCGGCCTCCAGGACCTGCCCGAGCAGCTTGTCCAGCTCGTCGGCGGTCACCGAGTTCAGCCCGACCCGGCCGAGCAGGTAGATGTCACCTGCCTTGTCGACGGTGTAGTGCACGCCGTAGAGGCGGGCGTTGCGGCGCAGCAGGAACCGGTAGACCTCCTCGAACGCCTCGTCCGGGCGGCGGCAGACGAACGCCTCGACCACCAGCGCGTGCTTGCCGACGCTCAACCAGCAGTTGGTCTGCTGCTTCTTGATGCCGGGCAGCACGACCAGGAAGCGGCCGGGTTCCGGGTTGTCGTAGGCGAGCTCGCGCTCGTCGAGTGCGTCCTTGATGACCTGATCGAGTGGAGTGCTCACACCGCAACCTCAACACGCGGCAGCGACCGCCGCAGCGCGCGCCCCGCTTCCGCGTAGCCCGCCAGCAGCGCGTCGGTGGTGCGGTCCCAGGAGAAGGCGCGGGCGTGGCGGACCGCGCCCGCCGCCAGTTCGGCCCGCAACCGGGGGGCGGTGGCCAGCCGGGTCAGCGCGTCGGCCCAGTCGGGAGTGGCGTGGCCGTCGACGAGCAGGCCGGAGCGGCCGTCGGCGACCGCGACCGGGAGCCCGCCGACCGCGGCGGCCACCACGGGGGTGCCGCAGGCCTGCGCCTCCAGGGCCACCAGGCCGAAGCTCTCGTTGTGGCTGGGCACCGCCACCACGTCGGCCGCCCGGTACACCCTGGCCAGCGCGTCGCCGGACTGCGGCGGCAGGAACCGGACCACGTCGGTGATGCCCAGGGCGGCGGCCAGGTCTCGCAGCGCGGCGGGCTGGTCCAGGCCGGAGCCGGACGGGCCACCCGCGACCAGCACGACCAACCGGTCCCTGGCGAGGTCGCCGCGGGCGAGCAATTCGGCGGCGGCGCGCAGCAGCACGTCGGGGGCCTTGAGCGGCTGCACCCGGCCGACGAAGGCGAACACGACCGCGTCGGCCGCGATGCCCAGGGCGGCGCGGTCGGCGGCCCGGTCGGCCGGGCGGAAGCGGTCGAGGTCGACCCCGGGGGCGATGGTGTGCACCTTGTCCGGGTCGGCGGCGTAGAGGCCGGTGAGCTGGGCCGCCTCCACGTCGGTGTTGGCGATGAGCCGGTCGGCCTCGTCGACCACCTGCTGCTCGCCGATCACCCGCACCCGCGGTTCGGGGGCGTCGCCGTCGGCGAGCGCGGCGTTCTTGACCTTGGCCAGGGTGTGCGCGGTGTGCACCAGCGGCACCCCCCAGCGCTCCCGGACCAGCCAGCCGACCTGCCCGGACAGCCAGTAGTGCGAGTGCACGAGGTCGTAGTGGCCCGGGTCCTGGCGGGCCTCGGCGCGCAGCACACCCGCGGTGAACGCGCAGAGCTGGCTGGGCAGCTCGGCCCGCTCCAGCGGCTCGTACGGGCCCGCGGTGACGTGCCGGACCAGGACCCCGGGGGCCAGCTCCACCACCGGCGGCAGGTCCGAGGACGTGGCCCGGGTGAAGACCTCGACGGCGATGCCGTGCCGGGCCAGCCGCCGGGTCGTCTCGCTCACGTACACGTTGAGGCCGCCCGCGTCGCCCGTGCCGGGCTGTTCGAGCGGGGACGTGTGGACCGACAACACCGCCACCCTGCGCGGCCGGTGAAGCTGCGTCACGCCGTTCACTCCTTCCGACCTCCCGCGTGCGAGCGAACGGCGTGGGTGAACTCGGCGGCCCGCTCGGCGAAGGGCATGTGCCCCACCCGGGTGAACCAACGCGCGGAGGCCCCCGGAATCTTCCCGAGCGCGTACTCGGCCGCGGCCGGGGCGACCACGGCGTCCTGGTCGCCGTGCAGCACCAGCGTCGGCACGGTGATGCCCGCGAGGACGTCCCCACTGCTCACCGATCGGGTGAACAGGCCGCGCCGGACGTGGGCGGGGGTGCGCAGCGTGGTGGCCACCCCGCGCTCCACGACCCCCGGGGCGGCGGGCTCGGCGGTCATGGCCGCGACGAGCGCCCGGGCGGCGGGCTCGGCGACCGCGTCGTCCGGGCTGAGCACGTCCGGCAGGGCGGCGCGCATGGCCGGGCCGACCGCCCCGCCGGGGTTGCCGCGGCCGATCTCGGTCAGCGCGCCCACCAGCACGATCCCGCGCAGGGCCGCGCAACCGTGGTGGCGCAGGTAGTCGGTGATCACCAGACCGCCGTAGGACCAGCCGACCAGGGTCACCGGGCCACGGGTGAGGGCGATCACCGCGGCGAGGTCGTCCGCCCACACCCGGCCGTCGTCGAACGGCCCGTCGACGCCACCGGAGCGGCCGTGCCCGCGCAGGTCGGGCACCAGTAGGTGGAACTCGTCGGCGAGCGCGTCGACCGCGTCCGACCACACCTCCCCGGTCTGCGCCCAGCCGTGCAGGAGCACGATCGCGGGCCTGCCCGGCTCGCCGCGCTCCAGCAGCGACAGCTCGCCGGTGGTGCGGGTCACCGGAGGGCGGACATGCTCTGCCACTGCGCCCACGGGATCAGCCAGTCGTAGACGTCGGAGGTGGTGGGCATGTTCGCCTGGGAGCCGGTGACCTCGACCGGGTCGCCCACCAGCGCGCTGTCGAAGTAGGCCTTGGCGTCGGCCTCCAGCAGGTTGACGCAGCCGTGCGAGGTGTTGGCCTTGCCGATGTTGGCGGCGTTGTCGTTGTTCTCGTGGATGAACTCGCCGTGGTTGGAGAACCGCACGGCCCACTTCTTCATCACGTTGGTGTAGCCGTACTGCGGGTTGGAGAAGTCGCCGACCGGGTCCTTCTGCATGACGATCATGGTGCCGTTGGGCGTGTTCAGGTTCGGGTCGGAGTCCTTGCCGTTGCTGGCCGGGTAGCTGGCGACCAGCGCGCCGTCGCGGTACACGTTCAGCTTGTGGTCGGGCGTGTGGACCTTGGTGACCTGGTTGCGGCCGATGGTGAAGTCGCTGGTCAGGTCGGCCTTGCCGTAGGCGCCGCCGCCGTAGGCCAGCCCGTAGAGCTTGGCGCTGACGGAGACCTTGGTGCCCGCGGGCCAGTACTCCTTCGGCCGCCAGTCGACCTGCTGGTCGTTGAGCCACGCCCAGGAGCCCTCGACCGGGACCGAGGTGGTGACGGTGAGCGCCTTCTCCACGGTGGCCTTGTCGGTGACCTTGCCCTCGGGGAACTTCACGCTGATCGGCATCGCCACGCCGACGTTGGCGTTGTCGGCCGGGTTGACGGTGGCGCGCGGCGTCTTCGCGGGCTTGAGCGTGGTGAAGGAGCCCTTCAGCTCCACCTGCTTGCCGTCGCTGCCGGTCGCCGACGCGTCGTAGGTGTACTTCTTGGCGTAGCCCAGGGTCTCCGCGGAGGTCCAGGTCAGCTTGTCGGCGGACAGCTCGCCCTTGACGGCCTTGCCCTCGGCGTTGGTCAGCGCCACCTCGTCGAGCTTCCCGTCCGCCACGGTGACCCGCACCGGCGCGGCGGGCGAGACGTCCGCGGCGTCGGCGGCCGGGAGGGCGGTCAGCTTCGCCACCGGTGGGGTTTCGGCGGTCGTGCCCGCCGCCCCGCCACCGGAGGAACCGGGCGTGCCCGACCCCTCCGAGGTGCAGGCGGTGAGCAGGACGAGAACCGAGAACAACGCCCCGATCAGGGTCGAGTTCCTGGTCTTCGTTGCCGTGCTTCTCACCGGTGACCTCCAAGTCCGAAATCGTGTCCCGTGGGGAAAGACGCCCGGGGTGGGGGCGCGGTGGGGTGCACCCCCGGTGACAGTTCTCACAACCCCCCGGAAGGGAACGAAATTCCCCCGAGAGGATTATCGGTGACGTGGAGAAACGTGTTGCAGTGGTGACCGGGGCGAGCACCGGGATCGGGGCCGCGACCGCGGCGGCACTGGCCGGGGCGGGCTTCGCCGTGGTGCTCGGCGCCCGCAGGCTGGACCGGCTGGAAGCGGTGGCGGAGCGGGTCGGCGGCCGGGCGCTGGAGTTGGACGTGACCTCGCAGGAGTCGGTGGACGCCTTCGCGGGACAGTTGGACCGGGTCGACGTGCTGGTGAACAACGCGGGCGGTGCCCTGGGCCTCGACCGCGTCGACGCGGCGGACGTCGAGCAGTGGCGCTGGATGTACGAGACCAACGTGCTGGGCACCCTCCGGATGACCAAGGCCCTCCTGCCGCCCCTGGTCGCCTCCGGCGACGGCCACGTGGTCACCGTGACCTCCATCGCCGCGGTGGAGGTCTACGACGGCGGCGCGGGCTACACGGCGGCCAAGCACGCCCAGTCGGCCCTGCACCGCACGCTGCGCGGCGAACTCCTGGGCAGGCCTGTCCGCTTCACCGAAATCCTCCCCGGCATGGTCGAGACCGACTTCTCCCTGACCCGCTTCGACGGCGACGCGGACCGGGCCGCGGCGGTCTACCAGGGCATCGAGCCGCTGACGGCGGACGACGTGGCCGAGGTGATCGCCTTCGCGGTGACCCGCCCGGCGCACGTCAACCTGGACCAGATCGTGCTCAAGCCCCGCGCCCAGGCGTCGGCGACCCGGGCGCACCGCGAACCGAGCTGACCCGCTCCGAGCGGGCGCCGGGTGGCGCCGTCCAGGTGCGGAAGTCGGCGGGGGCGACGTTGCTGCCGCACACGACCGTGGCCACGTCCAGCCCGGCGAACCGCTCCGGCTCCCCGAGGACGGCCGCCACCCCGAGGGCGGCCGACGGTTCGACGACGAGCCCGGCGCACTCCAGCAGGAGGCGCATGCCGCGCTTGATGAGGTCTTCGTCGACCAGGGTGACGTCGTCGAGGACTTCCAGGAGGTCGTCGAGGACCTCGGGGATGGGGTGCCTGCCCGCGACGCCGTCGGCGATCGTGTCGACGGCGTCGGTGTTGACCACCGCCCGCGCCCGCCAGGACAGCGCCATGGCGGGGGCGCCTGCCGGTTGCACCGCGATGACCCGGGTGTCCGGGGACAACTGCCTGGTCACGTAGCCGACGCCGCTGGCCAGGGCGCCGCCGCCGAGGGCGATGACCAGCACGTCGGGGCGCGCGGGGCCTGCGAGGAGTTCCAGGGCGATCGTCGCCGCGCCCTCACAGGTGTCGACGTCGAGGCTGTCCTCGACCAGGAACGCCCCCTCGGTCCGGGCGTACTCGCGGGCGAGGGCCCTGGGCCGTTCGATGTCGTCCCCCTCCAGGTGCACCGCCGCACCCAGGGAGCGCATGCGCTCGACCTTGACGGGGTTGGCGTTCGCGGCGGCGAAGACGGCGACGGGCACGCCGCGCCGCGCGCCGCTGTAGGCGAGGGCCTGGCCCAGGTTGCCCGCGCTGGCGCACACGACCGAGGGGTACCGGCGCTCGGACAGCAGCCGCGAGACGACCAGTTCGGTTCCGCGGCCCTTGAAGCTGCGCACCGGGTTGAGGGTTTCCACCTTCAACGTCACCGAGCACCCGAGGGCGGTGTCGAGCGGCCACGACCGGAACTGCGGGCTGCGCAGGAACGCCGGGTCGATCGCGGACACGGCGTCGCGGATGCGGGCCAGGTCGAGGCGCACGGCGCGGGACCTACTCGGGGTGGTCGGCGAGGGAGCAGTTCACCAGGACCGGTTCCGGGTGCAGGGTGACGCCGAAGGTGCTGTGGACGCCGTCGCGGATGGTTCCGGCGAGGGTGAGGAGGTCGGCGGTGGTGGCGCCGCCGCGGTTGGTGAGGGCGAGGGTGTGCTTGCCGGACAGCGCCGCCCGGCCCGGGGGTCGGCTGTAGCCCTTGGTGAAGCCCGCGCGCTCGATCAGCCAGGCGGCGGACAGCTTGGAGGCGCCCGGGTTGGCCGGGTAGCGCGGGACCGGCACGTCCGGGCCGACCCGGGCGGTGATGCGGGCCAGGACCTCGTCGGCGTCGGCGTCCGGGACGATCGGGTTGGTGAAGAAGGAGCCCGCGCTCCAGGTGTCGTGGTCGGTGGGGTCGAGGACCATGCCCTTGCCCCGGCGCAGGCCCAGGACCGCCTCGCGGGCGGCGGCGACCGGCACCCGCTCGTCCTGGCGGACGCCGAGGGCGCGGGCCAGCTCGGTGTAGCGGATCGGCATGGACAGGCCGTCGTCGCTGAGGGTGAAGGTGGCGCGGAGGACGACGGCGCGGTCGGTGCCCTTGAGGACGCTGGTGCGGTAGCCCAGGCCCAGTTCCTCCACCGCCAGGGTGCGGACCTCGCCGGTGGCGCGGTCGAGCAGGTCGACGCAGGTGAGGACCTGGCTGATCTCCACCCCGTACGCCCCGACGTTCTGCACCGGGGTGGCCCCGACCAGGCCGGGGATGCCGGAGAGGCATTCCAGGCCGCCGAGGCCCGCCTCGACGGCGCCCGCGACCACGTGGTCCCAGTCCTCGCCCGCCTCCACGGTGAGCCGGACCCGGCCGGGACCCGCCGTGTCGATCTTGGTGCCGCGGTGGGCGACGTGCACGACAGTGCCGTCGAAGCCCGGGTCGCCGATGACCAGGTTGGAACCGCCGCCGAGGACCAGCAGCGGGGTGCCCGCGGCGTCGGCGCCGCGGACCGCGTCGACCGCCTCGGCGGCGGTGGTGGCGGTCACGAACGCCGCCGCCGGTCCACCCAGGCGCAGCGTGGTGTAGCCGCTGAGCGGGACGCGGGGGTGGGTCGGCTGACCGACGGGGAGGCTCGTCACGGGCGCCAACGGTAACCTCCAGCCCATGGCGAGCCGCATCGAGCACCGTGCCGCGTTCCCCGTGCCCGCGAAGGCGGTGCACGCGGCGTTCGTCGACCGCGACTTCCTCGCCGAGCGCCTGCGGGTGCTCGGCGGCAAGGACGCGCGGCTGATCGACTACACCGAGCGCGGCGCCGAGGTGGTGTTCCGGCTGCGCCAGGGCGTCGACGCGGCCCGGCTGCCGTCGGTGGCCCGCACGGTCATCAAGGGCGACCTGGTGGTCGAGCGCACCGAGGGCTGGCGCCCGGACGGAACCGGTTTCGCCGGGGACACCACCGCCGCCGTGTCCGGGGTCCCCGGCGACATCAAGGGCCGGTTCGCGCTGGTCGACAACGGTTCGGGCAGCGTGTGGACCACCTCGGGCGAGGTGAAGGTGCGCATCCCGTTCGTCGGCGGCAAGGTCGAGTCGGTGATCGCCGAGCAGGTCGGCAGGCTGCTGGCCGCCGAGGCGGAGTTCACCGCGGCCTGGCTGGCCGAGCACGGCGGCTGATGGCCCGCGCACCCCGCCTGGCCGCGGGCCGGGCGCGAGCCCTGGGCGCACCGACCCGGGGCACCACGAACCCGAACCGGCTGCGCCGCGTCGACCGCTGGCTCACCGGCTCCCCCGAGGTCCGCACCCGGCTGGCCGCCGCCCCGGACCCGCTGGTCGTCGACCTCGGCTACGGCGCCACCCCGGTGACGACCGTGGAACTGGCCGCCCGGCTGCGCGCGGTCCAGCCGGGCGTGCGCGTGCTGGGCCTGGAGATCGACCCGGAACGGGTCGCCGCCGCCGCACCCGCCGCCGACCCGCCCCGGCTGGACTTCCGCCGCGGCGGCTTCGAACTCGCGGGCGCCCGCCCGGTGCTGCTGCGCGCGTTCAACGTCCTGCGCCAGTACACCGAGGCCGAATCGACGGCGGCGTGGGACACCATGCTTGCCCGCCTGGCCCCCGGCGGCCTGCTGGTCGAGGGCACGTGCGACGAGATCGGCAGGCGCTGCTGCTGGGTGGCGCTGACGGTGGACGGGCCGCTGACGCTCACCCTGTCCTGCCTGCCGTCGGGCATCGAGAAGCCGTCGGACCTGGCCGAGCGCCTGCCGAAGGCGCTGATCCACCGCAACGTGCCCGGCGAACGGGTGCACGACCTGCTCGCCGCCCTGGACGCCTGCTGGGCCACCGCGGCGGCGTTCGCCCCGTTCGGCCCGCGCGCCCGCTGGGTGGAGTCGGCGCGCCTGCTGGCCGCCGAGGGCTGGCCGGTCCTCGACGACCGCAGGCGCTGGCGCCTGGGCGAGATCACGCTGGACTGGGCGGCGGTGGCCCCCGCCGAAAACGGGGTTTGACCTTCTCGCCGCGTCAACTTCTACCGTTGACCGGGTCAGCGAGATGACGGGGAGATGAGCGCGGTGGCCTGGTCGATCCAACAGGTGGCGCGAATGGCGAAGGTGACCTCCCGAACGCTGCGGCACTACGACGACATCGGTCTGCTGCCGCCCGCGTTCGTGGGCCACAACGGCTACCGCTACTACGAGCGGGAACAGGTGCTGCGGTTGCAGGAAATCCTGCTCCTGCGCGAACTGGGGCTCGGCCTGGACGCGATCGCCGAGGTCGTCGACCGCGAGAAGGACCAGGTGGTGGCCCTGCGCCAACACCGCGACCGACTCCTGGCCGAACGCGACCGGTTCGACCGGCTCGCGCGAACCGTCTCCCGCACGATCACCGAGGTGGAGAGGAACGCTGAGATGACAACGACATCCGTGGCGCACTGGTTCGAGGGCTTCGACCCGGAAAAGCAGGAGGCGTTGCAGGCCGAAGCGCGGAAGCGCTGGGGCGCGGAGCACGTGGACGCGGCGAACGCGGCCGTCCAGGGCAAGGGCCAGGACTGGATGCGCGAACAGGGCCAGGCCTGGGTGGCCGCCCTGCGGACGCTGGTCGAGCACATCGACGCGGACCGCGCGCCGGACGACCCGGCGGTGCAGGAGACGATCGCCGGGCACCACCGGTGGCTCCAGGGCCACTGGGTGCCGAACCGGGAGGCGTACAAGGGCTTGGCCGACGTGTACGCGGAGGACCCGAGGTTCCGGGTCAAGTTCGACAAGACCGACCCGCGCCTGGCGGAGTACCTGCGCTCGGCGATGGTCGTCTACGCGGACGCGAACCTGGACTAGCGGCTCGCTGGTCGCCGAGGTTGTTTCGAACCTGAGACACACCACCCCTACGGCTCGTAGAGTGACCAGCGGTCAACGCATCGTCACTACAGGGGGGCACGGTGTACATCGATGAAGGCAACAACGCGTCACTGGAGCAAATCGGCGCGTCCATGAACGCACTCGTGGGCGCGGCAGCGGCAGGCCAGTTCGCCGTCAACCAACACGGCGGCGACGCCCTACTGGCCGCCATCCGCAAGATGGTCGACTGACTGGACAAGCAAGACAACCTGCGCCTTGTCCTGGATCAGGAGCCTCAGCTTGGTGGCAGCAACGCCGCCACAGTGATGAAGCCGTATGTTCACCAAGTGGCCACCGACCACCAGGGTTTCCTGACTCAACTCGCCGCCCTCCGCGACACGCTCGGCAAGGCCGAGTCCGCCATTAAAATGGCGATGACAAACTACCGCCACGCCGACGAGGACTCGGCCGGGCGACTCACGCAAGAGGAGTGACCCACCGTGAAGCTCACCCGCACCCGGGCGATCCTCGTCGCATTCGCTCTCGCCACAACCACGGCGTGCTCCACACAGACACCAGGCCACCCCATCGCCGTAGCGGCAGAACCCAATGGGTCCGATCACACGACCACGCCACCATCCACAGCATCCTCACAACCACCATCGACCTCTGACGGGGGGTTGGACACCCTCGATCCGTGCGACCTGCTCACCCCAGCCGCCAAGACCGCACTCGGCGTAACAGGGCCACCAGAACCCGATGAAACCAGAATCGCAAAACTCTGCCAATTCACGGTCGCCAAAGAAACAGCAGCGGAAAGCTACGCTTTGACGGTGGCCATTTACCCCAAACTCGGCATCGACAAAGTGAACTTCATCAACGAGAAAAAATCACTGACGATAGGCTCACACCGAGCTATCCAGGGGTACGGAAGTGCAACCAGCAACGCATGTGCGGTAGCTCTTGAGGTGACCGCGACCTCACGAGTGGACGTACTGGGCTCTGGAGGAGGGGGGCCGCCCGGCTCCATCTGCCCCCAAGTGCTGGACGCCGCCAAGCTGGTGGAACCGGAACTGCCCTGACGACACCTGTGCTCGAATCCGGGGGTGGGTCGCCGTGGTGACCCACCCCCGGATTCGCTGGGGGTCAGCGGGCGAGGCGGGTGATCAGTTCGCGGACGGCGGACCGGGTCACGGGGAGGGTGACGCCGGGGCGCTTGCTGTCCCGCACGGCTGCGAGGTCCTGCCGCAGCTCGACACAGTCACCGGTGCTGCCGGAACGGGATGACTTGCGCCACTCCATGATCACACCCTTTCTCGTAGTTGTTCGATCATACTGCGGCTTTCCGCAGTCGACAGGGCCAGACGATCGAGCGCGGAGCGCATGTTCTCGTAGCTGTCCACCTCATCGTCGTGCAGGTAGACACTGCTGCCGTGCAGCTCGACATTCAGCACCGGGGGTGCGTCCGGGAAGTGCATCAGCAGCCACGGGTGCAGCAGCAATCGGTGCGGCACCCGTCCGCGCACGATGCGGACAGCGTGGCCTCGGGTGGAGGCTTGGACCAGGTGGCCCAACTGCTCCCGAAGCGCATCGACGCCGCCGAACGGCATGTACAACGCGGCTTCGTGGAGAAAGGCCACGTAGTCGACGGTGGGCAACACCGCCTGCCGCCGCAAGCGGGCGAGCCAGCGCATCTCGGCGTCGCGGGGGTCGACGCCATCCTCGATCATCAGATCCGTGGCGTACCGCTCGGTTTGCAGCAGCCCGGGGATGAAGTTGAGCGACCAGTTCGTGATCGCCCTGGCCGAAGCCTCGTAACTGGCCAGGGTGCCCACGTCCGGGAACACGCCGGGCAGGGGGCGGGACCACCAGCCTGCCTGCACGCCCGCTCGGGCGCTTTCGATCAGCTCCCCGCGCTGGGTCATGGGCACGCCGTAGACGGCCAGGACCATGGCGACGTCCTCGCTGGTGATGTGCCGCTTGCCGTTCTCGGTGCGGCTCAGGGTCGCCGTCGACCAGCCGATGGCTCGGGCGGCGGCCTCCAGGTTCAGCGGGGTCTGCTCCAGGCGGACAGCCTTGAGCTGGGCGCCGATGGTGCGGTCGCGCGCCTGTGGGTTCTTCCTCTGACCGGACACGTCTTCCTTTCCACCCCCGCAAGGACACACGTGCGCCGTTGCCGGGATTTTACAGTGTGGGACGCATCCGGCGGGGCGGTCATCGGCAGACACCCGGCGTCGAATCGGAGTTGCACCATGCGGAACACGACCAGAATAGGAGGAACCACTGCGCCACAACGGTTGTCCGGGCCGATCGAGCCGCCGATTCACCCGATCAGAGGCTGGGGGTTCCCAACAGGAGCGCGGGCGCGGCGGTGACCGCTCGCTGATGGCCGACCTCGGGGGGCGCTGACAACACCGCGAGCGGGGCGCGCTTGTGGACGGTGGCTGCCACAATCGGGGCGTGCCCACAACCGAACGCCGCTACGTCATCCGCCTGGCCTGCCCAGACCGGACCGGCATCGTCGCCGCCATCGCCGGATTCCTCGCCGAGGCAGGCGGGTGGATCGTCGAGGCCGCCTACCACACCGACCCCGAGACCAACTGGTTCTTCACCCGCCAGGAGGTGCGGGCGGACTCGCTGCCCTTCGACGTCGCCGAGCTGCGGGAGCGGTTCGGGGCGGTGGCGCGCGGGCTGCACGCGCAGTCGGACTGGTCGGTGACCGACACCGGGGACCGCCGCCGGGTGGTCATCCTGGTGTCCAAGGAGGGGCACTGCCTCTACGACCTGCTCGGCCGGGTGCAGAGCGGCGAGCTGGACGTGGACGTGCGGGCGGTCGTGGGCAACCACACCGACCTGGCCGCGATCACCCGCGCGCACGGCATCCCGTTCCACCACGTGCCCTTCCCCGCCTGCGAGCCGGAGGGGAAGCAGGCGGCGTTCGCGCAGTTGCGCCAGCTCGTGGACGCCGCCAAGCCGGACGCGGTGGTGCTGGCGCGGTTCATGCAGGTGCTGCCGCCGGAGTTGTGCGCGGACTGGGCGGGCAAGGCGCTCAACATCCACCACAGCTTCCTGCCGTCGTTCGTCGGCGCCCGGCCCTACCACCAGGCGCACCGGCGCGGGGTGAAGCTGATCGGGGCCACCTGCCACTACGTGACCGCCGAGCTGGACGCCGGGCCGATCGTGGAGCAGGACGTGATCCGGGTCGACCACCGGGACTCGGTGGTGGACATGGTGCGCAAGGGCCGCGACATCGAGAAGGTCGTGCTGGCGCGCGGGCTGCGCGCGCACCTGGAAAGTCGAATCCTGTTGCACGGCAACAAGACCGTCATCCTCTGACCGGGAGCCGCCGCGCGAACCGTTGCGGTTCACGCATATATCGGTTGCCCGGGGCGGCGTCGACGGGGCATCGTCTTCCCCATGACCAAGGGGGAGCAGAACAGGATCACCATCGACCATCCACAACCGACCGATCGGGAGTGGGTCTGACCGGGTGCCGTCAGGAGCGGGTTTCCCGCCCCTGACGGCACTTCCCGTGCTCGTGCCTCAGGCGTCGAGGTGCTTGGCCAGGTTGGCGAGCAGTTCGTCGTGGATGGTGCGCAAGCCCGCGGGGGCGAAGGTGCGCTCGAAGAAGCCGCCGATCCCGTTGGCGCCCTCCCAGGTGGTGGCGACGCGCACCGACGCCGCGTCGGCGGAGCCGTCGACGGTCCAGGTGGTGACCAGCGTGGAGTTGCGGTCGGCCTCGACCAGGGTGCCGGGCTGCGGTTCGGTCACGTCGAGCAGGCAGTCGCGGACGCGCTTCTTGGTGGCCTGCAACTTCCAGTGCACGACCGTGCCCGCGCCGGTGCCGCCCTCGCGGACCTCGTACTCGCTGTAGTTCGCGGGGAGGATCTTCGAACGGGTGCCGGTGTAGTCGGCGACGGCGGCGCGGACCGCGTCGACGGGCGCGGCGAAGCTGCGCGAGGTGACCGCTTGGACCTGGTTCATGGGTCGTGAGGCTACCGGTTCGGCAGTGCGCCGGTTTTCGGATAACGCCATTCTCCGGTTGGGCTCGGGGACCTCAGTCGAGCAGGCCTGCCCGCTGGGCCAGGACGGCGGCGGTGACCCGGTTGGCGCAGCCGGTGGCGGCCAGGATCTCCGAGACGTAGCCGCGGACGGTGGAGTCCGACAGCCGCAGCGCCTCGGCGATCTCGCCGTTGCTGCGCCCCATGCCGACCAGCTTCAGCACGTCGCGCAGGCGGGCCGACAGGCGGGCGACCTCGGTGGCCGCGCCGATCCGGTCGAGGTGGTGGCTGGCCAGGTGGCCCATCAGCTCGTGGGTCAGGGTCGGGTCGAGCACCGCCCCGCCGCGGGCGGCGACGCGGACCGCGCGCACCAGCTCGGCCGGGTCGACGTGCTTGAGCAGGAAGCCCTTGGCGCCGAGCTGCAACGCCGTGGCCACGGCCTGGTCGGCGTGGAAGGTGGTAAGCACGACCACGGCGGGGGCGCCCGGCACCCGGCGCAGCTCGCGCAGGGTGTCCAGGCCGTCCATCTTCGGCATCCGCAGGTCCAGCAGCAGCACGTCCAGGGAGCTGGTGCGGACCAGCTCCAGCGCCTCGGTGCCGTCGGCGCCCTCGGCGACCACGGTGACGTCGGGCGCGGCGCCGAGGATCTTGGTGACGAACGCCCTGGCCATGGCCTCGTCGTCGACGACGCCCACGCGGATGGTGGCTCTCGCCGCCTCCGGCCCACCCTCGACCTGCATGGTCATCTCCGCAGCCTCCCTGGGCCCGCTCCACCGACCGTCAGGGGAAATGGGACCGGAAACCGGCATATCGGGGCAACCGACGAAGGTAGGTTCCCGCCGACGTCACCCGACCGGACGGCCCAGCCCCTCGACCACCTCGGCCGACGACAACCCGGCGAGCAGGTCGCCGGGCACCAGCAGCTTGCTGCCGCGCACGCCGCTGCCGATCACCAGCTCCGGGGCGGTGGCAACGGCCGCGTCCACCAGCAGCGGCCACCCGGCGGGCAGGCCGATCGGGGTGATGCCGCCGTAGGCCATGCCGCTGCCCTCCACCGCGCGGTCCATCGGCGCGAACGACGCCTTGCGCACGCCCAGGTGCCTGCGGGCCAGGCCGTTGACGTCGGCGCGGGTGGTGGCGAGCACCAGGCAGGCGGCCATGGTCTCGGTGTCCCCGCGCTTGCCCAGGATCACCACGCAGTTCGCCGACGCGGCGAGCGGGGAGCCGTAGTGGGCGCAGAACTCGGCGGTGTCGGCCAGGTCCGGGTCGATCTCGGCGACGCCGACGCGGGTGGCGTCGAGCCCGGCGAGGGCCTTGGCCACCGGCTCGGCGAGCAGGTCCGGGCGGTCGAGGGCGGGGACGACGGTGAGGCTTCCGGCGATGCTCCAGGTCACCGCGCCGAGGTTAGTCCGGGCGGCCCAGGAAGCCGCTGAGGCGTGCCCGCAGTTCGCGGCGGTGGGTGACCAGCGGGGCGGGCGAGTCGTAGCGGACCAGCTCGGCGCGCGGGAAGGCGTTGGCGGCCTCCTCGGCGACCTCGGCCGGGTGCACCGGGTCGCCGGTGGCGGCGACCACCAGGACCTGCGCCCGGACATCGGCCAGGGCTGCCGGGTCGGGTACCGGGACCTCGGTGGCGACGGCGCGCAGGGCCGGGCCGAGCCGCAGGAGGGCGGTGGTGCGGTCGTCGACGTAGGAGCCGGTGCCGGGCGGGACGGTCGGCGCGACCAGTGCGCGGAGCCCGGCGCGGTCGTCCGCGTCCGCGGCGTCGGCCATGGCCAGGACCAGCGCCGCCGAGGGGGCCGGGCGCGGCTTCGACAGCGCGCCGGGCAGGAGCAGGACCAGCCGGTCGAGGGCGGTCGGGTCGGCGGCGACCAGCGCGCACAGCGCGGCGGCGCCGAGCGAGACCCCCACGGCCTGCCGGGTGCCGCCCAGCACGGCGGCGACGTCGCGGGCGAGGGTGGCGTAGTGCCAGTAACCGGGAGGGGCGTCGGTGTTGTCGGCGTGCGAGGGCAGCGTCAGCACGGTCCGGGTGCCGGGCAGGCCCGACGCCGGGACGCGCGCCTCACCGGCGGTGGCCCCCAGCCCGGGGACCACCAGGGTGCGCGGGTCGCCGGTGCCGTACGAGCGGGCCAGGATCACCAGCGCTGGCCGCGCTGCACCTCGATCAGCTTGGGCCGCACGTCGACGATGTAGACCAGCGCCGCGACCAGGCCCGCGGTCCAGAAGAACCAGCCCGAGTTCGCGAAGCTGAACAGCAGCAGCGCGCCCACCGCCCCGGCGGTGATCCCCAGCCAGGCGGGTTTGCTGAGCCGGTCGGCGGCGGAATAGGCATCCGGTCGCTGCAACAGGGCGTGGATGAAGGCGAAGACACCGACGGGCACGGCGGCCCAGTCGATGACCCGCAAGATCCAGTAGGCGAGAACCGGCACAGCACCACCCTACGTGCGAACCGGGCAGGTCCACCACACGCCACGACCCCCGGGCGGTCGGTCCGGGGGTCGTGGGCGGGTGATCGCGATCGCCGCGGGCTACTTGTCCGTGGTCGGCTTCGCGGCGGGCTTGGCGGTCGCGGGCTTGGCGGTGCCGGTGGCCGCGGGCTTGGCGGCGGTGGCCGCGGGCTTGCGGGCCGGGTCGGCCTTGTCGGCGGCCTTGCGGGAGGTGGTGCGCACCTCGTGCGCCAGCTCGGCGCCCGCGTCCTCGACGGCCTCGGCGACCTCCTCGGCGAGCTCCTGGGTGGCCAGGGCGGTGCGCTCGGTGAGGTCCTCGGTCACGCTGGCGGCCTTCTCGCCCGCCGCGCGGGTCTTGCGGGTGACCTTGGCCAGCAGGTCCTCGGTCAGCACCCTGGCGTCGCCCGCCACGTCGCCCGCCTTGAGCTGCGCCAGGGCGAGGGCGTCCTCGAGCTGCTTGACCTGGGGCTGCTCGCGCAGCTTGCCCAGCGCGTCCTCGCCGTGCTCGGCCAGCTTCTGGTAGAGCGAGACGGCGGCGGCGGCGTAGGCGTCGACCAGCTTGCGCAGCTCGACCGGGTCCAGCTTGCCGCGCAGGCCCGCGACCTCGCCGGGGAGGTCTTCGACGGTGCTCTCCGCGCGGCCCTTGGCCCTGGCGAACGCCTCGGCGACGGCCTTGGCGGCGTAGTCACCGGCGCCCAGCACGGCCAGCAGCGGCGTGCGGACGGGCTCGGGCAGCGTGGTCTTCTCGGTGGCGGGCTTCTCGGTGGTGGTCATGTCGTCACTCCTCACTCGTGGAATCCGCGGTCCGCTTGCCGTCCACATCGGATTCCTCTGGTGTGGACCATCGGGTGTTCTCGTTCTCGCGCCGGAAGCTCTCGTAGACGTCCAGCAGGACCTGCTTCTGGCGCTCGGTCAGCTCGGTGTCGGCGCGCACGGCGTCGGGCACCGGACCCCCGACCGGGAGGTCGAGGATTCCCGCCCGCACGTACAGCGCCTCGGCGGAGATCCGCAGCCCCTTGGCGATCTGCTGCAGGATCTCGGCGCTCGGCTTGCGCAGGCCGCGTTCGATCTGGCTCAGGTACGGGTTGGAGACGCCCGCGAGCTTCGACAGCTGGCGCAACGAGATCTTGGCGGTGTCGCGCTGCTGCTTGATGTAGCCACCGATGTCGCGGCCCAGGTCGGCGACCTTGTCGATCGCGCTGGCCTCGCCGTCGGTGTCGCCCATCGGAAAGCATCTCCTCCTCGTGACGGGAACAACGCTACGCCCGAGTGCTAGCAACTGCAAGCGGAGAGCTTGCACCCGGCGGTGCGTCCGGTCACAAGGCGACCCCCACGGCCTCACAGCAGGTCGAGTACCCACTTCGCCACGGCGGCGGTCGTCTCGTCGACCTTGGCCGAGGAGGTGTCCAGCAGGCGCATCGGGGCGTCGGTCGAATCGGCGTTCGCCTTGATCCAGGCGTTGAACGCGAGCATGTCGGCGACGCGCCGCTCGTCGTGCCACTCCCGCCAGGCGGGGCGCGCGGACAGCCGGGCGCGCAGGACGTCGTCCTCGGCGACCAGGGCGAGGTAGTGCACGTCGCCGAACAGGGCGCGCTCCGGCCTGCGCTCGAACTGCGGGGGCGCGACCGTGCCGCAGAGCACGGCGGGGCGGCCGGACTGGTTGAGCATGGCCAGCAGGCGCAGCCAGGTGCGGCGGAACGCGCCGAAGTCGTCCTCCGGGTCGCGCAGCGCGCCGACCCACAGGACGTCCTGCTCCAGCACCACGGCCCGGTCGCCGAGCAGCGGACCCAGGCGGCGGCACACGGTGGACTTGCCGGTACCGCTGGGACCGGTCAGGGCGAACACCGGGAGCCTGCGGAACGGCTCCCGGTGCCCGCACCGGTCACACACGAGGAACGCGGCGTCCCCGCTCCCGTCCACCCGGGGTGCGTCGGCCCACTCGCCGCAGGCCGCGCAGATCATCGGGTTCACGGCGGAACTCAGTCGAAGAGGTCCTCGAGGAAGCTCTTGCGGCGCTTCTTGTGCCCGTATCCGCCGTGCCCGTACCCGGGAGGCGAGTCGCGGTAGCCGCCGTGCCCGTAGCCGGGGGGCGAGTCCCGGTACCCCGGGGGCGAATCCCGGTAGTGCGGCTGGTGCGGCTGCGCCGGGTAGTGGCCCCCAGCGGGTGGGTACGGCCCGGCGGGCGGGTACGGGCCCGCGGGCGCACCCGGCTGGTACGAAGCCGGCGGAGCGGCGTAGTGGCGCTGCTCGGCCACCGCCATCTGCTCCAGCTCCCCGTGGTCGAGGAAGATCCCCCGGCAACCGGTGCACTGCTCGATGTGCACGCCCCGCCGCTCGACCGTGTGCATCACGTTCTGACACTTCGGACAAATCACGGGGCCAGCCTACGCACTTGACCATGCGCATGTCCGCATGTGCGACACGAACACGGTGAACCCCCGGCTTGTGGTGCGGGCGCACATGGCCCGCGGGCACCCCCCGCTCCTACCGTGGACGCATGACGAGTGGTCCGGATCACAACCCCCTGGCCGGGCGCACGGCCCTGGTCACCGGCGGCGCGAGCGGCATCGGCCTGGCGTGCGTGCGGGCGCTCGCCGCCGCCGGGGCGAAGGTGCACGTGGTCGACGTGGACGCCGCCGGGGCCGCCGCGGCGGCGGAGGAGGTCGGCGGGTGGGCGCACACCGCGGACCTGTCCGACCCGCCGGCGGTCGACCGGCTGCCCGCCGAGGTCGACGTCCTGGTCAACAACGCCGGGTTGCAGCACGTGGCACCGCTGCACGAGTTCCCGGTGGAGCGGTTCACCCACCTGCAGCGGGTCATGGTCACCGCGCCGTTCCTGCTGATCCGCCGGTCGCTGCCGCACATGTACGCCCGCGGCTGGGGCCGGGTGGTGAACCTGTCCAGCGTGCACGGGCTGCGGGCCAGCGCGTACAAGGTCGCCTACGTGACGGCCAAGCACGCGCTGGAGGGGCTGTCGAAGGTCACCGCGGTGGAGGGGGCGCCGCACGGGGTGACCAGCAACTGCGTCAGCCCCGGGTACGTGCGCACGGCGCTGGTCACCGGGCAGATCGCCGACCAGGCCCTGGCGCACGGCATCGAGCGGGACGAGGTGGTCGAGCAGGTGCTGCTGGACCGGGCACCGCTCAAGCAACTGGTCGAACCGGCGGAGGTCGCCGCCCTGGTCGCCTGGCTGTGCGGCCCGCACGCGGCCCACCTGACCGGCGCCTCCCTGCCGGTCGACGGCGGTTGGACCGCCAACTGAATCACTCCCTCCCGCCACCCACCCCCTCGTCCCCACCCGGCATCGTCCCCGGCCTGGTGGGGCCGGTCCCCCGTTCCCTGCGAGAAACGCCGCAGGGCTTCCCTGTCCCCCTGTGAGAAAAGGTGATGACGATGACGGCAGCGCAGCCGAAGTCCTTCGTCCGCATCGTCGGCGCCAGCCTCGTCGGCACGACGATCGAGTGGTACGACTTCTTCCTCTACGCCTCCGCGGCGGCCCTGGTCTTCAACAAGCTGTTCTTCCCCGACAGCGACCCGCTCACCGGAACCCTGCTCTCCTTCCTCACCTTCGCCATCGGCTTCCTCGCCCGACCCATCGGCGGGCTGGTGTTCGGCCACTACGGCGACAAGGTCGGCCGCAAGAAGCTGCTGGTGGTGAGCCTGCTGCTGATGGGCGGCGCCACCTTCGCCATGGGCCTGCTGCCCACCTACGCGATGATCGGCGCGGGCGCCCCGCTCCTGCTGATCCTGCTGCGCCTGGTGCAGGGCTTCGCCCTCGGCGGCGAGTGGGGCGGGGCCGTGCTGATCGTCTCCGAGCACGGCGACGACGCCCGCCGCGGGTTCTGGGCGTCCTGGCCGCAGTGCGGGGCGCCGGGCGGCAACCTGCTGGCCACCGCGGTGCTCGCGGTGCTGGCCGCGGTCCAGACCGACGCGGCGTTCGAGTCCTGGGGCTGGCGCATCCCGTTCCTGATCTCCGGGGTGCTGGTCGTCATCGGGCTATGGATTCGGCTGACCGTGGCGGAGTCCCCGGTGTTCCTGGCGGCGGCCGAGCGGGCGGGCGGGCGGGAGCACGCGCCCGCCGTGGAGGTGTTCCGCACGAGCCGGCGGCAGGTGCTGATCACCATCGGCGCCCGGATGGCGGAGAACGTCTCCTACTACGTGCTGACCGCGTTCATCCTGGTCTACGTCACCACCGGGCTGGGCCTGACCCGCGGCCTCGGGCTGACCGCGGTGCTGGTCGGGTCGGCGGTGCACTTCGTGTCGATCCCGCTGTGGGGCGCGCTGTCGGACCGGCTGGGCAGGCGCCCGGTGTACCTGTTCGGCGCGATCGCCATGGCCGGGTGGGCGTTCGCCTTCTTCGCCCTGCTCGACAGCCGCTCCACCCCGGTCATCATCGCCGCGGCCACCGTGGGGCTGGTGCTGCACGGGGCGATGTACGGGCCGCAGGCGGCGTTCTTCTCCGAGCAGTACCCCACCCGGGTCCGCTACACCGGGCTGTCGATCGGCGGGCAGCTTTCCTCGATCGCGGCCGGTGCGGTGGCGCCGCTGATCGCGGTGGCCCTGTTCCAGGAGTATGGCAGCACCATCCCGGTGTCGCTCTACGTGGTGGCCATGTGCGCGATCACCACCGCGGCGGTGTTCCTGGCCGAGGAGACCGCCGGGACTTCCCTGCACGACGAACCCGCCCCGGCCACCCGCTGAGTGGCACCATCCCCCCGGTGGAGGCCCGCGACGCCGTGACAGACCTGCTCACCCTGCTCGACCTGCTGGCCGAGGGGGCGAGCCCGGAGGAGCTGTCCGGCGTCGCGGCCACGGCCCGCGCGTCCGGCCTCGGCGGGGACGCGCTGGCGGCGGTGGACCGCGCCGTCGCGGCGGCGCTGCGGGTCCGCCGCACCGTCACCGCCCACCGCCGCCGCGAAGCGGAGCTGACCGCCCTGTTCGACACCGCGGGCGACCTCGCCGCACTGCGCGACACCGACGCGGTCCTGCGCTCGATCGTCCACCGGGCCCGGATGCTCCTCGGCGTCGACGTGTCGTACCTGTCGCTGAACGACGAGCACGCGGGCAAGACCTACGTGCGGGTGACCGACGGCTCGGTGTCCGCGCTGTTCCAACAGGTCCAGCTCGGCATGGGCGAGGGCCTGGGCGGACTGGTGGCCCAAACCGCCCGCCCCTACGCCAGCCGCGACTACTTCGCCGACACCCGCTTCAACCACACCGGCCCGATCGACTCGTCGGTGCGCGACGAGGGCCTGACGGCGATCCTGGGCGTGCCGCTCGCCCTGGGCAGCCGGGTGATCGGCGTGCTGTACGCGGCCGACCGCACCGCCCGCGACTTCACCCCCGACGAGGTCGCCCTGCTGTCGTCCCTGGCCGACCACGCCGCCATCGCCATCGACACGGCCCGCCTGCTGGACTCCACCCGGGCCGCCCTGGCGGAGCTGAACACCGCGCACACCACCATCTCCGGCCACGTCTCCGCCCTGCGCCAGGCCGCGGAAGCGCACGACAAGCTGATGGACCTGGTCCTGCGCGGCGGCGACCTCGACGAGGTCGCCGGAGCCCTGGCCTCGGTCCTGGGCGGCGGGATCGCGGTGTTCGACGCGGGCGGGGCGGAACTGGCCCGGGTCGGCGACCCGTGCGGCCCGTTCCCGGTGGAGGCCTCCGGCCGGGCGGTGCTGGTGGAGGCGCCGGGCCGGGCAGCGCCGATGGACGCGACGGGTCGGGTGGCGGCGCAGGCGTCGGGCCGGGTGGCGGCGGTGGAGCGGGCGTGGGTGTGCGCGGTGCAGGCGGGCCCGGAGGTGCTGGGCAGCCTGGTCCTGTCCGGCCGAGCGGACCTGGGCGACGCGGAACGGCGGCTGTTCGAACGGGCCGGGGTGGTGACGGCGCTGCTGTTGCTGCTGCGGCGTTCGGTGGCCGCGGCGGAGGACGAGGTCCGCGGCGAACTCCTGTCGGACCTGCTGACCGCGCCGACGCGCAACCCGTCCGGGCTGGCGGCGCGCGGCGCCCGGCTGGGGGTGGACCTGTCGGCGCCGCACATGGTCCTGGTCTGCGCCTCGGAGGTCCCCCGCCGCAGGCTGGCCACGGCCGCGAGCCGCTACGGCGGACTGGTCGGGGTGCACGCGGAGCAGGTCGTGGTGCTGGCACCGGGCCCGGTCCACCCCGCCCGGGTCGCCACCGACCTGGGCACCGCCGTCGACGCCCCGGTCACCGTCGGCGCCGCGGGCCCGGCCACCGGCATCCCCGAACTGGCGGCGGCCCACGCCGAAGCGGCCCGCTGCGCCCGCTCCCTGCTCGCCCTGGACCGCGCGGGCGACGGCGCCACCACCGCCGACCTGGGCTTCATCGGCCTCCTGCTGGGCGACACCCGCGACCTGACCGCCCACGTCGACTCGGTCCTCGGCCCGGTCCTCGACTACGACTCCCGCCGAGGCACCGACCTGCTGGGCACCCTCACCGCCTACTTCGACTCCGGCGCCAGCCTCGCCCGCGCCAAGGACCTGCTCCACGTCCACGTGAACACGGTCGTGCAACGGCTCGACCGGGTGGCGACCCTGCTGGGCGAGGACTGGCAGGACCCGCGCCGCGCCCTGGAGATCCAACTCGCCCTCCGCCTGCACCGCCTGCGCGATAGCAGGTGAATCCGGTCAATCCGGTGGCACGGGCGGCTCCGCTGGGCTACACCGGAGGGGTGCACGAGGTTCTCTCCGAGTTGGGGGTGCGATCGGACCTGCTCGACCCGCAGCAACTGGTCGAGCTGGACGAGCTCGGGTTCTGCCGGTTCGACACCTTCCTCGACCGGGCGCGGGTCGAGGCGGCGATGGCGGAGTTGGAGCGGCTGCTGGCGGGGTCGGGCAGGCAGGGCGGGACGCTGCACCTGCGGGGGCTGCTGGAGGCCGGGCCGGTGTTCGACGCGTTCTGGCTGCGGCCGCGGTTGCTGGCGGCGGTGCGGCACCTGCTCGGGCCCGAGTTCCGGGTCGACGAGATGCACTACCGGGCGGGCACCCCGGAGCACGGGGGCCAGGCGCTGCACCGGGATTCGCCGGAGCGGGCCGGGCCGGGGCGGTGGCAGGTGTGCACGGCGATCGTGGCGCTGACCGACTTCACCCCGGAGAACGGGTCGACGCGGGTGGTGCCGGGGTCGCACCTGGACTGGGGGTTCGTGGCGCCGCGCGGGCACGAGGACCACCCGGACCAGGTGCTGCTGTCCGGGCCCGCCGGGACGGCCTGGCTGTTCAACTCGCACGTGTGGCACTCGGGCACCCGCAACAACTCCAGCGGCACCCGGCACGCCGTGCTCACCGGCTTCCACCGCCGCGGGGCGGCCACCACGCTGTTCGACGAGCAGCCCGCCGACGGCACCATCGCCCGGCTGGGCAGCGCCGCGTACCTGCTGATGTGACCGGCCCCGGGGAGGGCGGACCCTCCCCGGGGCCCGGGTCCTACTCCGTGCGCAGCGAGGTGAGCCGGGTGGCGCCGCGCAGGAACGGCAGGGTGACCACCGAGACCAGCAGGCCGAGGACGGCGGCGGCGAGGGTCATCAGGCCCACGCTCGGCCAGTCGACGTACAGCGGGTCGTTGCCCAACCGCAGGACCAGTGCGGCCAGGGCGATGCCGGTGCCGATGGCGATGAGCACCCCCAGTGCGATCGGGACGGCGATCTGCCACAGCAGCGACCGGGCCAGCGCCCCCGTGGGCACCCCGCTGGCGGCGAGGACGGCCAGCGGGCGGCGGCGTTCGCGGATGTGCTCCAGCGCCAGCACCAGCAGGCTGATCCCGGCCAGCAGCAGGATGAACACCGCCCCGATGAGCAGGCCGCGGCGGATGGTCAGGAACGACTGCTCCTCGACGAGGCGGGAGCCGTAGTAGTAGGGGTCGAACTCGTTGCTGTGCACCTTCCACCCCAGCGGGGCCAGCGCCGCGTGCGCCCGGTCCAGGGCGTCCGGGTCGGTCGGGTCGAGCACGACGTCGACGGTGGTCCGCGAGGTGGTGGGCAGCGGGTCCGGCAGGGTGCCGCCCGCGGTGAGGAAGAGGCCGTACAACGACGAGCCCGACTCGGCGGGCCGGGCGACGCGGCGAATCTCCGGGATGGTCCAGGCGGCCCGGGGGCGGTACTCCCCACCCGGGGCCACGTCCATCAGCCGCAGCGTGCGACCGGACGTGAACAGCTCGGGGAAGTCCGCACCGCCCACGGCGTAGACCTGCCCGCCCCCGCAATCGGGCACCCGGTAGACCTCGGTCACCACCGCGCAGTCGAGCACGTTGAGGCCGTAGGTCATCCCCGTCTCCTCCAGCTCGAAGGTCACGCTCTCGCTGGGGAACGCCCCGCGCACACCCGGCACCCCGTCGAGCAGATCGATGCTGCGCTGGATGGCGTCGGCCTCCGGGTAGACCTGCATGTGCGGGCTCTGCCCGGCCGTGGTCGAGACCTCGGACGGCGAGTCCGCGAAGCGGTCCGCCTGCGCGACCAGCACCGACTGCACGGCGATCGCCCCGGCGAGCACGATGGCCACCCCGCCGACGACCCTGGCCGAGGTGCCGGAGTCGAGCTGGAGCCTGCGGATGGCAAGCTGCCACGACGTCGGTCCGCCGCGCAGCCGCGCCACCGCCCGCTCGATCACCAGCGGCAGCAGGATCGGCACGCCCGCCAGCAGCAGCGTGGCCCCGGCGGCGACGCTGTAGGACCACACCTCGCTGCCCGCCCTGGCGCCGCCGCCGTGCCAGAGCAGCAGCACCACGCCGAACCCGATCACCGCGAACCGCCAGGCAGGCTTCCGGTTGACCGGCTTGCTGAACCGCACCACGCCCAGCGGCTCGATGATGGTGCGCCGCAGGGCGAACTGCGCGGTCAGCACGGCCAGCACCGGCACCGCGAGCACCACCAGCGCGGCCAGCCACCACACCGGCACGATGTCCGACGGGTACACGCTGATCCCGGCGAGCACCACGCCCGGCGCCACCGACCGCCCCACCTGGTACAGCCCGACCCCGACGACCAGCCCGGCAACAGCGCTCACCAGCGACTCCGCCGCCGCGATCCGCCGCACCTGCCGGTCACCCGCGCCCACCAGCCGCAGCGCGGACAGCCGCCGGTCCCGCTCGGCCCCGGCGATGCGGGTGCTGGCCGCGAGGAAGATGAACACCGGCACCAGCAGCGCCACGATCCCGAGCAGGATCAGCAGCAGCAGCGTCGGGTCGAGGTAGCGGACCTGCTCGAAGGTGCCGAACGCGTAGACGGGGGTGGTCAGCGAGCCGCCCACCAGGTCCGGTCCGGCGCCGACGTAGGCGACCAGGTCGTGCGGGTCGGGCACGCCCTCCTGGCCGAGCACCCCGGCCACGCGCGCGGGGAAGCGGTCGCGCAGCAGCCCCGAACCCGGCTCGGCGAGCAGGGTGGCGAGGTCGCCCGAAACCCACATCGACCCCTCGGCCGGCACCGCGTCCATGCCCGGCGGGACCGGGGAGGTGGCGTCCGGGGCGTACACGTACCGCACGGCGATGTTGCGACCGTGGAAGTTGGTGGAGGTGCTGCGGTACGCCAGCGGGGTGATCCCGCCTGCCGGGTTGGAGTCGGGGCTCGCGGCGGTCGAGCGGTCGTCGCGCGCCTGCAACGTCGGCTGCACCGAGGCGGCCAGCAGCAGCACGGCCACCGCCGTGGCCACCCCGAAGGTGCTGAGCAGGAACCTGGCCAGCGAGGTCCGGCCGCCCCCGACGGCCAGCCGGACCCCGATGGCCAGGTCGTTGCACCAGGCCCTCACCACGCGTGCTCCGGTTCCCTGGTGCGCCCGTCGCGCACCACGACCTCGCGGTCGGAGTACGCGGCGACCCTGGCCTCGTGGGTCACCAGCACGACCGCCGCCCCGGTCTCCCTGGCGGTGCCGACGAGCAGCCGCATGACCTCCTCGCCGCTGAGCGAGTCCAGGGCCCCGGTCGGCTCGTCGGCGAAGATCACCTTCGGCCGGGTCACCAGCGCCCTGGCCACCGCCACCCGCTGCCCCTGCCCGCCGGACACCTCGCCGGGCCGCTTGTCGGCCACCTCGTCGACCCGCACCCGCCCCAGCCACTCGCGGGCCGCCGCCTCCGCCGCCTTGCGCGGGGTGCCGCCGAGGCGCAGCGGCAACGCGACGTTCTCCAGGCAGGTCAGCTCAGGGACCAACTGCCCGAACTGGAACACGAACCCGAACTCGCCGCGCCGCAGCGCGCTGCGCTCCTTGTCGCCCATGGCCGACAGCTCGCGCCCGGCGTACACGACCGTCCCGGACTCGGGCGCGACGATCCCGGCCAGGCAGTGCAGCAGCGTCGACTTCCCCGACCCGGACGGCCCCAGCACCGCGACGACCTCCCCCGCCGCCACGCTCATCCCGGCCCCGTCCAGCGCAGGGGTTTTTCCGAACGACTTGCGCAGGTCGGTCCCGACCAGCAGCACGTCGCTCATGACGCGACCTGCGCGCCCAGGTCGGCCAGGCGGGCGGTGGTCAGCTCCAACCAGCGCAGGTCCGCCTCCAGGTGGAACAGGGCGTGGTCGCAGATCAACTGGTCGGCCAGGTCCCCCTCCCGCTTGCGCGCGGTCAGCTCCCGCATCGCCTTGAGGTGCGCGACCCGCTGCGCGTCGAGCACGTCCTCCGCGCTGCGCCCGGACATCAGCGCGAGCACGACCTTGGTGTAGAGCGCGCTCTGCAGGTAGATCTGCGGCTTCTCCGGGGTCACGAGCCACTCCGCCACGTCGGTGACCCCGGCGTGGGTGATGGCGTAGCGCTTGCGGTCGGGACCGCCCCCTGGTTCGACACCGCTCTCCTCCACGAGTCCGTTGCGCAGCAGACGGGACAGCGTCGAGTAGACCTGTCCGTAGGCCAGCGGGCGGTCTTGCCCGAAGCGCTCGTCGTAGGCGCGCTTGAGGTCGTAGCCGTGCCGGGGACCGGTCTCCAGCAGCCCCAGCAAGGCGTGTCCGATTGACATGCCCCGGGACTCTACCGGATGTGTATACACGCGGCGAATAGATCAGGAGAGGCAGAGGCAGAACGGGTGCCCGGCCGGGTCGGCGTACACGCGGAAGTCCTCCGCCCCGTCGTCCAGGAGCCGGGCACCGAGGCCGACCGCCCGGGTGTGCGCGGCCTCCAGGTCCTCGACGTAGAGGTCGAGGTGCAACTGCTGGGGGCGCTCACCCGTGGGCCAGGTGGGCGGGGTGTGGTCGGCGACGCGCTGGAAGGAGAGCCGACCGCCGGGGCCGTTCAGGTTCACCCAGCCGTTCTCCCGCTGCTCCCCCGGCTCCGGCCAGTCGAGGAGCCGGGCGTAGAAGCCCGCCAGGGCGATCGGGTCGGGGCAGTCGAGGACGGTGGTGCCGAAAGTGGGTACGGACATGGCGACCTCCTGGAGTTGGTAACCGGTATACCGAGTATGCGGGTTACGGCATCTTTCGACAACCGGTCACCGGCCTACAGTGGTGACGTGCGCACTGGCGAGGCGACCCCGGAGCACGACGCGGACCTGCTCCTGGACTTCCTGAACACGATCGACCTCGAGGAGCACACCGACCTGCTCGACGACGCCCACGGGTGGCGGTCATGGCTCACCGCACACGGCCTGTCGGACGGCGATGCGGCGCGGGTGCGGGCCGTGCGCGACGGGCTCCGGGCCGCCGCCGCCGGAGAACCCGCGTCCCTGGCCGGTTTCGCGGTGCCGGTTGAAGTGGCGGGCGGGGTACCCCGGTTGGCGGGGGCGGAGGTGACCGAAGCGGTCCTGGCGGCGGCGGTGCGGTTGGCGGTGCTCGGGGAGTGGGAGCGGGTGAAGATCTGCCCGGCGGACGACTGCCGGTGGGCGTTCTTCGACCGGAGCCGCAACCGGTCGCGGACCTGGTGCTCGATGCGGGTGTGCGGGAACCGGGAGAAGGCGCGGGCCTGGCGGGAACGCACCCGCCCGGAGTGACCTGATCACCGTTTGCCCGCTGCGTCTTCACAAATGAACATCAAGGCGCAGAACGGGCAGGTTTTGACATCGGCATGGTTGAGCAGCGGTTCCATCAACCAGCCAGGGCACCAGTTCAACCACCGGAACGTTCAACGCGGCGGCAAGGGTCCGCACAGTCGGCAAGTGATCAAGCGGCCGTCGACCGTTCTCGATCATCGAAATGTAGGAAACGGTGTAGCCCGCGCGGTCCGCCAGCATTGTTTGTGACATCCCGCGCCGTCGCCGTGCTCTACGCAGCAACAGGCCCGGCGAACCGGTCACCGGTCCATTCAAGGACGTTTCACCCGGTGAACTCATGAGACGGCTGGGCCGAACACATGCGGCACATACCCGCTCGTGGTTGTAACGGCTCAGTTCAGCTCCACACCCCCCTTCGCAAAGTCGGCGTCCCCTTGCCTGCGTCGTCCGCGCGGCCGTCACGATGGACACCTCGTGCCCGGCTTGCCGCTGAGCCGCAGCTCGCACCCAGCCACCTGGCACCGCCTCACCGGCTCGATTGATTCCGCGTGCTCTGGTCGAAACCACACGAAAGCAACGTTAAGGCGGCTGCTGCGGGGTAACCCGAGCTGTCAGCTCGGGTTACCCCTGCGCTCGGTTCGACGAACTACAGGGGTACGCCGATACGTGTCGCCAAGCGAGCCGCTTCGCCTGCCACGGTGCGACGGCCGCGCTGCACGAGCCTGCTCAGCACCGCGCGAGCGGCTGGGCGATGGCGCACGTCTTCTGGGGCTTGGCGCTCGGCGGCCGAAACCATCATGAGCGCGCCCGCGAAGTCGCGGCGCTGTTCATACCCCTTGGCTTGGTCGATCAGGAAGGCCACCCGCCGCTCGATGGACGGTGAGCTGTCGTGGTCGACCTGCTCAGCCAGGCGCAAGCCTTCCGCCGTGTCGCCGGTCTCGACCGCGACCGACACGGCGAACATCTTGACGTTGGTCGGCCCGAAGGCGGTCCACAGGGTGTTGCGCTCGCCGGTCCGCCTGGCCAGCGGCTCCACCAGGCGTACCCGGTCGTGAGCCACCCACCGGTCACCCCGGCGAGCAGCGGCGATCGCGGCCACCAGCAGCAGGGAGCCACGCAGCGCCACGGCGTCGAGGTCATCATCTGCGGTTGCGGCTTCAAGTTCCTGCGCCCCGTGCAGCGCCACCGTTTCAGCGCTTTCCGGCTCTTCGTCCGCAAGCAACACCTGCGCCAGGTTCCACCGGGAGACGGCCAACCGCAACGGGTCGTCGGCGGCTTCACCGGCCCGGATCGCGCGGTCGGCGGCAAGCAGCGCCAAGTCCACCCTTCCCAACCGTTTCGTCACCGATCGCACGAGGGCATAGAGATCAGCCGCGCACCGATACAGGTATCGCCTCCCACCCGCCTCGTCGTCACTGCGAATTGTTCGGAGTGCCCACTCGACAGCCGTGATGAGTCGGGGCAGGTCGCGGACGAGCCTGCTGTACCTCTGCGGAGAGGTCTGCCAGGTGTGCCAAGCCACTCCGATGCTGTCGTTCAGCCCACTGAGGTCGACAGGACCGGTGTCCACCACCGGCAATGTCAAAGCACGGCGCAATTCGTCACCGGCCGCACCGGGGACGGGTTGCGAAGCGGTGGCCGGTGCGTTGTTCAGGAGGACACCAATCGGTTGTTCCAGGACGCGGGCGAGTTCAACCAGCACACCCACGGTGGGCAACTTGGTACCGCGCTCGATCTGATACAGGTAATCGACCGAAATACCGGCCAAGCCCGCAATCACCGGCTGCGTCTTGTCAGCCGCGACACGACAGAACCGCACCCGCTCCCCAATGCACCGTGCGAGTTCTCGGTCCATCCGACTGTCCCTCCCCCGGGGATTGGATAGACCTGATGCTACGCGCCGGGCCAATGCCCCGACCGGGTGACAAACTGGCGGACATGATCACGCCTCGGCTGCTGGTGCTCTGGGACATCGACCACACGTTGCTTGCCTCACGCGGCCTGGGCCGGGAGATGTACGTACGCGCCGTACCGGCGGCGTTCGGCATCCCATTTGTCGACTTGGCCGACGTGAGCGGCCGGACTGAGCTGGACATCATCGCGGAAACCATCGCGCTGCACCGGGTTGAGCCCACTGAAGCCAACGTGTCGAGGCTCGCGCAAGCTCTGACGGACAGCTACGAAGCCGCCCGCGCCGAATTGGCCGAACGGGGCCGAGTGCTCCCCGGCGCGCGAGAAGCACTCGAGGCACTGGCTGAGGACGCGGCCGTCCACCAAGGCGTGCTGACCGGCAACCTGCGGTCGGTGGCGTACGTGAAGTTGGAGACGTTCCGACTTGCCCACTACGTGGACCTCGAAACCAGCGCCTACGGCGACGACCACAACGTGCGCGCCGAACTGGTGCGGGTCGCCCGACGCCGCGCGGTCGAGCGAACCGGCATCAGGTTCGACGGTGAGCACACGGTGCTGATCGGGGACACGCCCCGCGACGTGGAAGCCGCCCACGCGGCGGGGGCGCGGGTGGTTGCTGTGGCGAGTGGCCGAAACGGCGTTGACGAGTTGCGATCAGCGGGAGCGGCTGACGTGCTCCCCGATCTTCGGGACGTGACCTCGCTGGGGCGACTGCTCCACCGATGAGGTGACTCAGACACCAATAGGCTTGTTCAAAACAATCATAAAACAGGTCATTTTCGCTGGTCAACCTTGTTGTCGAAGCACCGAAAAACCACCCCCGCCGCACCCGATACCCCGCCGCACCCGATACCCCGCCGCACCCGATACCCCGCCGCACCCGATACCCCGCCGCACCCGATACCCCGCCGCACCCAGGGGGCCGAGCCCAGGTCCATTCTATCCCGCCACGGGCGCGGAGCGGGTGGAGACGATCATGCCTGTGGACAACTCGGGCGGTTGCCCACAGGCAGGACCGGGGGCTTGCGGGGGCTCAGGAGATGAGTTGGGCGACCGTGTAGATGAGCAGGCCCGCGAGGGCGCCGACGACGGTGCCGTTGATGCGGATGAACTGGAGGTCGCGGCCGACCTGGAGTTCGATCTTCTGGGAGGTTTCCTCCGCGTCCCAGCGGTGGACGGTGTCGGTGATCAGGGTGGTGATCTCGTCGCGGTAGTTGAGGACCACGTAGGCCGCCGCGCCCTCGACCCAGCCGTCGGCCTTGGTGCGGAGGTCGGTGTCGTTGGCCAGGCGGTCGCCCAGGGTGGTGAGGGCGGTGCGGACCCTGGTGCGCAGTTCGCTGGAGGGGTCTTCCGCGGCGTCGAGGAGCATGCGCTTGGCCGTGGTCCAGGCCCGGCCGATGATGTCCTTCACCGCGGGGTGTTCGAGGACCTGGTGCTTGACCAGTTCGGCCCGCTCCATGATCTTGGGGTCGGTCTGGAGGTTGCCCGCGAACTCGTGCAGGAACTTGTCGACGGCGGCGCGCATGGGGTGGTTGACGTCGGTCTTGACGTTCCAGGCGAACGTCAGGACCTCCTCGTACACGCGGTCGGCGACCAGGGCGTCGACGAACTTGGGCGACCAGGAGGGGGCGCGGTTGGAGACGACGCGCATGACCTGGTCGTGGTTGCGGCTGACCCACTCGTAGGCCTGGTCGCAGATCAGGTCGACCAGCCTGTGGTGGGTGCCGTCGTCGAAGACGCGCTGGAGGAGCTTGCCCAGCGGCGGTCCCCAGGGGACGTTGACCACGCGGGTGACGACCGCCTGCTCCATGACGGCCTGGACGTCCTCGTCGCGCAGGACGGTGACGGCGCCGCGCAGGACCGTGGCGAGTTCGGAGGTGATGCGCTCGGCGTTGTCCGGCTGGGCCAGCCAACCGCCCAGGCGACCGGCGACGCCCACGCGGCGGAGGCGGTCGCGGACGACCGACTCGGACAGGAAGTTGGAGCCGACGAAGTCGCCGAGGCTGTCGCCCAGGACGTCCTTCTTGGTGGGGATGATCGCCGTGTGCGGGATGGGCAGGCCCATCGGCCTGCGGAACAGCGCGGTGACGGCGAACCAGTCGGCCAGGGCGCCGACCATGCCCGCCTCGGCCGCCGCCCGCACGTAGCCCACCCACGCGGGCGGGTCCGGCCACAGGACCGTGGCCAGGAAGATGAGGGTGGCCGCGCCGAGGAACGACAGCGCGACCAGTTTCATCGTGCGCAGCGCGCGGCGCTTCTCCGCCTCGCCCGGGACCGGTGTCAGTTGCTCCACCCCGCCATTCTCCGTGAGGATGCGCAGTCGTGCCCCCACACCCGCTGGTACCCCGACTGCGACCGTTCACCTCGACGATCTTCGCGGAGATGACCGCGCTGGCCGCCCGGACCGGGGCGGTCAACCTCGGCCAGGGCTTCCCGGACACCGACGGGCCGCCCGCGATGCTGGCCGCGGCCCAGGAAGCGATCGGTTCCGGCGTCAACCAGTACCCGCCCGGACCGGGCCGCCCGGAGCTGCGGGCGGCCATCGCCGAGAGCCGCGCCCGGTACGGGACGGTGTACGACCCGGACGGGGAGATCCTGGTCACGGTGGGCGCCACCGAGGCCATCGCGGCGGCCCTGCTCTCCCTCGTGCAGGCGGGCGACGAGGTGATCCTGTTCGAGCCCTACTACGACTCGTACGCCGCCTCGGTGGCCCTCGCCGGGGCGACCCGGGTGGTGGTGCCGCTGGTGGAGGAGGAGTCCGGGCGGTTCGGGGTGCCGGTCGAGGCGCTGCGCGCGGCGGTGACCCCCCGGACCAAGGCGGTCCTGGTCAACACCCCGCACAACCCCACCGGCTCCGTGTTCACCGCGGCCGAGCTGGCGGGCATCGCCGCCGTCTGCCGCGACCACGACCTGCTGGCCATCACCGACGAGGTGTACGAGGACCTGCTGTTCGACGGCCGCACCCACACCCCGCTGGCGTCGCTGCCGGGGATGCGGGAGCGGACGCTGACCATCTCCAGCGCGGGCAAGAGCTTCAACTGCACCGGCTGGAAGATCGGCTGGGTCTGCGGCCCGGCCGGACTGGTGTCGGCGGTGCGCGCGGCCAAGCAGTTCATGACCTTCGTCGGCGGGGCGCCGTTCCAACCGGCGGTGGCCTACGCGCTCGGCCACGAGTCGGCGTGGGTGGCGTCGACGCGGGATGCGTTGGCGGACAAGCGGAACCGGCTCTCGGCGGGCCTCGCGGCGGCCGGGTTCGGGGTGCGGCAGGCGGAGGGGACGTACTTCGTGTGCGCCGACATCCGCCCGCTGGGCTACTCCGACGGGGTCGATTTCTGCTACGCGCTGCCGGAGCGGGCGGGTGTGGCGGCGGTGCCGCTGCAGGTGTTCACGGACTCGCCGGAGCAGTGGAAGCACCTGGTGCGGTTCGCGTTCTGCAAGCGCGACGAGGTGCTGGACGAAGCCGTCGAGCGGCTGGGGAGGCTGCGCTAGGTCACACCTTCGCGTGACCCCGGGAGCCACCCGCCGCACCCCGCCGTCGGACGGGCTGACGAGGGGTGGAGCGGACGGAGGTGCGTGCGGGGTGCGGGACTTGGTGGCGCTGGCGGCGGGCGGCGACCAGGACGCCTGGCGGGAACTGGTGCGGCGGTACTCGGACCTGGTGTGGGCGGTGGCGCGGGCCCACCGCCTGCAACGGGCCGACGCGGCGGACGTGAGCCAACTGACCTGGGTGCGCCTGGCGGAGAACATCGGGCGGCTGCGCGAACCCGACCGGGTCGGCGCGTGGCTGGCGACCACCGCCCGGCGCGAGTCGCTGCGGGTCCTCGGCGAACGGGGCCGCGAGACCGTGACGGACCGCTGGGCCGAGTGGGTCGACGGGGACGAGACCTGGCGCCCGGAGGAGGTGGCGCTGCGCGGCGAACGCGACGACCTGCTGTGGCGGGCGTTCGCCGGACTGCGCGAGCGGTGCCGGAACCTGTTGGCGTTGCAGTCTTTCGCACCCGAACTGACCTATGTGGAGCTGTCCGGGGTACTGGGCCTGTCGGGCAGCGCGGTGTCCAAGACGCGCGGCCGCTGCCTGGAGGCGTTGCGGCGGCGGCTGGTGCTGCTCGGGGTGCCCGGGGAGGCGGCGTGAGGGACGACGAGGCCGGGCTGCTCGCCGAGCTGCGCGAGGTGCTCAGCGGGCTCGACCCGGTGCCCGCCGGGGTGCGGGAGGCGGCGGTGGTGGCGGGGAGCCTGCTGGGGGTGCGGTGGGAGCGGGTCGAACTGGAGGAGGTCGCGGTGCCGCTGATGCGGGGGACCGCGCGGGTGTGGGCCCGGGAGCCGGACATCACCATCCGGGTGGGGGACGAGGTGACCGGGGTGGTGGCACCGGAACTGGGGGTCACCCGGGTGGAGTCGCAGGGGGCGGCGGGTGGGGCCCGGTACGCGGTGGACGCCGGGGGGAGCTTCGGCGGGCCGGTGGTCCGGGGGCGGGTTCGGTTCGTGCTGCACCGGGCCGGTGGGGTGCCGCTGGTGACGTCGTGGCTGGGGTGAGCGGGGGCGTGGCCGGGAACCGGGCCGCGGTGCGGGGAGCGCGGTCGGCGGCAGGGGGCCGAGCTCCGACGGGTCAGTTCGGCGATGGGCAGGACTTGGCGGAACACCCCCAGGCACAGGACGTAGAGAGAACGCAAAAGCAGGTGAAGGCTGGGGGCACGACCGCGCAGACGACTACGTCGGCGCGGAGGGCGGGCGACCGGCGGTCGAGGGCCGCGCGAGGTCCTGAGCGGGCGGGGCCGCGGGATGGGGAGTTGCGGACGTGGGCGGAGTGGTACGCGGAGGCGGTGCGGCGGCAGGAGGAGGGGGAGCCGCTGGTGGCGCGGCGGGCGGCTCGGGCGGCGATCGCGGTGGCGGGGGATGAGCGGGAGCGGGCCGAGTCGCGGTTGGTGTTGGCGTGGGTGTCGCACCGGTTGGGGGATGACGCGGAGGCGGAGGCGTTGATCGCGGTCGCTCGGCCCGGGTTGGGGGCGGGTGGGGTGGTGCGGGCGGACTGCCTCGGGGGGTTGATCCAGTGCGCGGCGGGGCGGTACGCGGAAGCGGTCGGTGTGTTGGCGGTGGCGGTGGCCGGGTTGGCGGGGAAGCCGCGGTGGCGGGCGAACGCGTTGGTGGGGTTGGGGGTGGCCGCGGGGCACCTGGGGCGGTTCGCTGAGGCGGATCGGGCGTTGGCGGAGGCCGGGGAGGTCTACGCCGGGATCGGAGAGGTGGAGCGGGCGGCCACCTGCGTGCACAACCGGGGGTTCCTCGCCGCTGAGGCGGGGGAGCACGCGCGGGCCGTGGAGCACTACGCGGCCTCGGGGGTTGATGAGGGGCGGTGGCCGGAGGTGTTGGTCGACCGCGCCCGGTCGGAGTTGGCGTTGGGGTTGGTGCGCACCGCTGATGCCACGTTGGCCAGGGCGGAGGTGTTGTTGGCCGCGGCGGGGCGGGCGCCCGCGTTCGCGGAGGCGTTGTTGGCTCGGGCTGAGCACGCCTTGGGCGGCGGGGACCGGGAGACGGCCGCTCGGACGGCCACCCGGGCCGCCGAGTTGTTCCGGGACCACCGGCTGCCCGAACTCGGCGCCCGGGCCCGCGAACTGGCCCGCCGGGCGGTTCGGGTGGACGCGCCCGCCCGCGTCGAACGAGCCAGGTCCGCCCTCACCGGGGTGAGCACGGCGCGGGACCTGCACGAGCGCAACGAACGGCTGCTGGCCCTGCACACCGGTGACGACGCCGAGCCCGCGCCGCTCGACGACCCCGCGCTGGTGGTCCTCATCGACCGGGGCGGCACCCTGCTCGCACTGTCCACTACGGACCTTCGAGAGATCGGTGACACCGCTCGCATCACCGCGGCCGCCCGTGCCTTCCACCGGCACGCCGTCCTCGCCGAACACTCCGCGAGCGGGAAGGCCCCCGCCGACATGCCTGCCCCAGGTCTGCTGGACGCCGGGCTGTTCCCCGCAGGCCATGCCTCCCCCGGCCTGCCCCCCGCTGGCCTGGTCCCCCCAAACCAGGCCTCCCCCGGCCCGCCTACTGCCGGGCTGTTCCCCACCGGCCTGCCGGCCTGCGGTGTGCCCGGTGCCGGGCTGTCACCCGCCCGCCAGGCTGCCGTCGAGTTCGCCCGGTTGTTGGGGCTGCCCGCAGGCCGCCGCACCGTGGTCGTGCCCACGCCCGCCCTGGCGGGGTTGCCGTGGGGGCTGCTGCCCGGTGGCATCACCGTCGCCCCCTCGGTGGCCGCCTACCGCCGTGCCGAGGCCGCTCCCGAGCCCACCGGGCCGCGCCTGTGGATCGCCGGCCCGGGGTTGGACCACGCCGTGCCCGAGGTGACCGCGCTGCACCGCGCCCACGGCGGCACCCTCCTCGTCGAGCCCACCGTCGACGCCGCTCGGGAGGCGATCGGGCGGGCGGGGTGGGTGCACATCGCCGCGCACGGGCACCACCGCGCCGGGGCGCCCGGGATCGACCTGGGGGACGGGACGCTGCACCCCCACCACCTGGGTGGGCTCCGGCGGGGGCCCGGGCGGGTGGTGCTGGCGGCGTGTGAGGTGGGGCACCCCTACGGGTTCCCGCTGGCCTTCCTCCGGCTGGGGGCCAAGACGGTGGTGGGGAGTCCGATCGCGGTCAGGGACCGGGGTGGGCGCGGGCCCGGGGTGCTGGGGGTGGTGGGGGCGTGAGGCGGGCGCGGGCGATCTCGGCGGCGACCCGGGGGGCGGCGAAGGAGGTGCCGCTCCAGCGGGCCGCGCCGAAGGTGCGCACGCCCCCGGCGAGGCGGACGTGGCTGCTGAGGACGTCGACGCCGGGGGCGTGGCGGTCGACCCAGGGGCCGCGGTTGGTGAAGGGGGCGGGTGAGCCGTCGAGCGCCGAGGCGCCGACCGCGACCACACCGGGGAGCGCGGCGGGCCAGAACGGGCGGGTGGTGCCGGTGTTGCCCGCCGCGGCGACGACCGCGGTGGTGGGGAAGCGGGCCAGTTCGTCCGCGAGGACCGGGGGGCAGCGGTCGTCGGCGGTGTGGCAGCCCGCGGTGAGCACGATGACGTGGGGGTGGGGGCGGGTCGACTCGTGGTGCAGGGCGGCGGCGAGGGTCCGGTCGTCGGTCAGGCCGCGGGGGGTGAGGACGCGGTGGGCGCGGATGGTGACCCCGGGGGCGTGGCGCAGGAGGACGCCCGCGACGAAGGTGCCGTGGCCCGCCTGGCGGTCGGCGCGGCCGTCGGCGTCCTCGTCGAGGAGTTCGGCGGTGGTGGGGTCGAACCAGGGGCGGTCGGCGAACCAGGGGTGCGGGTCGAGGCCGGTGTCGAACAGGGTGACCGTGACCGGTGGCGCCCACACCTCCCGCGGTGGTGGCGGGGGCGGGTCGGCCGGGGTGGGGACGGCACCGGTCCCGTGGAGGACCGGGGTGCCGACGAGGTGGACGTGGTTGGCCGCGACCGGGACCCGCTCGGCCACGTCGGCGGCTATCCGCACGCAGTCGGCGGCGACCGGGGGGCGCAATCGGAGCAGACCCGGACCGTCGGTTTCGACGGTGTCGACCCACCTCCGCAAAATGCGAGCGGCATCTTCCACCCGCGCCCTCGGGACGAGGAGTTGACCGGTTCGGACGAGGCACTGCGCGGGTCCGCCCGGGTCGTGCACCGTGAGGCCGCTGAGCCGTTCGGCCAGCTCGGGGAGGGCGTCCGGGTGCTGTGAGTACACAACGGACACCCTGCCGCCGCCGCGGTCCCCCCGCACGGAAGGCGGCTCGACGTCACCCGGACCGGTGATTTCCACTGTCGGTGATCATCGTCTCCATTCGGCCCACTGAGGCGGGGCGTTCACCGTCTTTCCGGGTGGAACACGCGCCACTAAGGTGCAAAAGGGAGAACCGGTGCTGGATAGTGGCCAGGTCGCACCGATCGGGCGGGGCCGGTTCGACGTCGGGCGACGAGTTGCGGATGGTGGTGACGGCGGTGAGCGGTTCCCGAGCTCCCTCCCGCACCCTGCTGCGCCTGGTCGTGACCGGGGCGTTGGCGCTGATCGGCTGGCTCGCGCTGGCGGTTTCCGCGTCCGCGCAGACCGCCCACGAGCCCCCCGCCCCCGAGCAGTCCCCGAGCGGCCAGCACGACGGTTCCGCCGCGTTGTTCAGCCTGTTGGACGGCACGCTCGACCAGGTCACGACGGTGCTCAACACCACGCTCAGCACCGTGGCGGGGGTCGTCGGCACGGTCACCGAGACCGCGAACCAACTGGTCGCGCCGGTGCTGGACTTCTCGCCACCCGCCCCGGTCGTCCTCCCTTCCTTACCGCCACCGCCGACCCTCCCGCCACCGCCGACCTTCTCGCCGCCGGTCGTGCCGCCGTTCACCCCGCCGTTCGTGCCGCCGTTCGTGCTCCCGGCCCCGGAGGCGCCCGCGCCGCAGGTCCCACCCGCGCCCGCCCCCGGCACCACCCCCATCACCGCCCCGGCCCCGGCCGCGCTCCCGCAGGTCCCCGCCGCCGTCACCGCCGCTGTCGCCGAGTCCCCGCGCAGGCACGACCAGGCGCAGACCCGGGTCGAGCGCAGGTCCGACCGGGCGCCCGCGGCGACCAGGGCGCCCGCCCAGGCCGAGCCGGTCGAGGCCACCGCGCTGACCGGGTCCGGCCAGGCGCCCCAGCAGCCGTTCTCCCCCAGCGCCCCGGCCGCGCCCGCCGCCGCCCCCTCGGGTCACGACCTGAGCGGTCAGGCCCGCGGTGGCGCCCCGCAGGGCGTCCTGTCCACGCGCACCGGCGCGGCGCCGCCGACCTTCGCCGTCGCCGTCGACGACCGGGTGTTCGCGCAGCCGGGCCGGGCGGCCGGGCTGCCCGCTTCGACGCCCGACTGACACCCGGGTCCCACGGGACCGGTCTGCCCGCTGCCGCCGACCACTCCGTCGGCCGCTCCCCCCAGGTACCGCCCGCACACCCGGTGGTCCTGGAGATCCCCCCGAGGAACCAGACGTCCCGATCGGCCGACCGCGCCCGGCCGACTCGGGGACTGGCCCCGGCGCCGCGATGCCCCCGCGGCGCCGGGGTCCCACCCTCGGTCGCCCGCCCGATCGGCACAACGAGGGGCTGTGCCGACTGACCTGGGCGTACGACCAGGGCCGAGTGCGCTGGATGGCGGAGTCGCAACCGAAAGGTCCACGCGACTACGCCATCCAGCGCACTACTTTGTAGCGGTTGGACCCCCTCCAGGGCCAGTCACGCCACCGGGACGAGTCCGGCCCCCGCTCCCGGCGCGGTCTCCCCGCCGACCTCCCCGGCCACCACCGCGAGCCTGCGCACGGCTTCGACCAGCGCCGGGGGCGCCAGCGTGTAGGGCAGTCGCAGCCACCGCTCCAGCCCGCCGTGGACGCCGAACCGCGAACCCGGCGCCACCCGCACCCCCACCCGCTGGGCCTCGACCGCGATCCGGGTGCTGATCGGCGCGGGGAGCGCGCACCACAGGCTCTGCCCGCCCGCGGGCACCTCGAACCCCCAGCTCGGGCAGTGCTCCCGCAGCGCGTCGACCAGCGCCCCGCGCTGGGTGCGGATCTGCGCCCGGCGCGCGGCCAGCAGCGGCTCCGGGTCGGCGTACAGCTCGGCCAGCACCAGTTGCTCGAAGACCGGGGAGCCCAGGTCGAAGGCGTACCGGGCGGCGACCAGCCGGTGCACGACCTCGGCCGGGGCGCGGACCCAGCCCAGCCGCAGCCCGCCCCAGTGCGACTTGCTGGCCGACCCGACGGTGATCACCTGGTTCGGCGCGAACACCGCCATCGGCGGCGGGCCGTCCGCCGGATCGCCGTCGAGGTCCAGCTCCACCAGGGTCTCGTCGACGACGGTCGGGGTGCGGGTGCGGCGCAGGACGGCGGCCAGCCGCTCGCGGCCCGGCACGTCGAGCCTGCGGCCGGTCGGGTTGTGGAAGTCGACGACGAGGTAGGCCAGCCGGGGCGCGGCCTGGCGGGTGGTGGCCGCCAGGCCCGCGAGGTCCCAGCCCGCCTCGGGCATCGGCACCGGGACCGGGACGGCGTGCGCGGCCCGGATGGCGTCGATGGCGTTGGGGTAGGTCGGCTGCTCGACCAGGACGCGGTCGCCGGGGCCGGTGAGGGCGCGCAGGGCCAGCGCCAGCGCGTGGTGGCTGCCGTTGGTCACCAGGACCTGGTCGGGGTCGGTGGGCAGGCCGCGGGCGGTGAACCGCTCGGCGAGGCGGGCGCGCAGCAGGGGGTGGCCCACCTCGTGGTAGCCGTGGCCGCCCAGCTCGACGGCGAAGCGGTCGCGCACCCGGTCGAAGGCCGCGAGGATGTCGGGCAGCGCGGCCGGGGCGGCGCGGGCGAGGTCGAGGGGCTGCTCGGTGAGGGCGGTGGGCGCGGTCGGGGTGTTCGGCTGCGCCGTCCAGGTGCCCGAGCCGCGCCTGCTGCGCAGGAAGCCATCGGCGCGCAACTGCTCCCACGCGGCGGCCACCAGGGTGCGGCTGACGCCGAGCGCCGCGGCCAGCTCGCGCTCGGCGGGCAGCGTGGTGCCCGGGGGCAGCTCGCCCTCCAGCACCAGCCTGCGGATGCCCGCGGCGAGCCCGGCGGAGCCCTGCCTGCTGCCCGCGGCCCGCCACTGGCCGAGCAGGAGGACCAGTCGGCGGGCCGAGATCCGGCCAGTGGGCGTGTCCACAAGGCCAATTGTGCATGATTGGCCGTGGATGAGAAGGCCAATGCCCGGCCACGATGGGGTCATGTCAGCTTTGGACGTGAGATCGGTGGCGGTCGGGGTCAGCCCCGGGCGCAGGCTCCCGCAGTTGTTCCTCGGACTGGTGCTCTACGGCACCAGCATGGCCATGCAGATCGAGGCCGCGCTCGGGCTCGCGCCGTGGGACGTGCTGCACGAGGCGCTGCACGAGCGGACCGGGCTCAGCTTCGGCACCGTCACCGCGATCACCAGCGTCGGCGTGCTGCTGTGCTGGGTTCCGCTGCGGCAGCGGCCCGGCGTGGGCACGGTGGCCAACGTGGTGGTGATCTCCCTGGCGGTCGACGCCGCGCTCGCGCTGCTGCCCACCCCGTCGGCGGTGGTGACGAGGCTCGCCTTCCTCATCGGTGGCGTGCTGCTGAACGGTTTCGCCACCGCCGCCTACATCGGCGCCCGGCTCGGACCGGGGCCGCGCGACGGGCTGATGACCGGGTTGTCCACGCGCACCGGCGTCTCGATCCGTTGGGTCCGAACGGGAATCGAGCTGACCGTGCTCGCCACCGGCTGGCTGCTCGGCGGGACCGTCGGCCTCGGCACCGCGCTCTACGCGCTCGCCATCGGCCCGCTCGCCCAGGCGTTCCTGCCGCTGGTCTCCTGGCGACCGCGCGCCGGGGCGTAAAACCGACATTACTGTCGACGGGGTGAACGACACGACGACCACCCCCGCCCTGCCCCGCTGGAGCCTGGCCGTCCCACCCGCCGCGGCGGTGGTGCTGGCCGTCACCTGGGGGCGCTCCCTCGGCGCCGTCCTGCTGGTCCTGGTCTGCCTGGGCCTCGGCGGCGCCGTCACCGCCGCGGTGCACCACGCCGAAGTCGTGGCGCACCGCGTCGGTGAACCGTTCGGCACGCTGATCCTCGCCCTGGCGGTGACCGTCATCGAGGTGGCGCTCATCGTCACCCTGATGACCTCCGGCGGGGAGAAGGCCGCGTCCCTGGCCCGGGACACGGTGTTCGCCGCGATCATGATCACCTGCAACGGGATCGTCGGCCTGGCGCTGCTGGTCGGCTCGCTGCGGCACCGGGAGCAGGAGTTCCGCGCCCACGCCTCGGGCGGCGCGCTCGCGGTGATCGTCGCCCTGGTGACGCTGAGCCTGGTGCTGCCGACCTTCACCACCTCCACCCCCGGACCCACGTTCTCCGGCGCCCAACTGGCCTTCGCGGGCGTCGCGTCGCTGGTCCTCTACGGGGTGTTCGTGTTCGTGCAGACCGTCCGCCACCGCGACTACTTCCTGCCCAAGGGCAGCACCTCCGACGACGACCACGCCGCCGCCCCCACCAACCGCACCACGTTCACCAGCCTGGGCCTGCTGCTGCTGTGCCTGGTGGCGGTGGTGGGCCTGGCGAAGACCGTGTCCCCGACGCTGGAATCGGCCGTGGAGTCCATCGGGGCGCCGGTGTCGTTCGTCGGCGTGGTCATCGCCATGCTGGTGCTGGCACCGGAGACGGTGGCGGCGGTGCGCGCCGCGCTGCGCGACCGGTTGCAGGTGAGCCTGAACCTGGCCCTGGGCTCGGCGCTGGCCAGCATCGGGCTGACCATCCCGGCCATCGCGGTGGCGTCGATCTTCCTGACCGGGCCGCTGCTGCTCGGGCTGGGCGCGAAGGAACTGGTGCTGCTGGTGCTCACCGTGGTGGTGAGCATGATGACGCTGGTGACCGGGCGGGCGACGCTGTTGCAGGGGACCGTCCACCTGGTCCTGTTCAGCGCGTTCGTGTTCCTGGCGGTCACGCCGTAGGTCGGGCCGCTGTGGATCAGGCCTTGGCCAGGGAGTCCCGGACGACCTCGTAGGTGACGCCGAAGCCGGTGAGGACGTCGGCGGCGGTGCCGCCGGTGCGGAGGATGGCCAGGAGCAGGTGCTCGTCGCCGATGGTGTTCTCGCCGCGTTCGACGACCTCGACCAGGCAGCGCTGCAGGACGCGCTTGCACTCGGGGGACAGCGGGACGCGCCACCCGAAGGAGCGCCCGCGCCTGCCCGCCGCGGCCAGGGCGCCCTCGCCGTGGCTGTGCTCCACGGCGGCGACCACCGCGTCCACGTCGATGCCCAGGCCGGTGAGGGCTTCGGCGTCCGCTGTGGACAGACCACCGCGGCGGCGGGCGACGTCGATGGCCTCGCGGGCCGCCGCGGTGGTGACCGCGTGCCGGACGAGGATGTCGGTTCCCGGGGTGCGGTCCTGGGCGAGGATGCCGAGCAGCAGGTGCTCGGCCTCGACCCTCGCCGCGTGGTCGCGCCCGGCGATCTGGACGCCGTCGCGGACGGCGTTGCGCGCGGCTTTGCTGAAGCGTTCGAACATCGTCAGTTCCTCCCGTGTTTCTTGTGCACGGCCTGCTTGCTGACACCCAGCTCGGCCGCGATCTCCTGCCACGACCACCCGTCCGCCCGGGCGCTGCGCACCTGGACCGCCTCCAGTTGCTCGAGGAGCTTGCGCAGCGCCGCGACGGCGCGCAGCCCCACGCGGGGGTCGCGGTCACCCGCGGCGCCTGCCAGTTGTGTTGCCTCCGCCATGGCGTCAACTTACGTTGACGAGGGCGGCTATGTCAACCCAGGTTGACGGAGGCAGGATGCGCACATGCCGCAGATCACCGTCGCCGAGGCAGCCGGGGTCGGACTCGACGGGCGGGAACGCCCGACCGAGGACGTCGTCATGGTGCTGCCGGACGCCGTGGTCGTGCTCGACGGCGCCACCGCCACCCGCGACGACCTGCCCTCCGGGGGCGCGTACGCGATTGAGCTGGGCGCGCAGCTCGTGGCCCGGCTGACCGCGGCGCCGGAGCTGCCACTGGTCAAGCACCTGGCCGGGGCGATCCGGGCGGTGGCCCGCGGCAACGGCTACACCCCGGGCAACAGCCCGTCGAGCACGGTGGCCGTGGTGCGCTGGACCGACGACGAGGTCGAGGCGCTGGTGCTGGCCGACACCCCGGTGGTGGTGTTCACCGACGACGGGTACGAGGTGGTCGAGGACACCCGGCTGGCCGACCTGCCCCGGGAGGCGCGGGCGACCACGGCCTCGGTCGACCGGCTGCGCAACCGGGACGGGGGCTTCTGGGTCGCCGAGGCGCTGCCGTCGGCCGCCGCGCAGGCGGTGCACCGGACGTGGCGGCGGGACCGGGTGCGGGCGGCGTTGATCGCAACGGACGGTGTGACCTGCGGGGTTGACCGATACGGCTTGTTCGACTGGGCGACCGCGCGCGTGATGGCGAGCGAGCACGGGCCGCAGGTCCTGCTGGACGCTGTTCGCGCCGCTGAGCGCGGCGATCGGGACGGTGTGCGCTGGCCCCGCCGCAAGGCGCACGACGACCAGGCACTGGCGTACCTGGACTTCACCGACCCCGCGTGAAGCCCGCCCGCGGTTTCGCGGTGGTCGACCTGCTGGTGGGCGGGCCCCGGCCCGGCGGGGTCGCCGAGCCGGGGCGTGGGGCTCAGCTCTTGCCGATGCCGATCCACTCGAAACCGCCGCGGCGGGCCACGGCCGGGTCCAGCAGGTTGCGGGTGTCGATCACCGTGGGCCTGCTGACCGACTCCGCCAGCCGGGACCAGTCCAGCGAGCGGAACTCCGGCCACTCGGTCAGCACGACCACCGCCTCGGCGTCCTTCGCCGCCAGGTACGGGTCGTCGACGACGGTGACGCCGGTCAGGTCCGGGTGGGGGTTGTCCGGGCGCAGGGCCGGGTCGTAGCCGACCAGGTCCGCCCCCGCCTGGCGCAGCAGCGCGGCCACCGCGAGGGCCGGTGAGTCGCGCAGGTCGTCGGTGCCCGCCTTGAACGTCAGGCCGAACAGGGCGATCCGCTTGTGCGACAGGGAACCGCCGCGCTTGCCGGTGACCGCCAGCCGGACCTTCTCCACCATCCGCTGCCGCTGGCGGGTGTTGGTGTCGATGGTGGCCCGGATCAGGCGGAACTCGAAGTCGGCGGCGTCGGCCAGTTGCAGCATCGCCGAGGTGTCCTTGGGCAGGCAGGAACCGCCCCAGCCCGGGCCGGGTTGCAGGAACGCCTGGCCGATGCGCTTGTCGTAGCCCATGCCCTCGGTGACGTCGGTGATGTCGGCGCCGAGGCGGTCGCACAGCTCGGCGACGGCGTTGACGTAGGACAGCTTCATCGCCAGGAAGCAGTTCGCCGCGTACTTGACCAGCTCGGCCGACGGCGCGTCGGTGAGCACGGTCGGGGCACCCAGGCGGGCGTAGAGGGCGGCGACGCGCTCAGCGGCGTCCTGCTGGGAGCCGCCGACCACGATGCGGTCCGGGTTGAGGAAGTCGTAGACCGCGCTGCCCTCGCGGAGGAACTCCGGGTTGGACACCACGGCCACGTCGTCGCGGGCGAGGAGTTCGGCGGTGCGCTCGGCGGTGCCGACCGGCACGGTGGACTTGTTGACCACCACGCAGCCCGGCGGCAGCAGCTCGCGCACCTCCTCCACCACGGCCTCGACGATGCTCAGGTCGGCCACCCCGCCCACGCCCATCGGCGTCGGCACGCAGAGGAACATGACCTCCGGGCCCTCGGCGGTGTGCCGCATCGCCGAGGTGGCGCCCAGCACGAACGTCAGCCGACCGGCGGCCATCCCCTCGGCGACCAGCTCGGCCAGGCCCGGCTCCAGGATGTCGATCTCACCGCGCCGCAACCGCTCGACCTTGGCCGCGTCCACGTCGGCGCAGACCACGTCGTGGCCGAGCGAGGCCAGGCACGCCCCCGTCGTCAACCCCACGTACCCCGTGCCGACCACGGCGATGCGTCGTACGAACACCGATTCCACTCCCTTGGTCTCAGCTCGCGCTCGGCGCGGGCTCCGCCCCCGGCGCCATCATGCGAGCCGAGGCGAAAGCACGCAACGCCCCGTCGTCGGTCAGGTCCACCAGCGGGTTGCCCCACTGGTCGGTCGAGTCGCCCCCGGTCGCGGGCGGGCCGCCCGGGAACGGCCCGGCCGACTCGAACCCGGTCAGGCCGTCGTAGACGGAGATGTAGGCCTCGGCCTGCGGGCGCCAGTCCAGCACCTGCTCGGCGCGGCGCCTGCCCGCCGCACCCAGCTCGCCGCGGCGGGCCGGGTCGTCGGCCAGCGCCACGACCGCGTCGGCCAGGCCCGCGCTGTCGCCGGGCTCGACGTAGACCGCGCAGTCGCCGCCGGACACGACCGTCTCGGTGAGCCGGTAGGCGACCACGGGCAGCGCGTAGGCCATGTACTCCATGGTCTTGTTCATCGTCGACACGTCGTTGAGCGGGCTCAGCGGGTCCGGCGACAGGCCGATCGAGGCGGCGGACAGGTAGCGGGTGATCTGCTCCGGGCCGACGCGGCCGGTGAACTCCACGTAGTCGTCGAGGCCGAGTTCGGTGGACTGCCGCTTGAGGTCCTCCAGGCAGTCGCCGAAGCCCAGCAGCACGAAGCGGAAGTCGGTGCGGCCGTGCTCGTGCACGATCCGGTCCGCCGCCTCCAGCACACCGTCGACACCGTCCTGCGGGCCCATGATCCCCAGGTACGCCACCAGGTGTTCACCGCCGCGCCGCGCGGTGGCGTCGGTGTGGACGGGGCGCATCTTCGTGGTGTCCGGGCCGGAGCGCACGACCGTGGTGTGCCCGCGCGGCACGCCACCGCGGCGCACGGCGATGTCCTGGTAGGACGTGTTGGTCGAGATCACCCGGTCCGCGGTGCGGAAGGTCCGGCGCTCCAACCACTCCAGCACGGCCAGTTGCAGCTTGCCGACCAACCCGGTCGGCTCGCCGAAGCGGGAGCGGTAGACCTCCGGGTTGAGGTCGTGGTGGTCGAAGACGAACCGGACGCCCGCGGCCTTCCACGGCAGCGCCAGCGCCCAGTACGTGTCCGGCGGGTTGCACGCCTGGATGACGTCGAAGCGGGCGCGGCGGCGCACCTTCAGGCTCAGCCACGCGGTGCGCACCCAGCAGTAGGCGAACTCCCAGGCGAACCCCAGGGCGCCCTCGGCCTGCCGCGGCGGGGCGTACTTGTACAGGTGCACGCCGTCGAGTTCGGCGTACGCCGGGTCACCGGGGCCCTTGGGGCAGATGACCGACACCTCGTACCCGGCGGCCTTGAGGGCTTGGCACTCCAACCACACCCGCCGGTCGAGCGGGACGGGCAGGTTCTGCACGATGATCAGGACGTGCGGGGCCCTCTGACGCCTCACGGGGACCTCATTCTCTGGAAGTACCGACTCCCGGTAATCGCCCGAGGTGTCGCTCGGGTTACCTACCGGCCGGATTCGGCCGCGCGACTGGTGGTGTCGGCGGACCAGGACGCCTGCGTGCCGCGCAACCGCCGCCAGGTCAGCAGCACCCGCTCGGCCACCAGCACGGCCAGGTAGCACCCCGCGTCGAGGAGACCGACCTCACCGGCCCGCACGGCGCCGCTCAGCTCACCGAGGGACACCGGCGCCCCGGTCGCCCGGTGGCCCAGGCGGTCCAGCTCGGCGTTGCCCCGGCGCACCCTGGCCCGGCGCCGGATCGTGGCCACCGCGCTGCGCGGCGGGCGCACCAGCGACCGCGCACCCGGGGCCACCGCGGCCTCGGCGGCGGTGAAGGAGCGGTGCACGTAACCGTCGTCGGCGATCACCGGGGGCATCGGGAAGATCCGCGCGTGGCCCTGTTCGGCGAGCATGTAGGCACCGGTGCCCGCCAGACCGCGCCGCGCCACCATCAGGTGCTCCAGCACCCGGTGGAAGCGGGTCACCAGGGCGGAGGCGCCGGTCAGGTCGTACTCGGGGACCGGGGCGCAGGCGAGCGCACCCGCGTCCACGCACCCGGCCAGCTCGCGCACCGACGCGGCGGACAACTCCACGTCCGCGTCGAGGTAAAGGCGGGGGAAGCCTGCGCACGACCGGTCGCCGAGCAGCAGCGCCGGGACCTTGCCCGGCACCTCGGTGTCGATCACCCGCACCCCGAACGCCCGCGCCACGTCGGCCGTCCCGTCCGTGCACGCGTTGGCCACCACCACCACGTCCAACTCCCCCGGCTCGGCGCCGGAGAGCAGGGCGTGCAGGGTGCGCCCCAGGACCCCGGCCTCGTTGTGCGCCGGGATGACCACGCTGACCACCCCGCTCACGCCGCGACCCGCTCCCCCGGCAGCACCGCGCCCGGCTGCCACCCGCGCACCCACTCACCGCGCCTGCGCCACACCTCGGTCCACCGCCCCGGCCTGCGCAGCACCCGCTCCGCGACCGACCGCAGCAGCACGCCGAACGCCATCGCCCCCAGGCCGTAGCGGCGCGCGAAGCCGGTGTAGTGCCGCCGCACGACGGTGGCGCGGCCACACAGCACGAGCACGTCCCGCCCCGCCTTCGTCGAGGAGGAAGCACCGATCGCGTGCACCACCTCGGCGGTCGGCGTCATCGACGGGCTGAACCCCAACCGGGCCGCGCGCAGGCACAGGTCCTGGTCCTCGCCGTAGATCAGGAACAGCTCGTCGAACCCGCCCAGCGTGTCCCACAGCTCCCGGGACACCAGCAGGAACCCCCCGCTGATCACGTCGACGTGCCGGGTGCTGTCGCGCCCCCAGTGCCCCAGCGCCTCGGGGTCGAACACCCGCGAGCCCCGGGCCACCACCGACAACCCGAGCGCCCCGCAGGTGAGGCTCCAGAGGGTGATGCGGCCGAAGCAACTGCGCGGGTCGACAGTGCCGTCCTCGGCCAGGTAGCGCCCACCCGCGATGCCGTGCCCCGGATTGGCCCGCAGGTGCGCCAGCAGCGCGTCGATCGCCCCCGGCTTCGGCTCGGCGTCCGGGTTGAGCAGCAGGACGTGGTCACCGGTGGTCCGCTCGACGCCCCGGTTGACGGCATACCCGAAACCGGAGTTCCGACCGAGGCGGGTGACGGCATTTGCCCCCAGGAACCGCTCGGCAACGTCGGCCGCCCCATCAGCGGAACCGTTGTCGACGAGGACCACCTCGTGGGTGGCAGCGGGCTTCGCGGGCCCGGTCAACGCGGCGAGCGTCCGTTCGAGGTGGGCGGCGGCGTTGTAGGACACCATCACGATCGACAGCTCGGGGCCGCCCCTGTTCCCTGCCACAGCCGTCCGCTCGGTCGTGCCGGCCCGCTGGCGGCGGCCCGGTCTCCGTGTTCGGCATCGGGGGCCGTTCGCACACCGTTACACCTGGCAGGATGTCCGCCATGCTGGGCCAGACCGCTCGCCGCCTCATCCTCCCGCTGACCTCCCCCGTCGGCTCCATCCGCACGGTGACCACCCCAACACCCCAGGTCGTCCTCACCTACGACGACGGGCCTGTGCCCGAGGACACCCCGGGCGTGCTGTCGGCGCTGTCCGACGCCGGGGCTACGGCGACGTTCTTCGTGCTGGTGGCGCGGGCGGAGCGAAACCCCTCGCTGCTGGGGGAGATCGTGGATGCCGGGCACGAGGTGGCACTGCACGGGATCGACCACGTGCGGCTGACGACGTTGTCCCCCGGGGAGGTGCTGCGACGGACCCGGGAGGGCAAGGAACGGCTGGAGCAGATGTTGGGGGCGCCGGTGCGGTGGTTCCGGCCGCCGTACGGGGCGCAGCAACCTGCCACGTGGGCGGCGATCCGGCGGTGTGGGCTGGAATCGGTGGTGTGGAACCGGACTGGGTACGACTGGCAGGACGATCCGGTGGGGGAGGTGGCTGAGCGGACGTTGGCGGGGGCTTCGGCGGGGGACGTGATCTTGATGCACGACGGGCACGCTGGGCTGGACGTGGGGGTGGATGACGGGCCTGCGCCGGGGTTTTCTCGGGAGGGGTTGGCTCGGGCGGTGCTGGGTGGGTTGGCGGAGCGGGGGTTGGCGCCGGTGTCGCTGGGGGAAGCGGTGGGGACGGGGAAAGCGGTGAAGGGCGCGTGGTTCCGGAAGTAGGCGGGGAGCCCCGCTGACGCGGGGAGGATCGCGCGTGTCACGGGCCGCGCCCGCTGCTGCACGGAACAGCCCCGCATGTGCGGGGAAACGGGGCGCGCGGCAGGGGGTGGGTGGGAGGCGGAGGAACAGCCCCGCCTGCGCGGGGAGGAGTGAATGCGACTTCATTCAGTTCTTCCGGGGTCAGGAACAGCCCCGCCTGCGCGGGGAGGAGCCTTCGCTATCACGAAGTCCCCGGCGGAGGGCGGGAACAGCCCCGCCTGCGCGGGGAGGAGACCCACCCCCGAGGACATCCGGGCCGGCTACGGCGGAACAGCCCCGCCTGCGCGGGGAGGAGCGCGACCGACGCCGCCCAGGCCGGTGGCTGGACGGAACAGCCCCGCCTGCGCGGGGAGGAGCTGGTGGGCCAGGCCCCGGAGCATGGCGAGGGTGGAACAGCCCCGCCTGCGCGGGGAGGAGGCTTGTTGACCTGCGGTTTTATTGGGCTTGGTGGCGGTTTTCATTCACTTTCGGCGGGCCTCCGGGTCAGGTGATGGGGGAGGGGGATTGGGCGTCCTGGATGAGGAGGGTTGGGGGCTTGCTGCCGTCGGCGGGGACTTCGTAGATGGAGGGGACCTTGGCGTTTCGGAGGGCTGCGCCGTAGGCGATGTTGTTGTTGTCGAGCCAGGTGGGTTGGTCGTCCAGGCCTTGGGTGGCTGGGATTTCGATGGTTTTGCCGGTGGCCAGGTCGAGGACGTTGAGGACCCAGGCGCCCAGGCGGCCTTGGCGTTTCTTGAAGGCGACTCGGGTGCCGTCTGGGGAGAGGGAGGGGCATTCGGCGTTCTGGATGACGTCGTGGGCGGTGCGGGTTTGGAGGTCGCCCTTGACGAGCCAGGTGCGGCCTGCGGTGGCCAACGTCGCGTAGAAGGTGCGGTTGTCGTCGGCGACTGTGACACCCCAGTAGTTTCGGTCGGCGGCGGTGACTTCCTTGCCCTCCAGGGTGGCGGTGAAGGTTTCCAGGGAGTCGATGACCTCGCCGGTGCGGAGGTCCATCACGCCGGTGCGGGTGGAGAAGCCGCCGGGGACCGAGTAGGAGTCGCCGGTGACGAAAGTGGTCCAGCTCACGACCTCGCCGGTGTGGGAGATGCGGGCTCGGCTGGGGATTCCCGCCACCGGGGTGGTGTGGGTGACCTTGCCGGTGGCGTCGAGGACCGCTGCCTCGTAGGAGGGGCCGATGCCTGCCAGGCGGAGGCAGACGGTGCGGCCCGTTGAGCGGTAGACGCGTTCGCAGCGGAGGTCGGTGGGGCTGCGGCCCGCTGCCGGGTCTTCGACCTTCGTCAGTTGGTTGACCTGGTGCAGGCCGCTGGACATGTCGACGAAGAGGAGGCCGCCGGTGGGGGCTGCGGAGGCGGGGGTGCCGCCGGGGGTGGTTCCGGCGAACTTGACCGCCAGGTAGGTGCCGCCGCCCAGGACGACCAGGACTATGGCCGCCACCGCCAGCAGGGCGCGGCGCCTGTTCGTCATGGCTGGACCTCGTTCTTCTTCTCGGCGTCGGGGGTGTTGATGGTGGTCTGGTCTTCGCCGGAGCGGCCTACCAGGAGGACCGCCGCGACCAGGGCCGCCACCAGCAGGGCCGCCGCGATCATCGTGGCGGTGGGCATGGCGACGACGGACAACAGGATGCCGAAGCCGACCGACGACAGGAGCCTGGCCAGCGCTTGGCCGGTCTGCACGACCGCCATGCCGCCCGCGCGCAGGTGCTCGGGGACGACCGCCCCGGCATAGGCCATCAGCACCCCGTCCGTCGCCGCGTAGAACAGGCCGTGGACGGCGAGGGCGGCGATCAGCACGCCGTAGCCGCCCCACGGCAGCAGCAGAGCCGCGTACACGCCCAGCAGCAGCACGTGCCCGGCGACGAACACCGGCCACCGGCCGACCCGGTCGGCGATGCGCCCCATCGGGTACGCGCCGAGCAGGAAGACCAGGGCCGTGCCCAGCGGCAGCAGCGGCAGCACCGTGACCGGCACGTCCAGGGTCTTCTGCGCCACCACGTACACGAACGCGTCGCTGATGGTGGCCAGGCCCAGCACGGTGGCCGCTGCGGCGACGCGCAGGAAGCGGCGGTCGCGCAGCAGGCCGAAGGCCGAGCGGAGGCGGATCGCGGGGCGCTTGACGGCGCGGCGGGACGCGGCGGCTTGGGCGGAGCTGGACGGGGCAGCTTGCGCGGTGGCGCGGGGCGGGGCGGATTGGGCGGCGGCGCGGGGCGGGGCGGGGGCAGGGGTGGGGAGGCCGCGGGGGTCGGCGGGGACGAAGGCGGCCAGGACGATCAGGGCGATGAGGCCGAAGCAGAAGCTGGTGACGAAGATCGGGCCCGAGTCCGCGCCCAGGGAGGCCAGCAGCAGGAAGGTCAGCAGCGGGCCGAACAGCGCCCCGACGGTGTCCATCGCCCGGTGCAGGCCGAACGCGCGGCCCAGGCTCTCGGCGGGGGTGGCCAGGGAGATCAGTGCGTCGCGGGGGGCGGTGCGCAGGCCCTTGCCCGCTCGGTCGAAGGCGAGGACGCCGCCGATGGCCAGGCCGGAGCCGCCCGCGAGGGGGAAGACCAGTTTGCTGGCCGTTGACATCGCGTAGCCGGCGAAGGCGACCACTTTGTACTGTCCCAGCCGGTCGGCGAGGTAGCCGCCGACCAGGCGCAGGATGGTGGTGGCGCCGGTGTACAGACCATCCAGAAGTCCGAATTGGACGTATCCGAGCTGGAGGGTGTAGATCAGGTACAGCGGGAGGAAGGCCGAGACCATCTCCGCCGACACGTCCGTCAGGAGGCTGACCGCGCCCAGGGCGACGACCGTGCCGGGGACGCGGCCGGGCCGCGACGGACCGGTGCCGGTGTCGGGGGTGGCGCGCGCCGACGCCAGGTACATCGTCGACTCCTCACCGCGCCGGCCGGGCCGGTCAGCTCTTCGTCACACCTCGGGCGATGTCCGCCACCTGAGCCGCTGCCCGCGCCCACGAGTGGTGGGCGCGCACGTCGGCCATCTCCCGCGCCACGCGGTCGAAGATCGCGTCGTCGGCGCGCAGGCGCGCGATGGTGCTTGCCAGCTCAGCCGGATCATCGGAGTCGACCAGGTCGCCGTTACGGCCGGTGACGACGATCTCGGGCATGGCGAAGGCGTTGCGGGCCACGCACGGCAGGCCCCGGGACAGCGCCTCGACCAGCGCGATGCCGAAGCCCTCGAACTTCGAGGGCATGACGAACAGGTCGTGCTCGTCGTACACCTGGGCCAGCCGCTCGACCGGCAGCCTGCCCAGGAACGTCACCCCCGGTGGCGGTTCGCCCACCATGGGCCACTCCCGGGGTCCCACCACGGTGAGGGTGAAGTCCGGGTCGACCTCGGCGCGCAACTGGGCCAGGGCGGCGACGACCTGCGGGCCGGACTTGGTGGCGAAGTCCTTGCCCACCAGCAGCAACCGGGTGCGCGGTCCTTCCCGCCTGCGCCGCAGGACCTCCTCGGGCACCGCCGCGCCCGCCCAGGTCGCGGAGGCGCCCGGGTTGACCACGTGGACCTTCGCCGGGTCCACCCCGGACACGCGGACCAGGTGTTCGGCGAACCAGCGGCTCATCGCCAGCACCCCGGCGGCCTCGGCGTAGACGCCGCGCTGGCGGTCGCGCAGCCGGATGAGGTCGGCCTCGTCGAGGGACGGGAAGTGGGTCAGCCGCCCGCGTTCGTCGCGGTGTTCGAAGAGGACGTCGTAGCTGAGGTCCTGCAGTACCAGGTACGGGCGGTCGACGACGGCGAGGTCCTGCACCTGGAGGACCACGTCGGCGCCGGAGGCGGCGACGTCGTGGCGGACGGCGGTGTCGAGGTAGCGGCGGGCGAGCCGGGAGTGCTTCCACATCGACACCCAGGTGCCGTCGACGCGGCGGGCGTTGAGCGCCTTGAGGCCGAGGCGGACCGGGTCGGGGAAGCGCACTCCAGCATCGACACAGTCGACGCCGGGGTGGTCAGGGGAGTCGGGGACGTCGCGGAGGGCGCGCCGGAGGTTCCACGGGGTGTAGGACCACGTCGGTTCCGGCTGGGGGTCCCACGCGCAGGTGAAGCCAAGTCGCACGCGGTCACCATAGCCGCCTCGACTACACGGCCAGTAACAATTCCGCCCCTCGAACGACGATAGATCCGGAGGGGCGTGCCGGCTCCGCTCGCCGGAGGCCTTGGATCGGGGAACATGAGATGGACTTCTGGAGGACCGTAGGCGTCCTGCTCCGCCGCTGGCCGGTGGCGCTGGCCGTGTTCGGCGTCACGCTGGGCATCGCGGGTGCGGTGTACGGCACGGTGCCCACCGAGTACGAGTCGAAGGGCCTGGTCATCCTGACCGTGCCCACCTCGGGCGCGACGGTGACCAACGACCCCACCAAGCCGCCCGGTGTGGTGAACCCGCTGCTCGCCTTCGACGGCAGCCTGCAGATCACCTCGCAGTTGCTGGTGCAGACGCTGAACGACCCCAAGATCGTCGAGCAGCTCACCGCGCAGGGCGCCACCGCCAAGTACGAGGCGGGCGACGGTTCGCTCGACGGCCCGTTCATCATGGTCGTGGCGACCGGTGCCTCGCCGGACGAGTCGCAGCGCACCGTCTCACTGGCCTTCGACCGGGTGCGCGAGGAGCTGTCGAAGCGGCAGACCAACCTGGGTGCGCCGGACTCCACCTTCATCAACATGGAGAGCGTGGTCGCCCCGACCCCGGCCGAGCCGAAGATTGGCGGCAAGGTGCGGGCCGCGGGCGCCGCGTTCGCGCTGGGTTTCGCCGCCGCGCTCACCTCGGTCTACCTGCTGGAGTCGCACTCGCGGCGCAAGCGCGGCGGTGACAAGGCGGGCAAAGCGGGCAAGTCCGGCCGCAAGGCCGAGGTCGCCGAGCCAGAGGAACTGCTCAGCGGCACCGCGGCGCCGGAGCCCGAGCGCAAGCCGCAGCAGGGCACCCGGACGACCAACGGCACGGGCACCAACGGCTCCGGTGTCACCGGCGCGGCCGTCAACGGCGCTGCTGTCAACGGCGCTGCTGTCAACGGTTCCGCCAACCCCAACGTCCGGTTGACCCCGGCCAAGCCCGACGGCCCGGTGAAGCCCAACGGGGCGCCCGTCAACGGGGCGCAGGTCAACGGGGCGCAGGTCAACGGCACCGACGGCAAGGGGACGGCGAACGGGGTGCTGCCGACCGGTGCGCGGCCCGTGCAGCCGCCGAACGGCGACCCGCAGGCCACCCGGCGGATCGCCCCGGTGCAGCGCCCGCCGCACCGGCCGAGCTGAGCCGCGGACCGGACATGGTGCTGCACGACCTGGCCGACGAGGGCAGGCGCACCCGGCAGCGGGCCGACGCGGCCACCCTGGTCGGCGTCTACCTGTGCTTCCTGGTCCTGGTGCCCGCCCGGCTGGTGATCGGCGGGCTGCCGCTGGACGTGCGGCCGTCGCTGCTGCTGGGCCTGGGCCTGGGCATGTGCTGGCTGTGCGCGCAGATGGTGGACAACCTGGGCATGGCGAAGGGCCCCAACCCGGCGCGCACCGGGATCTTCGTCTTCGCCGCCTCCCAGGTCGCCACCTACGGCTACGCGACGTGGAAGTACCTGCCCGCCGACGAGCTGAAGTCGGCCGACCTGAGCTTCATCACGATCCTGGGCCTGCTGGTGGTGGGGCTGCTGGTGTGCGACGGCATCCGCACCCTGGACCGGCTGGACCGGGTGCTCAAGTTCGTCGTGGTCACCTGCGCGGTCATGGCGTTCATCGGCCTGTTGCAGTTCTTCCTCGGGTTCGACCTGGTCAAGTACATGACCGTGCCGGGGCTGCGCGAGGTGGGTTCCGGGGAGTCGGTGCTGGAGCGGTCGATCTTCCGCAGGCCCTCGGGCACCGCCGGGCACCCGATCGAGTTCGGGGTGGTGTGCGGGTTCGCGGTGCCGTTCGCCGCGCACTACGCGTTCCGCACGCAGGCGGCGGGGCTCAAGGCGCGCAACTGGTGGATCTGCCTGCTGCTGCTGGCGATGGGCGCGGTGGTGTCGCTGTCGCGGTCGGCGATCCTGGGGATGCTGGTGGCGGCGATCTTCCTGATCCCCACCTGGCCGGTGCGCCGCGCCGTGCAGACCGTGGTGGCGGCCACCGGATTCCTGGTGGTGCTGCGGTTCTTCGTGCCCGGTCTGGTGGGGACGCTGCTGAGCCTGTTCAGCAACATCTCCAACGACCCCAGCATCCAGGGCCGCACCGACGACTACGACTCCACCAGCCAGACCATCGCCGACAACCTGTGGCTGGGCAAGGGCTTCGGCACCTACCTGCCCACCAGGTACGGGCCGCTGGACAACCAGTACCTGGGCACGATCGTGGAGAACGGGCTGGTCGGGTTGGCGGCGCTGATCGCGGTGTTCCTGCTGGGCATGTGGGCGGCCGGGGCGGCCCGGCGGGCCACCCGCGACCCGCACGTGCGGGACCTGGCGCAGACGATCCTGGCCTGCATCGCCATGCTCGGGGTCTCCAGCGTCACCTACGACACCTTCGCCTTCAAGATCGCCAGCGGGTTGATGTTCATCCTGATCGGCGCCGCCGGGGCGCTGATGCGGATCAACCGGGCGACCTCGGGCGGGATCTCCGGGCCGACGCTGCGGTTCTCCGCCAAGGCGCTGGCCGCCTGGGCGGCCCGGGGCGTGGCCACGGCTCGTGACCAGGCCCGGGAGCCCCGGTGACCGGCGGGTCAGCGCTTGACCTCACCGCCGTCGGCGAAGGTGTTGCCCGCCCAGTCCAGTTGCCCGGCGACGTTGGCCGGGCCGTAGACGAACGACTTGCCGAACACGTTGTTGCGGATGGTCCGGTTCGAGCCGTTCGGGTCGAGGTAGATGGTGTAGTTGCCGCCGTCGAGCCAGTTGCCCTCGATGAGGACGTTCGACGGGGCGCCGCCCTCGCCGCCGATGAGGATGCACGAGGTCTGGTGGCGGGGGTTGGAGATGGTGTTGCCGCGGATGGTGATGTTCGAGCTGCCGGTGGACTGCACGCCGTCGTTGTGCGGCTCGTCGCTGTCGAGGCCGGTGTACTCCAGGTCGTGAATCCAGGAGTACTCCAGGGTGCTGCCCTGCTCGGTGTGCACGCCGTCGTTGCAGCCGTGGATGTTGACCCGGATGGTGTGCACCCGGTTGAAGCCGATGCCGTAGCCGCAGCCCTTGCCGCTGCCCGCGATCTCGGTGTCGATCACCTGCAGGTTGGCGTACTGGTCGAGCTTGTAGATGCCGTACGGGGCGGTGGTCTTGATCAGCGAGCGGGTGATGCGCACGTTGTCGGCGGCGACCCGCACCGAGCAGGGAATCGACTTGCCGTCGATCACGGTGCCCGGCTTGTCGATGACCAGTTCACCCTTCTCGCAGTTCATGGGGGTGAGCTTCACGCCGGTGTGCTGGTAGCCGGTGTTGTGCGGGCCGGGCTGGGCGCTGGGCGGGGGCGGCGGGGCGGCCTGCGGGGGCGGCGCGACGGGCTTCGGCTTGGCGGCCGTGGTGGTCACCGGGGGCGGGGCGGCGGTGGTGGTGCTGGCAGGCGGGGCGGTGGTGGGTGGCAGCAGCGTCCCGGTGGGGGTGGCGCTCGTCGGGGTGGTCGATCCGAGGGTGGGCGGCGGGCCGCCGTCCGCGCTCTCGGCCTCACCGCAGCCGCCGAGCAGCAGGGCGGTGGTCACGACCGCGGCGAACGCCCCGGGTCTGGAACGGGGACGCCTATCTCGAACAGATCTCATCCTGGTAACTCCTCATTCGTTCCGGGTGGCCACGCACGACACGCGCCCATTCCCGGTCACCTTTTCCCGACGCCAGTCGATCACCGCAGGCCTTCTTACCCGAAATCCTCGTGCACGCACACCCCGGGGGCAACCGGTCACCCGGGCGCCCCGTCCACACCACCCGCGCGCAGGCAGCCGCGGCGAGCCCGTCCGGAGTCCCGGTGACCACACCCGACCAGTCCACCGAGCCCGCCGCGGCGCCCGCGCCCCCGGCGGAGGGCAAGGTGCGCAAGGCCCTGGGGCTGAGCTTCCTCAACACCGTGACCGGCAAGCTGGGCACCCTGCTGACCGGGGTGCTGCTGGCCCGCATCCTGGCCCCGGAGGACTTCGGCGCGTTCGCGGTGGCGCTGGTGGCGCTCAGCGCGGTGCTGGCGGTCAACGAGCTGGGGGTGAGCCTGGCGCTGGTCCGCTGGCCGGGCGACCCGCGCGACATCGCCCCGACCGTCACCACGATCTCCCTGGTCAGCAGTGCCGTGCTGTACGCGGTGTGCTGGTTCGGCGCGCCCGCGTTCAGCGCCGCGCTTGGCGCCCCGGAGGCGGCCGGGGTGGTGCGGCTGCTGTGCGCGTCGGTGCTGATCGACGGGGCGACGGCGGCGGCGGCGCAGTTCGTGAACCGGGAGTTCCGCCAGGGCGTGCGGCTGGTGGTGGACCTGTCGAACCTGGGCCTGTCGACCGGGCTGACCGTGGTGCTGGCGCTGGCCGACTTCGGCCCGGCGAGCCTGGCCTGGGGGCGGATCGTGGGCAACGCGCTCTCGGCGCTGCTGCTGTTCCGGCTGGTGTCGCTGTGGCCCCGGCCCGGCTGGGACCGGTCGCAGGCCCGGGAGCTGATCAAGTTCGGGCTGCCGCTGGCGGGGGCGTCGCTGCTGGTGTTCGCCATGCTGAACGTGGACTACGTCGTGGCGGGCCACCTGCTCGGCGCGGTCGCGCTGGGCCTGTACCTGCAGGCGTTCAACCTGGCGAGCTGGCCGGTGAACATGTTCTCCACGGTGGTGCGCCGGGTGTCGCTGGCGGCGTTCGCGCAGGTCCAGCACGACCCGGAGGAGCGCGAACGGGCGCTGGGCCGGTTCGCGCAACTGCTGGCGCTGACCGCGCTGCCGGTGTCGGCGCTGCTGGGCCTGCTGGCGCTGCCGATCATCCGCACGCTCTACGGCGAGCAGTGGGTGGGTGCGGCGGAGGCGTTGCAGTTCCTGGCGATCCTGGGGATGGCCAGGGTGGCTGGGGAGCTGGCCTACGACTACCTGGTGGCGCTGGGGTTGCCGGGGCGGACGCTGTGGATTCAGGGCATCTGGACCGGTGGGCTGGTGGTGGCGCTGCCGATCGGCGCGCTGGTCGACGGAATCCGGGGGGTGGCCGCCGCGCACGCGGTCGTCGCGGTGGTGCTGATCATGCCCGCGTACGGGGTCGCGGTGCGCCGCACCGGGGTGTCGCTGCGCCGCGTCCTGGCCCTGGTGGTGCGGCCGGTGCTGGGCTGCGCGCTGCTGTGCGCGGTGGTCCTCGGCGTGCGGGTGCTGCTGGACCAGACGTTCGTGGAGCTGCTGGTGGCGGGCCTGCTCGGCGTCCTGGCCTACGCCGCGGTCGTGTGGCCGATGCGGAACCTGCTCAGGAAGCCCGGTTTCTGACCGTCGGAACAGGACAGTGGCCCGTCCCGGGCGGGAACGGGCCACTGTGGACTGTTCAGGTCGCGCGCAGGCCGGGGCCGTCCTGGACGTGCCGGGTGCCGCACCCGGTGCAGCGCAGGTCGGCGGGCAGGCGCTCGCCGCAGACGCAGACCCACGCCTTGAGCCGGGCCGGGTTCCCGGCGACGAAGGCGTGCGCGGGCACGTTCGCGGTGACGACCGCCCCCGCGGCGGCGAAGGCGTACTCGCCGATCTCGGTCCCGCACACCACCACCGCGCCCGCCCCCAGGCTCGCACCGCGGCGGACCAGGGTGGTGTACAGCTCCTCCGGTCCCTTGCGCAGGTGCGCGCGGGGGCGCAGGTCGTTGGTGAACAGCACGTTCGGGCCGAGGAAGACCTCGTCCTCGCAGGTGACCCCGGTGAAGACCAGGGTGCCGTTCTTCACCGTGACCCGGTCGCCGAGCACGGCACCGGTCTCGACGAACGCGCCGTCGCAGATGTTGCAGTCGCGGCCGACCTTGGCCCCGGGCAGCACGTGCGCGAACGCCCACACGCGGGTGCCGTCGCCGACGTCCTCGCTCTCGCAGAGGCCCCTGGGGTGCACGTACGGGGTCACGGCACGAGCCCGGACAGCACCTCGACGACCCGCTCCTGCTGCGCCGGGGTGATCTCGGCGAACAGCGGCAGCGACAGCAGCTCCCCCGCGGTCTTCTCCGCGACCGGGAACGAACCGGTGCCCAGCGCGGAGAACGCGCCGGTGCGGTGGACCGGGACCGGGTAGTGGATGCCCGCGCCGATGCCCGCGGCGTTGAGGCCGGCCAGCACGCGGTCGCGGTCGGCGACCCGGACGACGTAGAGGTGCCACACCGGCTCGTTGCCGTCGAGCACGACCGGGCGGCCCACCGACGGCAGCGCGGCGAGCAGGTCGTCGTAGCGGGCGGCGGCGGCCCGGCGGGCGGTGTTCCAGCCCTCCAGCCTGCGCAGCTTCGCCGAGAGGACAACCGCCTGGAGGGTGTCCATCCGGCTGTTGAAGCCCAGTTCCGGGTGCTCGTACTTGCGCGGCGAACCGTGCTCGCGCAGCAGCCGCACCCGCTGGGCCAAGTCGGCGTTGTCAGTCACGACACCGCCCGCGTCGCCGTAGGCGCCGAGGTTCTTGCCGGGGTAGAAGCTGGTGGCGGCGATGTCGCCGAGCGACCCGGCGGCCCGGCCGTGGCGGCGGGCACCCTGCGACTGCGCGGCGTCCTCCACCACGGCCGCGCCCACGGCGTCGGCGATCGGGCGGATGCGCTCGACCGGCGCGGTCTGCCCGTACAGGTGCACCGGCAGGATCGCCTTGGTGCGCGGGCCGACGACGGACTCGAGCTGGTCGACGTCGATCAGCAGGGTGTCGTCGGTGCAATCGACCAGGACCGGGGTGGCGCCCGCGCGGGCGACCGCCTCGGCGGTGGCGATGAAGGTGTTGGCGGGCAGCACGCACTCGTCGCCGGGGCCGACGCCGAGGGCGCGCAGCGCCAGCTCGATCGCGTCGGTGCCGTTGCCGACGCCGACGCAGTGCGCGACCCCGCAGTAGGCGGCGAACTCGGCCTCGAAGGCGCCGACCGGGGCGCCGCCGATGAAGGCGGTCTTGGCCAGGACCTCGGCCCAGCCCTCGGCCACCTCGTCGGCGACCTGCGCGTGCTGCGCGGCCAGGTCGACCAGGGGGATGGCGGTCATGGTGCGGTCCTTTCCTGCGGTGCGGTCGCCGCGGACGTGGGGGCGGCGGTCGGGGGCGTGGGCCCCGGGACAGTCTGCGCGGCGGTCGCCTGCGCGGCGACCGGTGGCCCGGGGGCCGTCGTCGCGGCGGCGGTGCTGGCGTGGGCGCTGAGCTTGGCCATCTCGGACTTGGCGTTGGCGTCGTCGACCTGGAGCCTGCCGCGCCAACGGGAGACCTTGCGGTTGACCTTGTAGCGGAAGATGCCCGCCGACGCCTGGGCGGCGTCGGCAAGGCGGGCGTCCAGGGCGGGGCGGTGGGCCACGGCGTGCGCGTACTCGTCGAGGACGATGCCCGCGGCGCGGCGCAGGCTGAACCGGGTGTCGACCAGCCCGCGGCCGTACTCGCCCAGCCGGGCCCGGGTCTCCGGGGACTCGGCGAGCACCCGGATCGACTCGGCGAGGGCCGGGACGCCCGCGCCCCGGCTGCCCGGGCCCAGGCCGAAGAAGCCGTCCCAGAGGAACCGGTCCACGGTGGACTCCTCGAACAGCTCGCTGAAGCCGTCCTCGCCGACGACCACCAGCGGCTTGCCGAAGGCCATGCCGCGCAGCGCGGAGCTGCCCATGCCGACCACGACGTCCGCCGCGGCGTAGGCCGGGCGCGGGTCGGCCAGCTCACCGGCGAGCACGACGACCCGGCGGCCCGCGCGCGCGTTCGCCCGCGCCGCCGCCTCGGCGACCTGCTCCCTGGCGGGTCCGTCGCCCGCGATGACCAGTTGCACCCGGGTTCCGCTGAGGCTCAGCTCGGCGACCGCGGCGCAGGAGGCGAGCAGGCTCTCCAGCTTGAGGTCCGGGGCGAGCCTGCTGACGATCGCGACCAGCGGCAGCTCCGGGTCCAGGCCCAGGTCGGCGCGGAAACCGGAGGCGTCGACCGCGCCGGGGTGGTCCTGGGCGGTGTCGACCGGGGGTTCCAGCAGGGTGACCCGGGTGTGCCCGGCGGCGCGGGCGGCGGCGGCGATCTGCTCGGTGCCGACCATCAGCGGCACGGTCCGGGGGAAGAACGGCACGACCGACATGGACATGACCGTGGCGACGGTGGCGTGCGGCGCCCCGCCCGGACCGGCTGCCGCGGCGATCGCCTCGACGGCGGGCGGCCACTCGAAGCCGTGCACCACGTCGACGGCGCCGCTGGCCGAGAGCGCGCGGAGCTGCCGGATGACCCGGGCCGATGGCCTGCCGCGCTCCAGCGGGATCTCCACGTGCGGCAGCCCGGCGGCGCGCACGCGCTCGACCACCACCCCGGGGGCGGAGAACACGACGACCTCGTGCCCGGCGTCGCGGACCTCGGTGGCGAGCTGCACGGCGTTGATCTGCGAGCCGCCCAGTTCCATGGCGTGCGGGTAGACGATGATCCGCATGGCTAGCGCAGCCTCCGTGCCGGGTTGCCCACCCAGGTCTGCCCGGTCGGGACGTCGTCGAGGACGATCGAGCCCATCCCCACCACGGCCCGCTCACCGATCGTGCGGCCCTCGCGGACCAGCGCGCCCTGCCCGAGGTAGGCGTCGCGGCCCACGGTGACCCCGCCGCCGAGCGAAGCGCGACCGGCGAAGGTGGCGAAGTCGCCGATCACGCAGTCGTGGGTGACGAGCACGTGCGGCATGGCCACCACGTGCCGCCCGACCGGGACCGGGGCGGTGATCACGGCACCGGCCAGCAGCACGGTGCCCGCGCCGAGGTCGGTGCCCGGGGCGACCGACGCCGCCGGGTGCACGACGGTGGCCCAGCGCTCGTCGGGCAGCCCGACCCGCTCGACCAGCGCCGCCCGGGCGCCCGGGCGGTGCACCGAGGCCACGCACGCGACGGCCAGGGCGTCCGGGTGCTCGGCCACCAGCTCCGCGCCGCCGAGCACGGCCACGCCGTCGAGGTCGGCGCCGTGCTTGGCCGGGTCGTCGTCCAGCACGCCGAGGGGGGTGAACCGCTCCGGCAGCGCGCGCAGCGCGGCCAGCACCTCGCGGGCCAGGCCACCGCCGCCGAGGAGCAGCAGCGGGCGGGCGGTCACGCCGGTTCCACCACTCGACCGACGGCCGCGGCGAGCGAGTCCACCACGTGCCGCTGCTCGTCTTCGGTCAGGTCGTGGTGCACCGGCAGGATCAGCGAGCGGGCGGTCAGGTGCTCGGTGACCGGCATCGGCGCCGAGGGGTGCCCGGCGTAGGCGGGCTCCAGGTGCGAGGCCATGATCCCGCGCCGCGCGGACACGCCCGCGGCCGACAGCGCGGCCAGCACGCCGTTGCGGTCGGGCATGTCGTCGGCCAGCAGCACCCAGAACGACTGGTAGTTGGTGGTGCCGTGCGCCGGGTCGGTGACCGCGCGCAGGCCGGGCAGCCCGGCCAGCAGCTCGTGGTAGCGGGCGGCGATCTCGCGCCTGCGGGCCACGATGGCGTCCAGCCTGCCGAGCTGCACCAGGCCCATGGCGGCCTGGATGTCGGTCATCCGGTAGTTGAAGCCGGTCTCCAGGTAGCTCTCGACGACCGCGCCGCCCGCGGCGTGGCGCTGCGCGGCGGACACGTTCATGCCGTGCTCGCGCAGCCTGCGCAGCCGCGCGCCCAGCTCGGGGTCGTCGGTGGTGACCATGCCGCCCTCACCGGTGGTGATCAGCTTGCGCGGGTGGAACGACCAGGCGGCCAGGTGCACGCCCGCGCCGACCGGGGCGCCGTCCAGGGTGGACCCGGCGGCGCAGGCGGCGTCCTCGACGATCGGCAGGTCGCCGACCACCGCGCGCAGCCCGGCGATGTCGGCCGGGACCCCGCCCTGGTGCACGGCGAGGACCGCGCGGGTGGCCGGGGTGAGCACGGCGGCGACGGTCTGCCCGGTGAGGTTGCCGGTCAGCGGGTCCACGTCGGCGAAGACCGGGGTGGCGCCGCAGTAGCGCACGGCGTTCGCGGTGGCGATGAAGGAGAACGACGGCACCACGACCTCGTCGCCCGGTCCGACGCCGAGCACGTGCAGGGCCAGGTGCAGGCCGGTGGTGCAGGAGGAAACCGCGACCGCGTCGGCGGCGCCGACCCGTTCGGCGAAGCGCTGCTCGAACTCGGCCACCCGGGGTCCCTGGGCCACCCAGCCGGAGCGGACGACGGCGGCGACCGCGTCGGCCTCCTCCGCACCGAGCAGCGGGCGCATGACTGGGATCACCGGGTCCTCCTCGACGGTTGCGGGGTGGCGTGCGGTTCGCGTTCGCCGTCACCCTCTGCATCCATCGGGGAAGCCGCACCGAACGTTGCACCCCCGGCGGCGGGACTTTCGCCACCCGCCACTGTGGACCACCCCAGCCGCTCGGCGAACACCCGCGCCCGCTCGGCCCACGAGTGCCGCAGGGCCACCTCGCGCCGCGGGCGGGGGGCCCGGCCGGGCCGGGTGGCGGCGGCGACCCCGGCGACGAACTCCTCGGCGTCGCGCGCCACCAGCAGGTCGGCGCCCTCGTCCTGGAGCCTGCGGTGCGCGGGCAGCTCGGAGGCCACCACCGGCAGGTCCGCCGCCAGGTACTCCAGCGTCTTGAGCGGGAACGACGCCCGGTTGAACGCGGTGTCGGCGTACGGGCACAGCCCGACGTGCATGGCGGCCAGCCAGCCGGGCAGCTCCTCGAACGCGACCGCGCCGACCGCGTGCACGTTCGGCCGGGCCAGCAGCGCGGGCGCCCGCTCCGGCTCCCACGCCGGGTCGCGCGGGCCGACCAGCAGCAGCCCGACCCCGGTGTCGGCGACCGCCTCCAGCAGGGCGATGTCGATCCGGGCGGAGAGCTGCCCGACCACCCCGGCGACCGTGGCGGGGAAGCCGTCGGGCAGCGGGTTGGGCACCAGGTCCGGGACGCGGGCGTAGGCGTCCGGGTCGCAGCCGTTGGGCAGGTCGGTCGAGCCCGCGCCGAAGCGCAGCCAGCGGGCGGCGAGCTGGGGGCTGACGGTGAACACGACGTCGGCCGCGGCCAGCGCGCGCCGCTCCTCGGCCTCCAGCTTGGCGGTGTCCTGGCGCATCAGCGCCGCGCCCGCCACCCAGTCGTCGGTGCCGTAGAGGACGTCCACGACGTCGTCGCCCCAGTGGCCGAGGACGTCGTCGAAGGAGCAGGCGATGACCGCGGCCGGGGTGCGGCCCAGTTCGCGCAGCGCGGACCGGACCTGCGCGCGGACCAGCGGCCAGGTGGTCAGCCGGATGCCCGGCCTGGTCAGGCCGGGCAGCACGACTGGGGTGAGCCGGTGCAGGCCGGGGGCGGCCTCGCGCAGGTCTGCCCGCCAGGACCGCCCGCCCGGCGCGACCCCGCGGTAGCGCCGCGGGGTCGCCGGGGAGACGGGCGGGTCGACCCAGAGCACGTCGGCGTAGCGGGTCAGCCGCTCGGCGAGGTGCCGCTCGGTGCCCCGCACCCCGTCGAAGGTGACCCCGGAGGCGACCACGACGAGCCGCCGGTCGCCGGGTGCGGTCGTCGGCTCGCGCATGGTCGTCTTCCTCCGGTCAGCCAGGGGTTGTCACGGGTTCTGGTCGAACACCACGTCGACCCAGTAGTTCGCGCCGCCGTAGGAGTCGCCCGGGAAGCCGGACCCGCTGCGGTACACGCCGTTCGGGTTCGACCCGGCCGACAGCGGCGGGCTGGACACGCTGGTGCGCTGGAAGTACCCCGCGTCGGCGGAGTAGCGGCCCACCGCCGTGGTGTACGAGCCGACGTAGGTCTGCCCGGCGGTCACCTGCACCGGGGTGTCGAAGATGAGCGTCTGCCAGCCGGACGCCGTTTCCCCGGTGAAGGTGCCGGTGGCGAGCTGCTGACCGGTGGCGCTCCACAGCGAACCGGTGTGCGTGCCGGTGTTGAGCGCCCCCTTGTGGAACTTGACGCCCTTGACCCAGCCGGTCGTGGCGGGCACGAACCGGACGCCCAGCTCGTAGGCGCCCCCGTCGTTGGACGACTCGACCGCGGGGACCATGGCCTCGCTGAACAGCGAGCACGGGCAGGTCTGGGTGGCGACCGGCCACAGGTTCCACAGCGAGGCGCCGGGCATGATCACGCCGTTCGCGTCGGCGATGCGGATGCTCACCAGGTACGGCGCCCCCGGCACCAGCCGGGCGCCCGGGGTGAAGGTCACCGTCTTCTGGTCCGCCGACAGGGTCAGCGCGCCGCCGACCTTGGCCCAGCCCGGGTCGGTCATGGAGAACTGCGCGGAGTCCAGGTCGACCGGCTCGGAGAACGTCACCGACACGGTGGTGTCCAGCGGCACGTCGCCCGCGCCCGCGGCCGGGGTGCGGGAGACGATCGTCGGCGGGGTGGTGTCGCCGTTGGCGCCCGCGGTCCACACCACGTCGACCCAGTAGTTCGTCGCGTTGTAGGAGCCGGTCGGGAAGCCGCCGCCCGCGCCGTAGCGGTAGAGGCCGTTTCCGCCGTAGGCGCCGTCCTTCACCGCGTGCATGGACTTGTAGTCGGCGCTGGTCTTGAAGTACTCGCCGGTCGCCGAGTAGCGGCCGACCGGCGCGTAGTACGACACCACGTAGGTCGTGTTCGCCAGGACGTTGACCGGCTGGGTGAAGGTCAGCGTCTGCCAGCCGTTCGCGGTCTCCCCGGTGAAGGTGCCGGTGGCGAGGCGGGTACCGTCGACCGACCACAGCGAGCCGGTGTGGGTGCCGGTGTTGCCGTCGCCCTTGAAGAACTTCACGCCGAGGACCTGGCCGCGCACGTCGAACCGGACCTTGGTGCCCAGCTCGATCGCGGACACGTCGTTGACCGCGTTGACCGCGGGCACCGCGAAGTCGTCCCACACCGAGCACGGGCAGGTGGCCGCCCGGGGCACGCCGGTCTTGAACTGGAACTCGTGGTTCTGCGGCGCGTTGCCCGCCAGGTCGTAGGCGCGGGTGGACACGTAGTACGTGGTGCCGCCCGCCCACGGGTTGTTCGGGGTGAACGTGACCGTGCGCTTGTCCGCGGCCAGCGTCGTGGTGCCGGAGATGCCGCCGCCGGGGCCGTTGACCGCGACCAGCGCCGAGGAGGCGGTGACCGGCTCGTCCCAGACCACGGTGATCGGGGCGGTGAGCGTGACGCTGCCCTGCCCGTTGGTGGGCGAGGTGCTCGCCACCTCCGGCGCGCGGGTGTCCGGGCCGGGGTCGAGGGCGAACACGACGTCGACCCAGTAGTTGGTGGCCCGGTAGCTCTCGGCCGGGAAGCCCGACGCCCCGACCCGGAACACGCCGTTGGGGTCGCCGACGACGCTCTGCTTGGCCGACAGCGGTTCCAGGCCCTTCGCCGAGGTGGCGAAGTAGTCCTGGTCGGCGGCGTAGCGGCCGGTGTCGGTGTGGTAGGAGGCCACGTAGGTGGTGCCCGCGGTGATCGGCACGGCCACCGGGAACGACAGCGTCTGCCAACCGGTCGCGGTCTCCCCGGCGAAGGTGCCGGTGGCCAGCTTCTGACCGGAGGCGGTCCACAGCGTGCCGGTGTGCGTGCCGGTGTTGCCCGCGCCCTTGTAGAACTTCACGCCGCGGACGTAGCCGTCGGCCTGGGCGGTGAACTTCGTGCCCAGCTCGACCGCGCTGAGGTCGTTGGCCGACGGGTTGGCAGGCGCGTCGGTGGCGTTCCAGATCGAGCACGGGCAGGTGCGGGTGTTGACGGTGATCGCCCGCGACAGGACCGCGGACAGGTTCGCCGAGTCGTCGACCGCGCGGACCCGCAGCGTCTTCGCGCCCGACGACGGCGGGGTGAAGGTGTGGTTCCAGGTGTTGGTGCCCGCGGTCCAGGTGGCCGCGCGCCAGGTGCTGCCGTCGACCGAGACCTCGACGCCCGCGACCTTGCCCGCGGCGTCGTTCACCGTGCCGGAGAAGGTGTACGGGGTGGCCACCGTGGGGTTCGGGGTGGCGTTCACCGCCACCACCGGGGCGGCGGTGTCGGTGCTGGCGGTGGTGGCGGTCAGGCCCGGTTGCAGGGTCGCGGCCTGCACGCCCATGTCGGCCAGGACGTTGACCGTCGCCTGCTTGATCCGCACGTCGGAGGTCGGCATGTCGGTGCGGAAGGCGTGCTCGTCCTCCACGCCCCAGGCCCACTGGACGGTGCCCGCGCCGAAGACCAGGGCGCCGCTGGCGGCCCGGTACAGCGTCAGCGCGTGCGTCTTGGTGCCCGAGCGGTAGAGGTCGCCGTGGTTCTGGAGCACGTAGTCGCCCTGCATGGTGACCGTGGTGCGGGAGAGCTGGGCGACGCCCGCGGGCTGGGAGCCGTTCTCCTCCACCGTGTCCCACTCGTAGCCGAGGGTGCCGGGCTGGAAGGTGTAGCTGTCGGTGGCGGTGGCCAGCGGGGTGTTGCGCCAGAGCCGCATCTTGCCGTACGCGGCGGGCACGGTCAGCGAGTCGTCGCGGCGGCCGTTGACGGTGAAGAGCTGGCCCAGCAGGGAGTTCTCCGGCCTGCCGCCGTCCGAGGGCGGGCTGAACCGGGGGTCGCGCCAGGTCCCGGTCCACTGCGGGCTCGGGTCGATCTTGGCGTTGGCCTTGGTCTCCTTGTAGATGATCATGTTGCGCCACGGGGTGGCGGAGGCGTCGATGCTCGGCGCCCAGCGGTGCTTCCAGAAGATCTCGTTGCCGGTGAGGAACGCCATGTGCACCCCGGCGTCGCGGGCGGCCTCGACGTTGTCGCGCTGCTCGACCGACCAGTACTCGTCGTGCCCGACGGCCATGAACACCTTGTGGTTCTTGATCAGGTTTCCGCGCCTGGCCGAGTCCACGTTGGTCGTGTACGTCATGTCGTACCCGTTGGCCTCCATGAACTTCAGCATCGGGTACTCGGCGTTGAAGATGTAGTTCTCCTCGCCGCCGCCGGTGATCGGGCGGTTGTAGCTCACCCCGTAGGAGGAGCCGCCGTCGCCGGGACCGGTGCCGGTGTAGAGGCTGTTGCCGCCGTAGCGGTTGTAGGCGTGCCAGGTCGCGTCCGAGGTCTGGAAGGCGATCTTGGCGGTGCTGCTGTCGTCGCGGACGACGAACGGGATCTCGTTCTCCCCGTTGGTGTCGTTGCGGTGCAGCACCGCGTAGTACAGCCCGGAGACCGCGTAGTTGGGCACGGTCCAGGTCAGCGAGACCGCCCAGTTGCCGCAGTCGACCATCTGGGTCGGGGCGTCGACCTTGCAGTCGGGCTGGCTCTGCGGGTTGACCCGGTTGACCGTGCCCATCTTCCGCGCGCCCGCGCCGCCGTAGTGGCCGAGCCGGTAGATGTCGATCTTGTAGCTCGCCGCGTCCGTCTTCACCTTGAAGTTGACGGTGCCACCGATGTTGGTGCTGATGTCGGTGGTGAACCCGGCGATCGAGTCGTCGATGCCCGCGACCTGCCAGTTCGGGTCGCCCAGCTCGGTGTTCTCGCAGGCGACCCGGTTGACCACCGGCGCGGTGCAGGCCGCGGCGGCCGCCGGGGGCGCGAACACCACCGCGGGCACCGCCGCCAGCCCCGCGGCGAGCGCCACCACCGTCACCCTGGACACCGAACGCCGAACCACCGTGCCGATGGCGTGCACTGCGCGCATCAGCCGCTCCTCCCGCACACCGGGCCGCGCTCCCGCGCGGTCCCGAAATCCCACAGTTTGTCCGTACTTGTCACCGTGGGTGAGGCAGCAAGTTCCGAAGGCGTGCGCACACCGCGATCAGCTCTCGCGAGCCCGCCGGGGTCACTCCTGTGTAGACGGGATCGAGTCGGGAAAACCCTTCGTTACAGGGCGTCGGCACAAAACACGAACTCGCGGAGTACGTCACCTTTTCGCCGGAACCCTGGGCGGCCGGATGCACACCCTCGGTGAAAGTCGAGGGTGGCGCGGTCACTTCCCGGATTCGGCGCGCCACCACGCGACGAGGTCGCGCAGACCGGTGTCCATGCCGATCTCGGGCTTCCAGCCCAGGTCGTGCGCGGCGGCGCTGATGTCGGCCAGCCGCCGGGTGACACCGTTCACCTTGCGCTCCGGGCCGTGCTCGACGCCGAGGTCGGAGTCCATCGCCGCGAGCAGCGCCCTGGCCAGCCCGAGCAGGCTGGTCTCGGAGTGGCTGGCGATGTTGTAGACCGCGTCGGTGACGTCGGCGCGGGCGGCGAGGAGGTTGGCCCTGGCGATGTCGTGCACGTGCACGAAGTCCATGGTCTGCGCGCCGTCGCCGAAGATCAGCGGGGCCTTGCCGTCGACGATCCGCTCCATCCAGCGGATCAGGACCTCGGTGTAGAGGCCGTGCACGTCCATCCGCGGGCCGTAGACGTTGAAGTAGCGCAGCGCCACGTAGTCGAGGTCATACATCGCCTTGAAGCTGCGCAGCATCCCCTCGTTGAACGCCTTCGCGGCGCCGTAGAAGGTGTCGTTGTTGTACGGGTGGTGGCGCTCGGTGGTGGGGAACTCCTCGGCCAGGCCGTAGATCGAGGCCGAGGACGAGGCGATGACCTTCTTCACCCCGGCGGCGGCGGCCGCCTCCAGCACGGTGAAGGTGCCGTCGACCAGGACCTCCAGCGCCAGCCGGGGCTCCTCGGCGCACTGGGTGATGCGGATGGCGGCGAGGTGGAACACCAGGTCCACGCCCGTGCTCAGCTCGCCCATCAGCTTCGGGTCGTTGATGTCGCCCTCGACGAACCGCAACCGGTCGCCCGCGGCGGCCCGCGCGTCGGCCAGGTTGGCCATCCGGCCGCGCACCAGGTTGTCGACCACGACGACCTCGGCGGCGTCGGCGGCGATGAGCTGGTCGACCACCGAGGAACCGATGGTCCCGGCGCCACCGGTGACCAGCACGCGCTGACCGGCGATCGGTTGGGCTTTTGCCGACGGGGCGTGGTTGTCCGCCATGGTGATTGCCTCTCGTGCGAAATCGGGTTCTGCTCGGGTTCAGCTTCGATTTACCGGGTCGAGCGGCCGCGCAGCTCGGCCAGCGACCGGTGCTCGATGAACGGGCGCTCGAAGGCGCGGTGGAACAGGTGGGACACGGCGAGCACCACGGGGATGCCGACCACCAGCAGCAGGACGAACCGGGCGTCCGCCGAGTCGACGGCCGGTTCGACCCCGAAGTGGTACACCAGCCACAGCAGCGGCAGGTGGATCAGGTAGACGCTGTAGGAGAAGTGGCCGAGGAACCGGGGGACGCGACCGGCGAACGCGGCGGCGACCGGCCGCCACCCGCCGCCCGCCAGCACGGCCAGGGCCAGCGCGGTCCCGGCGCCGACGGCGAGGTCGACCCAGAAGTAGTGCGCGTCCACCCACACCGGCCCGGCGGTGAACGCGAGCACGGCGAACCCGGCGAAGCACAGCAGGGCCGCCGCCCCGACCAGCGCCCGCGCGCGCAGCCCGGACCGGACCACCTCCGCGGCCACCACGCCGAAGACGAACAGCGCGAAGAACTGCGGCGTCAGGTTCTGGATGCCGTCGAGCGCGGGCACCCGCTCGGACACCACCTGCGCCGCGACGACCACGGCCAGCCCGAGCGCGGCGAGCGCCCAGCCCGGCACCCGCCTGCGGACCAGCAGCACCAGCGGGAACAGGAAGTAGATCTGCCACTCGATCGCGATCGACCAGAACGCGCCGTTGGGCCGGGGCGCGTCGATCACGTCCTGCAACAGCAGCGCGTGCACCACGATCCCCTTGACCGACACCAGGTCGCCGGTCAGCGCCGGGGTGACGAGGCCGAACACCGCCGCCGACAGCGCCAGCGCCGCCCAGTACGGGGGCAGGATGCGCCAGGCCCGCCTGCGCAGGAACCGGCCGACCCCGCCGAGCCGGTAGTCCCGCCGCGCCGGGGCGATGGCCAGCGAGAAGCCGCTGACCACGATGAACACCGCCACGGCGAGGTGGCCGTAGACCAGCCACGACGCCCAGGCGGGGCCGGTGTCGCGCGGGTAGCCGGGGTAGGTGGTGAGCCAGATGTGGTGCGCGACGACGAACACCGCCGCGAACGCCCGCACACCGTCCACGAACGACAGCCGGAGCGCGGGCGGCCCGGTCTCCACGACGATCGGGGCGAACCGCTCGGTCACCTCGGCCGCCGGGGCGATGCGCACGGTCGGTTCACCCGCCGGGGTCGGCGCGGCGGCACCGGGTGCCCGGGTGTCCCCCGTGCCCCCGGTGCCGACCGCCCCACCCGTGGTCACAGCAGCGCGCCCTCGGGGGCCGCGGCGTTCGCGGAGCCCGCGACGTCCTCGGAGTCGAGGATGGGCAGGAACGCCCCGCCCTGGGCGAGGCTGGCGGAGGCGGCCTCCAGGATGGCGAGCACCCGCAGGCCGGAGCGGCCGTCGGTCAGCGGCGGGCGGCCCTCGGTGATGGCGGCGTGGAACTCGGCCATCACCGCGCGCAGCGCCTCCTTCTCCGGCAGCGCGGGGGCGACCATGTCACCGGTGCGGTAGGACACGATCGTCTGCTCGCGCTTCTCCTCGCCCAGCTCGGCGGCCCCGGCGCGGTCCACGCCCCGGTCGTAGACCGACAGCCGCTGGCTGGGGTTGAGGTCGTCCCAGACCACCGTGCGCTGCGAGCCGCCGATGACCATGGTGCGGATCTTCGTCGGCGACAGCCAGTTCACGTGCACGTGCGCCATGGCGCCGCCGGTCAGCTCGATGGTCAGGTGCGCCACGCAGGCGCGGCCCGCGCCGATCGGGTCCGAGCCGTGCGCGGCCACCGCCAGCGGTCGCACCCCCTCGGGCAGGATCGACAGGAAGATCGACAGGTCGTGCGGGGCCAGGTCCCAGAGCACGTCCACGTCCGGCTGCACCAGGCCCAGGTTGATCCGCACCGAGTCCAGGTACTGCACCGAGCCGATCCCGCCGCTGTGCACCAGCTCCCGCAGGTGCGCCACGGCCGGGGTGTAGCAGTAGGTGTGGTCGAGCATGAGGGTCAGCCCGCGCTCCTCGGCGGCCCGGACCAGCGCGGCGCCCTCGGCGTGGGTGGCCGCGAGCGGCTTCTCCACCAGGACGTGCTTGCCCGCCTCCAGGGCGGCCATGGCCACCGGAAGGTGCGTCCCGGCCGGGGTGGCGATGGCGACCGCGTGCACCTCGGGGTCGGCGAGCACCTCGTCGAGGGAGTCGGAGACCCGCACGGTCGAGTACTCGCCGAGGACCCGGCGGGCCCGGTCGGCGTCGAGGTCGCACAGGTACCGCAGGCGCAGCCCGGGGGTGGCCTGGGCGTTGCGCACCAGGTTCGGTCCCCAGTACCCGGCGCCGATGACGGCCAGCCCGATGGTCTGCACGTGACACTCCACTTCGGATCAGGAACTGCTAGTAGGCACCGGCGCCGCTGAACACGGCCCGGAAGGTCTTCCAGAGGATCACCGCGTCGAGGGCGAGCGACCAGTCCTCGACGTAGCGCAGGTCGAGCCGGACCGCCTCCTCCCACGGGAGGTCGGAGCGCCCGCTGACCTGCCACAACCCGGTCAGGCCCGGCTTCACCAGCAGCCTGCGGCGCACGTCGGGGGCGTAGCGGGCGGTCTCCTCCGGCAGCGGCGGGCGCGGCCCGACCAGCGACATCGGACCGGCGAGCACGTTGAACAACTGCGGCAGCTCGTCGATGGAGTAGCGGCGCAGGACCGCCCCGACCCTGGTCACCCTCGGGTCCTTGCGCATCTTGAACAGCAGGCCGTTGCCCTCGTTCTGCTCGGCGAGCTGGGTCACCATCCGGTGCGCGCCGGTGACCATGGTGCGGAACTTGACGATGGTGAACTCGCGGCCGTCCTTGCCGACCCGGCGCTGCTTGTAGAACACCGGCCCCCGGCTGTCGATCGCGATGGCGGCGGCGACGAACAGCATCACCGGCGCCAGCAGCGCCAGCAGCACGGCCGAGCCGACCTTGTCCATGGCGTCCTTGACCACCCGGCGGACCCCGGTGAACGACGGGGCGCTGACCCGCAGCAGCGGCATCCCGAGCACCGCGTCCACGTGCAGCCGCGGCCCGGCGACCTCCATCAGCACCGGGGCGACGACCATCTCCGCGCCGCTGCCCTCCAGCCGCCAGGCGAGCTGCTGCAACCGCTGCGGGGTCCAGTACTGGTCGGGGGTGACCGCGACGATGCGGTAGCCGCCGCGGCGGGCGTGCGTGGCCAGGTCGCTGAGGCGGCCGATCACCGGGACGCCGTCGACGTCGGGCAGGCCGTCGCCGAGGCCGTCGGTGGTGCAGACCGCGTCCACGCGCCAGCCCAGGTGGGCGGAGCCGCGGGTGCGGGAGATCAGGTCCTGCACGGTGTCGAGGCTGCCCGCGGCCATCACCGGCAGCAGGCAGCGGCCCTCGCGGCGGCGGCGGTGCAGGAGTTGGCGCTGGGCGTAGCGGATGGGGAACAGCAGCAGCGCGGTCGCGGGCACCACCACGAACACCCACGGCCGCAGCCGGGCGATGTCGAACAGCAGCCCGCCGAGCGCGAGCACCACGGCGGCGGCGACGAACGCCCGGCCGAGCCTGCGGAACTCCTCCGCGCCCTGCCCCAGCGCGGCGCTGTTCCACGCCCGGTTGACCATCAGCGCGGCGAGCAGCACGACGAAGGTGGTCAGCCCGACCAGGCCCACCAGCGGACCGTCCGGGTAGGCGCGGTGCTGCACGTACCCGCCGACCCCCAGCACCCCGACCACGACCGCCACCAGGTCACCGGCGATGACGCCCGCGCGGTACTTCGGCTCCCACCCGGCGACCGGGGGGAACGACGGCTCGCCCGCGGGCAGCCCAACGCGCGGCCCGCGGGCGCGCCGGGCCCCGCTCGGCGTGGGCCGCAGTGCCGCTCGGCGGCGCGAGTACCCAACTTGGTCACGCATTGTGCATCCCCCGGTTCGGGCGATCGGGCAGGACAGGACGGGCGAGAGGTCCCCGGCCCCCCACCTGGTGTGATTTCCGTGATTCGGACCAACCGCCCGCCCCCGAGGGGATCGGACGTGGTCGCGATCCCTCTTTCGTTCCCCTGCACCACGCCGTTACACACACGGTTAACGAAGAGCCCCCGAGAAACCGCCCCCACTAACTGCGCCCACCCTCAACTACACAATCCGTAGCAAACCCCGTGACGCGCACTTGACTTGATCACCCCCAACACCCCAGCTCCGCCCCACCGCCCATCCCGCGCACAACCGTCTATTCCGGACAGAAAATGTTGTGACGGAGAGTACAAGTCGTCCCGCCGATTTCCGTTCCCCCCGCCAACAACCCCCACCCCCACCCAATCTCGATCACCCATCCCCCCGCCCAGGGCGAAATCCACTCCCACAGACCACCCCACCCCCCGCAGATCACCAAATCCCCCTCAAATACCCCTTCCACCTGCACAACCCCCCCACCCTCCAACCCACCCGGTTGGCAACCAACCACCCCACCCCCCATCCCCAAACCCACCAACCCCCCACCCCCCGAACACACCCAGTCACCCAAAGTGATCCACATCACACCCCAGGTTCCCCCACCCGTCCCACCCCCATACCCCCAACTCCCCGCATTCCCCCCATCACCCCAAGTACCCCTTTAGAAACCACTCAATCCCCAAGCCGCCCCCCACCCAAAACCCAAACCCCCCCCACAACAGTGACCCACCTCACCCACCCCCAAGATCCACCCACCCCCTCCTCCAAGCGCCACTCCCCAACACCCTCCCCTTCAAGCCCCCCTCCCCAACGCCCCCACGCCCTCTCCCCCAACGCAGAACGCCCGCCCCGGAATCCCGGAACGGGCGCTCAACTCTTGTGGCCAGGGGCGGGGTCGAACCGCCGACCTACCGCTTTTCAGGCGGTCGCTCGTACCAACTGAGCTACCTGGCCGTATAAAAGTGCGAAGCACTGATCCAACACAACAGCACCACGCTGGTTCAGCAACCCCACGCACCGTGGGAGTCTGGGGGGTCGCCCCCCAGTGCAATGGCGAGCGCCCATGCTCACGCACTCCGTGAGCATGGGCGCGCCAAAGCGAGCGACCCTGACGGGACTCGAACCCGCGACCTTCGCCGTGACAGGGCGACGCGCTAACCAACTGCGCCACAGGGCCTTGCTCTACTGCTGGTGGAACCTTACCTTACCGGTGTTGCGTGCTCCCAACGGGATTCGAACCCGCGCTGCCGCCTTGAAAGGGCGGAGTCCTAGGCCGCTAGACGATGGGAGCCCAGGTGCTGCTTGCTCGGTGTCGCTGGAAGCAAGATTAGCTTAGGGCACACCGTCCAGCCACCGAAATCCGGGGTACCAAACAGGGTTTGACCTGCGCGAACCTCACTCCAGGGCGAGCAGGGCCTGGTGCAGCTCGGTGCGGTCGGCCGGGTCGAGGGCGGCGAGGAGTTCGTCGGTGCGGAGGTTGGTGGCGTCCTCGGCGGCTTCCCAGCGGACAGTGAGGTTGGGGATCGCCTTGGCGGTGGCGACGAGCCCGGTGATCGCCTCGGGGCGCCAGCCGATGAGCGGCAGCCGGTCGGGGCCCGCGCCGGGGTCGGCGACGACGGCGGCGGGCAGCGGGACGCCGCAGGCGCGGAGGGCGGCGAAGTGCAGGCCGCCGCGCAGTTCGCGGAAGAGCATCAGGGCGTGGCCGAGGCGTTCGGGGCCGTCGGTGGGGCGCGGGGCGGCGCGCAGGCCCGCGAAGAGGGGCAGGCCGCTGGCGTCGGCGGCGTCGACGACCGCCAGCAGCAGGTCGGCGGTGCGGTCGGGGGTGGTGGCGTGGGCCAGGTGGGTGCGCGACCACTGCCAGAGGGCTTCGCAGTAGGCGGCGAGGGCGGCCTCGGGCAGCAGGGTGGCGCGGGAGAGCAGCAGCTCGACCATCCTGGGCGGGAAGATGCCGAAGGTCTCGGCGGCGACCAGCGGGGTGGGGGCGCCGAGGGCGGCGGCGCGGCCGCTGAAGTAGAGGGTGTTCGCGGGTTGCCCCGCGGCGGCCTCCTGCTCGGCGAGTTCGGCTGAGGTCATGAAGGCGCCGCCGAGGCGCTGGACGACGGCGCGGGTCTCGGCGGCGACGGAGACGGCGGTCACGCGGGCAACGGTGTCACGGAATGGCCGGAATCCGCAATGGTCCACGGGGGCCAAGTCGAGGGTGTCCGCTATTCACCGGCACGCATTCGGTATAGCGCGCCGAAATGGGTTGCTCATACCGGGAACGGCGTCGGCGGACGCCGTTCCCGGGGGTGCGGGCGGTCAGCGGCGGACCGGCGGGACCCCGTCCTCGCCGTCGACCAGGCCGAGCATTTCCAGCAGCTCACGGCAGTCCCCGGCGTCCACGGCGCTGCGCGCCACGGCCAGCCTGGCCCGGCGGACCTGCTCGTCGGAGACCCGGGCGGACTCCCCGGAGCGCGGTGCGGGGACGCCGCCGGGGTACTGCCCGGCCGAGCCCATGCTGTCCTGTTGGAGAAGGAAGCTCCGGACTTCGAGTGACCCGCTCATTGTTGCCTCCCCGGCTTTTTGTCTGGCGTGAGGCTATGAGAGAAGTCGGCGTTGTCGCAGCCCCCCGGCGAGTGAACCGGTCCACACCTTGGGTTGCCTAAAGTGATCGGTTTTCCCGACGCTTTGTGACAACGACCGGTATTCTCCGACCGCCCCCTTCACCCGTTCGGCCCCATGTGCGCCGCCTCGCACACCGTCCGCTTGCGGAACCCCTACCCCCCATGGGTATCTTGGGGGCATGGAGCACGAGCACGCCCCCGGCTACAGCGCCAAGAAGGACGCCCACCTGCGCAGGCTGCGCCGGGTGGAGGGGCAGGTCCGCGGCCTGCAGCGGATGGTCGACGAGGACAGCTACTGCATCGACGTCCTCACCCAGGTCTCCGCCGCCACCAAGGCGCTGCAGGCGTTCGCCCTCGAACTGCTGGAGGAGCACATGGCGAGCTGCGTCGTGGACGCCGCCAGGGAGAGCGACGCCGCCGCCGCGGCGAAGGTGCGCGAGGCCGCCGACGCGATCGCCCGGCTCGTCCGCTCCTGACCCGCCAAGCAGCACAGAGGCAAGTCCCAGAGGCAAGCCCCCAGAGGAAGGCACCACCCGTGTCCCAGCAGACCGTCTACACCGTCACCGGCATGACCTGCGGCCACTGCGCCAGCTCGGTCACCGAGGAGCTGTCCGAGCTCCCCGGTGTCACCGACGTCGCGGTCGACCTGCCCACCGGGGCGGTCACCGTCACCAGCGCCACCGAGCTGGACCGGTCCTCGGTCGCCGCCGCGGTGACCGAGGCCGGGTACCAGCTCGCGGGCTGAGCCCTGCCCCACCAGCCCGCACCGACCCGAGGGAATCCCATGACCACCACCGAGCACGCCACCGACACCGTCGAGCTGGACATCGGCGGGATGACCTGCGCCTCCTGCGCCAACCGGGTCGAGCGCAAGCTGAACAAGCTCGACGGCGTGCGCGCCTCGGTCAACTTCGCCACCGAGCGCGCCACCGTCACCGCCCCCACCGGGTTCGCGCTGGACCGCCTGGTCGGCACGGTCGAGGCCGCGGGCTACACCGCCGCCCCGGTCGCCGAGGAGCGGCCGGACCCGGCGGAGGCGGACTCCGCCCACGACGACGAGGCCGGGGAGCTGCGCGAGCGGTTCCTGCTCGCCGCGGTGCTCGGGGTGCCGGTCGTGGTGGTCTCGATGGTGCCCGCGTGGCAGTTCCCGACCTGGCAGTGGGCGGCGCTCGCGCTGTCGGCCGTGGTGGTCGCGGTCTGCGCGTGGCCGTTCCACCGGGCCGCGGCGGTGAACCTGCGCCACGGCGCGGCCACCATGGACACGCTGGTGTCGATGGGCGTCGCGGTGGCGTTCCTGTGGTCGGTGTACGCCCTGCTGTTCGGCGGCGCGGGCGTGGCGGGCATGCGGCACGAGTTCAGCCTGCTGCCGCGCGGGGACCACGGCGCCGCCGACATCTACTTCGAAGTGGCTGTCGGCGTCACCGCGTTCCTGCTGCTGGGGCGCTGGCTGGAGGCCCGGTCGAAGCGGCGGGCCGGGGCCGCGCTGCGGGCGCTGCTGGCGATGGGCGCCAAGGACGTCGCCGTGCTGCGCGACGGGGTGGAGACCCGGGTCCCGGTGGCGCGGCTGCGGGTCGACGACCTGTTCGTGGTGCGGCCGGGGGAGAAGGTCGCCACCGACGGCGCGGTCGTCGAGGGCGCCTCCGCGGTCGACCGGTCGCTGGTCACCGGCGAGTCGGTGCCCGAGGAGGTCGGGCCGGGCTCGGCGGTCGTCGGCGGCACGCTCAACACCAGCGGGCGCCTGGTCGTGCGGGCGGCCAGGGTCGGCGCGGACACCCAGCTCGCCCAGATGGCCCGGCTGGTGGAGCAGGCGCAGACCGGCAAGGCGCGGGTGCAGCGGCTCGCCGACCGGGTCTCGGCGGTGTTCGTCCCGGTCGTGCTGGGCATCGCGCTGCTGACCCTGCTGGGCTGGTTGCTCACCGGGGCGGAGGCGGACGCGGCGGTGACCGCGGCGGTGGCGGTGCTGGTGATCGCCTGCCCGTGCGCGCTGGGCCTGGCCACGCCGACCGCGCTGCTGGTCGGCACCGGCCGGGGCGCGCAGCTCGGCATCCTGGTCAAGGGCCCGGAGGTGCTGGAGTCGACCCGCCGGGTGACGACCGTCGTGCTGGACAAGACGGGCACGGTCACCACCGGGCGGATGTCGGTGGTCGAGGTCGTCGCCGCCCACGGGGTCGACCCGGCCCGGCTGCTGCGGCTGGCGGGCGCGGTCGAGGCGGGCTCGGAGCACCCGATCGCCCGCGCGGTGGCCGCGCACGCCGCCGAGGCCGGTCCGCTGCCACCGGTCGAGGGCTTCCGCAACACCGAGGGCCTGGGCGTCACCGGCCTGGTCGACGGCGAGGACGTGGTGGTTGGCAGGCCCCGGTTGCTGGCCGGGCACGGCGTCGCCGGGATCGAGGCGCTGGCCGGGGCCAAGGCCGACGCCGAGGAGCGCGGGCACACCGTGGTCGCCGCGGCGGCGGGCGGGCGCATCCTGGGCCTGATCGCGGTGGCCGACACGGTCAAGGAGTCCAGCGCGGACGCCGTCCGCGCCCTGCGCGAACTGGGCCTGCGCCCGGTGCTGCTGACCGGCGACAACGAGCGGGTGGCGCGGGCTGTCGCGGCCCGGGTGGGCATCACCGCCGAGGCCGACGTGATCGCCGAGGTGCTGCCCGCGGAGAAGGTGGCCGCGGTGCGCGGGTTGCAGGAGGCGGGCGAGGTCGTGGCCATGGTGGGCGACGGGGTCAACGACGCGCCCGCGCTGGCCGCCGCCGACCTGGGCCTGTCCATGGGCACCGGGGCGGACGCGGCGATCGAGGCGGGTGACCTGACCCTGGTCCGCGGCGACCTGCGGCTGGCCGCGGACGCGATCCGGCTGTCGCGGCGCACGCTGCGCACCATCCGGGGCAACCTGTTCTGGGCGTTCGCCTACAACGTGGCGGGTATCCCGCTGGCGGCCCTGGGCCTGCTCAACCCGATGATCGCGGGTGCGGCGATGGCGCTGTCCAGCGTGTTCGTGGTGTCCAACAGCCTGCGGCTGCGCGGCTTCCGGGCCACCGCGGGCTGACCGCGCCCGGCGGGTGAACACCTCACCCGTCAAGGCGAAATCCGGGTGAACATTCGCTGAGAAAAATACACGTCCGGCCCTCGCCGGAAACGCGTGCGCGTGCAACAATCGACGTGCTGACACCCCCCGGTCAGCACCTGTGGAGATCCCCTCCGGCCCCCGCGCTCCTCCCCCTGGCGCGGGGGCCTCTCCCTGTCGGGGGAAGGGCATCCGCGCAGGTCAGCGTAGTGGCGCAGGCAAACCGTCCACACCGTCACACGTGGTCCAGGTCACAGGTGCGAACCCGCCGCAACCCGTTCGTTATCCTGTTCCCGTGCCTTTTCCCTCTTTCGGACGCAGCCGCCCTGACCCCAAGGCAGACGGCACCAGCTCGGGACGCCAGCGCGGCCCGCTGCGGGAGCAGGAGCAGCAGGACCTCCCCGACAACGACCTCGAGAACTACCTCGCCGCGCTGTCCCCGGACAGCGACGTGGAGACCACGGGGTCGGGCCGCCGCTTCGGCAGCGCCGAGGTGCACCAGCTCCGCCTGCCGCTGGTCGCCAACGAGCAACTGCGCGAGATCGCCGCGTACCGCAACACCTCGCCGATGGCACTGGCCCAGGAGTGGGTCATGCAGCGGCTGGAGTGGGAAGCGCAGCAGCTCAAGCAGTCGCAGTCCTGAACCCGGTCCGCCACCCCCGACACCCACACCGAGGAGCCCCGGTCCGCAGGCGGACCGGGGCTCCTCGTCGTCAGGTCGGTGCCGCTCCCGCGCGGCCGACTAACAGCAGATGACTACAGCGGGATGACGTTCGTGGCCTGCGGCCCCTTGGTGCCCTGGCCGACCTCGAACTCGACGCGCTGGTTCTCCTCCAGCGTGCGGAATCCCTTGGACTGGATCTCGGAGTAGTGCACGAAGACATCGGCACCGCCGTCGTCCTGCGCGATGAAGCCGAAGCCCTTTTCCGAGTTGAACCACTTGACAGTGCCCTGTGCCATAAACCTGCCTCCAACGCAGGAGCATTGGGGCTGCACCATGCAGCCCCGGGCCGCCCCCGGGCGATACTCCCGCCCACTACAGCGGGAAAGCAGCGCGCCCGCGTTCTCGTTCCGCGAGCGTGTAAGCACGAACACAGAAACTACGGCCTGCACGGCAAATCGTATCGAGCGAAACCCCGGCGCACTACTGCCTGATGGGCGCTCGGCTGGGCCATGCGGGTGATGTGGGTGAGCACGCTCCGCAATGGTCGCATCGCACTTCGAACGCGAGGCGAACTGCGCCGAAATTCCATTGAATGTGTTGCGTGTCACAGTGTTCCCGGTCAACTTCCGAGAGGTCCGCCACGTCGTTACAGGTGCACAGGCAATGGGGGAAGGGAAACGCACATGGACAAGCGGAGGCGCTGGTTCCCGGCGACGCTGCTGGGCGCGGGCCTGGTCGCCGCGCTGGCCCTGGGGGGCTGCACGAGCGGGGGCGCGGCATCGACCGCGGGCGGCGGCGGGGAACAACCCGCCGCGGAGCAGAGCGTGGCCAAGGCGGCCGCGGTGACCACCTCCCCGGCGGCGGGCGCGGTGGACGTCGGTCCCGGCGGGCCGGTCACGGTGACGGTGGTCGACGGCGCGCTGGAGACGGTGTCGCTGACCAACCCGGAGGGCAAGCAGGTCAAGGGCACCCTCTCGGCCGACCGCACGTCGTGGGCGGTCGCCGAGGACCTCGGCTACGGCAAGACCTACACCTGGTCGGGCTCGGCCACCGGCAACGACGGCAGGGCGGTCGCCCTGGCGGGCGCGTTCACCACGGCCAAGCCCAAGCGCCAGGTCGGCGCCAGCCTCAACACCGGCGACGGCCAGACCTACGGCGTCGCCATGCCGATCGCGGTCACCTTCGACGCGGCGGTCAAGGACAAGGTCGCGGCCGAACAGGCGCTCGCGGTGGAGACCTCGGTCCCCACCGAGGGGGCGTGGGCGTGGCTCGACGACCGCCGGGTGCACTGGCGGCCCAAGGAGTACTGGAAGCCCGGCACCCAGGTGAAGGTCACGGTCGACATCTACGGCCGCGACCTCGGCGCGGGCAGCTACGGCCGCGCCGACGTCACCTCCTCCTTCGCCATCGGCCGCTCCCAGGTCGTCAAGGCCGACACCCAGACCCACCGCGTGCTCGTCTTCCGCGACGGGGTGCAGACGGCCGACTTCCCGGCGTCGATGGGCCTGGAGTCCGACCCGGGTCGGGTCACCAAGAGCGGCACGCACGTGGTGATGAGCAAGCACTCCACCTATGCGATGACCAACCCCAAGTACGACTACGAGAACGTCGTGGTCCCCTGGGCGGTGCGCATCTCCAACAACGGCGAGTTCGTCCACGGCTACGCCCCCTCCATCCCGCAGCAGGGCAAGGCCAACGTCTCCCACGGCTGCATCAACCTCGCCCCCGCCAACGCCAAGCTGTACTTCGACTCGGTCCTGGTCGGCGACCCGGTCGAAATCACCGGCAGCAACCAGCAACTGAGCGCGGTCGACGGCGACATCTACGACTGGGCCATCACCTGGGACAAGTGGTCCACGATGTCCGCCAGCAGCAACTGATCGATCACGGGGGAGGGGTGGGCGGCCGGGTGGCCGCCCACCCCTCCCCCGTCTCGCCCCACCTCGCCCCAGGTCCCTCGCCTCGACGCCTGTCCCGACCGACCACCACGCCCCTGGTTCCTCCCCCGACATCTATCTGGAACGACCACCGCATCCCCGGTTCTCGGCCTCGACGCCTGCCTGGCCCGACCACCGCGCCCCAGATTCCCGGTGCCCCGCCTCGACCACCACCGCACCGCCGGGCCCCTTGCCTCGACACCCGTCGTGACCGATCCCCACGCCCCGGACGCCTCGCCTCGACGCCCGTCCCGTCCGTCCCCGCACCCCGGGCGCCCTGCCTCAGCACCCGTGCCCACCCACCACCGCGTCCCCGCGTTCCGTGCCCGTCTCAGCCCGCCACCGCACCGCCGGGCCCCTGCCTCGGCTGATCACCGCGCCCCCGGGCGGCGCGGTGGCTACTGTGGCCCGGTGAGCCGCTTCGCCGCGCTGTCCCCGGTGCTGGGCCATTCCCCCGCCGCGGCCCCGGCGGAGCCCGAGGAGGTCGCCGCCGGGTACCTGGTCGTGCGCTCCTCCGGGGCCACCGCCGCCCGCCAGGCCCTCGACGCCGCCCGCGGCGGCAAGACCAGGGCCGACCCGGACCGGGTGCAACTGCTCATGCGCGCCACCCTCCCGCGCCACCTGCCCCCCGCGGGCACCACCATCGGCTTCGGCGACTGCGAACTGCGGGTCCACCCCGGCGACCGCCAGGGCATGGTCCTGCTGACGGTCGCCACCCACAAGCTCTCGGTCGACTTCGGTGAGCTGCGCCCCTTGCTGTTCCGCCAGGTGCCGGTGGAGCGGGGCCTGCAATCCCTGTTCGCCACCTCGGTCGCCCACCTGCTCGCCGTCGCCGAAACCCTCGACCCGCACGGCGCCAAGGCCTACCTCCTCGGCCTGGCCGAACTGGTCCTGCGCACCGCCCTGCGCACCGAACTCGACCGCGCCGACGCCCTCGCCACCCGCCGCCGAGCGGCCACGGAGTACATCCGCGAACACCTGTCCGACCCCACCCTCACCGCCGAACGCATCGCCGAAGCCCTCTTCATCTCCCGCCGCCGCCTCTACCAACTCTTCGACGACGGCGACGGCGTCTCCGGCCGCATCAGGACCCTCAGGGTGGAACGCGCGAAAGAACTCCTCGCCGACCCAGCCCTCGGCGTCCGGGGAATCGGCGAGATCTCCCGCCAGTGCGGCTTCGCCAACGCCGCCCACTTCTCCAGAACCTTCCGCAAAGCAGTGGGCCAAACCCCCCGCGACTACCGCGACGAAGTGCTGGGCACCTAGGTCCTACAAGCCACCCCAAGAACCACCCACCCGGGCACCCGCCAACGCCAAAACCGGGCTCTCAAAACGCGGCAGGCAGAACTTGAGGCCAACCCCGGCAACGCGCAGGGCTTATGCGAAAGACACCGACGACACCAACCGCCCCAACGTGGTGGCCAACTCCAGCCACCCGCGCCCAGTCGTGGAGTGCAGGGTGAACACCGCCATCCGCCGCCCCTCCGGCTCGATCACGATCGCCTGCAACTGGCACCCGGGTTCCCCGGCCGGGATGCGGTCGGCGATCACCACCGGGTGCCCGCGCTCGGTCCGCGCCTCGGTCACGTCCTGGATGTCCGGCCCGGCCGCCGCCTCCAGGTACTCCCGCAGCTCCGCCGCGGCGCCCACCCCGTGCGGCACGTCGCTCACCACCACCAGCGCCACCAGCACCGCGGGGTCGGCGGCGGCGTGCTCGACCACGGCGACCAACCCGGCCCCGTTGGCGTGCGCCAGCTCGGCGGCCTCCACCGCGGACTGCCGCAACCCCGGGTCGTGGGCGGACTCCGGCCCACGGGCGCGCACCATCAGCGCGGCCAACTCCTCGGCGGTCTGCTCGGGACTGACCAGCGAAACCGGTGTGACGCCGGGAACAGCGGCCAGCTTCACCGCCGCGGTCCACGGGTCGGCGCCTCGACGAGGACGATCGTTTCCCGACTGACCTGCGCGGGGACCAACGCCCCCGCGAACGCCCCCGCCGCCCCGGTCGGCCGGACCCCGCTCCCGCCAGCGGGCGAGAACAGCCGGGCGAGGGCAGCGGTGGTCCCGGAAAGCCCGTCCAGCACGGGGACCACACCGCGAGCGCCAACGGGCCCGGCCGGGGCGGACACCCCCCGCAGGGCGTCCAACTCGGCAGCCGCGGCGGACGCGGTCCGCTGGTGCTCCTCCGCAAGCACACGGGCGGCCCGCAACACCTCGTCCAACCGCGACCGCAGGGCAGCGAGGGTGGACTCGGCGGTCGCGTGGTCCATCCCGGCCACCGCGGCAGCCGCGGGCGTAGCGGCCAAGTCCAGGTTGTTGCGCGCAGCGTGCACATCATCCTCGGCGGCCGAGATCCGCCCCCGCACCTTCCGGGCCTCCGCATCCAAGTCAGCCGCCGCCCGCCGGTTCCCACCCACCACCCCGGCCCACCCCGACAACACCTCAGCCGCCCGCCGCAACCGCTCCACCCGATCCTCCACACCAGACGGAACACGCCCCAGCGCCACCGCGAACCCCTCCGCCGCAGCCCCCGCCCACCCCCCGGTGACCTCCCGCGCCCGCCGCACCGCGGGCTCCACCCGCCCCAGCGCCTCAGCCGCGGCCACGAACCCCCCGGCAGCGGCCACCGCCGCATCCGGGTCGCCCGGCACCGGGTCGAACCCCAACCCGCGATAAGCGCTCACCACGCCCCCTCCCCACCCGAAACCAAACCCGGACAAGCCACCCCAACCCGCCGCCCCACACCGACAACCCGCCCCACCACACCGATTCGCCTGCCCCCAGGGCCTTTCCTGAAAGCCGGCCCCACGAACCGCCTGCCCAGCGAGCCAACGCCCGGGCAGGTGAATGTGCGCGGCCAGCCACCCACCCCACAAACCGCCAGCCCAACTACGGAAACGCCCGGGTGGGCGGACGTGCGCGGCCAGCCAGCCACCCACCAAACCACCGGCCCAGCAAGCCAACTGTCCGGGTAGGTGGAGGTGCGCGGCCAGCCGACCACCCCGAAAACCGCCAGCCCGGCTACGGCCCTGCCCGGGTGGGTGGAGGTGCTTGCCCAGCCGACCACCCACCAAACCGCCGGCCCGGCGAGCCAACTGCCCGGGTGGGTGGAGGTGCTCGGCCAGCCGGCCACCCAACAAACCGCCAGCCCGGCGAGCCAACTGCCCGGGTGGGTGGATGTGTTTGGCCGGGGGTGGCGATCATGTGACAGCCTCTCTGGGCGGTGGGGCATCTTTTCAGCCCCACCTGACACGCTGGAGCACATGATCGCCATAGGGGCCCCGGCCAAACACATCCACCCACCCGGGCACCACCCACAAACAACCGGGCTTTGCAGGACACACCCCAGGAGCCCGCCCCACCCTGAAACCTCGAACACCCCGCCGATCCCGAACAGCCCCGAGAAGACGCACACCCCCAGCGACACGCACCGCCCCGACAGCTCGCGCAGTCCCAGCACCCACTGCCCCGACAGATTGCGCACCCCCCGCAGCACCTGCCGCGCACACAGCGCCAAACCCCACTCCGGCTCCGACTCCCAGCCCAAACCCGAGCCCGAACAAGATCATCCGACCCTGGGGACCCCCCATTTCCACGTTACCGGGTGGGGGTGACGATTCCGGCGTGCCAGCGAGGGGGGTGTGGACAACTCCGGGTGGGGTGTGGACAGCCGGGGGCATGGTCAGTCGCGGAGGTGGCGGGTGAGGGCGGCGGTGGCGTCTGCCTCGGTGTCGGTGTAGGCGTTGGTGGCCGCGCGCAGGCCCGCCGCGGCTTCGGTGATGGCGGACGTGGTGGTCGTCAGGGCGCTCTGGGCTTCGGTGGTGAAGGCGGTCAGCGCTGCCGCGAGGTCCGGGGGGCCGACCGGTGTGGTCGCGGTGGCGTCGAGGCGCACCTCGGCCAGGATGTCGGCGGTGTCGCGGAGCCTGGCCGAGGCGGCGGCGAGTTCGCCGGGGTCGGCGTGGTAGCCGGTCACGCGCCGAAGACCGACGGGTAGGCGGGGGGCAGGTCGTCGAAGAAGTCGGTGCCCTCGCCGTACTTGTCCTTGTGCTCCTCGTCCTCCGCGCCGGGGGCGCCCGCGCCGCCCGCCATGCCGGGGACCATGCCGGAGGTGCCGCCGCGGCCGCCCATCGCGGACTCCGCTGCCAGGGCGCCCGCCGCTCCGCGCGCGGCCAGGCCCGCGCCCGCACCGGCGCCCGCGCCACGGCCGCCCGCGCCCGCCTCGGCGGCGCCGGGGCCACCCGCGCCGGGGGCGCCGCCGCCACCGGGACCGAAGCCGCCGGGGCCGAAGCCACCGGGACCGAAGCCGCCCGCGCCCACCGAGACACCGCCGGGGCCTCGGGTGCCGTCTGCGCCGTAACCGCCGCCCGCACCGCCGAAGCCCGTGCCTCCGTAACCGCTGCCGTGGCCGCCCGCGCCGCCCGTGCCACCGGGGCCGCCCGAGGTACCGCCGTCGAAGGACGGGGTGGTGCTGTCCCAGTCGGGGCCGCCGGGGGTCGTGGGGCCGTCGGGGTCGTGCGGCGGGGGCGGCACCGGGGACGGGGGCCTGCGGGGGGTGACCGGTGGGACGACCACCTCGGGGCGCTCGGGGAAGACCGGGGGCGCGGTGGGCTGGTTGTCCGGCTTGGGGGTGAACACCGGCAGGTCCCGCGACACCTCCTGGCTGCGGTCCGCATAGGCCCGCATGACCCGGACCGCCTCGGCCTTGGCCGCGTTGCGCTCCTCCAGCTTGGGCGCCTGGTCGTCGGTCATCTGCTTGAGCATGACCGCGCTGGCGGGGTCGCCGCCGACCTTGACGTCGTAGCCCGCCATGAAGTTGCGCTCGGCGTAGTAGTACACCGGCTCGGGCATGGCGGCCTGGGCCCGCATGATCGTGGTCGTGTAGTCCGACAGGCCCGCGCCGATCCTGGAGGCGGTGTGCCCGGCTTCGTCGGCCCACTGGGTGAGGCGGGTGTTGGACTCGGCGGCGCGCACCGCGGCCGGACCGCGCCAGGCGCCCATCAGCCCGCCCACGACCCGGCTGACCTCGCCGGTGGTGCCGGTGATCTTCTCCGCCAGCTCCGCCCAGGACCTGGCGCGCTCGCCGAGCTGCTCCGGCTTGGCCTTCATGATCATGTTGTAGAGGGTGGGGTGGGTGTAGGCGTCCCACCGGATGTGGGTGAAGTCGTTGAACTCCTTGTTGCGCTGCTGCAAGCGCTTGCGGCGCTCGGCGCGCTCCCGTTCGCTGCGGCTCGGCGGGTGGGCCTCGGAGTAGTACTCGCCCTCGCGGTCCTTGTCGTAGCGCATCAGGCCCGCTCCCCCGACTCGACGGCGGGCAGGACCGGGATGCGCTGCTCGACCTGGCGGAACGCCTCGGCCTGCGACTCGTCGGTCTGCGTGTAGGAGGCGAGGGTTTCGTTCATCGTGCGGCGCACCTCGTCGATCTCCTCGATGTAGTCGACCAGCGCGGCGACGACCCCGCTCTGCTCGTCGGCGCGGTTGAGGAAGGTCTGGCGCATCGGGCCCGCGACCGGGCCGCTGCCGTCGTGCAGCGGGTCCGACAGGGCGATGGCGTCGCGCAGCCGGGCCACCAGGTCCTCCTGGAGCTGGGCGAGCTTGCCCTCGGCGCGGCGCAGCTCGTCCGGGCTGATCTCCAGCCCGTCCATGTCCTCGCCCTCGACCCGGTGGTCACCGCGCTCGGCCGCGCGCACCCGCCCGGGCACGAGGTGGGCCTCCGGTCGGGCGCCGTGCCGCTTCGCCAGCGCCTCGGCCTCCGCCATGGTGCGAACCCGCGTCATGCTTCCTCCCACGCCGCCGCTGGAGGCCCCGCTCGAACCGCCTCCGTCAGGTAACAGACTGGCGTGGTGGCCGTCCCGGTTCCACTCCAGCCCCGTGCTTGTGCACACCTGGGCACAACGCACGCTCAGGTGGGCAATACTGCCCCGCGGGTGACGTCCGCACAATCGATCACCCCCCGTGACGGCGACCGGTCGACCCGCGGGCGGCGAGCGCAGCGGGGCGGTCACCGCGGTGTCACCTCCGGCACCGGGGCGGCGGAGCCGGTCCCGGGTCGCCGAGCACCAGCCGGGCCAGCGCGTCGGCCAGTTCCGAGCAGCGCCGCACGACCTCGACCACGTCGGTGGTGTCCTCGTCCACCGCCCCAGCCTGCGACCGGCCGGGGGCCGGGGCCAGCGGCGCTGCTCAGCCGGTCAAGGCGGGTGCGCGGGACGTAAGTTACTCTTCGGTAATGAGTCGAACCACCACCGAGGTGTGGCCGCCGGTGCCGACCGAAGCACCCCAGCGCCACCCGGAAGCGCCCGCACCGGGCGCGGACCTGCCCCAGCACTACGCCTACTGCTTCGGCTGCGGCGACGGCGTCGAGCAGGGCCTGCACATCCGCACCTCGGCCTGCGAGGGCGTCACCATCCGCTCCCGGTTCACCGTGACCGAGGCGCACCAGGGCGCCCCCGGCCTGGCCCACGGCGGACTGCTGGCCTGCGCGTTCGACGAGGCGCTCGGCGCCGCCGTCGGCAACCTGCTGCGCAAGCCCGCGGTCACGGCGAAGCTGGAGACCGAGTTCGTCCGACCGGTGCCGGTGGGCACCACGCTGTTCATCGACGCCCACCTCGACGGCGTCGCCGGGCGCAAGGTCTACGTGTCCGCCGAGGGGCGGCTCGACGCCGAGGACGGGACCGTCGCCGTCCGCGCGCGGGCGCTGTTCGTGCAGGTCAAGCTGAGCCACTTCCTGGAGAACGGCAGGCCGGAGGACCTGGCGAAGATCGCGGACAACCCCGAGCTGCTCACCCGCCGGTCGGTGGAGCTCAATCCGTAGGCTGGCGCCATGTTCTTCGCCCTCATCGGCCTGCTGGTCGTGCTGCTGCACTGGTACCTCTGGAAACGGCTGGTGCGCGACACCACCCGTTCCCGCCGGGGGCGGGTGGTCGGCACGGTAGTGCTGGGTGTGCTCGCGCTGCTGGTGGCGGCGACGCTGTCGCTGACCAGGGTGGTCGGGCCTGCGGAGGCGGCGTGGTTCTCCTGGCCGGGTTACATCTGGCTGGCGATGTTCATGTACCTGCTGCTGATACTGCTGGTCCTGGAGATCCCGAAGCTGCTGCTGCGCGGGTGGTCGCGCGCGGCGCCCGCCCCGGTCCCGGCCCGGGTCGCCGCCGGGTCCGCTGTGGAACCGGCTGCGGAGCCCACCGCGGAACCCCCGGTCGCGCCCGCGGTGGACGAGGGGCGGCGGCTGTTCCTGGCGCGGACCACGGCGGTGGTGGCCGGGGTCGCCTCGGCCGGGATCGTCGGGTCCGGGATGGTCTCGGCGCTGAGCCCGCCGCTGGTCAAGCGGGTGCCGGTGCCGGTGGGCGGGGCCGCGCTGCGCGGGTACCGGATCGCGGTCGTGTCCGACATCCACCTGGGACCCATCTCCGGGCGGGCGCACACCGAGCGCATCGTGCGGATGATCAACGAGACGCAGCCGGACCTGGTCGCCGTGGTCGGCGACCTCGCCGACGGGTCGGTCGCGGAACTGGGCGAGGCGGCGGCACCGCTACGGGACCTGGTCTCCCGCGAGGGCACGTTCTTCGTCACCGGCAACCACGAGTACTACAGCGGGTACGAGCAGTGGGTCGGGGAACTGGAACGGCTCGGGCTGAACTACCTGCACAACGAGCACACCGCGGTCGCGGGCGGGCGGTTGACGCTGGCCGGGGTGACCGACGTGACCGGCAAGGGCTTCGACGACTCCCCGGACATCCCGCGCGCGCTGCTCGGCAGGCCCGAGGGGACGCCGACCGTGCTGATGGCGCACCAGCCGGTGCAGGTCGAGGACGCGGCGGCGGCCGGGGTCGACCTGCAGTTGTCCGGGCACACGCACGGCGGGCAGATGTGGCCGTTCCACTACGCGGTGCGGGCGCAGCAGCCCGCCGTTTCCGGGTTGTCCAAAGTGGACGACACTTGGCTCTACGTGACCAACGGGGCCGGTTTCTGGGGGCCGCCGGTGCGGGTCGGGGCGCCGCCGGACATCTCGATCATCGAGTTGGGGTGAGCTGATCCGGCGGGCGCGCCTCGGAAACCCGGGACCTGTTGGTGGTGCTCGTGGCGGGACTGCGGTTGGCGGGGTGGTCGGCCGTTGTGCCGGTGAGGTTCAGGTGATCGTCCGGGGGCGGATGGAGTTGGCCTGGTCGACCAGGGCGTGGCGTTGTTCCGGGGTGCCTGCCAGGCGGGCCAGGGTGCGGTAGCAGTGTTCGAGGCCGAAGCGCAGTTCGCGTTCGGACAGTGCGCAGCCGAGGACGGTGCGGTGGTGGTTCGCCGGGTCGGCACCCGGTTTGCCCGCCCCGACCCAGCCGTGGGCGGCTTCGAGGACGTCCGCGGCGAGGCGGGTGCGGCGTTCCGCGTCCAGGGTCAGGCGCTCCAGCCGCTTGGCGGCGTCGTGGAGTTCGGGTTCGGTCACGTGCGCCTGGCCGTCCGGTTCACCTGCCCGGGCCTTGATCTTGATGGCGGCGATCTGGGCGCTGAGGTGGTGGCTGGAGGTGTCCGGGACCTGGTCCAGCACCTCGATGGCGCTGCCGCGGGCGCCCTGGGCGAGGTAGACCCTGGCCAGGCCGAAGGCGGCGCTGACCACCGAGTGGTCGGTGCGCCACACCAGCTCGTAGAACCGGGCGGCGGCGAAGTGGTCACCGGACTGCTCGTGGCTCGCGGCCAGGGCCAGCTTCGGCGCCAACTCCCCCGGCACCGCGTCGTACACCCGGTCGAAGGCGTCGCGGGCGGCCGCGGGGTTCTCCGAGACGAGGGCCACCAAGCCGTCGAACCAGTCCGGGCGCCACTCGGCCGGGTCGGTGGCGAGCCTGCGCGCGGCCACCAGTTCCGAGTGGGCCGCCCGCAGGTCGCCCTGCTCCATCCGGGCCTTGACCAGCCGCAACCTGACCTCGATGGAGTCGCGCGGTGCGCTGTTGAGGGCGGCGACCAGTTCGGCGGGCTCGGTGGCGGTGATGCTCGCCAGCACGGTCGCGGCGTGGTCGTCGGTGTCGACCAGCGGCAGCGGCAGGACGCTGGCCACCTCGGCGGGCGCCGGGGCGGGCAGCACGTCCGCGCCCTCCTCGGCCACCGAGGCGCCGAAGGAGCGGGTGTCCACGCTGAACACGGTGGACAGACCGGGCCTCGGCCTGCCGGTGCCCAGCGCCATCACCTCGCGCAGCACCCCGGTCAACTGGTCGGCCATCTCCCCGGCGGAGGTGAAGCGGCGCAACGGGTCGGCGTGCGTGGCGCGCTTGAGGACCCGGTGGTAGCTGCCGAAGAGGGCGAAGAGCGGTTCGGCGTCCGGACCGGGCAGGGTGTGCCGGTAGCGGGTGGTGTACCCGGCGAACTCGATGCTGAGCACCGCCAGCGTCCGCCCGACCGTGTAGATGTCGGAGGCGACGGTGGCGCCCTCGGTGGCCAGTTCGGGGGCGGCGTACCCGGCGGTGAAGAACAGCGGGCTCTCGTAGTCGTCGGTCTTGCGGACCGCGCCCAGGTCGATCAGCTTGAGCTGCTCGCCGGTCTGGATCACGTTGTCCGGCTTGAGGTCGCAGTAGAGCATGTCGATGCTGTGCAGGTACCCGATCGCGGGGAGGATCTCCAACCCGTAGGCGATCACCTGCCCGATCGGCAGCGGCTCCGCCCGCCCGGTCTCCCTGTGGTGCTCCAGCGCGAGCTGCCGCAGCGACTGCCCACCCACGTACTCCATGACGATGTACCCGACCAGCGACCCGGTGTTCGGGTCCGGGTGCTGCACGAAGTTGTAGATCTTCACCACGTTCGGGTGCTCGACCTCGGCCAGGAACCGCCGCTCCGCGACCACCGAGGCCATCGAGGTGGCGTCACCGGTGTCGATGAGGCCCTTGAGCACGACCCAGCGGGCGCTGACGTTGTGGTCCTTGGCCAGGTAGATCCACCCGAGACCGCCGTAGGCGATGCTGCCCAGCACCTCGTACTGGCCACCGACCAGGTCACCGCGGAACAGGCGGGGGCGGAAGTTGTACGCCTGCCCGCAGGTCCCGCACACCCCCTCCGGCGGCCCACCCCGACCGACCTCGGCACCGCAACTGTTGCAGAACCGCTTGTTCTCGGCGACCACCGGGTCGTCCAGGACAGCGCTGGCCGGGTCCTTCACCGGGACGACGGGGACCTCGACCAACCCCGCCCCGAGCCTGCCCCGGCCCGCGGCGCGGGAAGCCGTGCGCCTGCCGGTACCGGGGAACGAACCGGAGCCGGTCGAAGGCTGGGAACCGGACGGGTCGGGGGTCGGGGCGGGCTCGGGCTCCTCGACGGGGGGCGGGGGTTCGATGCTCTGGGTGAGGGTGGGGATCTCCAGGACGCTGGTGGGCTGGTCGTGGCCCCGGAAGTCGTCGTGGAAGGTGGGGCCGGGTGGGGCCGGCTGCGCGGGGCGGAACCGGTCGGGGTGGGGTGCGTTCGGCTGGGCGGACCAGGGCTGGGCCGGGTTGGACTGGCTCGGCTGGGCGGGGTGCGGCCTGCCTGCCTGCCCGGGCCGGGGCTGGCCTGACTGGGCGGCACCGGATTGGCCCGGCTGAGCGGGGTGGAACTGGCCCGGCTGGGCGGCACCGGATTGGCCCGGCTGAGCGGGGTGGAACTGGCCCGGCTGGGCGGGCTGGGCGGGGTGGGCGGAGTGGGGCTGGCCCGGCTGCTTCGGCCGAGGCCTGCCGGGGTGCTCCGGCCGAGGCGGGGGAGGCTCGATCGGGTTTCGCCTGCCGTGGCGACCGCGCTCGGAGGGGCGCGGCTGCGGATCGGTGGACTCGGCCGGGTTGGGTGGGCCGGGGCGGTTCGGGGCCGGGGCGGGGTGGTGGCCACCCGGACCGGGGGCAGGCGAGTTCGGAGCGGAGGGCGGTGAGAGCGGGCGGGACTGAGGCATACCCTGCTCAGTCGGATTCACCGGCCGAGGCTGGGACCCGGTTTGCTCCGCCGAATTCACCGGCCGAGACCGGGAACCGCTCTGCTCCGCCGGATTCACCGGCCGAGACTGAGAACCGGTCCGCTCCGCCGAGTTCGCCGGGCGGGAGTGGGACCCGCTCTGCTCCGCCGGATTCGCCGGGCGAGGCTGGGACCCGGTCTGCTCAGCCGGATTCGCCGGGCGAGGCTGGAACCCGGTCTGCTCCGCCGGGTTTGCCGGGCGGGGGTGGGGGTGCGGCTGGAATGGCGGCACTGGGCGGTGGGGGCCTGCGCCCTGGTCCGGGTGTGGGTGCCCGCTCGGGGGCTGCCTGTGCTGGGGGCCGGTGGATTCCGCCGGGTTCTGCTGCGGTGGGCGGTTGCCGGGGTACGGCGGGCGCTGGTCCTGCGGTGGGGGACCGGTGGGCTCGTCCGAGGTTGGCTGTTGCGGTCGGGGCTGTCCGGGGTGGGGCGGTGGCTGTCCACCGCTCAGCTCCGGGCCCGGGAAGGACGGCCGGGACTGCTGTCCCGGGCGCGGGTGGGCGCCGGGGGTGGGTCGGTGCTGCCCCGGGGGCTGGGCGCTCGCGGGGTCGGGGGGCGGCTGGTCCCAGGGGGGTGGGGGGAGGTGGCCGCTGTGGGGGTCCGGGTTGTGGGTCATGGTCAGTCCCGGTACCGGGCGACCGGGGGGTTGGCGGGTTGGCCGGAGCCGTCGAGCCAGCGGTTGTGGCTGGCGGTCCAGGAACCGGTGCGGATGGAGTCCTCCAGCACGGCGTTGACGAAGCGCACCATGTCCTCGCTCTGCTTGGGGATGCCGATGCCGTACGGCTCCTCGGTGAACCGCGGGCCGACCATCTTCACGTTCGGGTCCTGGGCGGCCATCCCCACCAGGATCGTGTCGTCGGTGGAGATCGCGGTGACCTGGCCCTGTTGCAGCAGCACCAGGCAGTCCGACCAGTTGTCGACGGCGAGGAGGTCCGGTGGGGCGGGGGAGTCGCGCAGCTTGGTGATGGACGTGGAGCCCTTGGCCGCGCAGACCCGCTTGCCGCCGAGTTGGTCGACGGCGGTGATGGGGGAGGACTTCTCGACCAGGACGCGCTGGCCCGCGGTGTAGTAGATGGCGGAGAAGTTGATGTCGGCCCAGCGGGCGCAGGTGGCCGTCATGGTGCGGACGACGATGTCGACGTCGCCGCGCTTGAGGGCGTCGACGCGCTCGGCGGAGGTGATGACCTTGAACTGGACGCGGTCGGGGTCGCCGAAGATGGCGGCGGCGATCTCGCGGACCCGGTCGATGTCGAAGCCGGTGAGGGCGTTGGTGGTGGGGTCCCGGAAGCCGAAGAGGAAGGTGTTCTGGTCGACGCCCGCGATGAGCCTGCCGCGGTCCTGGATGGCGCGCATGGTGGTGCCCGCGGGCATGAGGCCGGGCGTGGGCTTCCCGGCGGGCCGCAGGCTCGCCGTCGGGTCGCACGGGGGCACGGCGGCGGTCGCGCCGGTGCTGGTCGGCGGGTTGACCTCCACCCCCACCGGCTGCGGGCGCTCCACCGACCGCACGTCGACCCGGTCCACCGGGGCCGCGCCGCCCCCGCACGCGGTCACCGCCAACGCCACCGCGACCGCCAGCACCGCCACCCGCCGCATCCGCGCCCCGCTCCCCCCGACCGCCCGCACCCCGACCGCCCCACCCGACCCGCGCACCCCGACCACTCCGCCGACACCCGGCGCTCCACCGACCTCCACCGCGCCACCAACCCTCACCGCGCCACCCGTGACCACCGCGCTGTCGGTCCCCACCACACCGCCGACCCCCACTGTGCCGCCGACCTCCATCTCGCCACCGATCCCCACCGTGCCGCCGGTTCCCGCCGCACCACCCGTGCCCGCCGCGTCGTTGACCTCCACCACGCTCGCCGAGCGGGCACCACCGCCCGCGGGGGTGCTCGCGGGCGGGTCCGCCGGGGGCGGGTGGGCGGGGCCGGGTCGCGGGGTCGGGGTCATCGGTACTCGCGGAGGCGTTCGCGGATGCCCGCGGAGATGCCCGCGGCGGCGACCGTGGTCAGCAGGGCCACGCCCGCGGTGAGGCCGGTGGTGACCTGGGCGGCCCCGGTGGTCTGGGTGGCGAACTCGGCGCGGGAGGCGTCGATGGCCGTGCGCAGGTTGTCGTCGAGGGCGGCGAAGGTGGTGGCGGCGCTGTCGGGGGCTTGGCCGACCGCGACCGTGACCGCTTCCTCGTACTGGCCGTTGCCGTCGAGTTCGCGGATTCTGCGGTGGGCGCCCTGCCAGGCCGAGGCGTTGTCCACGGCCTGGCGGACGGCGTCGGTGGGGGCGAGGTCCTGGGCTTGGCGCAGGAGGTTGTCGCGGCTGTCGCCGGTGAGGGTGGCGGCGAGTTGTTGCCACTCGGCCTCGTAGCCGGGGCCGTCGCCGCGGGCGACGAGGGTGAGGGTTTCGTCGGCCCGGCACTTGAGGGCGTTGATGCGGGCGTGCACGAGGACGTCGGCCTGGGCGGAGCCGTTGCGCTGGGCGTCGTCGACCCGGTCGGCGGCCAGCAGCAGGGCGACCGACGCCCAGGCGACCGCCACGACCACCGCCGCGGTGGCCACGACCAGGCCGACGTTGAGCAGCCGGTTGGTCCTGCGGGTCAGGTGGACCTGGGCCGCGAGCAGGGCGACCAGCAGGGCCGCGGTGAGCGCGACCGGCCCCCACGGCAGCGCGCGGGCCTCGTCCTGGGCGGCTCGCAGGCGCTGGTGGTCGATGCCGTAGAGCTGTTCGGCGGCGGGGAGGATCTTCGAGCGCATCAGCCCGGACGCCTCGCGCAGGTACGCGGCGCCCGCGGGGAAGCCCTGGCGGTTGTTGGCGCGGGCGGTCTCGACGAGTCCGGTGTAGACCGGCAGCTGCCGGGACAGGGTGCTGACGTACCCGGCGGCCACCGGGTCGTCGCCCAGGTCGGAGGAGGCGGCGCCGACCGCCTCGCCCGCCGTGGCGATGTCGAGTTCGTAGCGGGCGCGCAGCTCGGGGGGTTCGACACCGCCGGAGAGGAAGGCGCTGGCCGCGGTGGCGTCGGCGTCGGAGAGGGACCGGAAGATCTGCTGGGCGACCGCGGCGAGGGGTTCGCGCTGGGTGAGGAGTTCGTCGAGGGTGTCCTGCTTGGCCTGGGTGGCGACGGCGGAGACGATGCCGGTGGCGATGGTCAGCAGCAGCAGCCCGGCCCAGATCACCGACAGCCTGCCGGGGGTGGTGGTGGCCGACCTGGCGACCCGGCGCAGGGGCGACGGCGCGGTGGTCTCCGGTGGTGCGGTGGTCACCAACCGGACTCCCCGTGGCTCGACACCCATGGCGACACAGTCAACCGCACGGGACCGGCTGCGGCGTCCGCATCCCCCCGGCGGTTACCTGGCTGTGACACCGGCTCTGAGCACACGCGTTCGAACCTAGTGGAGTGTTTTGCCCCGATCCACCGCGCGCAACGAGTGGGCGAGCCCCGCCGCGCCCAGGGCGAGCAGTGCGAACAGCCCGAAGGCCAGTCCGGGGGTGCCGAGCAGGGCGCCTGCGGCCAGCGACACGACCACGCCGCCCGCGTTGCCGGTCAGCCAGAGCAGGGCGGTGACCGTCCCGGCGGAGTCGCCCGCGGTGCGCTCGACGTGGGCCAGGGCGACCGGCAGGGCGGCCAGCAGCAGGAACCCGATCGGCAGCGCGGCGGCGAACCCGGTGGCCACCCCCGGCGCGAGCGCCGGCAGCAGGCACGCCAGCGCGGTGACCAACCCGGTGACCAGCAGCGCGGTGGGTTCCGCGGTCTTGCGCGCCGCCAGCGGTGGGATGACCGCGCAGCCGACGATCCCGGCGACGAGCATGGTCAGCATCAGCAGCCCGGACGCGTCCGCGGCGACCCCGCTGGGCTTGAGCAGCGGCTCCAGCCAGGTCGCCAGCGCCACGAAGACGCCCATGCCCGCGAACACCACGGTGGCCAGCAGCGCCACCCCCGGTTGCCGGGCGACGGCGGTCAGTGGCGGCGGTCGCCGCACCGCCACCTCGAACGGCGGTCGCCCGCGCAGGGCGAACAGCGCGGCGACGACGGTGACCAGGGTCAGCCCGGCGCCCACGGCGACGACCAGCGGCACGTCGTCGGGGATGGCGGTGCCCACGCCGATGGCGAGGATCATGCCGACGTAGGTGGCGCCCGCGCCGACGGCGATGCCCAGCGGCCGGTGCCGCGGTTCGAGGTAGGCCGCGGCGACGCGGGTGATCGCGTTGGCGGCCAGCGGCTGGGCCAGGGCGGCGAGGCCCTGCCCGAGCAGCGCCGCCCAGTAGGCGTCGACCGCGACCCTGGTCAGCGCGCCGAGGCCGAGCAGGACCGCCGCGAGCGCGAGGGCGGGCCGCAGCCGGGTGTCCAGCAGCCGCCCGGCTGGCACGCTGAGCAGCACGAACAGCAGCGGGAACAGGTTCGCCAGCCAGCCGACGGCGGCATCGGAGACGCCGAAGTGGGTCGCGGTGGCGGTGGTGATCGCGGCGTAGGCCAGCCAGCAGACCTGGGTGGAGACACCCAGTGCGGCGAACGCGACGACGACCGGCCAGCGGGACACGGGTCCGAGTATCGATCTCCGCGCTCCCCCGCACAACCCACCGCGGCCGTTGGTGCCGCGTGGCGGCCGGACTCGGTGCGGGAAAGGAAAACCGCCCCACCGGTGTCGGCGGGGCGGTTCGGGTTTGTCTGTTGTGGACTGTCAGAGGTCCTCGTCGCCCGAGCCGGGCATCCGGCCGGTGACGACGAACACGACGCGCTTGGCCACCGACACGGCGTGGTCGGCGTAGCGCTCGTAGAAGCGGCCCAGCAGCGTGACGTCCACCGCGGACGCGACGCCGTGCGGCCACTCCTTGTCCATGATCACCGAGAACAGGTGCCGGTGCAGGTCGTCCATCTCGTCGTCGGCGTCCTCGAGGGCGCGCGCGGCGGCGACGTCCTGGGTGCGGATGACGGTCTCGGCCTTGCGGGCGAGGTCGACGGCGATGCGGCCCATCTCGGCGAAGTAGCCGTGCACCGGCTCCGGCAGGACCGGGGCCGGGTGCCTGCGCCGGGCCGCCTTGGCCACGTGCAGGGCCAGGTCGCCCATCCGCTCCAGCGACTCCGCCGCGTGGATGGCCGCGAGCACCGTCCGCAGGTCGGTGGCCACCGGCGCCTGCAGGGCGAGCAGCGCGTAGGCGTGCTCCTCGCAGGACGAGCGGGCGTCGTCGATCTTCTCGTCGCCGCTGATCACCTGCTCGGCCACGGCCAGGTCGGTGTCGAGCAGGGCCCGGGTGGCGGATTCCATGGCCTCGGCCACCATCGCGCACATGCCGGCCAGTTGATCGGCGAGTTTGCCGAGTTCGAGATGGTAAGCCTCACGCATGCCGGTCAGCCTAGTTCCCCGCGCGCCCGGTTGCCCCAGCGCGGGATGAACCGAAGATGAACCCGCCACGACGAACCCGCTTACGCGCAGGTCACGTCCCCTGCGTTGATGGTCGACAGGTTGGCGGGCAGCTCCTCCTGGGCCGGTGCGCCCGCGCCGCCGGGGGCGGTGACGGTGCCGTTGAACTCCGGGCCGAGCACCAGCACCAGCGCGGCGCCCGCGCCGGGGTCCAGTTCCAGGGTCGCGCCGGGGATCGAGGACGCCAGGGTCTGCGCCTGCGCCTCGCGGCCCTTGCCGTAGCGGATCGTGGTCTTCGGCACCGACGGGCCCGCGTTGACCTGCACCACGGTGTAGCCGACGCCGGTCAGCTTCTCCGCGGTCTTCTTGGCGATGCCGTCGGTGGTGTTGCCGCCGTTGAGGACCTGGATCTTGAGCGTCTTCGGGTCGACCGGCTCGGTCTGCTGCTGGCGCAGCGGAGCAGGCTGCGGCATCGCCTGCTGCCCGCCCACGGGCTTCTCGCCGGGCAGTGCCTGCTTGTTGATGATGGCGTGGAACAGCGCCTTGTTGTCGTCCGGTAGCAGCGTCTCGTTGCCGCGGGTGTTGGAGGTGCCCACGGTCGGCACGGTGATGAAGGTGACCCGCCCCGCCTCCAGGCCCTGCAGCGACTGGCCCAGCCGCAGCAGCGAGTCCAGACCGATGTTGTCGCCGAAGGTGGACTTGGCGAACTCGCTGGTGAAGCTGGTCAGCTTGCCCGGGTCCAGCAGCACCTGGCTGGACATGGCCTTGCGCAGCAACGCCGACAGGAACCGCTGCTGGCGCTTGATCCGGCCGTAGTCGGAGGTGCTGTCGCCGACCACGTGCCTGGCGCGCACGAAGTTGAGCGCCTGGTCCCCGCGCAGCAGCACCTCGGTGCCCGCGTCCTTGACGACCCAGGTGTTGAGGGTGGTGTCGAACATGGGCTTCTCGACGCACACGTTGACGCCCTCGACCGCGTCGACCATGCCCTTGAAGCCGTCGAAGTTGATCCCGATGAACCGGGTGATGTTCAACCCGGACAGCCCCTGCACGACCTTGGTCATGCACAGCGGGCCGCCCACCTGGTAGGCGGTGTTCATCTTCGCGATCTTCTGCCCCGGCACCTGCTCACCGGTGTAGGTGTTGCTCTTGGCGTCGAACCGCTCGCAGGACGGCCGGTTGATCTCCAGGTCGCGCGGGAACGACACCAGCACGACCCGGCTGCGGTCGGCGGGCACGTGCGCCACCATCACCGTGTCCGAGCGCGCACCGGGCACCTGCTCGGCGTCGCCGACGCCCTCCTCGGCCGACGCCCCCTCCCGGCTGTCGGAACCGACCAGCAGGAAGTTCTCGTCGCCCTGCTGGGCGGCGGCGTCGGTGATCGAGGCCGAGTTCGGGTCCAGCGCGCGCACGTCGTCGATGGTGCCGTCGGTCCACTTGGCGTAGCCCCAGCCGATGCCGGTCGCCACGAACACGACCGCGGCGACCGCGATGGCGGCGAACCGGCCCGCGCGCACCTTCCGGTCGTGCGGCTGCGGCCCCCGGGTGACCACGGCCTCGGGCTCCGACTCGGCTTCCGGTTCCCGCTCGGCTTCCGGCTCGGGCTCGGCGGGGCTGTCGTCCCGGGCGGGCTCGTCGACGGCGGGGACCACCTCGGTGGGCAGGTCCGCGCCGGGCTCGGCTAGTCGGAGCGGCGGCGTCCGAACAGTCCGCGCTTCTTCGTCGGGCGCTTCCGGTCCACTTTTGGAGTCGACAAAGTCAACCACCTCCCCCGGTTCGGCACCGGGCACCTGCCCGAGCCCCGTCAGGTGGTCGTCCAACTCGTCGACGTCACCCGCGAACGGGTTCAGCTTGAGCTTCTTGGCCTTGCGGGCCTTCTCCTCCGCGGCGAGCTCGTCGTGCACGGCGGAGAACCGCGCCAGCGTGTGGTCGACCCGGCGCCGCTTCTGCACGGCCTCACCGATCGGCTCCATCTCGGTGGTGAGCCCCATCAGCTCTTCCGGCGGAACGTCCGGCGGCGGCATCATCGCGGGCCGGTCCTCCGCCCCGTCCTCCGGCTGCGGCGGCATGGACGACTGGCCGGGCTGCTGCCGGGGACCGCGCGGGGGCTGCTCGTCGAGGCCGTCGAGGCTCTCGGAGATTCGGCGCTCCCCGGTGTTCCCGGTGCCACCAGTGCTTCCCGGGACCGGAAAGGCGCCGGTGGGGCGCTGGTTCGGGCGGCCGGGAGCGGGGGGGCGCGGGTGGGCGCCGGTCGCGCCAGGCGCGCCGGGCGGTGGCGGACCGGCGGGCCTGCCGGGGCGACCGCCGTTGACCGGCAGCCCCTCGGCATCGGGCCGCGGGTAGCTGTCGGCCTCCGGGCGACGCGGACCGGATCGGCCGCCGGGGCCGGGCCTGCCGTTCGCCCCGGGCTGTCCGTTGGGACCGGGCTGGCCATCGGGACCGGGCTGCCCATCGGGACCGGGCCTGCCGTTCGCCCCGGCCTGCCCGTTGGGACCGAGCTGGCCATCAGGACCGGGCTGCCCATTGGGACCCGGCTGCCCCTTCGGGCCGGGCTGCCTGTTCGGGCCGGACTGGCCGTGGGGACCGGGCTGGCCATTCGGGCCGGGCTGCCCGTTCCGGCTGTGGGGGCCGGATTGGCCGTTCGAGCCGGGCTGGCCGTTGGGGCGCGGGTGGGCGCCGGTGCCGTTGATCGGCAGGCCCTCGGCGTCCGGGCGCGGGTAGGAGTCGCCCTCGGCCCGGCGCTGGCGGTCGACGGGCAGGCCTTCCGCGCCGGGGCGCGGGCGGTCGGGGCGGCGGAAGGCGTTGGTCAGGTTGTTCGGCCGGGGGAACGAACCGGTGCCCGCGGGCGGGGGGCCCTCGGCGTCCTCCGGGCGGGGCCGGGGGTACGACCCGGTGCCGTTGACCGGCGGGCGCGGACCGCTCTCGGCGCCGGGGTGGGGATCACCCTGCGGGCCGTTGGGGCGGGGGTGGGCACCCGTGCCGTTGGCGGGGCGGTCGGCGCGGGACCGGGGCTGCGCACCGGTGCCGTTGACCGGTATGCCCTCGGCACCCGGGCGCGGGTACGAATCACCATTCCGGCCGGGACGCGGGTAGGCGCCGGTGCCGTTCACCGGGCGATCACCGGCGCCGTGCACCGGCATGCCCTCGGCATCGGGCCGTGGGTACGAGTCGGCATCCCGACCAGGGCGCGGGTAGGCGCCGGTGCCATTCACCGGGCGATCAGCACCGTGTGCAGGCATGCCTTCGGCATCCGGACGCGGGTACGAATCACCATTCGGGCCAGGACGCGGATAGGCGCCGGTGCCATTCGCCGGACGATCAGCACCGTGCACCGGCATGCCCTCGGCACCCCGACGCGGGTACGAATCACCATTCCGGCCAGGACGCGGGTAGGCGCCGGTGCCATTCACCGGGCGATCAGCACCGTGTGCAGGCATGCCTTCGGCATCCGGGCGCGGGTACGAATCGCCGTTCCGGCGGGGGCGCTGGTGGGCGCCGGTGCCGTTCGTTGGGCGCTCGGCGTCAGGCCCCGGGTACGGATCGCCGTTCCGGGCGGGACGCGGGTGAGCACCCGTGCCGTTCGCCGGACGATCGATGCCGTTTACCGGCATGCCCTCGGCGTCCGGACGCGGGTACGAATCGCCGTTGCGGCCGGGGCTCGGGTGGGCGCCGGTGCCGGAGCGGGAGCGGGGGGTCGGGCCGGGGAAGGGCGCGACCTCGTCGGACCTGCCGCCGTCGGGGTGACCGCTGGTGTGGGGGCCGCCGTCGGGTGCTTCGGTTCCGGGTGGGAAGGCGCCCGTGGGGTTCGCGCCGGGGCTCGGGGCGTTGGTGGGGCGGCCGTTGCGGATCGGGCGGGGGTGGCTGCCGGTGGGGCGCGGACCGCCGGGGGGCGGTGGGGCGTCGTCAGCTTGGCGGGGGTCGCGGGGGAAGGACTGGTCGGCCTGGCGGGCTCGCCTGCCGCGCGGGGCGGGGCGGGCGGGGGCGTCGGGGGTCGACAGGGCGCGGGGGGCGCCGTCCTCGTCCTCGGGCAGCGCTCGGCGGCCCCGGGTGTTCTCCGGGAGCGCGCGGCGGCCGCCCTCGGGGCGGGCGCGCTTGGCGGGGCGGTCGATCGGGAAGGGCTCGCCGCCGCCCGCGGAGCGCCTGCCCGTGACGGGCGGGTCGACGAGGGCGGGATCGGCCGGGAAGGGCCCCTGGTGGGCGGGGGAGCCGCCCGCGAACCCCTCGGCGGGCTCCGGCCGGGCGCGGTGGCCGGGGGTGTCGACCTGCTCGGACCGGGAACGGCGACCAGGAGCACCCGCCTCCGCCGGGGAACGGTGGCCCGCGGCGTCGGCGGTCTCCGACTGGGAGCGGTGGCCGAGGCCGTCGCCCGCCTCGGACCGGGAGCGGTGCCCCGGGGTGGCGCCGGGCTCCGACTGGGTCCGGTGACCGGGGACGTCACCCTGCTCCGCGCGGGAGTGGTGGCCGGGAATGCCTGCTGACTCCGACCGGGAACGGTGGCCCGCGGCGTCCTGGGAGCGGTGGCCCGCGGCGTCGCCGAACTCCGACTGGGAGTGGTGGCCTGGAGCCTCGCCGAGCTCCGGCTGGGAGCGGTGACCCGGAGCGTTGCCAGGCTGCGACTGGGAGCGGTGACCCGGAGCGTCGCCGGGCTCCGGCTGGGAACGGTGGCCTGCGGCGTTGCCGGGGTGCGACTGGGAGCGGTGGCCGGGGGTGCCGTCCGGCTCCGGGTGGGAGCGGTGGCCCGGGGTGCTCGCGGATTCCGCGCGGGAGCGGTGGCCGGGGGTGCCGCGGCGGTTGGCCTCGAACTCGTCGGCGGTCGGGAAGGGGCGGCCAGCGGCGGGGGCGCCTTCCTCCTCCGGCTGGGCCATCAGCCTGCGGCGGGCGTCGTCGGACAGGGCGCGGCGGCCGGTGGGTTCGTCGGCCGGGGGCTCGGCGGCGCGGCGCCTGCCGGGGGCAGGGGGGTAGGCCGCGGCGGGCTGCTGGTGCGGGTCGCGGTCGACCGGGAAGGCGTCGCTGTCGTCCTGGCGGGCTCGGCGGGGGGCGTCCGGGACGGCGGTGCGGGTGTGGGTGGCACCGAGCAGGTCGGCCACCGTGGTCGGGATGCTGTCGTCGGTGCGCGGGCTCAGCGGCCGCTCGGCCGGGGGCTGGCCCTGGGCCCGCACGAGGATGTCCGCGGGGACGGTGGTGGTGCGGTGCCTGCGCGAGGGGGTGGCCGCGCGGCGGCCGGTCGGTTCCGGTTCGGGCGCCGGGGGGGCGACCGGGGTCAGGTTGGTGCGGGAGCCGCTGTGCCGCTCCACCAGGTCGGACACGCTCAGCCCGCCGGAGTTCTCCGCCGCGCGGCGCCTGCGCCTGGGCTCCTCGGTGGGTTCGGGGGCGCGCCGTTTGCCTCCGGGGGGCTCGCCGTGGCCTGGGGCGCCGTCGCGGTTGTGGTCGTCGGGCACCCATGCTCCTTCCGAGGTCCTGCGTTAACCGTTACCAGTTGGTTGTCAACCCGTTGCGACGTCGCGCTCGGTTGCTTACCCGATCGTGTCACAGTGCGGACGCGATAGTACGACTGACAGATCCCTGTGACGACCTCAGGACAGGCTTCTTTTCACAAACTCTGCGTGTCGTACCCACGGTTATAGTCCGATCGGCGTATCGCCCGGAAGCGTGGGGGCGTCAGCGCGCACTCGCCCTGGGCACCACCACGGCCCGGCGGCCCGCAGCGGCTCCGGCCAGGTGGGGCTTGCCGTCGAGCAGATAAGCGACAGCGTTGCGACCCGACTGCTTCGCGGTGTACAGCAGCGCGTCGGCTTCCCGGAGCTGACGCTCCGGACCGGCCGGTGTGTCCTCCGCCACGCGGACGGTGGGTTCCTGCGCCAGGCCGATGCTGACGGTCACCCGCAGCCCCAGCACCAGGCTCGACCACGGGTAGTGCTCGACCCTGGCCCGCGCGGCCTCGGCCAGCCCAACCGCGGTCACCCGGTCGACCCCGGGCAGCACCAGGACGAACTCCTCGCCGCCGTAGCGGGCGCAGAAGCCCGCCTCCGGCAGCCCCTCCTGCAGCAGCTCCACCACCCGTTGCAGCACCCGGTCGCCGACCAGGTGGCCGAAGGTGTCGTTGACCTGCTTGAACCAGTCCAGGTCGACCAGCGCGACGGCCAGCCCGTCGGCGCGGTCCTGCTCGGCGAGCAGTGTCACCAGCCGCTGGTCGAGGTAGCGGCGGTTGTAGCTGGCGGTGAGGCTGTCGCGGATGCTCTGCTCGTGCGCCTCGGCGTGCTCGCGGCGCAGCCGGTCCACCTCGCGGCGGAGCTGCTCCGGGATCTGCGGCTGCTCGCCCAGCTCGGACACCAGGTCCAGGGCGGAGCGCAGGTGCTGGTAGGCCTGCCGGTACTGGCCGCGGGAGGCCAGCAGGGCGGCGATGGACTCGTGCAGGCTGACCAGGTTGGCGGCGTCCGCGGGCGGGTCCAGGTCCGGGTTCTCGGCCCGGTCGGTGATCGCGGGGTGGCGCAGCGGGATCGTCGGCTCGTTGACCCGGTGGCCTCGCCACGGGGTGTCGTGCCGGTCCGGCTCTGAGTTGGTCACACCTCGTCCCAGAACGGTCACCGCGGTCACCTCCCTACGTAAGAATGTGTGTCGTCCTTAAAGAGGCCGCGCTTGAGCGGGCGGGACGCATGGAGGTCGTAATTCCCCCTACTGGTGGACGAGGCGCTGCTCCATCCCGGTGATCCGGCGGAGCGGTACCACCATCCACGGTCGGTGCGGGTCACCCGTTTGCCGCAATGGTGCTTCTCATCGAGGAACACCGCTTTGTGGTGGGGAACTACCGGGTGGGGCAGGGTGTGAACCCGTACGCCTTCCCGCTGAGCACCACCACGCGCTGCGACCCGATCTGCTCGGCGAGGGTCGAGCCGTCCCGCCGGATGCGCACCGACACACCGACGACGTAGGTGGTGCCGCGCGGGCGGGCGGTGGCCTCCTCCGGCTTCCACCGCGGGTCCGGCCGCAGCGTGGACAGCGCGGGCTCGATGCGCAGGGTCAGGTCGCCGAGGTCGCAGGCGCGGTCGGTGAAGTCCGGGTGCTGGGTGCGGCGCAGGAACTCCCGCTGCGCCGCCGGGCCCTCGCCCGCGGCGTCGTTGAGGTCGGTGAAGTACTGCTTCACCAGCGCCTGCTGCCCGTCGGTGCCCTGCCCGCCTGCCGGGACCGGTGAGCCCGCGACGGTCGACGTGCACGCCGTGGCCGCCGCGGCGAGCAGCACCACCCCCAGTGCCCGGCGCATCAGCCCCCCGAGTGCATCAGCTCGGCGCCCGCCGGGACGGCTGCGTCGTCCGGGTCGTCCAGCCAGCCCTCGGGCAGCACGACGCGGCCGGGGGAGCCCTGGCGCCCGCGCGGGCCCTCGGCGGCCTCCGGCGGGTACGGCGCGGTGTGGTCGAGCTGACCGATCAGGTCGTCCAGCTCGGCCAGGGTGCTGACCATCGCCAGGCTGCGGCGGATCTGCGACCCGACCGGGAAGCCGCGCAGGTACCAGGCCATGTGCTTGCGCAGCTCGCGCAGGCCCTTCTGCTCGCCGATGTGCGCGGTGAGCAGTTCGGCGTGCCTGCGCAGGATGCGCCCGACGGCGCCGAGGGTGGGCCCCTCGGGCGTCGGGGTGCCGGTGAAGGCGGCGTGCAGCTCGCCGAACAGCCACGGCCTGCCCAGGCACCCCCGGCCGACCACGACGCCGTCGCAGCCGGTCTCGGCGACCATCCGCAGGGCGTCGTCGGCGCAGAAGATGTCGCCGTTGCCCAGGACGGGGATGCCGGTCACGGCCTCCTTGAGCCGGGCGATCCTGGACCAGTCGGCCTGCCCGGAGTACCGCTGCGCGGCCGTCCTGGCGTGCAGCGCGACCGCCTGCGCCCCCTCCGCCTCGGCGATCCGCCCGGCGTCGATGTAGGTGATGTGCTCGTCGTCGATGCCCACCCGGAACTTGACCGTCACCGGGATGCCCGCGGGTTCGGCCGCGCGCACGGCGGCGGCCACGATCTCGCCGAACAGCCGCCGCTTGAACGGCAGCGCCGCGCCCCCGCCCTTGCGGGTCACCTTGGGCACCGGGCAGCCGAAGTTCATGTCGACGTGGTCGGCGAGGTCCTCGGCGACGACCATCCGCACGGCCTCGGCCATGTTGTGCGGGTCGACGCTGTAGAGCTGCAACGAGCGCGGGTGCTCGGTGGGACCGAAGGTGATCATCTCCATGGTCTTGGAGTCCCGCTCGACCAGCGCCCGGGCGGTGATCATCTCGCACACGTACAGCGAGGTGGGGCTGCCGAACTCCCGGCACAGCTGCCGGAACGCCACGTCGGTGATCCCGGCCATCGGCGCGAGGACCACGGCCGGGTCCACGGCGTACCGGCCGATCTTCAGGCTGGGACCGGTGGGGGTACTCGGAGATCCTGCGACCACGCCGCCCAGGCTAACCCCCCGCGGGCGCGGGATGGCGCGGCGGCTACCAGGTGCCCCAGTCGGAGTCCCCCGGGTCGTCGGCGGGGTCGTCAGCGGTGAGGTCGTCGGCGGTCGCGGCGGGGTCGTCGTGCAGCGAGTCGAGGAAGTCGTCGAACCGGGAGCCCGCCGGGCCGTCCTCGGCGGTGTCGGAGCCCTCGTCGGGGTCGTCCTCGGCGCCGGTGCCGTCCGAGTCGGGGGTGTCGGTGTCGGCAGGCTGGTTCTCGAAGCCGCCGTCGTCGGGCTCGTCGTCCGGTGGCGGGGGCGGGTGCGCGGTCTGGTCGGCGGGGGAGCCGCCCTGGCCGTGCGCGTTCCAGGTGCCCTCGCCGCTGGGGTCGCTGTAGGCGGACTCGGCCTTGCCGTCGTCATCGGTGTCCAGCAGTGCCGTGTCGGCCACGCCGTCGCCGTCGGAGTCCCACATGGCGTCGTCGTAGCGGCCGTCGCCGTCGAAGTCGACCGCGACGGCGTCGGGGGTGCCGTCGCCGTCCGCGTCGACGTCGGCGGCGCCGTGGTGCACGTGGGGGTCACCCTCGCCGGTGCCGAACCGGTACTCGATGTCCGCCATGCCGCTGCACTCCCGCCGATCGCGCCGTCCCCCACATAGACGTCACGGGATGACCCCGCGTTCCCCCTGGCGTTGCTACATTCGACTTTCCCCGAGCGCAGGGAGGAAGCATGACCACGGATGCCCGCCTCGCCGTCGATCTGGCGACTACAGCCGGTGACTTGTTGCTCGACCTCCGTAACCGACGACCGGCTGACCTGGGACGACGCGGAGACCTGGAGTCCAACGCCCTGATCCTCGACCGGTTGGCGGCCGAACGCCCCGGCGACATGGTGCTCTCCGAGGAGTCGGCGGACGACCCGGCCCGGGTCGAGGCCGACCGGGTGTGGATCATCGACCCGTTGGACGGCACCCGCGAGTACGCCCTCCCGGGCCGCCCGGACTGGGCCGTGCACATCGCGCTGTGGCAGCGCGGTGCCGGGCTCGTCGCCGCGGCGGTCTCCCAACCGGCCCTCGGCACGGTCTACGCCACCGACGACCCACCACCGCTGCCGCCGTCCGAGGACCGCATCCGCCTGCTGGTCAGCGCGAGCCGCCCACCGGCGTTCACCGGCGCCGTCGCCGAGACCCTGGACGCGGAGGTGCTGACCATGGGGTCGGCGGGCGCCAAGGCGATGGCGGTCCTGCGCGGCGAGGCGGACGCCTACCTGCACGCGGGCGGCCAGTGGGAGTGGGACTCGGCGGCGCCGGTCGGGGTGGTGGCCGCGGCGGGCCTGCACGCCTCCCGGGTCGACGGGTCGCCGCTGCGTTACAACCGGCCGCACCCGTACCTGCCCGACCTGGTGATCTGCCGCCCGGACCTGGCGGCGAAGCTGCTCGCCGCGATCCGCGCGACCGGCTTCGAGGACTACCCGAGCAGCGACCGCAGTGTCGCGAGTGGAGCGTCGGTGTAGTCGCCGGGCTCCGGCGACACCGCCCGGTGCCACACCAGCGCCCGCGCCACCACCGCGACCCGGCACGCCAGCTCCGCGGTGGCCACCAGGTCGGCCCGCGGGGCGAGGTCGTCGAACACCTCCAGGTAGGCGTCGCGCACCCGGTCCCGCTCCTCGGGCCCGACCTGCTGCAGGGGCACGAGGAGACTGGCGAACGGGTGCGCGACCACGGCGTCGCCCCAGTCGTAGAACCGGGGTCCGACGAGGAAGTTGTCGGCGTGCAGGTCGTTGTGGTCGAGCGAGGGCGGCACGGTCGACTCCGCCAACCGCGCGCACCACGCGCCGAAGGTGTCGGCGAACCCGGCCAACTCCGGCGAGGTCCCGATGACCCGCCGCGCCTCGGCGAAGCGCTCGGGCATCACCGGCGCCCGCATGTCCGCCACCCCCGCGGCCAGCACCCGGTCGACGTGCGGCGCCACCGCCCGCTGGAACTCCGCGTAGACCGGCAGCACGTCCACCAGGTCCGCGTCCCGCAGCGGTTCGCGGTGGGGGAGCAGCAACAGCCCCCGGTCGGGGTCGGTGGCGATCGGCGCCACCACGTGGTCCGGGGCGATCCCCGGCAGCAGTTCGTAGAGGCCCGCTTCGAACGCGGTGCCCGGCGCCGTCGCCTTGAGCCACACCGGACCGGCGTCCGTCGGCGCGGTCAGCACCACCGACCACGGCCGCACCCGGTGCCGCCGCGCGGGCCCGGTCCGCGCGCGGCCCGCCACGGCCAGCCGGTCGTCCAGCCACGACACCGCCCACTCGAACCACGCGTCCGACGACCACACCCCGGTACCCGTTTCCACCGGTTCACTGTGGCAGGTCCCCACCGGGTCCACCGAGCGGTTTTCCCCTGCCCCGCGCGGGAACCCGGCACCCGCGTGGACGGTGCCGCAGGCCGGGACCCGATCAGCCGAGGTCGGCCACGGCGGCGTCGAAGTGACCGCGCGCCCGCTCCCAGGGATCACCGTCGAAGTCGAGCAACTGCGGCGTGAGGTCCGCGGAGAAGGCGGTGCTCGCCTCCAGCGGCAGCAGCGACGGCAGGTTGTCGATGGCGATGACGTCCACCGGGTTGTCCCGGCGCAGCCCGCGCGCCGGTTCGTCCCAGTCGGTGATCCGGTCGTAGACGGGCAGCACGTTGCAGTCGGAGGTGACGTCGCAGGTCACGTCGGAGATGACCCGGAGCCGACGCCGCGCCCGGTCGAGGTCGGCGTCGGTGACGAACGGCGGCACCGGGGTGGAGGTAAGCACGGCGTTGACCAGGATGTCGTGGTCGAGCAGCGCGGCCTTGTCCAGCTCCGCGGTCTCGGCCACGTCCCACGCGGTGGCACTGATCCCGGCCACCGCGAGCGCGTCCACCGCCCCCCGACCACTGCGCCCCAGTGCACCCACGACCAGGGCCGTGGTCGGGTCCCGGTCGGCGCGGATGCTCTCGTCCAACGCGGCCCGGGTGGTCGGCCGCAACGGCGCCTCGAGTTCCCCGCGCGCGGCGAGCACCGCCAGCGCGGCCCCCACGTACCCGGCCCAGTACCCGAAGGCCGCCAACCGGCGCCCGTGCTCGTCGGTCAGGTACTCCAGGTCCAGCAGCGCCCCACCACCGGCGGCGAACCGCCCGACCAGCTCGGCGGCCCCACCCTGCCCCTTGTACGCGTGTCCGAAGTAGACGTGCCGGCGCCGCAACGCCGCGGGTTCCCCCGGCAACTCCTTCAACCCCAGCACGACAACACCACCCGGCGCGTCGACCCAACTGCCCGCACCCACCACCTCGCACCCGGCGGCGGCGTACTCCTCCACCCCGAACACCCGCCGCGGCGACTCCTCCACGGTGACCCGCACCCCGGCCTCGACCAGGCGCCGGGCGTCGGCGGGCACCACGGCCACCCGCCGCTCGGTCTCCCGGACCTCACTCCGAACCCACAACCACAGCGCGTCACCCATGCACCGAGTCTGCCGCAGCGAACGCGCCGGGGGAACTCCGGGTGATCATGCGGGCGGGGTGGAGCCGACCACGGGAACTCCCGGGTCTTTCCGGTAGTCGATTACGCGATTGCGACCGAGCGGGCGACAACCCGGTGAACGGTATTCACCATTCGACGGTGAAACCCCGGCACCGGTGAACAGGACAAAAACAAGACGGCCTGCCCGGCGCAGTTCGATCCGTCGACGCCTCGCGATCGCCACCCCGTCGACGGCCGCCGAGGGGGCCGACACCCCCTCAGGGACAGCCCGATCGCCGCCACCGGCACCAGGTGCAGCGTGGTCGCCCTTGGAGGAAGCTCGGGCTCGCGGCCCCGGACAGAACGAAACGCCCGGCACCGACGCTGTCACAGCGCCGCTGACCAGGCGAAAGAGTGGGCCGCCTGGGGCTCGAACCCAGAACCGACGGATTAAAAGTCCGCAGCTCTACCAATTGAGCTAACGGCCCAGGTGGTCAAGTGTAGCGGGGAGGCCGAGCGGGGGAGACGCGGCTTCCACCCGGTAAAGTTGATCATGTGACGGTTCAGGGTGTGGAACTTCTCACCCGGTCGAGTCGCAACTTTAACGTAGGCAAGCGCATCACCCGCATAGCGATCGAGTCTCACCTATGTGGCGGTCACCCGCCGGAGCGACCCCGGATTCGTTGAGTGAAATGCCTGGTGATTCAATTCCGCCAACAAACCCCCCGGGCGATCCGGCAACGCCGCTTCGGCCCACTGCACATAGGGATGCTCATCATGTTTCACCTCCTGATTTCCTCCGTTCCGTGCTTCGTCGACTGGTTTGGCATGGCCATCGCGCACCTCTACCGGTAGTCAGAGCGGCAGGTCGTCCACCCAGGACTCGAGGATCGCGGCCTCAGGACTGGACAGCGACCGGAGGATCGCCGCCGCACGCCGCCACGTGGTGGCGGCGTCGGTGGGCGAGCCGGAGCGGGCCTGGGCCAGGCCGAGGGTGCGCAGGGCGTCGGCCTGGAGCCGGAGGTTGGCCAGGTCCTGCGCGAACGACACCGCGCGGCGGGCCGTGTCGACCGCTTCCGGCAGCTCGCCGAGGTCGCGGTGGGCCGTGCTGAGCAGGCACAGGGTGTTCACCGTGCTCACCAGGTCCACACAGGACAGGTGCCGGGCGAGGGCGTCGCCGCCGTGGGTGATCGCCTCGGCGGGGTTGCCCTTGCTCAGGTGCAACCGGGCCACGGCACTCACCACCAGGGCTTCGCCGCGTTCGTCCCTCAGCGCGACGCGGAGCAGGCGGGCTCGCGCGTACTCCGCCAGTGCCAGGTCGTACTCCGCGCGGCGCAGGTGCAGGTCCCCCAGTCGCAGGTGGACCTGGGCGACGGACCAGGAGACCTTGTCGGGCGCCCCGCCCGGTTCCAGCAGTGTGCTCAGGGCTTGGCGGTAGGCCGCGGCCGCCTCGTCCAGCTGGTCGCGTTCGAGGTGCGTGGTGGCCAGGTTGTGCAGGGACACGGCGCGGCCGTAGCTGTTGCCGATGCGCTCGAACAGCTGGTTGGCGCGGGTGAGGTGCAGCGCGGCGGTGTGCGGGTCACCGCCCGCCAGGTAGGTCAGGCCCAGGTTGTTGAGGCAGCCCGCCTCGCCCTCGACCTCGCGGACGAGGTTCGCGGCGCGCCTGCCGAGATCGTTGACCTCGATCGCCGTGCGGGTGTCGCCGTGGCGCTGGAGCAGGTCGTTGAAAGAGGCGGCGAAGCGCCACGTGTGGTGGTGGTGCCCGCGCCGGGCCGCCAGGCGGGTCGCCTCCACCAGGTTCGAGTGCTCGGTCACCGACCACCGCAGTGCCTCGGCCGCGTCGCCGTGCACGACCGGCTCGATCGGCTCCCGGGGACCGACCGGGGGAACCCGGTGGGCGTCGAGGGTGATCAGGTCGCGGGCGGCGCCCAGCGCGTGCAGGTACCAGTCGAGCAGTTGGACGGTGGCCGTCTGGCGGTGGTCGACCCACTGCGGGCCGCCGACGCGGTCGGTGACGAACGAGTGGATCAAGTCGTGCATGCGGTAGCGGCCCGCCCGGTCCCGGTCGAGCAGGCCCGCGTCGACGACGCGGTCGAGCAGGTCGCCCGCCTCGGCCCTGGTCATGTCGCCGAGGGCCGCGGCGGCGCCCACCGAGAAGTACGGGCGCGGGTGCAGGCCGAGCAGGGTGAGCAGCCGCCGCGGCTGCTCGGCGAGGGCGTCGAGCGACCAGGAGAAGATGGTGCGGAGCGTGCCCGCGGTGTCCGGGCCGTCGCTGCCCACGTCGAGCAGGCGCGACTCCTTGCGCAGCTCGTCGACCAGGTCGCGCACGCTCACCGACGCGCGGGCGGCGATCTGCTCGGCGGCGATGAGCAGGGCCATGGGGAGCCCACCGGCGAACCTGATCAGGTCCCGCATGGCGCGGGGGTCCGCGGTGACGCGGTCCTCCAGCCGCCGGGTGAGCAGTTCCTCGGCGTCGGCGTCGCTCAGCGGCGGCACGGTGATCCGCCGTGCGCCGCGGCGCACGATGAGGCCGTTGAGGCGCTGCCTGCTGGACACGACCACCGGCGCCGAGCCGGTGAGGTCCAGCATCCGCTCGGCCTGCGCACTGCTCCTGGCGTTGTCGAGGATGAAGACCGCCCGCCGGTCGCCGATGTGCGCGCGCAGGTGCGCCAGTTGCTCGACCGGGCTGGTGGGGACGTCGACCGAACCGAGTTCGCGGAGGAACTCGACCAGCACATCCTCGCGTCCCTTGGGCGCGGAGACGGAGTAGCCGTTGAGGTCGGTGTAGAGGATCAGCGTGTCCGGCGACCGCTGTCTTCGCGCCTGCGCCCACTGCACCACGAGGGTGGTCTTGCCCACGGTCGGCGGGCCGTCGACCGCCACGATCGCGTTCGGCGCGAGCGCGTGGTCGAGCGAGCGCAGTTGCTCGCCCCGGCCGACGAAGTGCGCCTGCGCCCGCGGCAGGCCCACCACCACTCCCCTGCCGGACTGCGCTTCCACGGCGCTGGCGCGCGCGATCAGGTCGTCGTGCAACTGGCGCAACCGGGCCGAGGGTTCCGCGTCCACCTCCAGGCGGGTGCGGTGGGCGAAGGTGCGGAAGTAGGTGACGATCTCCCCGGTTCGGCCGGTCTGGTGCAGTGTTCGCATCCACTGGGCGGCAAACCGCTCGTCCAATTCGCCCAACAGGGCGGACCGCAACGACTCCTCGACGCGGTCGTGCTCGCCGAGGTCGAGCCAGATGTCGTGCAGCGCGACCCTGGCAGCGGTCTGCTCACCGCGCAACGGATCGCGCATCGTCTGCGCCCGGGGCGTGTCCAGCTCGTGCAGCGGGCGGTCGGACCACAGCCCGAGCGCCTCGGCGTACAGCTGCGCCGCCTCGCCGAGCCGTTCGCCGTCGCGCGCGGCCCTGGCCCGGTTGACCAAGTCGCGGAAGCGGAACAGGTCCACGGCGAGGCTGTCGCCGATCCGCAGCCGGTAGCCGTCCGCCGTCGTGTCGATGCCCACCCCGGGCCCGCAGACCGACAACGCGTTGCGCGCCTTGGAGATGACCGGTTGCAGGTGGCGCGGTTCCCTGCCGCTCTCCTCGCCCCACAGCACGTCGACCAGCGTCGACGCGGAGACGACGGTGTTCGGCTGGGAGAGCAGGACGGCCAGGGCGCCCCGCGTCTTGCGCACCCCGAGGTGCCGCCGCTTCCCCTTCACCACCAGCGTTGTGGGACCGAGAATGCGGAACTCCACCGGCAACGCCCCCCAGGTCGGCATCACTCCCAGGATTCGAGTGTGACCGCTGGGTGATACCGAGGCCGGTTCGATCTGGTGGAGTTACTTGATTGTTACCACCATTTCCGGACGGCAAGCGAACGGCAAGGCGGTGGCAAGTCGGCTGTTCAGTGAGCGGCACAACGTGGTCTGGTCTCATCGGTTCGAAGGGGGCGGAACATGGCAGACCAGGAGTGGGTGTCCGTACCGATCGGCATCGATGCCGGCCGGTACGCGACGCGCAGGGGGTGCAAGCAGGTGGTCGTGGCCGTGCACACGGTCGTGGCGGGGCAGCGGCTGCTCGACGTGGTCGACCTGGTGGAGCAGGACCCGCAGGTGCAGGTGGTCTACACGCGGGCCCCGGATGTCCTCGGTGGGGGCGTCGAGCGCTTCCTGCGGACGATCGGCGCGCTGGTGATCCCGTGGCAGCAGGCGATCCGGGAGCGGTTCGACCTGTGCCTGGCAGCTTCCTGCGGGGGCGTCGAGAAGCTGCACGGCCCGTTGGTGCTGCTGCCGCACGGGGCGAGCTACGGCAAGAGGTTGGACGGGAACGGGCCCGTCTACGGCCTCGACGCGCAGCGGCTCACCCATGACGGCAGGGTGTTGCCCTCCCTGCTGGTGCTCTCGCACGAGAGCCAGCGCGAAACCCTGGCGCGGCAGTGCCCCGAGGCAGTGGGCGTGGCAGAGGTGATCGGGGACCCCTGCTACGACCGGATGGCGCTCAGCGCGGGCAACCGGCAGGCCTACCGCGATGCGTTCGGCCTCGCGGCGGGCCAGGAACTGGTGGTGGTGACCTCCACGTGGGGCCCGGACTCGCTGTTCTCCCGCGACGCCGGGATCTTCTCCCGGCTGACCGGGGAGCTGGACCCGCGGCGGTTCCTGGTCGCGGCGGCGATCCACCCCGCGGTCTGGTCCGCGCACGGCCCCCGGCAAGTGCGGGCCTGGCTGGCCAGGGCGGCCGGGCTGGTGCTCGTCGAACCGGAGCGGGATTGGCGACCCGCGGTCATCGCCGCCGACCACGTCGTGGGCGACCCCAGCTCCACCATGGTCTACGCCGCCGCGGTCGGCCGATCCGTGCTCCCGGTGCCCGGCGGCGACCGAAACACCGCGGCCGGGTCCCCGCAGCACCGGATCGGCACCACCGCCCCGGCGTGGCGCACCGACCGCACCGCGCGGTCGCAGCTGCACCGGGCGGCCGCGGCGCTGGACCCGGCGCTGGGCGCGCGCGTGGTCGAGGACCTGACGTCGCGGCCCGGTGCGGCGCACCGGGTCCTGCGCGAACGGCTGTACGGGTTGCTCGACGCGCCGATGCCGGGACGGCACCGCAGGCCGGACCCCGTTCCGGTCCCGACCGCGGAACTGGGGGGTCGCCGCCATGCGTGAACCCCCGGCGAACCGGTCCGCGCTGCTGGTGGATTGGGACGGCGCGACGCGCGGCACCCGGCAGAGCGCGGACCTGCTGCTGCGCGAGGCGGGCAACCCGGTGGCGGGGTGGTCCTGGGTGCTCGACACCCTCACCGGGCATCCGGGCTGCTTGGGCTGCGGGGTGCGCAGCGACGGTGGCGACTGGTTCCTGGTGGGCCTGCGCGCCGCCCGGCCACGCGGCATCGACCGGCTCACCGCCGAGAAACTCCTCCGGACGGCGTACCTGATCGGCCTCGGCGGAGCGGAGGGGGCGTGATGGCTGACATCGTGGTCGCGGGCGTGGCAAACGTGCAGATGGTCTGTCCGCTCACCGGCGGCGTCGCGGGGCTGCTGTCGAGCAGGCGTTTGCCCGGGGGCCTCGACGTCCGGGTGTCCGGGAGCGGGTTCACCGCGGCGCACACCGCGCGAACCCTGGGCTCCCGGGTGGCGCTGGCCACCTACGTCGGCGCGGACCCGCTCGGCAGGTTGGTCGAAACCGAGCTGCGCGCGGTCGGGCTGCACGGACCGGGGGCGCGTGAGTGCGACGAGCAGCCGCGGGCGCTGGTGCTCTACGACGATGCCGGGGGCCGCCACAACACCACCGACCTGCGGTCCACGCCCCGGCTGGCCTACCCGGCCGCCAAATTCGCGTCCCTTGTGAATGAACATGGTTGCGACCTGGCGGTGCTGGGCAACATCGCCTTCACCCGGCTGCTGATCCCGGTGTTGGTGGAACGGGACATCCCGTTCATCACCGACATACACGTCGTCGACGCCGTCGACAGCGCGCACAACCGGGACTGGATGGCCGCCGCGCACGTCCTGTCCTGCTCGCACGAGGGCTTGCCGACGACACCGGAAGCCTGGGTGCGGGCGGTGTGGTCGGCGCATGGCACCGAGGTCGTCGTGGTCGGGTGCGGCGCGGGCGGGGCCGTCGTGGGCGTACGCGCCGGGCGATCGGTGTGGCGGGTGCGCCCCAGCACGCCCCGGGGCGTTCGCTACACCAGCGGGGCGGGGGACACGCTGGTCGGTTCCTTCGCGCACCACTACGCCGCGTCGGGTGATCCGGTCGACGCGCTGCGACACGCGGTGCTGACCGCAGGCTGGGCCGTCGGCGGTGGTCCGGACGAGCAGCGCCACCCGGATGCGGCTCGGTTGGCGCGGGTGCGGGCGCGGCACGGACTGCCCCCGGTGCGGCGGCTGGCCTGAGCCGGTGCCGGTGGGCCGGGCCGGTTCAGCCGGCCCGGCCCGGCCCGCCGAGCAGGTCCGCGCCCACCCCGGCGTGCCACCGGGCGGCGTCCGGATCGGCCGCCCGGGTCGCCCAGTCGGCGAGGGCGAGGTGGGCGTTCGCGGCTTCGCGGGTGGCCCCGTGCGCGGTCAGCGCCGCCAGCGCGCGGTGCAGCAACACACCCGCCTGCTGGACCTCCCCGCGGTGGAGGCGAATCCGGCCCTCGGCCAGGTCGGCTCGCGCGGCGTTGTACTCGTCCGGTGTCGCCAGCACGATCAGGGCGGCGCGGGCGGCGACCAGTCGTGCCAGGGCGGCATCGACGTCGACCTCGGTCAGCACGATGCCCAGTTCGAGCAGGAGCAGCGCCTCGCCGCGAGGTCTGTCCTGGGTGCGCACCATCGCCAGGCTGATCTCCAACTGCTCGACCGCCGCCTCGGTACGCCCCTGGTCGCGGTGGAGCAGGCCGAGGCTCTCATGCGCCTTCGCCACCGCACGCCGGTCGTCGTGGGCTTGAGCAGACGCGATCATCGCTCGCACCTGCCCCTCGGCGTCGGCCGCGCGCCCAAGTCTGCTGAACGCCCTGGCCAGGCGCCTGCGCACACCGATCTCGGCGGTCAGGTCGTCGGTCGCGAGCGCGGCGACGAGAGTGAGTTCGTAGACTTCGATCGCCTCAACGTAATGCTTGCGCACGATGAAGAAGCCCTTGAGCGCATCGCACATGTCGATCACGTGATGGTGCAGGCCGTGGGCGAGGGCCAGCCGCAGCACCGGGCCGAGGTCGCCGCGAACCCGGTCCAGCCAGTCCAGGGCACCCGCCGGGTCGCTCGCGGCGCGCGGCGGCGGCGGACCGTGGCGGCGGGCGGGCAAGACCAGGTCGCCAGCCCGGCGGACCGCGTCGCGGTACCAGTCGACCAGGGCGCGGGCGGTGCGCGCCCGCTTCGCGTCCTCGGCGGGCACCGACGACGCGTGCACGTGGGCCAGTCCGTGCAGCTGGTACCAGCCGCGGTCGACCTCGTCGGCCAGGCACGCCTCGACCAGGTCGTCGAGCGCCTCGGCGACATCCTCGACCGGCAGGTCCACCGCCGCGGCGGCCAACTCGGCGGGGACGAGGGCGCCGGGGTGCACGCCCATGACGCGGTAGACGGCCTTGGCCCGGTCGGGTAGGTCCCGGTAGGCGAGGTCGAAGGTGGCGCGCACGGAGCAGTCGTCCTCTCCCGAGAGCACGTCGAGACGGCCCCGCGCGTCGCGCAACCGGTCGGCCATCCAGGCGATCGTGCGGCGGGTCCTGGCGCGGATCAGCGCGGCGGCGACGCACAGGGCGATCGGGAGGCCGCCGCACAGCGCCACGACCTCCTCGGCCGCGCCGCGCTCCGCCGCCACCCGTTCGGCGCCGAGGTGGCCGCTGAGCAGCTCCAGCGCCCCGGCGTCGGCCAGCGGCCCGACCGCGACGACGGCCGCGCCCGAGGCCACCAGGCCCAGCAGCGGCTGGCTGGTGGTGATCATGGCGAGGCTCCCCGGGGCGGCGGGCAGCAGCACCCGGGCCTGCGCGGCGGAGACCGCGTCGTCGAGCAGGACCGCCACCGGCTCGAGCGCGGTGGTGGACCGGAACAGGGCGGTGCGCTCGGCGAGGGTGGCGGGCACCTCGTCGGCCGGGACGCCGAGCGCGCGCAGGAACCGGCCGAGCACGTCCTCGGCGGGCAGCGGCTCACCGCCGGGGTGGGTCAGCTCCGCGTGCAGCACCCCGCCCGGGAACTTCCCGGCCACCGCGCGCAGCCAGAACGCGGCGAGCGCCGAGCGGCCCACCCCGCCGGGACCGCGCAGCACGACGGCGTCGACCGTACCGAGCAGGGCGTCCAGCTCACCGAGCTCCCGCTCCCGGCCCGCGAGGTGCCGCGGCGGCCGGGGAAGCTGGTACGGGGGTGTGCGGCTCGGGGTCGGTCCGGCCAGGTAGACGTCGCCGTGGACCTCCGCGGCTTGGAGCAGGTTCCCGTTGACGGTGCCAGACATCCGGTTGTCGCTGCTGCCGGACCGCGGTCCCGCACCCGTCATGACACCCCCCGGAGCCACCTCGAATGACCGAGGATATGGCGGCGGCGGCGCCGGGAACCGAAATGTCCGCGGTTTCACCCGATTCGACGCCACCGCCTCCCCGCGTCGGCGCTCTCGGTGAACACCGCCCGGAGCGGTGCGCCTTCCGGGGGCGGCGCCCACGGGGGGTTGCGCCAAAACGCCTCCGGGGCGCCCGCCCGCCTTGTATGTTCCGGCCCAAGGGCAGCAGGGTGGAGGAGACCAGTGCGCGAGTTCGTCGTGGCCGCGTTGAGCTTCCCGGCCGCGCTGTTCACCTTCCTGCTCCTCGTCGTGGTCGGCTACTGGCTGTTCGTCGCGTTCGGTTTGTCCGATGTGGATGCTCTGGACGGGGTGGACGGGGCCGGGGCGGAGACGCTCGACGGGCTGGGGTTGGGTGGGGTGCCGATCAGCGTGGCGCTGAGCCTGGTGATCTCGCTGTCCTGGTTCGGGTGCCTGGTGGGGACCGTGCTGCTGTCCGGCAGCGGGTTCCCCGGTGTCGCGGTGGCGGCGCTGTCGGTGCTGACGCTGGTCGTGGCGGTGCTGGTGGCGCTGGTGCTGACCCGGTTGGTGGTGGTGCCGCTGCGCGGGTTGTTCGACGACCGGCTCGCGCCGACCCGCTCGGACTTCGTCGGCCTGCTCTGCGTGGTGCGGACCGGGCGGGTGGACCTGGGCTTCGGCCAGGCGGAGGTCACCGCCGCCGACGGTTCCTCGGCGATCGTGCAGGTGCGGCAGGCGGGCACCGAACCGCTGCGGGCCGGGAGCACCGCCGTCATCCACGACTACGACCCGGAGGGCGAGTTCTTCTGGGTCGCCCCGGTGGACCTCGACTTCCCGATCAACTGAAACCGCAAGGGGTTGGACCGCATGGACGCCATCTCGACCGGGCTGGGCGTGCTGCTCGGCGTGATCCTGCTCGTCGTTCTCGTCGTGCTGTTCACGATCGCCCGCATGTTCCGCAAGGTGGAGCAGGGCAAGGCGCTGATCGTGTCCAAGGTGAAGAAGGTCGACGTGACCTTCACCGGCGCGGTGGTGCTGCCGGTGCTGCACAAGGCCGAGACGATGGACATCTCGGTGAAGACGATCGAGATCCACCGGGCGGGCCGGGAGGGGCTGATCTGCCGGGACAACATCCGCGCCGACATCCGGATCACCTTCTTCGTGCGGGTGAACAAGACCGTCGAGGACGTCATCAAGGTCGCCCAGGCCATCGGCACCGACCGGGCCAGCGACGAGGCGACGCTGCAGGTGCTGTTCAACGCCAAGTTCTCCGAGGCGCTCAAGACCGTCGGCAAGCACCTGGACTTCGTCGACCTCTACACCAAGCGGCACGAGTTCCGCGACCAGATCATCAACGTCATCGGCACCGACCTCAACGGCTACAGCCTGGAGGACGCGGCGATCGACTACCTGGAGCAGACCCCGCTGTCGCAGCTCGACGCGGCGAACATCCTCGACGCCCAGGGCATCCGCAAGATCACCGAGTTGACCGCCATCGAGCACGTGCGCACCAACGAGTACACGCGCACGGAGGAGAAGGAGATCACCCGGCAGAACGTCGACGCCAGGGAGGCCATCCTGGAGTTGGAGCGGCGGCAGGCCGACGCGGAGATCAAGCAGCGGCGCGAGATCGAGACGCTGCGCGCCCGCGAGGAGGCCGAGACGCACAAGGTGCAGGCCGAGGAGCGGCTCAAGTCGCAGGCCGCGCACCTGCGCACCGAGGAGTCCCTGGGCATCCAGGGCGAGAACCAGGCGCGGGAGATCGCGGTGGCGGCGAAGAACCGGGAGCGGGTCATCGCCATCGAGACCGAGCGGATCGAGAAGGACCGGCTGCTGGAGGTCATCGCCCGCGAGCGGGAGACCGAGCTGTCGCGCATCTCCAAGGAGCGCGAGGTCGAGGGCGAGAAGCGCACGGTGGCCGAGGTGGTGCGGGAGCGGATCGCGGTGGACAAGACCGTGGCCGAGCAGGAGGAGGCGATCAAGCGCTTGCGCGTGGTCGAGGAGGCCGAGCGGCTGCGCGAGTCGACCATCATCGCCGCCGAGGCGCAGGCGCAGGAGAACCTGGTCAAGGACATCAAGGCCGCCGAGGCAGCGGAGACCGCCGCCAAGCACCGGGCGCGCGAGGAGCTGACCCTGGCCGAGGCGCGCCAGCAGAGCGCCGAGCTGGACACCCGGGCCAAGATCCGCCTCGCCGAGGGCGCGCAGGCCGAGGCCGCGGCGAAGGGCCTGGCCGAGGTGCAGGTGCGCGAGCGCGACGCCGCCGCCATCGAGAAGGTGGGCCGGGCGGAGGCCGCGGTGGCGCGGGAGAAGGCGCTGGTCGAGGCCGAGTCGATCAAGGAGAAGCTCAAGGGCGAGGCCGAGGGCCTGGCGGACAAGGCGGGCGCGATGGCCGCCATGGACGCCGCCACCCGCGACCACGAGGAGTACCGGCTGCGGGTGGAGACCGACAAGGAGGTCCGGCTCGCGGGCATCTCCGCCCAGCGGGACGTGGCCGAGCGGCAGGCGCAGGTGCTGGCCGCCGGGCTGGAGAAGGCCGACATCGACATCGTCGGCGGCGACACCATGTTCTTCGACCGGGTGGTCGGCGCGGTCGGCCTGGGCAAGGCCGTGGACGGGTTCGTGGACCACTCGGACGTGGCGCGGTCGCTGGCCGGGCCGTGGTTGGACGGGTCGGGCAGCTTCACCGACGACCTGCGCGGCGTCCTCGGTTCGATCGACACCGACGACGTGCGGAACCTGACCGTGTCGGCGGTGCTGCTGCGGCTGATCGACACCAACGGGCCGGAGGCGGGCAAGCTCAAGGAGCTGCTGACGCACGCGCGCAGGCTCGGCGTGGCCGACCAGTCGGTGGCCGCCCTCGCCGCCGCGAAGTAGCCCCGTGACCAGCACCGAAGCCCCCGCGGGCGCGCCCGCCGCACCGAGCCTGGACGCCGGGACCTACGAGGTCCTGCGGGCCCGGCTCGGCGAGCAGGCCGCCGAGCTGGCCCGCCGGGCCGAGGCGCTCAACGCCGAGCGCCTGGCCGTGTTCGGCGGGGCGGACCTGCGGCTGATCGGCACCGAGCGCATCCGGACCGAGAACAACTGCGTGCCGCGCGACATCACTGCCGTGCCCGCAGGCGCTGGAGGCAACAGCACCGCGGGTGGGCTGATGTTGTTCGGGTACAACGTGTTCATCGGGTTGAAGCCGGAGACCTCGGTCGACGACGTGTTCTCGCTGCACCGGTTCACCCGCGACGGCGAGGCGTTCCGGTTCGAGGCGGGCACCGCCGAGGACGTGCCCGGGCTGCTGTCCGACGAGGGCTTCCGGCGCGACTTCACCGAGCTGTACCGCTACTACCGCGAGACCCGGCTGCTGCAACTGCGGCACGTCGACGGCAAGCTGCTGGCCGTCTTCCAGACCGGGCCGCGCACCGAGGACACCAAGGTCCTGCGCTGGAAGGTCGCCCCGGACGGCACCGTGGCCTACGAGGACAACCGGGGCGAGCGCGACCACGTGTTCCCGGCCTCGCACGACTTCGAGTGGGTGCCGACCACGCGCGACGACCACGTGCTGGGCCGGTTCCCGCACATCTCGATCCTGGGCAAGGTGTTCGTCGAGACCGTGCACGGCGACCTCACGGTCAAGGTGGAGAACAACACCGAGACCGGTGAGGGCGTCTACAGCGAACCGGTCGCCGAGCCGTTGCAGAGCCTGGCCGACGCGGACGTGCTCCACGCCGAGGTCGGGTCGCTGATCCTGCTCAAGGTCCGCCCCTACAACGAGACCGACTGGCGGCACCTGGTCTTCGACACCCGCACCCGCGGTGTGGTCCGCCTCGACGGGATCGGCCAGGCGTGCCGCCGCCTGCCCGAGGACCAGGGGATCATCTTCCCCGGCGGCTACCACCTGGCCACCGGCGCGCACAAGACGTTCGACACCGACGTGGCCGGCCTGGAGTACGAGCGGGTCATCCGCTCCCCCAACGGCGAGGACGTGCTCTACGCGTTCCACGCCCGCGAGGACGGCCGCACGCTGCTGCTGCCCTACAACGTGATCCGCAAGCAGGTGGCCACCCCGATCGTCTGCCACGGGTACTCGCTGTTCGCCGACGGCACGCTGGTGGTGTTCCGGGCGGCGTCGGAGGAGCCGACCCGGGTGCACCCGATGCAGGTGTGGCAGACGCCGTTCCTGTCCGACACGCACGCCGCCGCGCAGCCGGTGGGCGACGGGCCGCTGGACCGGGTGGGCAACGCCGACCTGGTGCGCGGCATCTCCGACGCGCTGTCGGTGGCCCAGCTCGTGGGCGAGATGGCGCCGTCGACCCCGGTGTTCGAGGCGCTGATCGCCACCTGCGCGCGGGTGTTCGACCACTACCACTGGCTCGGCGACCCGGGGTTGCACGACCTGCGCACGCCGCTGTCGGAGGTCCGCGCGACCGCCGAGCAGGTGCTCGACGAGTTCGAGGCGGTGCAGGCGCTGACCCGGCAGGCCGCCGAGGCGCTGGCGGCCGAGGCCGAGGCGGTGGCGGCCCTGGTGCGGGTGGTGCGCGCCGAGGCGCCGAGGTCCGCCGACGCGTGGGTGGGCACCCTCGCCGGGCTGCGCCGGGCGCAGGGCCGGGTGGTGGGGCTGCGCGACACCCGGTACGTCGACCTGTCCGCTGTGGACTCGCTGGCCGAGGAGCTGGCGGCGGAGCTGGGGGCGGCGGGCAGGCGGGCGGTGGAGTTCCTGCGCGGGCCGGACGCGTTCACCGGGTACCACGAGCGGGTCGACCGGCTCGTGGCCGACGCGGCGGGCATCGCCACCGCCGCCGCGGCGGCGCCGGTGCACGAGCGGCTGGCCGAGCAGGCGGCGGGGCTGGAGGTGCTGACCGAGGTCGTGGGCACCCTGGACATCGCCGACGCCACCACGCGGACCGGCATCCTGGAGCAGGTCGGCGAGGTCCTGGGCGGGGTCAACCGGGCCCGCGCCACCCTGGTGGCCCGGCGCGCGGAGCTGCTGGCCACCGAGGGCCGGGCCGGGTTCGCCGCCGAGTTCGCCCTGTTCGGGCAGTCGGTGACCGGGGCGCTGGCGGTCGCCGACACCCCGGACCGGTGCGACGCGCAGCTCGGGCGGCTGCTGCTGTCGCTGGAGGACCTGGAGTCGCGCTTCGCCGAGTTCGACGACTTCCTGGCCCGGCTGGGGGAGAAGCGGACCGAGGTCTACGAGGCGTTCTCCGCGCGCAAGCAGTCGCTGCTCGACGAGCGGGCGCGTCGCGCCGACCGGCTGGTGGACTCGGCCGAGCGGGTGCTGGGCAGCGTCCGGCGCCGGGTGTCGTCGCTGGCGACGCTGGAGGAGGTCAACACCTACTTCGCCGCCGACCCGATGGTGGCCAAGCTGCGCTCGGTCGTCGACGACCTGCGCGCGCTCGGCGACCAGGTGCGGGCCGAGGAGCTGCTGGGCCGGGTCAAGGCGGCCCGGCAGGAGGCCGGGCGGGCGCTGCGCGACCGGCTGGACCTCTACGGCGACGGCGGCGACACGCTGCGCTTCGGCGCGCACGCGTTCGCCGTCAACACCCAGCCGCTCGACCTGACGGTGGTGCCGCACGACGGCGGGATGGCCTTCGCCGTCACCGGGACCGACTACCGGGCACCGGTCGACTCCCCGGGGTTCGCCGCGACGCGGGAGTTCTGGGAGCAGGTGGTCGTCTCCGAGACGCCCGGGGTGTACCGGGCCGAGCACCTGGCCGCGTCGATCCTGGCCGAGGCCGACCACGAAGCGCTGCACGCCGCCGCGGTCACCGAGGACGGGCTGCTCGACCTGGTCCGGCGCACCGCCGAGGCCCGCTACGACGAGGCCTACGAGCGCGGGGTGCACGACCACGACGCCGCGCTGATCCTGGCGGCGCTGCTGCGGCTGCACACCGCCGCCGGGCTGCTGCGCTTCCCGCCGGACGCCAGGGCCGCCGCCCAGCTCTACCGGGTGTTCGGCGCGGACGAGCAGGCGTGGCGGCGGTGGACCGTGCGGGCGGCGTCGCTGGTCCGGGCGCGGGCCGCGTTCGGCACCGTGCCCGCGCTGGCCGGGCTGCACCGTGAGCTGGGCGCGGCGATCGGCGGGTTCCTCACCGCCGAGGGGCTGCCCGCGGTCGACTTGGCCGCCGCAGGGGAGTACCTGGTGGAGGAGCTGGCTTCCGGGCCGGAGTTCGCCACCGGCGCCACTGCGGTGTCCATAGTGGATCGCTTCCACGCCTCGCTCGGCGCGGAGTCGGCTCGCCGGTTCGCCGAGGACCTGGCCGCCCTGGCCGACGGCGACCGGCTCGCGGCCCGGTTCGAGCTGGTCACCGCCTGGTACGAGGCGTTCGCCACGACCACCGAGGTGTCCGCGGTCGACCTGCCCGAGGCGGTGGCCCTCGAGCTGACCGGCGACGCGCTGAGCAGGCAGGAGTCCTCAGCGGCGCTGACGGCCACGGTCGACGGGCTGCTCGGCGCGCACCCGCGGATCACCGACCGGTCGCTGACCCTGCGGCTGGACGAGTTCCTGGCCCGTACCGCCGCCTTCCGCACCAACCGGGTGCCCGCGTTCCGCGCCTACCAGCGCACCCGCACCGAACTGGTGGCCCAGGAGAAGCGGCGGCTGCGGCTCGACGAGTTCGCGCCGAAGGTGATGAGCGCGTTCGTCCGCAACCGCCTGCTCGACGAGGTCTACCTGCCGCTGATCGGCGACAACCTGGCCAAGCAGCTCGGCGCGGCGGGCGAGGGCAAGCGGACCGACCAGATGGGCCTGCTGCTGCTCATCTCCCCGCCCGGCTACGGCAAGACCACGCTGATGGAGTACGTGGCGAACCGGCTCGGCCTGGTCTTCGTCAAGGTCAACGGCCCCGCCCTGGGCCACGCGGTCACCTCGATCGACCCGGCCGACGCCCCCGACGCCACCGCCCGGCAGGAGGTGGAGAAGATCAACTTCGCGTTGGAGTTGGGCAACAACGCCCTGCTCTACGTCGACGACATCCAGCACACCAACCCGGAGCTGCTGCAGAAGTTCATCTCCCTGTGCGACGCCCAGCGCCGGATGGAGGGCGTCTGGAACGGCCGCACCCGCACCTACGACCTGCGCGGCAAGCGGTTCGCGGTGTGCATGGCGGGCAACCCGTACACCTCCACCGGCCAGCGCTTCCGGGTCCCGGACATGCTCGCCAACCGCGCCGACGTCTGGAACCTGGGCGACGTGCTCTCCGGCCGGGAGGAGCTGTTCGCCCTCAGCTACGTGGAGAACGCCCTCACCTCCAACCCGGTGCTGGCCCCGCTGTCCACCCGCGACCGCGGCGACATCGGCCTGTTCGTCCGCATGGCCCGCGGCGACGACTCGGTGCGCCCGGACCAACTGGCGCACCCGTACTCCGCGGTCGAGGTGGAGCGCGTCGTGTCCGTGCTGGCGAAGCTGCTGCGGGTGCAGGAGGTCGTGCTGGCCAACAACCGGGCCTACATCGCCTCCGCCGCCCAGGCCGATTCGTCGCGCACCGAACCGCCGTTCGGCCTCCAGGGCTCCTACCGCAACATGAACAAGCTGGCCGAGCGCATCGTGCCGGTGATGAACGACGCCGAACTCGAAGCCCTCCTCGACGACCACTACCGCGGCGAGGCCCAAACCCTCACCAGCGGCGCCGAGGCCAACCTGCTCAAGCTCGCCGAACTGCGCGGGCGCCTCACCCCCGCCCAGGCGGCGCGCTGGGCCGAGGTCAAGTCCGCCTACCTGCGCGAACGCGCCCTCGGCGGCGACGGCGCCGACGCGGTGAGCCGGGCCGTCGGCGCGGTCGGCCTGCTCGCCGACCGGGTGGGCGCGGTGGAGGCCGCGATCACCCGGGCGACGACCGGGGCTCAGTAGGGGCGGTACCCGGTGGCCACCCGCTTGCGCGTGTAGGCGAAGGTCGGCGGCAACAGCGCGCACACCACCATCGCCAACGCCACCAGCAGACCGAGGACGGGCACCAACGGCATGACCCCGTAGGTCAGGGCCATGACAACGCCGATCCCAGCCTGCACCACGACGATGAACCCGCCCACCGCCAGCAGGATCGCCCCGGCGGTCTTGCGCGCCAGCAACAGGATCGCCCCGATCAGGATCAGCAGGCTCGACACCACCTCGGTGACGAGCGCGACGCCCACGGGGCCGTAGAAGCACGACTCCCCGCACCCGCCCACCAGCGGCTGCACCAACAACACGATCGACCACGCCGAAGCCCCCAGGCACAGGAACCCGAACACCACCGCGAGGACGGCGGTGATCCCACTCGGCTGCGGCTGGTACCCGGGATGGGGCATCGGATGACCCGGCGGCGGATACGGCCCACCCTGCGGGTAGGGCGGCGGGTACGGCCCCGGCGGGTACGGCTGCTGGGGGTACGGCTGCGGCTGGTGGCCGGGTGGCGGGTACCCCATCGGCGGGTACGGCGGTTGCTGGCTCACCTACCCATCCTGGCAGGCCCGACCACCCCCATCGGGCCGAACGCGCGGGTTCAGCGGGCCGGGGCCTCCCAGGGGGTCTCGCGGTCGTAGAGCCAGCGCAGGTCCGGGTCGGGCATGAGCCGGAAGACCAGCGGCAGCAGCAGTTTCGCCACCCGGCCCACGCCCTTCTGGTCGCCGTTGCGCTTGCCGTGCGCCACGACCTTCTCCACCCGGGCGCGCCGGGCGCCCTCGTAGGCGGTCAGCGCGGCCTCGACGGGCAGGTCGCGCAGGCAGCGGGCCAGCTCGACGGCGTCCTCGACGGCCATCGACGCACCCTGGCCCGCGGCGGGTGAGGTGGCGTGCGCGGCGTCACCGATGATCACCATCCGGTCCCGGTGCCAGGTCGGCACCCGGGGGAAGTCGTAGGTGTTCCACGGCAGCATCGGTGACTCGGTCCCGCCGATGACCCGCCGCGGCAGGTCACCGTCGTCGGCGAACAGGTCGAGCAGGCGCGACTTCCACTCCCCCGGCGAGATCGCCGCCAGTTCGGCGGGGGACAGCTCGCGCCGCTGCGGGACGTTGCAGAACCACCACACCTCGCCACCGGGCGCGCCGACCACGCCGAGGAAGGCGCGCTTGCCGAACATCATCCGGGTGACGCCCGGTTCGGTGTCGATGTCGACGCCGCGCACGTACCCCCCGGTGTTGACCAGCGGCACGTACCGGGCGTCCGGCGCGCCCGGGTCGATCAGCGTGCGCACCACCGACCGCAGGCCGTCGGCGCCGACCAGCAGGTCACCCCGGTCGGTGCTGCCGTCGGCGAACCGGGCGGTCACCCCGTCGGCGTCGGGGTCCGCACCGACCAGGCGCTTGCCGTACTCGATCAGGATGCCGCGGCGCACGGCCTCGTCGCGCAGGCGGGCGTAGAGGTCCCCGCGGTTGAGGGTGATCGAGGTCAGGCCGTCCGTGCGCGCCCCGACCAGGCTGAACTCGCGCAGCCGCCGGTGCTCGCCGAGGAACAGGCGGATGGTCGGCGTCGCGAAGCCCGCCTCGCCGACCACCTCGTGCAGGTCCAGGACGCGCAGGGCGTCCATGCCGTTGGGGGCGAGGTTGAGGAACGCGCCCACCCCGTCCGCGCCGCGGTCGTAGGCCTCGTGGACCACGGCCTCCACACCCGCCCGCTGCAACGCCATCGCCACCACCTGGCTGCGCGAGATGCTGTCCACCCCCGCCGCGGAGTACCCGGACATGCCCGCCGCCCTCGCCTCGATGCTCATCCTCACCCCGGAGGACGTCGCCACCTGCCTGACCACCCGACGCGGCCTGGTCGAGGCCGAGATCGCCGCGACCGAGGCGGAGATGGCGCCGCTGCCGCGCATCTTCGTGCTGGAGGACGAATACGCACTGGCCCTGCGGCGCGCCGAGGCCGAGTGGCTGCGGTCCGTTGTGGACGACCTGCGCTCCGGCGCGCTGTGGTGGGACCTGTCCTTGGTGAAGGGGTTCGCGGGCCCCTAGGGCCTGTCCTCAAAGCCAGAGTGTGAGGGTGGCCAGGTCGATCATGGCCTGGTAGGACAGGGCGGTCTTGTCGTAGCGGGTGGCGATGCCC